>CAZZBZ010000071.1:0-16346 GCA_964653025.1 uncultured Verrucomicrobiota bacterium
GGATTTTTTGACAGGATTTACAGGATTACCGGGATTGAAGAGGGATCTGCCCGTGGAGAAACCGAGGCGTTTGACGGAAAGCGCGTGCGCGCTTTTGGCAAACGCCTCATGGTCTCACGAATCCTGTAAAATCCTATAAATCCTGTCAGAATTCCGTCCTTCCTTCTTCCTCTCCGCTCGGGAATCGTCGCCTTCGCTTCGGGCTTGGCTCGACAGGGATGCTCGGCTACGGACTCTTGCGTGCGAGCCGGGAGAGATGTCTGCTCCCCATGTCCCAAGGATCCCTCTTTTTCAAAGCATGAAAACCGAAATCGTCCAAACCCTCACGACCACCTTTGAGGCTCACGCCCAGCAGACCGAGGGCGGCATCGAATATTGGCTGGCCCGCGACATCCAGCATCTCTTGGGCTACACGGAATGGAGAAACTTTACGGCTGTCATTACCAAAGCAAAAACCGCCTGCGAAGTCTCCGGGCACGCCATTCCCGATCATTTTGTTGAGGTCAACAAAACGATCCAAATGCCAAAAAGTGCAGAGAAGGAAGTTCCCGACCTCATGCTCACCCGTTACGCCTGCTACCTCATCGCCCAGAACGGTGATCCGAAGAAGCCGGAGATTGCCTTTGCCCAGACCTACTTCGCCGTTCAGACCCGACGGGCGGAACTGATTGAACAGCGGTTGCTGGAAGCCGAACGCGTGTCTGCCCGGAAGAAGCTCAGCACCACGGAAAAGGAACTTTCCGAGGTCATCTTCGAGCAGACCGGCGGCAACGAGAACTTCGCCCTCATCCGCAGCAAGGGCGATCAGGCGCTCTTCGACAAAACCACCCAGGCCATGAAGGCGCAGTGGAAAGTGCCGGACCACCGCCCGCTGGCGGACTTTGCGCCAACCATCATTCTCAAGGCCAAGGATTTTGCCGCCGAAATCACCATTTTCAACGCCCGCCAGCATGCGATGACAAGCGAGTCCGCCGTTTCCAGCGAGCACATTACCAATAACCAGGCCGTCCGAAAGACCCTGCTCGAACGCGGCATTCGCCCCGAGACGCTGCCCGTCGCCGAGGATGTGAAGAAAGTCGAGCGCCGCCTCGCTTCGGAGGAAAAGGAGGTTCTCAGGAAACCGGATGGACTGAGAAACTCCAACGAGGAATGAGCGCACGCCGCCGGTGAAACGCGCAAGGACTGGCCTCGCACCTCGTACAAAACTTCCACAGACAGCCGAGGGCACGACGAAGCGTGCCCCCCCCATGTGGCAGACAGGCCCCTGAACCACGAACCCGAGCTATGCCTACTCAGAGTGCGGCGAGGGCGTGCGCGAGTTTTTCGACCGCCTCGTCGCATTCGGCGGCGGTCACATTCAGCGGCGGAAGAAAGCGGAGGGTCTGGGGTCCGGCGGGCACGACGAGGAGGCCGAGGTCGTGAAGCTTCGCGGTGAAGAGGACGGAGGGGAGCTTACCCTCGGCGGTGAGGACCGAGATGCCGGGCTTGAGTTCAATGCCAACCATCAGGCCGAGGCCGCGGACGGCGGCGATGTGCGGGGAAGCGAGTTTCCCTAAGCGATCGAGGAGATGCTGGCCCATGCGACGCGCGTTCTCCTCCAGCTTCTCCTTTGCAATGGTGTCAAAGACGGCGAGTGCGGCAGCACAGGCGAGCGGGGTGCCGCCGAAGGTGGAGCCGTGGGTACCGGGCCCGAGGATGGCGTCGTGGGGCGTGCGGACCCAGGCGGCACCCATCGGGACGCCGTTGGCGATCCCCTTGGCCATCGAGATGGCGTCCGGGAGGAAGGTCGCGGCGCGGGGATCTTTCGAACCCTCGAGGATGCGTTGCCAGCTCTGGAAGCGTCCGGTGCGAAACATGCCACACTGGATGGCGTCCACGAGCAGGAGGAGGCCCCGTCGGTCACAGAGCTCACGGAGGCCGAGAAGGTATTCCGGAGTGGCGGCGTGGATGCCGCTCTCGCCCTGCACGCCCTCGACGAGGATCGCGATGGTCTTCGGGGAGACGGCGGCCTCCATCGCGCGCAGGTCGTTGAAGGGGACGTGGCGGAAGCCCTCGACCATCGGCTCAAAACCCTTCTTCACCTTCTCCTGACCGGTGGCGGAGATGCCGGCGAGGGTGCGCCCGTGGAAGGAGTTGACGGCGGTGAGGATCTCGTGGCGGCCGGTGTCGTGGCCGAACTTGCGCGCGAGCTTGTAGAGGGCCTCATTCGCCTCGGCGCCGCTATTGCCAAAGAAGCAGCGCCCACCCCCGAGGAGGGAGGCGATCCGTTCCGCGATCCGCGCCTGCGGCTCGGTGTGGTAGAGGTTGGAGACGTGGACGAGGGTGGCGGCCTGGCGGGCGAGGGCCTCGGTGACGGAGGGGTGGGCGTGACCGAGGGAGCAGACGGCGATACCGGTCCCGAAGTCGAGATATTCGCGGCCCTCGGCGTCCCAGAGGCGCGCGCCTCGCCCTCGAACGAACGCGATCGGGAAGCGCCCGTAGGTGGGGATGACGAAACGCCCGTGGGCAGCGACGATCTCGGCAGTGGTCATGGCAGAGAAACCGCGAGGTTTCTCAGAGGACGATCTCGGTGCCCGCCTTCGGCTCGAGGAAGAAATCGGCGAGAAGGCAGTGGGCGAGTTGGCCGTTGAGGAACTTGACGCGGCGGACGCCCTTCTTCAGCGCTTCAAGGGAGGAGTTGACCTTCGGGAGCATGCCCCCGGTGATCACGCCGGTGTTGCAGAGGCCGGCGAGGTCGGTTTGCGAGACCTTGGCGAGGGTGGAGTCGGGGTGCTGGGGATCCTCGAGGATGCCGTTGACATCGCTGAGGAAGACGAGGTGGGTCGCGCGCAGTTCCGCGGCGATGCGTGCGGCAGCGAGATCGGCGTTGATGTTGAGGGAAACGCCGCCCGGGCCGGTGGCCACGGGGGTGATCACGGGGACGATTCCCTTCTTGAGGAGGGCCTGGAGTTTCGCGGCAGCCACGCGGGTGATCTCTCCGACGAAGCCCAGGTCAACCTTGGCGCCGCCCTCGGGGGAGGAAGCGGTCATCTTCTTCGCAACGAGAATCTTCTTTCCGGGAACGCCTTCGGCCTTGACCCCCTTGGCACGGAGACCCTCCACGATGGGCGGATTGATCGCGTGAGTGAGGACCGACTCGACGATCGAGATCGTCTTCTTGTCGGTGTAGCGGAGGCCGCTGACGAATTTTGGCGTGATTCCCTGCTCACGCATCTTGTTGGAGATCGCCTTGCCGCCGCCGTGGACGATCACGACGCTCATGCCCGCGTGCCGCAGGAAGGCCACGTCGTGGAGGATGCTGTCGGCATAGACCGATTCCTCGATGACGCTGCCTCCGTACTTGAGCACGAGGAGGTTGCCCACCACAGCGCGAAGGTGGGGCAAGATTTCGGCGATGGTTTGGGCTTTGGTGTGCAGGGGGTCCATTTTATTGGGGTGGGAGAGGCGCGGGGGTTTGCTTACTCTCCTTTGTTGAGTTCCACGTATTTCTCAGTCAAGTCCGTTGTGTAAAAAATTGACGAAAAGCGCCCGGCACCGAGGCCGCAGCGGAGGGTAAAAGAGGGCTTTTTGAGGATGGCGCGGACACGGCGGTCGTTCGCGGACACCACGCGGCTTCGGAGGACGAGCGGGATGTCGTCGTAGCGCACGGAGAGGTTCGCGGGGTTGACACGGGCGCCGGAGTAGCCGGCAGCGTCGAAAAGACGCCCCCAGTTCGGGTCTTCGCCACACCAGGAACACTTCGCGAGGATCGAGTTCCCGATGGCTCGGGCGGCACGCTCGGCGTCCGAGAAGGAGGCGGCGCCCTCCACGATGAGGGTGACGACCTTGGAGATCCCCTCGCCGTCCTTCACGATCATCAGGGCGAGGCGGAGCGCCACCTCGTCGAGGGCCTCCTGGAAATCGGCGAGCGCGCGGGTGCCAGCCCGCAGCGCGGGAGTGCCAGAGGCGCCGTTCGCGAGCAACGCCACCGTGTCGTTGGTGCTCATGTCGCCGTCCACGCTGATGCGGTTGAAGGAGCGGGCGACGGCCCGATCGAGGCAGCGCTGGAGGAGGGGCGGAGCGACAACGGCGTCAGTGGTCAGGAAGCAGAGCATGGTGGCGTGGAGGGCGGGGCGGCGGCCCGTGCGGCTCATGCCGGGGCAGATCATCCCGGCCCCCTTCGCCATTCCCCCGACGCGGATCGCACGGCCGCCGATGCGAATCTCGGCGGCGCAGCGCTTCGGGAAGGTGTCGGTGGTCATGATCGCCCGGGCGCAGGCGACGTCGTCGCGGGAAAGGCGGGCCGCGGCGGCGCGGAGGCCGGTGGCGATCTTTGCCATGGGGAGAAGGCCGCCGATGCGGCCCGTCGAGGCGACGAGGAAGGGAGCGGGGAAGGTCCCTGCGAGTTTTTGCGCGAGGACGCCCATCTTCGCGGCGTCGCGAAGGCCGCGGGCGCCGGTGCAGGCGTTGGCGTTGCCGCTGTTGACGACAAATCCAGACACGGGGCGGGAGCGGGGAAGGGCGAGGTCGTGGAGGACCGGGGCGGCCTTCACGGCGTTCGTGGCGAAGGTGCCGGCCCAGGCGCAGGGGAGATCGGAGACGACCAGGGCGAGATCGGATTTGCCGGAGCGCTTGATGCCAGCGGCGACGCCGGCGGCGCGGAAACCGTTGGCGGCGCAGACCCCGCCCTCGATCATGCGAAAGGCGCGGCGCTTCACAGGAGCCCCTCGGTTTCAGGGAGTCCGAACATGAGGTTCATGGACTGGATGGCCTGACCGGCGGCGCCCTTGGTAAGGTTGTCCTCGGCGGAGACGAGGAGCACGCGACCCGTGCGGGGGTCGGCGCGGCAGGCAATCTCGATGAAGTTGGTGCCGACGACGTTTTTGGTGTCGGGGAGCGCGCTTGCACCGAGGCGGCGGACAAACGGGCAGCGCGCGTAGGCGCGGGCCCAGGCGGCCTCGATGAGCGAGGCGATCTTCGCGACGGGTTTTGCGGGGAGGGCGGAGATCGAACTGAGAATGCCGCGGTTAACCGGCACAAGGTGGGGGATGAACTGGAGGACGACCCTGCGCCGTGCGGCGAGGGAGAGTTCCTGTTCGATCTCGGAGAGGTGGCGGTGCTTCGGCACGCCGTAGGCGCGGACCGACTCGTTGCACTCGCAAAAGAGGAATGCCTCCTCAGCTTTTCGGCCGGCACCGCTCACGCCGCTGAAGCTGTTGACGACGAGGCCGTCGGGCTTCAGGAGCCCGTCCTTCATGAGCGGGATGAGCGGAAGGAGGATGCTGGTGGGGTAGCAGCCGGGGCTGGCCACAAGGCGGGCACGGCGCACCTCGGCGGCGCGCGTTTCGGGGAGACCGTAGACCGCCTTCTTCAAAAGGGAGGGAGCGGGATGATCGTGTCCGTAGAACTCCTTGTAAACGGCGGCTGACCGGAGGCGGAAGTCGGCGCTGAGGTCGATCACGCGCACCCCCGCCTTCACGAGGGGGATCGCCCACTCGGCGGCGACGCCGTGGGGCAGGGCAAGGAAGGCGACCGCGCGATCTTTCTTCGGGCCGAGCGCGGCGAGGACACGGGCGGTGTCGGGTGCGATGAAGGTGAGCTTGCGCGCCACGGGGTAGCCTGCGAAGCGGGGGAAAACCTGCGCGAGGGGGGAGCCGGCCTTCTGGCGGGAGGTGACCGCGACCAAGGTGATCCCGGGGTGGCGAAGGAGGAGACGGACGAGTTCCTCGCCGGAGTAACCGCTGGCACCGATGATGGCTGCGCGGATCATGATTCGTCGCGTCGGGGAAGGTCCCTGGGCGCGGCGGGCGCGGGCGTCGCCGCGCGGACGGGACGGGGGATCAACGCTTGCTGAACTGGAAGCGCCGGCGGGCGCCCGGCTGGCCCGGCTTCTTGCGCTCCCTCATGCGAGGATCGCGCGTGAGGTAGCCGGATTTCTTGAGGGCGGCGCGGAGGTTGGGGTCGACCTGCAGGAGGGCGCGCGCAATACTGTGGCGGACGGCACCGGCCTGGCTGTTGAGGCCGCCCCCCTTCGCCGTAATCTCGATGTTGAACTGCTTTTGGAGGCTGACCGATCGGATGGATTCCAGCGCGTGATTCTGGAGATCCTCGGTCGGAAAATACTGCGCGATCGGGCGGCCATTGATCTTCGCCTCGCCAGAACCCGGGAAGAGGCGGGTACGCGCGACAGAGGTCTTGCGGCGGCCGGTGGCCTGGAAGCGGCTGACGGCGGCCTGCGGGGCGGAGGACTTGGGCTGTTCTTCGGACATGGCGGGGGTTCGCGGGTTACGCGATCTTGAGGGACTCGAGTTGCTGGGCCTGGTGGGGGTGGTCGGCGCCGCCGTAGACCTTCACCTTGCGGAGTTGGACGCGACCGAGTCGGGTATGGGGTACCATCCCCTTCACGGCTCGCTCGACGATGAGTTCGGGGTGGCGGGCACGGACCTTGTCCACCGTTTCGTTCTTCTGTCCGCCGACGAAGGCGGAGAAGGTCGAGTAGGACTTCAGGGTTTCCTTCTTGCCGGTGAGACGGACCTTGCTGGCATTGATCACGACGACGAAGTCGCCGGCATCGGCATGGGGAGTGAAATCGGGCTTGTTCTTGCCGCGAACGATGTTAGCGACGGCGGCGGCGAGGTGACCGAGGATGACGCCATCGGCGTCGACGAGGAACCAGCGCGGCTTGGCGCTTTCCTTGTTGGCAAAGGAGGTCTTCATTGGAAAAGGCTGGGAAAGTTAGTGGCAGGCGGGGCACTCGTCAATGTTCTTTTCCATTTTTCTCGGTTATTCGTGTTTTAAGGGAAGCGGTAGGAACCCTTCTCGCAGGGCAGAAGCCGCGAAAGTGGGTGGCAATTCGTGCCGTTACATGCTAGCAAAATTGCAGTTCTGGGGACCACGACGACATCGTCCATCAAACTCTTCATGGAGCCACGCGTTCGCAGAGTTCGCAAAACATCACTGAACACGAGGCCTCCCAAAGCCCTGACCGTGGCCTGTGCGGGGGTGGCCCTGGTCCTGATCGTGGTTCTCATCGACTTCTTCTTTTCCCCACCCCGCCCGAAGAACCCCGTTGCCTCGCAGGCAGGGGCACCCATCGATGAGGTTGGGGGAGGGACCAACGCGGCGCCGCACCCGCGCTCCCATTTCTACTGAGCCACTCCGCGGATCCCTCGACAACCCTGTTCGTGGAGGCTAGGAAATCCGCTATGGCTTCGGGCATGCGTATCATTCGCGGAGTGATCTTCGACATGGACGGCGTCCTCTGCGACTCGGAGCCGTTCATCTGCGAGGCGGCCTGCCGGATGTTCCGCGAGACCCATCGCGTCGAGGTCCAACCCGCCGACTTCCTGCCATTCGTCGGGACAGGTGAGAACCGCTATCTCGGGGGCGTGGCGGAGAAACACGGGGTTCGTCTCGACCTCGAACGCGACAAGGCGCGCACCTACGCGATCTACCTCGAAATCATCCGCGGGCGGCTCGGGCCGCTGCCGGGGGCGCGGGAGTTCATCGCCGCCTGTCGCGTACGGGGCTGGAAACTCGCCGTGGCGACGAGCGCGGACCGCGTGAAGCTCGACGGCAACCTCCGCGAGATCGAGATCCCGCCCTCGACCTTCGACGCCTGCGTGACGGGGAGCGAGGTCGAGCGAAAGAAGCCCGACCCACAGATCTTTCTCGTAGCGGCGGAGCGGATCGGTCTGCCCGCGTCGGCCTGTGTGGTCGTCGAGGACGCGGTGAGCGGGGTCCGCGCCGGCAAGGCTGCCGGCGCGCGCGTCCTGGGGCTCACCACCTCTTATCCGGAATCCGCCCTGCGCGACGCGGGGGCGGAGTGGATCGCCCCGGACCTCGCGGGATTCTCCCCGGAACGGTTTGGATGACCATGGCTCCATCACCTCGCGTAGGGTGTCTGGCATGAGGGATGGCACGACTTCTCACGACCTTGCGCAGTCCCCTGTGATCGTCTAGGGTCCGAAAATCACCCGTGATCTGGCATGGCCTCTGACCTAAAACTTTGCGAGAAGATGGCCCTCAAGCTTCCGTTGAAGGAGCGTGCGGCTCTGGCCGAACAGATCCTCTCCAGCCTTGATGTCGCCATGAAACCGAGCGACCGGGAGGAAACCGAGCGTCTCTGGGTCCAAGAGGCCGAGCGTCGCTATCGCGAGTACAAGAAGGGCGCGATTCCTGCCCGCGCCGCACGGGAGGTACTCCGGGACGCCCGAGCCGCACTCGGATGAAGACGGTCCGCTTCCTGCTTCCTGCCGAACAGGAAATGCTGGAAGCGGCGCAGTACTACGCATCCCAGGAGCCAGGACTGGGACAGGATTTCATGGATGCCATCGAGTCGGCAGCCGCAAACCTTGCCGAGGATCCCCGACGCTGGCCGGTCTTGCGTGCGGGCGTCCGCAGGCGGCTCGTCCACCGCTTCCCGTACGGCTTGCTCTATCGGGATGACCCCGGGGAAGTTGTTGTCCTGGCTGTGATGCACCTCCATCGCCACCCGAACTACTGGCTTAAGAGGCAGTAAGTTCCAGCCCGAGAGCGAGTTCATCTCTGGGGCTCGGCTGGAGAGGGTGGCGGGAACATTCTTGTCCCACGGAACAAGGGGCAGTGGCCGGTCCGCCGCGATGCAGAGTGCGAGGCACACGACTCAACCCTTAGTTTTCAAGGTGTCACGGTTGGCCCCTTTGGGTGGGTGCTGCCAGCGTCTTCCTGCTCGACACTCCCCTTGAAGCAGATTGGGCGAGGGGAGGCAAGCGGTGCGCTTGCCCTACAGTTCCGATGGGGTCGTCCCAATAGCAGGGCAAGCGCTTCGGTTGCCGTCCGTTTGTCTCCACACCAAGGCCTCCGCGCCGTCTACGTTTTGCGCGCGAAGGGTTCGATGGCGACGAGATATTTCAGGCGGTCCACGACAATCTCGCGGCCCCACGGGGTGACGATGCGGCGGGGCCAGGAGAGCCAGAGGCGCTTGCGGGCGCGGGTGAGCATCACGTAGAAGACGCGCGCCTCCTCGTCGGAGTAATCGGGGTAGGGCTTCACGAGGCGCGGGATCGCCACCGCCTCGAACTCGAGCCCCTTCGCGGCGTGGGCGGTGAGGAGCCGCACGCGCTCGGGGTCGGTCTCCAGGAGCATGTCGCGTCGGCTGAGGGCGACCTGTTCGAGGAACGCGGACAGGGAGAGTTGTCCTCCGCGGCGCTCCGTGAGAAAACCCGCGATCGCGGCGAGATCGCGCACGTTGGCCTCGCGCCCAGGATTGATGCGGTAATCGCGGCTCCCCGGGTTCTCCTTGAGGAGCGCCCAGACTTTCAGGATGAGGTCGCGCACCCCCTCGGTGTCGGCCTCCGCCTCGCGCGCGGCCTTGAGAAGGGCGCTGGTTTTTCGGATCGCGAGGGAGAGTTCCGCGGGGAGGTGGGCCAGCGCCTCCATCCGCGCGGGCTGTTTCTCGATGAGTTGGGGCATGAGGCGCCCGAGTACCTCGAGGGTCGTGCGAGCGTCGACCCCGGCGTCGTGGGCGCGAGGGAGTTCCACCCCGAGCGCCTCGGCCACGGCCTCGAGGCGCAAACCCTTGAGCGTCTTCGTGTCGAGACATGCGGCGGCAATCGGCATCGTGTCGAAGAAGGCGGGAAACGACGGCTCCACGCCGACGCGTGCGGCGTGGCGAGCGATCATGCGGAGGTCGAAGGCGACGTTGTGCCCGAGGAGAACCGCGCCGGGTGCGAAGCGGAGCGCCTCCACGAAAACCTCGCGCGCATCGCGGCCCTTCTCCCGCAGGAACTCGTCCGTGAACCCGTGGGTGTGAATGCTCTCTCCCACTTTGACGGTGGGGCGAAGGAAGGCGGAGAAGACACCCTTCGCACCCACCCGCGCAATCTGGATGACCTCGGCCGTGGCGGGGTCGAGCCCGGTCGTCTCCGTGTCCATGCAGGTCACGCGACCCTCTTTCCATGCCTCGAGGAGTGGGTGGAGCGGGTCGCCGGGCGCGCCACGGACAAGTTCGCTCACGTGGAGGCCGGTGCCAGCGAGGGACTGCTCGAGCTTCGCGA
Organism: uncultured Verrucomicrobiota bacterium; assembly: GCA_964653025.1. Classification (GTDB taxonomy): domain Bacteria; phylum Verrucomicrobiota; class Verrucomicrobiia; order JABWAM01; family JABWAM01; genus JABWAM01. Next base: position 10,017 of record CAZZBZ010000071.1, read on the forward strand.
GGGCACCCTCGGGGGCGCCGTAGACTTTGAGAAGGCGAAGCACGGGGGTGCGGCGGAAGGGAGAGGCGAGATTTTCGAGGACGGCGGTGACGTCCTTGACCTCCTGTCGGCGGAAGAAGTCGAACTCGTCGAAGACGAGGTGGGGGATCCCGGCGGTGCGCATCGCCGTGGAGATTTCGGCGAGGGTTCGGTTTATTCGGGCGAGCACGGCGATCTCGCCGAGAGGTACACCCTCCTTCCTCCATGCGGCGACCTTTGCCACAAGGGCGTGCGTCTCGTTCTCGGAGTCGTCAAACTCGGTCATCTCGATCGCGCCATCGTGGTCGGAGAGGCCGGCGGCGGGGAAGGGCTCGCGGCTCGGGATGTGGGCGCGTCGGAGGGCGTTGCTGGCCTCGACGAGGACGGGGGAGCAGCGGTAGTTGGTCTTCAACGCGAGGTGGCGCGGCTTGAACTCCGCCTCAAAGGTCTCGATCACCTGGCGCGGCTGGGCAAAGCGCCACTCAAAGATGGTCTGGTGGGTGTCGCCGAACATCTTGACGCAGCGGGAGCGACCCCCGAGCAGGGAGATCACGCGATACTCGGCGAGGTTGATGTCCTGGGCTTCGTCCACGAGGATCCACTCGTAGCGGGCCTGCCACCGCTCCCGCGCGGCCTCGTCGCCGCGGAGGACCCGCCACGCGCGGGCGATGAGGCCGGTAAAGTCCACCGTCCCATCGCGGTACATCGCGTCGCGATACATGCGGAACTCGTCGGGCATCGGGCCCTTCTCCTCGCCGGTAAGAAAGCGAAACACGAACTTCTCGTATTCGCCAAGCGCCTTGCGGCGTTCTTCCGCGTACTTCACGGCGCGGTCCTGGCGGGACACAAACTGCCAGAGGAGGTCGGCGGACTCATCCTCGTCGAGGATGCCGAAGTCGGGGGGAAGGCCCGCGAGGGCGCATTCTTCGCGAAGGAGGCGGGCGCAGAGGCCATGGAGATTGAAGAGTCCCACGCGGTGGCTATCCTGGGGCAGGACCTCCGCCACCGCGCGGCGCATCGCTTCCGCGGCGCGGTTCGTGAAGGTGAGTCCCAGGATCCTCTCGGGCTCGATGCCTTCGGCGATCGCACGCGCGAGGGCGGCGGCCGCGGTGCGCGTCTTGCCGGTGCCCATGGGCGAGAGCACGAGGAGCGACTCGCGGACCGCCTCGATCACCGCTTGCTGCTCGTCGTTCGGGAACACGCCGCCTCTATGCTCCATTTATTGGGCAGGCTCAAGCCCGGGAGCGCGACAAAAAATATTGCCCCCCTGCTCCTCGCGATCCCACTGGAGGGCCGCTGTATCGGCGGCCACGAACAAGGAAGAACGGACGGCGACACCACCGCGGTCGCGGGACAGGTGCCGTCCCTCCACGCTCGATTCGGAGTTCGGTCGTCGCGGTCGGCGACCGCGGTTCGGAACGGGTTCGGCGACCCCGTCTACAGGGGAGGAAGTGTTGCTCTGAGGAACCCTTGAGCAAGTTCCGCGGCGCGGGCGCATGAAGCGGCGAGAACCGAACTAACCCCCCCTCCCATCCATGTCGAAAAACCGGAGACGACATCCCAGTCCAGATCGGCCCCGGCCTCGGCGTCGAGGTGGACGAAGCGGTGGTCGCCCGCTACTGTTTCGCTTGAGCCCCCGGAAGCCATGAGAACCCGGCGGCAACCACGATCTCACCCCCCCACCCCACCATGAAATCCAGCTACAAGTTCTGCTTCGGTCCTTGGAACATCGGCGAGGGCGCCGATCCCTACGGTCCACCCGTCCGCCGGCTCCGAAACTTCTCCTGGAAACTCGACCAGATGCGAAACCTCGGCTTCGAGGCAATGATGTTTCACGACGATGATGCCGTGCCCGACGTGGACCGAAAGAGTGCCGCCCAACTCGATCGCGAGACCCGTGCCCTCAAGCGCCGTCTCGACGACGCGGGGATCGCTGCCGAGATGGTCGCCCCGCGCCTCTGGTTCAGCCCGATGACCATTGACGGCGCCTACACCAGCAACGACCCGAAGGCCCGCCGCTATGCGATCGAGCGATCCTTGCGCACAATTGACATCGCAAACGCCCTCGGCACGAAACTGATCGTCCTCTGGCTCGCCCGCGAAGGCACCTACCTCCGCGAGTCCAAGGATTTCCGTCGCTCCATGGACCTCCTTGTCGAGGCGCTGGACCGGATGCTCGCGTACGACTCCACGGCACGCTTTGCCATTGAGCCGAAGCCGAACGAGCCAATGGACCACGCCTACCTCCCCACCGTCGGCCACGCGATTGCCCTCGCGGGCCTCACCCGCGACCCGCAGCGCGTCGGCTGCGTTGTCGAGAGCGCCCATGCAATCCTCGCGGGGCTCGACCCTTCCGAGGAAATGGAATTCGCAATGGGCTTCGGCAAGCTCTGGTCCGTCCACCTCAACGACCAGAACGGGCTGAAGTTCGACCAGGACAGGCCCTTCGGAAGCACCAACCTTCGTGCCGCGTTCAACCAGGTGCGCGCCCTAATGCGCGGGGGCTACGCCCAACACGGGTGCGTCTGCTTTGACGTTCACCCTTTTCGCACCACGAAGGATCCTGATGTGATGAAGCACCTCGTGAACAGCAGGGATACCTTCCTACGCCTGTTGGAGAAGACCAAGACCTTCAATGAGGCGAAGGCACAACGCCTCATCGCGGCACGCGACTACCAGAATCTCGACCAACTGGTGCTGCAGCACTTGCTCGGTTGATAGGTTGAACTCCCGGGACAAGCACGCGATCTGGGGACGGAGATGTGCGCACCCTTCATGACTTAAGCGGCGGCGGTCTTCCCGCTCACCGTGAGCGCGTTAAGGAAGGGTCGTGTGTCGCCGTCCATGGCGAGCTCCAGCAATCCGTCCGGCTCTAACTGCAACCCGCGCACTCCCCGCTTACTGCTCATCGCTCACCGCTAATTATGGCAGTCCAGCGATTCCGCGAGGCGGGGGTCGTGGATCGGGATGAGCGAGGCCGTGGAGAGGCGGCGCAGGAAGGCGTAGAGCAGGAGGCCCACCACCGCGGCGAAGGCCGCGAAGTCCATCCAGTGAAGCTGAACGCCCGGAAGCACGCCCTTCAGCGCGTCGTACTCGGCCCGCCCACCGCCGAACTGCGACTGGGGCAGGATGATCCAATAAAGGTCCGCCGCATGCATGAGCAGGATCCAGAGCGCCACCCCCGTGAGGACGTTCCTTGTCTTCTTCGTCCACTGGAGAAGGAGCAGGACGAAGGGAGCGAGGAAGTGCCCGAAGACCAGCAGCGCACTGAGCCATTTCCAGGTTCCCGTCGACCGACGGATGAAGAAGAGCGTCTCTTCCGGCATGTTCGCGTACCAGATGAGGAAGTACTGGCTGAAGGCGATGTAGGCCCAGAAGATCGTGAAGGCCAGGAGCAGTTTCCCCATCAGGTGGTAGTGCTCGACCGTCACCTCCTTGAGCCAGCCCCTGGACTGTAACCAGCGCGTCGCCACCACGAGAAGGGCCATCGAGGAGAGCGCCGATCCCGCGAAGATGTAGACGCCCCACATCGTCGAGAACCACCGGTAGTCCAACCCCATGAGCCAGTCGAACGCCCCGAAGGTGAGCGACATCGCGAAAAGCGGGATCCCCGCGTAGGAAAGCTTCCGCATCGCAAGGCTCAACCCCGGCGCGCCCGTCTCGTCCTGCCGCACCGAGAGGCGGCGGAGCACGGCCCCGAAGAACACGAGGACCGCAAAGTAGAAGACCGCTCGCCCGTAGAAGAACGGCGGATTGAGGTAGGCCGCCTTCTGGTGCAGGAGCAGGTCCTCCGAGGCAGAGATTCCCATCCATGAGAAGAGCCGCGGACCCGCGAGCGCCACCGGGATGAAGGCCAGCGCCGGGACCAGGAAAAGCGAGGCCATCGTCTCCGCCAGCCTTCGGGGCAGCACCGACCAGCCCGAGTTGGTCGCATGATGGAGGAGGGTCCAAAAGAGCGACCCCGCGCAAAGCGTAAAACCGTAGATGAACGCAAAGTGCCAGGCGAAAGCCGCGCGCTTCGGGTCCTGCGCGGCCCCAAAAAGGCAAGCCGCCGCACCTAGGACACCGATCGCCAGCAACCCGCTCGGCAGGGAACCGAACCGGTTGAAGTCCGGCTTCTGAGGGGAGACGGGAGACGGGGAACTCATGAAAGGAAGGGAGAAGTTCGAAGTTCAAAGTTCGAAGTTCGAGGGAAGTTCATGACGAAGAAGTGTCGGTTGTCGAAGGAAGGAAAGCGCCGCGCGGGTCAGGGCTTGGCGAGTTTCGCGCGTTCGGCCTCGGTCAGGTCCGCGAGCGGGATCCCCTGGCTGAGTTGGAGGGTCCTCACCCAGGCGACGATCGCCCAGCGGTCCTCCACCGCAATCTGCGGGTAGCCGAGCATCAGCCCCTTGCCGTTCGCGATGGTAAAAAAGATCTGCCCGTCGGACATCTTGCGCAGGCGGTCCGTGTGGTAGTTCGCCACAATCCCCTTGAGGGCATACTCGGTGACAATCCCGTTGCCGCTCCCCGTCATGCCATGGCAGGGGGCACAACTGATGGTGTAGCGCTGGCGACCTCTCTCGATAAGCGCCGAACTCACCGCCACCGGAAAACCATCGCCCCATCGATCGCGCATCTTGCCGGTGAGACGGTAGGTATCCTTCGGGTCCACCTCCACGGGGATCGTGCCCGCCACGGGAGTACGGTCGGCGCGACCATCGGCAAAGAAGGGAGCCTCCGCCTGCGTCTTGTACTTCGGCTGATGCTTCATGTCCGGGAAGACTTGGAGAGGAGAACGCTCGCCCTTCTGACCGCGCCAGCCCGCGATCGCGAGCGCCGCGACCAGCACCACCGCTAATCCGAGAAGGAAGTTCCTCATGAGTCGTTTCGGATGAGGGTGGCGTGGGTTCCCCCGATCTCCTCGAGAAGGCGGAGGGTCTCGGTCTCCGAGAAAAGCGGGTCCGCGGCCTCGATCACAGCAAAGAAGCCGTCGTCGGTCACCCGGCGAAAGCGATCCCAGTTGAAGACCGGGTGGTTCGGTCGTGGAAGAAGGTTCATGGCCAGCATCCCGAAAAGCGTGGCGAACGCGGTGAAGAGCACGGTGAGCTCGAAGAAGATCGGCATCGAGAACTGCCATGCGAAGTAAGGCTTTCCATGGGTGATGAGCGGGTAGTCCACCGCCGAGGTCCACCAGATGAGCAGAAAGGCGGTGAGCAGCCCGGTGGCGCCCCCCGCCAGCGAGATCGCCGAGACCCGCGAGTTACCGAGCCCCATCGCCGCATCCATCCCGTGGATCGGAAAGGGCGAGTGAACGTCCCACTTCGTGAAGCCGCGGTCACGCAGCTTTTCGGCAGCGCGCATCAGCGCCCCCGCGCTCTCGAACTCGGCCCCGGCACCATAGACGGGGGAAGCGCTCACGCGTGCCCCCCCTTCCGCCCATGCGCCCCGTGGTGCGGGTCGGCCTCGGGCAGGATGGCCTTCACCTCGAACATCGTGATCATTGGAAGGAAACGGATAAAGACCAGGAAGAGGAAGACGAAGAAGCCGATCGTCCCCACGAACGTGCAGATGTCCACCCAGGTCGGCTGGAAGTAGCCCCACGAGGAGGGAAGGAAGTCGCGGTGAAGCGAGGTGACGATGATCACGAAGCGCTCGAACCACATCCCGGCGTTCACGCACATCACCACGAAAAAGATGATCCAGATATTGCGGCGGCAGCGCTTGAACCAAAAGAACTGCGGCGCGAGCACGTTGCAGGAGATCATCGCCCAGTAGGCCCACCAGTAGGGACCCGTCGCACGGTTGATAAAGGCAAACTGCTCGAACGGGTTGCCGCTGTACCAGGCGATGAAGAACTCCATCGTGTAGGCGTAGCCGACGATGGAACCCGTCAGCAGGATGATCTTGCACATGTTGTCGATGTGCTTGGCGGTGATCAGGTCGTGCAGGCCGAAGATCGCGCGCGCGGGCAGGAGCAGCGTAAGCACCATCGCAAACCCGCCAAAGATCGCACCTGCCACGAAGTAGGGCGGGAAGATCGTGGTGTGCCAGCCGGGGACGATCGAGACTGCGAAATCGAAGGAGACGACGCTATGCACCGAGAGCACGAGCGGGGTGGAGATTCCCGCCAGCACGAGATAAGCCTTCTCGTAGTGCCGCCACTGGCGATTCGACCCGCGCCAACCCAGCGAGAAGATCCCGAAGAAGACCTTCCGCAGCCTCGTCTTCGCGCGGTCCCGCAAGGTCGCCAGGTCGGGCACCAGCCCCACGTACCAGAAAATAATCGAGACCGTGAAGTAGGTGGAGACCGCGAAGACGTCCCAGAGGAGCGGG
>CAZZBZ010000072.1:0-16258 GCA_964653025.1 uncultured Verrucomicrobiota bacterium
CCGACGGCGCGGCCAGCCAGGAGATCTACCTGCCCGCCAACTTCGAGGCGGGGCTCACCGCCGGCGCGAAGGAGATCCCCGCCAACCAGAGGCCCAAGCTGTTCGTCTTCCGCGATGACGGGAAGGGCCCGGCGCGCGACCTCTTCGGGTTCAGCGTGGCACCGGCCGCCGACGAGAAGGCGAGGCTGCTGGACTACGCGGTGGCCCAGAACCAGCTCTACGGGATCGTGGTGCTGTCGGATGGCACGCTGGCCACGATCGACCTCCAGGCCCGACGCTTCATCGACAGCGTTCGGGTCAAGGGCCGCATCCTCGTCTATGCCCGCAATGTGAATGCTCTCAACCCGATGCCTGACGGTGCACACGTGCTCTGCACAGTGAACGAGGCCGAGAACTCCGTCGCCTTTCACCGGGTGGACACGGACGCAGAGGGCAGGCTCCGGTTCGAGGCGATGCTCACGTGTGACCGGAAGAGGGCCCCGATGTTCACGGGCTGGCAGGCCGGCGGGTTCGACTTTGTCTCGGATGTTCGGAACAAGGACGGATCATACGACCTGGTCCTCGGCGCGGGTTACCCCTTCGAGGAGGGCGCGAGGCTCTACGTCATCCCGGATGTCATCCCGCCGAGGGTGGACGCGGCGCGCCCGAATCCCCGCTGAACCGTCGGGCGACCTGCGGGCTGCTGAGAAACATCCTCTGTTGTCATTCCGAGGCCCGCGCCAGCGGGACGAGGAATCTCCTGCCCCCTGAAGATCGCGCCCAGAGATTCCTCGCTTCGCTCGGAATGACAGAAGCCATCCGTCTTCGATGAACCGCTAGCGTCTGGAATCGTTCGCGAGGACAAAGTCCCAGCCCCAGCTTTTTGCCAGCGTGCCGAAGGCGCCGAGCGAGTTCGCCCCGCCGGTTCCCTTCTAGGTCGTGTTCTTGTAGACGATCGTTGCGTTGATTTGTGAAAAAGATGTCCGCCCTTGGGACTCCCATTCGCGGGAGGGACCTTGTAGCCTCCGTCGCATAATGAAAATGACCTTCGCCGCCGCCGTGGTCATGGTCTTGCAGAGCGCCGCTCTGGCGGGAGAGGTGCCTTTGCGCATCGATGTGACGGCGCCCCCCCTGGACTGGCCGGTCCCGTGCACCGTCGGCGTTCCCTTTCCCAAGGGCGTGTTGTCGAAGAACGCCCCGGTGGCCGTCCGGGATGCCGATGGGGCCCTCGTGCCCTGTCAAACGCGGGTCACCGCCACCTGGAACGCCGACGGCAGCCAGGGGGTGCGATGGCTCCTGTTGGATTTCCAGCCCAAGGATGCCCGTCCGCACCGCCTCGTTTTCGGGACGGAGGCGAAAGCGGCTGAGACGCACGGAGCGATCGTGACGGAGAAGGACGGGGCGTTCGTAATCGACACCGGCGCGCTGCGCACGACGTGCCCGACCAACCAATTGGACCCGTGGACCGCCCTCGAACGGGACGGCCGGAAATGGCTGGATGTGACCAAGCCGATGGGGCCGCTCGTCACGCACGAGACCCGCGGGACATTTCTGGCGATCAACGACAAGGCGGCGCGGGTCACGCTGGAGGAAAACGGTCCCTGGCGCGCCACCCTCAAGGCCACCGGTTGGTACGTCGACGGCAAGGGCGGACGATTCGGGCGTTATCTTGTTCGGCTTCATTTTTACCGCAACCGACCCGACGTCCGGATGGAGCACACGTTCATCTTCACCGGCGAGACGCTTACGGACCGGGTGCGCGACCTGGCCATTGCCATGCCCCTGGCTATGAACAAGGGAAACATGCGCGGCGCGTTGGCCGGCGAGGAGCATGTGAAAGAGAGCACCATGTACGATTTTTCGAGCGCCGTGCACTGGTCCCTTGCGAGCGATCGCGCCGATGGCCGCACGCTTGAATGGAAACTCCGCGATCTTCGAGCCGGGAAGAACTATTACCGTGGCGAGAAGAATGCCGGCTGGGTGTTCGCGAGAACCGATGCCCCCGCCGGCGTGGCCATGGTCCTGCGCGACGCATGGCAGCAGTCGCCCTTTGAGCTGGAGGTGGAGGACAACGTCGTGCGCCTGCACCTCTGGCCGTTGCACGGCCGGCTGATGGACCTGTCGTTCGACGGCATATGGCGCCACCTCACGGAGGAGCAGAAGATCGAGAAGCTGGAGGCCAAGCCGGTCAAGGCGGGGCAGACCGTGCAGGACACGCTGAAGTGGGTCCGATCGGTCAACCGCTCCGGCATCGCGAAAACGCACGACCTCTGGCTGCTGTTCCGGTGCGAGGACGTCTACACCCTGCGCGATCGGGCACGCAGCGTGGTGGAACCCGTGCTCGCGGTCGTGGACCCCGCATGGGCGTGCGCGACGGAGGCGCTCATGCAACCGGCGCATCCCTATGACCAGGAAAACTTCCGCGACGAGGAGGCGTTTCTGTCGTCCATCCTCACCCTGCGCCAGGCCGAGCGCGAGCGCGGGCTGATCTATGGATTTTTTGAGTTCGGGGCCTATCATCAACGCCCCTTCAGTGACGGCGACCGCAACCTCGACGGCGGCCCCTGGCGCCGCGCGCGGCCCAAGGCGCACTATGGCTGGAGCACCTACGCGCCGGCGATGTACTACCGCACGGGCGACCGTCGCTACCTGAAGTACGCGCAGGAGTACACGCACTACTCAGCTGACGCGGGTTTCTGCTTCCACGACAACCCTGCCACCAAGGATTTCGAGGGTGGCGAGTTCGGCTACAACAACAGCGAGATCCACTGGATGGGCGGCGCGGAGGTGACCGCTCTCCAAGGGCGCGAAGACGCCGTGTACCTGTATTGGATGACGGGCGAGCGGCGCATGCTGGATGCCGCGCTCATGTGGGCGGAGCAAAGCGAACGCTACGAGGAGACGCAGGTGGCCAACGGCGGCGGCTTTTTCAAGTCTTTGGAACGCGAAGGCCCCTACGGCAACACGCGCAGGAACCTGGGGTTGCTGCTCCAGCGCTGGAGCATCCTCTATGCCGCCACGTGGGATGTGCGCTGGAAGGAGCGCGCCGACCGCATCGCCGAGACCTTCCGCCAGATCGACTTCAGCCGCGACAAGCCGGAGGAGGTTCAGAATTATCTGCAGTTCCATGCCAGTTGGGTTCTCGAAGGCCTGGACTTCTACCATCAACTCACCGGTGATCCGCGCATTCGCGAGGTGCTCTTGGATTTCTGCCGCCAGGCCATGCGGCGCGGCTTGGGCTTCTCCAGCGGCGGCCGCGAGTCGGGCTCCTTGAACTTCTACAGCTACGGCTACCTGCTGACGCAAGACCCCGCCTTCCTGCGAGTCGGGCAGAATGCCGTAACCCGCGCGCTGGCCGACTGGGCCTGCCCGGAAGCGCTCAGCCCGGGCGGCAAGTGGACCGTCCAGACACTGCCGCGCTTCCTGGGCGTGACGATGAAGGCGCCGCCCGAGTTCCGCGCGCGCACCCTGCCCAGCCACGCCCGCGGCCTGATCGTCCAGTGGCCCGCCGACCACCATGCCTGCTTCCTCGAGGGCAAGGACGGCCCGATCTCCATCCAGTTCGCCTCGTTGGCGGGCGGGAGCTATGCCCTGTTCGATCCAGACGGCCGGGTCTGCGCGCGAACGGAGTTGAGCTACGCCACCTCCCTGAGCGGAAAGCTTGAAACCCCGGCCGACGGCAAGACCGGCGTCTACACCCTCCAACACCAGACGCCCGAGAAGGGCCTCCATTACATCATCAGCCATTCGTTCGACAAGGTCGTGTACGAGTTGCCGCGGCCCGGCACCCTGTGGATGCCGATCGCGCGCAGCTTTGTGGTGCAACAGAAGGCCGGGCAGCCTGCGTCCTTGACGCTCCGTCGGCCTGCGGGCGACTGGGCCTCCGACCGGCCGGATCGCCTTGTGGAACTCGGCGGATCGAGGCAGGTCATGGAGATCAACCGGTTGTGGCCGTCCTCTCAGATGCTGAACCTCGCATTGCCTGCACGGACAAGCGACACGCTTTGGCGGTATGAGCTCGGCATGCGGGAGGGTCACATCAGCACCGTGGTGAATGCGCAAGGGCAGGAGACCCTCGTCCCTTCCGGATTGGGTCGCTACTTCGCGGGGACGGCGAACGATTTTTTCGAGCCGAGCTGGCGGGCGGGGCCTGGCCCTCCCTTCCAGGTTACAGACAAGAAGTGACGTGGCCCCGCGGATTCAACCGGGTTCGGAGTTGTGGTGCATTCGGCGCCGCGACGGGCCGCTCAATCCGCCCGGGGCGGACAAGCCCGCCCTCGACGGGTAAACGCATGCGCGATTTCTTGCGATTTGTTTTCCTGTTCTCCATGATGGCGGCGATGGCCTCGTTGTCTTGCTCCAGGAAGGCTTCAAAAAGTCCCGATCGCGAGGCCCCGATGCGCCCCGAAAGGGACATGTCCCGAAACCTGGAGATCCTCCAGACCGCGGAGTTGGTCGCGGTCGGCCTGCGCGAGTTCGACCGTCTTTCGGCGCGCCATCCCGGCATGAACGCGACGATCGAGTTCAAGGACCCACAGGGGAAGAGCCTCGGGCGATACGAATGGGACTACGCCCTGCCCGCGGCACGTTCCCACGTGGTTTTCGAGAAGCGGCCCGGCGTCACGTACCATTCCGTTTCCGTCGTGTTCCGCGACGGAAAATCAAGGCTCATGGAGGCCGTCCGAGAGCTTCCGGCCGCGGTGAAGGCCGCCCCGGTCGCGCCGATGAGCGACGAAGCCGCCTTCGTGGTTTCCGGCACGCAGGCTGACCCGAAAGCGGTCCCCGGTAAAATCCTGTTGCCCGATTTCGGAAAAATAAGGGAAGTCGCCCTTCCCGACGCGTTCCGTCGCCGGGACCTCGAGGGCGGAATCAAGCGGGTGGTCGCCGACGCCAACTTCCCCAGCATGGGTTCGCAGAACTACAGCGTGTTCAGCCGCCAGACCGCGGATCCCGCCAACGCGAGCCTGCGGAGCCACTACGACTCCATCAGGTTCACCCTCTACAACCCGCAGACCGGCGAGGCCCTCTCCACGCTGAAGGGCCTGGTGGAGATCCCACTCGACGAAAACTGGCGCCTCGGGGACGGCGATCTCGAGGTGGGGATTCCCGGGGACAAGCTGGGCGTCCACATCACCACGGAAAAGGTGAGCTCCGATCCCAATGCCGAGCGCATCACGGCTCATTCCGAGGGTGGCCTCATGCAAGTCGCCCAGGGCATCGCGCTCGACGATGAGGGGAACCTGTACTTCAACACGGAGCGGGAGTTGATCCGCTTCAACGTCAGGAAGGCGAGGTTCGAGAAGGCCCCCATCCACCTCCTGGAGTTCGCAAGCAGCTTCCTGCCGAAGGCCTCCGAGGTTCCAATCTCGGAGGGGGTCGTCCGGTCCCTTGGCTGGACGGGGTCGGCGGGCAAGTTCGTCATCCATTACGGAGGTAACCAACGCCTCTACCTGAGCTTCGCCGAATGCGGCTTTGACCAGGGGCATCTTGCCACCTCGCTCGTCATGTCCGTCCCGACGACCCACTGGGAGGACGCCGAGGCCTTCAAGCGGGGGTGCATGCTCAACGCGGCGGCCTGGCCCACCGCGAAGTTCTCTTTGTACCCCACATGGATTCCCCCCGCGGGGGAACGGCGCAGGCTGTTCAAGATGAACCGGATCCAGGGGCATCTCTGCATGCGAGCCTACGACAAGAACCACTTCTGGGTGTTGGATGTGGATGAGACCGGCAAAACGAAGCGGTTGATCAAGCTGACGACGCTGGGCGGGAAGAAGGTCAACACGTTCGAAGCCCCCTCCGCCGCCTATGCGGGGGACCAGTATCTGGGGATCCTCGTGCCGGTGGAGGTGGGGGAGAAGAACGAGAAGATGGAGGCTTTCCTTGCTGAGGGGACAGAACAGTTTGTCGTGGCGCCGTCAGACAGGATCACGAGCCGGCAGTCCGTGCCCGACCACAACCAGGCGGGCGCCCGGATCAGCACGGGAACCACGGTCTATGGGATTCGCGAGTACACGAAGGCGCAGATCGCGGAGGTCTTCGGGAAGTCCGACTTCGGCAGGGGCGGCGTGCGCGTCTACTACGACGTCCTCGCGTGGCTCAAGGAGCATCCCGAGGGCCTCGAGGACGTGATTCCCCAGATGAACGGCCCCTCGCTCGGGCCCCAGTTCCTCGTCGCCCGAATCCCGGGGGAGGGGGCGAAGGTCCTCGGGAATTCCGAGTACGGGGGCTACTACTTCGGCTACTACGACTGCGAGAACCTCGATGGCCCGACTGTCAGGAAAACGTATCTCCTGGCTGACACGACGGCGGCTGTGCAGGTCGCCAGCGGCGCGCGCCTCGGCCCCTACTGCCGCGTTTGGCGCAAGGAGAAGGGGGTCGACGTCCTTTACTACGCCGGTTACACCGGGATCGGGCGGATTCCCATCCGCAAGGACGGGAAGCTCCTGTCCCGATCGAACGCCGAGATCCTCGCCAAGAAGGAAGAATCGCTGGATGGAGCGCCCCTCGGTTACATGAGGTGGTATCGCGACATCCTCTGGGGCCTCGGCGACAAGGCGTTCGTCACCGGGGTCGCCGAGGGAGGGCGCGGAGGTACTGCGTACTCGGGGGGCCTCGGCGCCTTCCACACGGGCGAGCCTTCCACGCTTGGGCGGATGACGGCTATGTCCGCCTGCCACTATTCCACCCGCCTGGATTCCCGCATTGTGATCGCGCCCGACGGGGGAGTGTTCCAGGAAATCTATATGCCTGCCGAGTTCTCCAGCACCGTCGGCGCGCAGGTCGTGCCTCCCAACCAGCGATCCAAGTTGTTCATTTACCGGGATGACGGGAAGGGCCCCGCCCGGGACCTCTTCGGTTTCAGCGTGGTGCCTGCGGCAGACGCGAAGACGAAGATGCTGGATTATGGGGTCGCACGGAACCAACTGTACGGGATCACAGTCCTCTCGGATGGCACCGTCTCCACGATCGATCTGCAGGGCCGCCGTTTCGTGGACAGCGTTCGGGTCACGAACCGCATCATGTCGTACGATCGCAACGTGAAGACCCTCAACCCCATGCCTGATGGCAGGCATCTCCTTTGCACCGTGAACGAAGCCGAGGCGTCGGTCACCTTCCATCAGGTGGACGTGGACGCGGAAGGGAGGCTCCGCTTCGAGCCGATGCTCACATGCGACCGCAAGCAGGCCCCGATGTTCACGGATTGGCGGGCGGGCGGGTTCGACTTCCTGCCTGACGGAAAGAACAAGGATGGGTCGTACGACCTGGTCCTGGGCGCGGGCTTTCCCTACGAGGAGGGGGCGCGGCTCTACGTCATCCCCGACGTGATTCCCCCGCGGCCCGGGGAGAAGGGCGCGCCGAAATAGAGGGGCCGTCCGGGCCGAGGGGACCCGGCTCGGGACAGCACGGGCTCGGATTCGGATTTTTTCCACGAAGGTCACGGAGGGCAGTCCGAGATGCCGAGCGGAGAAAACGGCGGACGGAAGAATTCTCGCGCAAAGGTCGCAAAGATCGCAAAGGGAGAACCGAGGGCCGAACCCCGAATGCTTCGGAGTTGCGTGAGAGTTCTGCCGTTCACCTCTTCTGTATTTTCCATGATCACCGTGCTCTCCGTTGGTGATTCTGGTTCGGTTCCTTCGGATTCAAACTCGGAACGGCCGCGAGAGGCTACCCTCTCCTCGACCTCGTCAATTCCACTGGAAATAACGAGGAACCCTTTTTGATGTGGGTTCCGGGTCGCTCAGCCGCGCGCGGCTTGCAGTTCCAGGTATTCCCCGATCCGTTGCACCAGCCGGATGTCGCCGTTGGGAGGCACCTGGTCCGCGGAGGATACGACCACGCGCCGCCCCTGGCGGTTCAGCGACAGCAGGGCGTCCACCTGCCGACGGACGTCCTCCCAGGTGAAGGGCGGGCAGAACATGGCCCCCGGCACGCCACCCCAGATGATCGTGTCGTGGCCTGCCAACTGACGGTTCACGTCATCGAGCGAGAGGTCTCCGACCGGGGCCGGGGTGATGGATTCGATCCCGTCGAGGCCGCTGCGCGCCAGTCGCTCAATCATGCCGTTGAGCGTCCCATCAAGATGGGAGACGCAGCGCTTGCCCGCCGCACGCAGTTGACCCGTGCGTCGACGGTAGTAGTCGGCCACCCACTCGTCCCACCATCCCGCGATCACGCAGGCGGAAAGGTTGTCGCAGAAATGGATCAGGGGTGCTCGGCAGCGGCAGAGGATTTCAAAGGCGCGGTCATGGGCGCGATCCATGGCCTCCATCACCTCGCGGCACAGGGCGGGTTCGTCCCGCATAAGGAAGACGGTGTTCTCGACCCCGGCCCAGTCCGTCAGCAGGGCGGGCAGGGGCGAGCGGGGCGCGGCGCAGATGGGAAAACCCCGCGCCCCGAACAGGGCGTCCATGCGGTCCCAATCGGCAGTGGTGTCCACATGGGTTGTGTGCTGGACGATCTTGAGCAGGAGCTTCAGGTCGTCGGCGGTCTCCACCGGGTACTTGATGGGCGCGCTCGAGTGGGAGATCTCGTGATATTGGAAGACCTTCAGGAGGGACCGTCCACCCCACGTGAAACGGGTGGTCTGGTTGTCGTCTTCCTGGCGCTCCTCGACCCCCACCCCCCCGAGGTACTCCGAACGAAACGCGTTGACCTGATACTGGTAGTAGGGGATGCAGCGGTGATCGAGATGAAAGGCGAGGAACCGTTCTGCCGCCTCATCGTGCGCGGCCGCCGGGGCCTCCGGGCGGCAGTTGGCGTAATGCCAGGCGAGGTCGGGCGTGAGCACCCCGTAGTAGTAGGTGAGGTCCGGCGCGAAGGGGACCACGTCCGGCTTCGTGTGCTCAAAGACCCCCAACAGTCGCTCGCGATTCGTCATCTTGGCTTTGTTTGATGGAGGTGTGCGGATTCGTCCATGGGGGGACGAGCCATTTTCCCGCGTCCAGCGCCATCCCTGAACTCCTCGCAGACAATCGCCAACGCGGGCACCCCTCACAAGTGTAAACGGCGGTCCCGAGTGTGGTGTCCACGAAATGCTTGCCACTATGGATCTCGCACATCCCGAGAAGTTCGCTCTGAATAATGGATGGGCGCGCTCCGTCGTGCCTCACCGTATTCGGCCTCCTCTTCCCTCCCTCTCTGCTCGGCATCTCGGACGGCCCTCCGTGGGTAAATCTGAATCCGAGTGCTTGCCCGCTTGAGGCGGGCGTCCCGACTCCACAACCCACCGAAGGTCGTGAGGAGCCAATTCTCGCCACCCCTTGCCACGCTCTCCCGTTCCCGCCGTAGGGACACGGCGCTTCCCCTCAATGGTCCTGGCGTGAGAGCGAATCCCTCGGCGGGTGATGGCCTTGGCGCATGAGGCGACCCGGGCCGCGAGATCAAGGGTTCTGTTTTGAATCGCGCGCTTGCGCGTCGGCAATCGCTTGCGAGGCGTACATCATCTCGCGCGTGTGGGCGAGGATGAACTGGGTGGTCATGCCAATGCTCCAGCGGAGCGGGTCGGTGCGTTGAGGATCATAGTTCTGCTGGTCTTTCTGGTATTGGAGGAAGGTATCCAGGACGGCTCGCGCATACTTGAGATCACCCGTGCGTTGGTATTGCGCCGCCAGCACGTCAAGGCCGGTGAAACGGTCCTTCTTGCCGTCGGTCCATTCACACCAGAGGCGTTTGCAGTCGTCGTTGATCTGGCTGTAGTAGAGCGCCATGCGGTTGCCGTGATCGATCTTCCACCAATCGTTTCGGTCGGGCGCGCACAGTTGCGTCCAGATGCGATCGGCCTGTTCCTTGTAGAAGGGCTCCTGCGTTTCCAGGTACATGCGGGACAATCCTGCGATCGGATTCGAAATGTATCGCCACGCTCCATCGCGTTGCTCGGCCATCCCGCGGGCCATGCGCACGGCCGCCTCCCACGCGGGGAGAAAGCCCGTCGCGTGGTACAGTTCGAGAAATGGATCGAGCATCGAATGGCCGTAGTCGCCCGCGCCGACCCAGATGCATTCGTGGTGGCGATGGCTCATGCCGGAGGTTTGTGGGAACACGGGTTCGAGCCGAATGGTCCCCACCTCCAGCAGGTGGCGCGTGTTGGCCTCGGCGAACTTGAAATATTTCCGATCTCCGCTCCGCAGGAATGCAAGCCAGGGCGTGTGGCAGATGTCCTGCTCGTTGAGGATGTGCGCGTAACGGCCGAAATCGGCCCACCGATTCTCCGGCTGGAGATACGTGTTGGGCAGCGAGCCGTATTTCCATTCGCCATACCAGCCGTGCAGTTCCTGTTGGAGAAGGTAACTGTCGAAGGTCTCGCTGATGATCTGTTCGAGCGCGGGCACGCGTTCGGGATCGTACGGTTGCAGATGAAGAAGCGCATCCGTGGCGCACAGATAGCGCGGCGGGACCACGGCCAGCACGGGCTCGTCGAACAGCCGCGCGGCCTTCGCGAGATCGGGTTCCGCGTTCTCAGAAATGACAAATTCATGCGTACGCGACACGCCCACCGCGAGCGTGTTGATGGTCCCGCTTGACGGAAGCCACGAGTCCTCCCGGGGACGCCAGTCCATCGCCCCCGCATCCTTTGGCCAGTAATGAAACGTCAGGCTTGCGGTCGCGGCGTCCGCCTCGATCTTCTTGGGATGCAGTCTCCAGAGGTCGCGGTGATTGACCACGATGTCGCCGTCATCCGTGGTGAGCGAAGCGGCGCCCGTTGCGCGGCGTCCCGTGGCGATCGTGTCCTTCGCGTGGCGGACGATCGCGAGGTCTTCATCCACCTGCTGGAGATCGAGCCGATCCTCGCGCGAAAGCGCCTTGCCGTCCAGTTCCACGCTGACCTGCTTCGCGGGCCGGTCGGACATTCGAAAACGGATGCCGTAGCCGCCGAGTGTGTCGCGCCACGGATCGCCGGCGTAGGTGACGGTGTGGAAGAGGCGGGAGAACTTCTGGCCGCGCAGGAACTCGGCGCGCAGTTCGCCCATCGCGATGGGCGCCGCACTTCCCGCGGCGTAGTACCAGCCCGTCGCCTTGACCACCGCGCGCAGGGGGCCGTTCTCCTCGATGATCACGCCCGCGCCTTCGCCCGCGAGTTGAAACTCGTAGCGCTTCCCGTCGCCGGTCTCCCACCAGAGATCGTCCGCGGAGAACAGGCCGAGAATCTTCCCGCCCTTCGCGGTCGTGAATTCACGCTTCATGATGCCGGTGTCCACCCGGAAGCGGTCGCCCTGTTGTGTCGCGATCGGGGCGCTTGCGGCGGTTTTGCCCGGAACCGCCTCGAGGCGGTAAAAAGCGTGGCCGTAGGCGGGGACGTCCGCGAGGAAGTCGACGAGCAGCCACTTGACGCTGCCGTCCATCCACGTGCCCATGAGCTTCGTCTGGGTGGGGACCTCCTTCCCGTCGGGTGCGGTGACGCGGATCGCGGTCTCCCTTTTCAGCCGACCCCTGGCGAAGGGCACACCCGTGCGAACCGGCCAGTTTCTGCGCGCGATCCCTCCCGCTTCCTCGACGCCGATGGGCACGCGGACCGCGTCACCCTTGGGAAGGTCCACCCTTCGAAGCGCCGTCACGAACGGTCGCTCGCGCTCGATTAGCGGTTTCGCGTCCTCCGCGCGGCGCGCGGCCGCCATGGCGTCGCGGCGCTGGCCGTTCAGCTTTCGCCTTTCGAAATAATGATGGATCGGCTTCCTGTCGCCGTTCGCGAACACGTCGACCGTGAACGTGTACCAGCCGTCGGGGAGTTGTTGAATCGGGACATCCTCCCGCTGGTCGAGAACGCGAGCCCGGGAGGGATCGAGCGTGCGGTCCCACTCCTTGTGGAGCACCGATTTGCCAAGGTTGTCCGCGACGTTGAACTCATAGCGCAACTTCACCGGCTTCTTCTGCGACTCGAACGCATGCGCGTACTGGCGAATCCACGCGGCGTTGGCCTGCGTCGCCGACACCGCCAGCATCGCGTCGGCAATTCCCCAGTCCTGCAACGCGAAGCGATCGCGACGTTTATGGGAAAAGTAAAACCGGCACTCCTGGATCGCCCGGGCGTGATCGTTCGACTCGGGAACCATCGAATGGCCGTTCACCGCCGTGGCGTTCGCCCGCACCAGGGAAAGAAAGCGGATCGCCCCCGCGCGGTCGGCCTCCGCGACGAAGCCCATCGGCATTTTCGCCGCATCCTCATCGGCATGGAACGGAAAATAGGTGCAATGCAACTCGGTCGACTCGCCGGGCTTGAGCGAGATCGGCTTGGGGTACAGTTCCGCCGTGAACCAGCCGCGACGGGGATGCTTCGTGAAGTTGTAGTCGGTCCAGGTGGAGCAATCCACGACCTGTTCCTTGCGGAAGGTCATCCACATTCCCAGGCCGCTCTTCTGGTTCATCGCCAGCCAGTAGCCGGGCACGTCCAGCTGGTTGCTGTCGTAGCCCACACCCACCGCGAACTTGCGCATCTGGTCCGGCCCGGGCCCCGGCAGGGCGAAGAACGAGCTTTCCGCGAACGGATCGTCCAGGGTCATGTACGGACGCCAGCGCAGCCATGTTCCCCGGGGTTCCTTCGAAAGGTTCGTGTGGCGGATCAGCACGGTCAACTCGGCGCTCTCGTTCGCGAGGCGCATCTCCCGTTCGACGCGCAGCCAGCCTGCCTCGCACGTCGCCACGATGGCCTCGAACCCATCTCCCTTCTTGAACTGCGCACGGTACGTTTTGGCGCCCACCCATTCCTGCGGGGGATCATTCGGGTGCAGGCGCGTCATGTCCTTCCACGCGTATCCGGCGCTGCCCTTGACGGCGACGCCCGCGACGAGGTTGGTGCCGATGCGTTTGTCCACGTACTCGGTGATCGCCGCGCCTGCGGCGGGGAAAACGACGACCCGGGCATGGTCATTTTCAAGAACCAGAAACCGGTCCTCGCCGCGTGTTTCCTCCCGGGTGGCCGTGGCGCCGGGAAGCTGGCAGGCGGACGCGAGCCAGAATGCGACCAGGAGATTCCATGGCCCATGTTTGAATTGCATGTTTTTCTTGTGTTTCGAGGTGGACCCCCTGTTCGCGGGTCGGCCTGTTCGATGCCGCGGGCAAATGGCCCGCGTCCTATCGGCGTCTTCCTTCTCCCCGTGACAAGCGCCGCTCCAGTGTCGCGATCACGCGACGAGCATGCCGAAACTTGGCTGCGTAAAGCCGGCGCATCGGCACCGTGGGAGCATCCAGGCGCAGGCTCAGGTCAAGACGGGGGTCGCCGCGCAGATTGTCCCACGCCGCGCGGCAGTTCTTCCACTCATCCTCCGCGAGCGCGAGCATGCGTTTCAGGGTGCGCGTGTGTTCCGGGCGGAACACCTCCCCGGAGTAACAATTGAGATCCATCGCTTCGAGAAGATTGCGCTGAATGTAGAACTCCTCGACGTTCGCCCAAGTGCGCCAGGTGTGGGCAAGGTGGCGCAGGATGCGCCGCTCGGCCACGTAATCATCGAGACGATGGGGGGGGATCTGTGGCGCGACCGATTCGTAGAGAGCCAGCGCCCGCTGCCATGCTCGCGCGGCGCGCCGAACACAGGCCGCCGCCGCCTGCGCGGCGTCCCGCCCACGCGGGAGCACCAGCGGGCGCAGCGGGTTCACGACATTGTCGCGGTAGACGAGCGGGGTGCGCCTGACCTGGGACGAGTCGAGCGTCAAGAACCCTTCACCCTCGTAGAAATGAAAACCGAGGAAGGCGTCGTCCAGCGGTTCGTCCTTGCTCAGGAGAAGCGGATGAGCCGAACCGAGAAATTGGACGTACCGGTAATAGCCCATGCAGTGAGACGGCAGCATCTCCAGCGCCTCGCCGAAGAGGCGATGGACCCTGCGAAGGGTTGGGACCGCGCGAGGGCTGAAATCGCGCGCCGTCATCTGGTCGAGCACGCTGCGGGCGACGGGCGCGGGAGTCCAAAGTTGCCACGCGGCCAGCTCCATGGGTGGCGCGTCGTTGAACCCGAACGCCGGCCAGCCCATGTGGATGTCGCGAGCGGATGTCTGCCGCAGCAACGTCCAGCGTCGCTGCCAGTGATCCATGATGGGCAGATACGGCATGAACCCCGCCTCCCAGCCCTGGAGCGACTCCGTCTTGACGCAGAGGGGAACCCCCGCCTTCCCTGCCACGGCGGCCTGGTGTCGGTATCGCGAGGAGGGCCCGACGAAGCTGGACGAGTAATCCCAGATGTGGCGATAGAGGCCCGGGGCTCCGCGCACGGGCTGGATTCCATCCTTGTCAATCTCCAGGACGTAAGCGGAATTCTTCGGTAGCCGGCGGATGAATCGCTCCATCTCCGCGTGGTCGGCGTTCCAGACCTCGCGGCATTCCGCCGAGTACGGCCAGGCGAGAATCCTGGCGCGGGGGGCGACCCGATGGACCCGCCGGGAAACCGCCCCGAGGAGTTCCGCCGCGACATCGGCAGAATGACGCGAGCCGCAACGGGGGCAGGGGTTTCTTCCCTCCGCCGTTCGCACGGGGCGCATCGCGCAATGGGTGAAACACTCGCCGCCGACAATGGCGATCATGCCGCCGAGACCGGGCACTTCGCGGAAGACGCGCTCCCAGCCGCGCGCGACCAGGTCAAGCCCCTCGCGCGTTCCCGTGCAGACCGGGCACGCGACGCCGGTGAAGATCGGGGTGCCTTTCAGGCTGGGTTTACGGCGGAAGAGCGGATGATCGGGCGGCAGGCGGAAGTTGTCGGCGTGAAGGATGAGCGAGAGGCCGCAGTCGCGCGCATCGGCCACGACCTGGCGCAACCGACGAAGGTTGAGTTGGGATTTCGGATTTGAGATCTCGGGATACCTGGAATCTTGGAAGAAGTCCCCGAGACGGGCACGGAGCTGGGTCGCATTGATGCCGTGGCGCGCGAGCAGCAGAAATGTCTCCTTCCGCCGTGGCACGGGCAGCCAGCGCGGGGTGACCGTGTAGCCGCCCCACACATCGCAGTGCAGCCGCAGGTCGAAGCGGGGGGCATGGCTTTGCCGACCCAGCGGCAGGACGGGCGCGCCGCGCAGTTCCATCATGCGTTCGAGATAAAACAGGCCGTGGGCGAGACCGTTCCCGGTGCGGCTGGAGATCGTGATGCGACGCGGGCATATCGCCAGGGTGAATCGCTCGGGATGCGCAGGGGCATCGGACAGGAGAAAGCGGATGCTGCGGTCGCCCGCCGGAGAGGGCCTCCTGCCCTGGATTCCGAATCCGACGCGCCGAAACTCATGGAACTGCGCGATGGCATTCTGGAGGAACCGACCCGCATGGGGCGGCATTTCCACCCCCCACTGGCCATCGAGCACGACCTCGCCCTTCCCGGGCTTCCACGGCCCGCGCGGCCAGCGTTGCCAGTAAAGCGAACCGAGCCGTCGGAAGAACCGGCTTGACCAGACGCGTTGGCAGTGGGTTTCAAAATTCATGGCTCAGCGTGGTTTCACCGGGGTTGGGAGGGTGGTCACCGTGAAATTGTCGAGGCGGTAGCCGCCTGGTTTATAGGCGCCGAAGCCGACAGCGCCACCGACCAGGTGGGCCGGATTGGGATCGGTGTAGGTGATGACCGCGACGCCGTCCAGGGAGACGGTGTGCGTATCGCCGTCGGCCCGAACCTTCAAGGTGTAGGTTGTGTTTGCCCGAAAGGGCGTGGGGCTTGTGTAGGCCGCCAGGACTTGTTTCCCATAGGCGCCGTATTCCAGGAGGATCGAGTTGGACGTGCGCGGCGGTGCTCCGCTGAAGCCCGCCTGGTTGAAAGTGACCCGGTAGCCGGTCGAGGACGGTCCGTTGAAGAACTGCGACCGGAGGGGGGCCACGCGATACATGACTCCCGTCGCATAGTTTCCCAGCGACGGGAAGCTGATCTCGACCGACATCTCGAGGTCGGTGAGATCCACATCCACGAGCGCGCCCTGGCCGAACGAGCCGCTGCCGGGAGACGCTGTGTCATTCACGATGCGAAGGCGGGCGGACTCAATGCCCTCGTTCTCACTTCCCTCGTTCTCAATCCAGGTCTGGTCGCCGAGGGTGGTCTTTCCCAGCGTGTCGCTTTCGACCCGGTTGAAGTCGTCAAAGACATTCGTCACCAGGGCGGTGACCGCGGCCGCCTGCAGTGAACATGCCGCCAGGAGCGCCGCCGCGGCGAGAATCGATCTTGGAATCATTTTCATGGGAGGGTTTTCGTCAAGGGACAGATCGGGCGGGGGAGGGGGGGGATTACGGGGAACTCAACGCCGCCCATGGCCCTTTGCGCGCTTCCACGTGGCCGTCCACGAACACCGCCACGGGCACGCCATCGTGGGCGTATTTCACCCAGAC
>CAZZBZ010000073.1:0-15410 GCA_964653025.1 uncultured Verrucomicrobiota bacterium
TCATGTTCTTGATATAGTCGGCGTGGCCGGGACAGTCGACGTGCGCGTAGTGGCGCTTGTCGGTCTGGTACTCGACGTGGCAGGTGTTGATGGTGATCCCACGCTCCTTCTCCTCGGGAGCGTTGTCGATCTGATCGTACGCCTTGGCTTCCGCGAATCCCTTTTTGGAAAGGACCGTGGTGATCGCCGCGGTGAGCGTCGTCTTGCCGTGGTCAACGTGGCCAATCGTGCCAACGTTCACGTGCGGCTTGTTGCGGATGAACTTGTCTTTGCCAGCCATAATCGAAGTGTGTGTTTGAGTTTTCTCCTTGTTCCACGGTCGGCCGCGCGCTTGGCGCCCGGTCGACTGCCTTTTCCTGCCCGATCCCTCCCTAAAATTTCACCGCCCCTGCGGCCCGCCACCCGGTTGGAGCCCACGACCAGGTTTGAACTGGTGACCTCGTCCTTACCAAGGACGTGCTCTACCAACTGAGCTACGTGGGCGTTCCAGTCTCCCGATCGGCCGGGCTCTCCGGCCATCTTCAGACCCACCCCTGCGGGCCGTAAAAAGACAAATAAGCCCCGCCCTGCTGCTTCCCTTGTTTCCTTGGAAAATCGCAGGGTGAAACCCTTCTGCCTTCCGAAGAATGAGAGGTTTATCGGAGTCCTCGACTTTTGTCAACACCCTTTCTGCAAGTTTTTGAAAAAAACTTTTGGGGCCCCGAACTATACCGTGGCAACCTCAAGCCACTCCTTCGATGAAGGCGTAGCAGAGCATGTGGAGCACGTGCATCTGGGCATCCTCGGCCCGCCCGTAGTGGGAAGCCTCCACGCGGATCACCCGCTTCGCCGCACGCGCCATCCGGCTGTCCGCCTTGCCCCCCACCAGGGCGAGCGTCGTCAACCCCGCGGCATTGGCCCACTCCATGGCCTTCACCACATTGGGTGAGTTGCCACTCACGCTCACCCCGAGGAAGAGGTCCCCTGCCTTCGCATAGTTGCGGAGTTGCTCGGAGAAGACATCCTCATAGCCAACGTCGTTGGAGAGCGCCGTCATCCACGGCACGTTATCGTTCAAGGAAAGCACGCGGAAACGCGGCGGACCACCCACCCCGCTC
Organism: uncultured Verrucomicrobiota bacterium; assembly: GCA_964653025.1. GTDB lineage: Bacteria > Verrucomicrobiota > Verrucomicrobiia > JABWAM01 > JABWAM01 > JABWAM01. Next base: position 1,098 of record CAZZBZ010000073.1, read on the forward strand.
GATGCCTTGGATGGACCCGCGCCCAATCCCGAGGCCCCTTTCCCGAGATCCACCGCGAAATGGGAGGCGTTGGCCGCGCTTCCCCCATTCCCACAGATAAAGATCTGGCGCCCTTCCTTCCTCGCCGCGGCAAGCATCTCCACCCACGCGGCGATCTCCGCAACGGGAAGTGCGGAGTTCACGCGGTTCTGCTCCTTGAGGTACTCGGCAATCCAGTTCTTCACGCGCACGACCCTAGCAGGCGGAACCCCGCCGCGCAATGGGAACGACACGCCCAATCCGACAGGGGTGCGCGACCGATTTGTTGGTCCTGGAGCCGGGACGCTCTCGTCACCATTTCCACACCTTCAGTGAAACCTTTCGGTTTTTGGAGGCCTGAAAACCTGTTTCCCCTCTGAAAAAGGAAATGGCGGTGAGGGAGGGATTCGAACCCTCGGTACCGGATTTAACCAGTACAACGGTTTAGCAAACCGCCGCTTTCGACCACTCAGCCACCTCACCGTTTCACTCTCAAAAAAATCCGACAACACAAAGTCGGGAAAGATCTTCATCATGATAGATGCCGGGGTTGCCGAAGGCAAGCGTGTCCGCGAGGTCCACCCCACGCCCGACGAAACGTTGGTCAAGTGAGTTCAGAAAAAGTGACGCCTCAATGACCGACGAGGGGATCCTAGAAACAGAAGGGACAGCGCTTTTTCCAAAAACAGAGCACGAGCCCGAAGAGTAAAACTTGACAATCCAGCTCCTCAATGAAGATAAACTGATGGATGGTGTTTTTATGAAACGGTCGGCATCGGGAATCCTTTTTGTCGGCATCCTCTTGCCACTCTGGCTTGCGCCCGTGACGCAAGCCGACTGGTCCTTTGTCATGATGGGTGACACCCGCGGTGAGCGCGACACCACCGCCACGGGAGTCAGCACCTACTTGGACGCCATCGCGCTGAAGATCGCCTCGTTGTCGCTGAAACCCGCACTGGTGCTGGTGGGCGGCGATTTGGTTAATGGTAATGATGTGCCGCCGAGTTCTGTTCTTACCAATTACTCGCTTCAGTTTGCCAACTGGAAAACCGCCATGCAGCCGGTCTTCAACTACTCCACGGGCTCCGGCATCCCAATTTACCCCGTGCGCGGCAACCATGAAAACTGCGACAACGAAGGACCGACGGTGAATCACTTGAAGGCGGCTTATGATGAAGCTTTCAAGGCCTACGTGCCAGCCAACGGCCCAGACTACGGCTCGACCAACAATCAGGTGGGGTTCAGCTACTCGTTCACTCACAGCAACGTCACGTTCGTTGCCGCCGATCAGTATTTTTATTACAACGATCCGACGGGGTATCACGAACTCGCCCGTTCATGGGTCATTGAACGGTTTCAACAAACCAACTCGCCCTACAAGGTGTTCATGGCTCACGAGCCGATCTTCAACTCGGAGAGCAGTACCGCGGGAGGGTTCTTTGGCGACAGCGCGGCCGGGCTTCAGACTCGGGCGGATTTCTGGAACGCTCTCGGCACCAACGGCGTCCAGCTTTACCTGACCGGCCACATTCATAATGAAACGGTTGCCAGCACCACGAATGATTATGGGAACACCATCATCCAACTGTTGGCGGGCAACGGCGGAGCGGCCCTGGAACCGATCAAGAACGAACATGAGCCGGGGATTGATGTGCTCTACACCAACGACACCCAGTACGGTTTTTCCCTCGCCACGGTGGGCGACACGTCCATGACCATTGAGTACTACCTGCTGGACACGAGCGACAACTCTTGGAGCGTGGCATCCTACACCACCGTCATTCAGCCTGTGCCGGAGCCTGGCAGCCTGATTCTCTTGGCGGCAGCCGCGACGGCGTTAACGGGTCTGCGGTGCGCCCGCCGTAATCCCAACCCTATGGGATCAGGAGCGCCTTGAGGCCCTGAAGCTTCTCGAGAGCGTCGAACGTCTTTTCCCAGTTTGCGAGCGGCTCGCGGTGGGTGATGATCTTCTCGGCGGGGATCAGGCCCTTGGCGATGAGCGCGATCGAGCGGTCCCACGAGGTGTACGGCGTCGAGAGGTTAAAGAACACATCGACCACCTTGAAACAGAACTTGTCCCACGGAACCTCGACCGGGCGGTTCCCCGTCAGGCCGATCACGCAGATCTTTCCCATCTTGCGGACGAGGTCCACGGTGCCCGGAATTGCGCGCGGGGAGCCGCTACACTCGATCACCATGTCCGCCCCGATCCCGCCCGTGAGGTCCATCACCGCCTGAACCGGGTCCGACTCGGCGATGTTGATCGCGCGGAAACCGAGTTCCTTTGCCTTCGGGAGGCGAAGGAAAACGTCGCCGGGCGTACCGAGGACGAGCACCTCGCGTGCGCCGGCAGCGCGCGCGGTCATCGCCGCGAGCAGGCCGATCGGCCCGGGGCCGATCACCACCGCGAAGTCGCCCGCCTGGATGCGCGCCCGCTCGATCACGTCGGCCACCGTGTTCGCCGTCGGCTCGACCAGCGCCCCCTGGTCGAAACTCATTCCCTGCGGCAACCCGTGGAGAAGGCGCTCGGGGTAGCAGATGTATTTCGTCATCGCCCCGTCGATCCCCCAGCCCGGCGAGCGCTTCTCTGGGCAGATCTGGATGTTCCCGGTACGGCAGAGGGGGCAGACGCCACAGGCTTTCGTATGCGGCTCGGCCACCACGCGATCCCCCTTCTTGGCCTTCTTGCAGCCGGCGCCAAGTTCCACCACCGTGCCCGTGAACTCGTGGCCGAGGATGACCGGCGGCCAGTACGGGAACTCATCGTGGCGAACGTGGATGTCGGTGCCGCAGATCCCGCACGCGGCGACCTCGATCTTCACCTCCCCCTCCTTGGGGGAAGGTTCGGGGACGTCGCGGAGTTCGAGGAATCCTTTGCCTTTCTGGGTTTTAACGAGTGCTTTCATGAATAGGAATGGGAGAAGCCACGGATGAAACACGGATGCAGAGAAGACGCCGATTCCGCTACACGGAATCGGCGTGCTTCGGGCACGCCAGACACGGCTCTCACGGCTTGTTTCATGCGCGGCTGTGAATTTAGAAAACCATTCGCTTAAACTCAACCTTGCTGCGGCCGAAGTTCAGCAGCAAGCCCACCTTGATGCCCGAGGCTTTAAGTTCGTTGAGGAGTTGGGCTTCGTCCAGCGGGTTGTAGTCGGCCGCCACCTTGAGTTCGACTACGACACAATCCGCCACAAGAAGGTCCGCAGCGTAGTCGCCAACCACCACCCCCTTGTAGTTCACCTGTACCTTGGCTTCCGTCACCGACTTCAGGCCCCGGCGCTCCAACTCGACCTGCAGGGCCCGCTGGTAAACACGCTCCAGAAAGCCGTACCCAAGCTGGCGGTGCACTTCGAATGCGCCGCCGATGACCTCTTGGGTGATCTCGGAGTGCGCCAAACCCGTGTCAGCGGGTTTGGCGCTCTTCTCCTCTGATCCGTGTTTCATCCGTGGCTTTTCTTCCTCAGCCGCAGAAGGAACGGACGAATTCCGCCAGGGTATGGGCGGTGTCGGCGACGGACTGGAGGGGGATCTGCTCGTCCTTGGAGTGGGCGACCTTGAGGGTGCCGGCGCCCATGACGACCGTGGGGATGCCGAGCTGGTTGTTGTAAAACCATGCGTCGCAGGAGGCCGTCATCGCCCCGACCTCGAGCGGCGCGCCGGCCGCGCACGAGGCCGCAAGGATGGCCTGGGAAAAGGGATGCGTCCGTTCCACCACGCTGCTGTCGTGGCGGTACATGAAGGAAAGATCGAACTGACCAACAAGCGCGCGGTCGGCGGCCTTTTCCAACGCCTCGCGCATGCCAGCCATCACCTGCTCCTTCGTCTTGTTGGGGAGCAGGCCGAGGACCCCCTCCATCGAGGCGCGGCTGGGCGCAGCGGCGGGCCAGTTGCCGGCCTGGAGCTTGCCGAAGGTGATCGGCATCGGATTCGGGTAGGGATCGAAGAGCGGGAAACCGCGCGAGGAGGCCAACAGGTCCGCGTGATATTTTTCGAGCGCGGCGATTGCATCGCGGGCCATGAGGAGCGCGCTGCGCGTCTGGCCGGCCTGACCGCTGTGCCCGGCCACCCCGTGCAGGACGACGCGGAACCACACCGCCCCGCGGATCGAGGTGAAAAGCTTCCCTTCTGAGGCCTCGAGCACGATGCAGCCATCGGCCTGCTCCTTCGTGCGCACCATCGCAAGCGAGCCGTTGCCTCCGTTCTCCTCCTCGACGACGACGTGGCCAACGAGGTCGCCCGAGGTCTTCACCTTCAGGGCATCCAGCGCCTTTATCGCGAGCCAGAGGACGGCGACCTGCCCCTTGTCATCGCACGCGCCGCGCCCGTAGAGGATGCCGTTCTCCACACGAGCCCCGTACGGATCGGCCATTCCCTCGGAAGGCGGGACGACATCGGTATGGGCATTGACGAGAAGCTTCTTCCCCTGCCCCGTCCCCTTGCGGACGACGCGGAGGTTAAAGCGTCCATCGTAGCCGATGTCGGGAATTGGATCGGAGTAGTCGGGATCCTTCTTCAGCGCGTCGGAAAGCGGGACGCGCTCGACGTTCACCCCGAGCTTCTTGAACTCGCGCTCGCAGAAAAGCATCGCTTCCTGCTCCTGGCCGGGGAGCGATGGGATGCGGACGAGTTCCTGGAGGAATCGCGTGGCGTCGGGGAGAAGTTTCTCGATGGTGCTGGCAAAGAAATCACTCATGGGAAAAGAAATCCGAAACTCAAAATCTGAAATCCGAAGGAAATCCGAATCCCAAATCGCGAAAACTGAAGAAGTGGCGAGGTAGTTCGTTGAGAAAAGGGAAAACGACGCTTTGCATTTCGAACTTCAGCATTCACGCTTCCTTCGGATTTCGAGATTCGGTTTTCGGACTTCGGACCGCCTACAGCCTGAGGCGGCCCAGGCAGCCTTCCATAATAGCGAGGCTCTCGTCGACCTCCGTCGTGGTGATCACGAGGGGCGGGGCGACACGGATGACGTTGCCGAACATCCCGACAGAACCGATGAGGAGACCATGGTTCGCGCAATCCACCATGAGCGGCTTGATCAACTCAGGGGCGGGCTCCTTGGTCTTCTTGTCCTTGACGAACTCCAGACCCATGATGAGCCCCATGCCGCGGACATCGCCGAGATACGGACATTTCTTCGCCATCTCGCGCAGGCGCGGGAGCATGTACGCGCCCATTTTCGCAGAGTTTTCCACAAGCGGCTCCTTCTCGTAGATATCGAGAACGGCGCAGACAGCCGCGCTGGCGACGGGGTTGCCTCCGAGGGTACTCGACATCTCCCCCTTCTGGAGACACGAGAAGACGTCCGAGGTCGCGGCGACCGCCGAGACGGGGACCCCGCATCCGATCGCCTTGCCGATGGTGAGGAGGTCGGGCTTCACGTCCTCGTGCTCAATCGCCCACATCTTCCCGGTGCGACCGTAGGAGGCCTGGACCTCGTCCACGGTGAGAAGCATCCCGCGGGCATGGACCCACTGCTCAAGCTTCTTGAGCCAACCCTTCGGGGGAAAGATAAAGCCGGACGCGCCCTCGTAGGGCTCCACGATGCAACCGGCGAGGCTACCGGTGGAGTTGGCCATCACCACCTCATCGAGGAAGGTGAAGTACTTGCGAAAATCGGGGCCATCGTCGCACCAGCCTGCCGGGTCGCGGTAGGGGTTCGGGTACGGGGCGCGGATCATTCCGGGAATCGTTGGCCCGTAGCCCTTCTTGGGCCCGGGCATGCCGCCCATCGAAGCGCCCGCATAGGTGCGCCCGTGGAAGCCGCCGTGGAAACCGATCACCTCGTACTTGCCGGTGCGACGCTTCATCAGGCGGTGTGCGGCCTCGGTGGCCTCGCTGCCGGTCGAAAGGAAGAAACACTTATCGAGGGGCGCCGGGAGTACCTTCACCAGCCGCTCGGCGGCGGCGATGCGCTCCACATTCGCACACTCGTAGTTATTGAGCAGGCGCGCGGTGGCCTTCTGCGCGGCCTCAACAAGATGCGGATGGCAGTGCCCCACGTTGGTGACGAGCACCCCACAAGTCCAGTCGAGGTAGGTGTTCCCATCCACGTCGGTGACGACGCAACCCTTCGCGTGGTCCCAGACGACGGGGGCCTGAAAGCCGACCGCGTCGGCCTCGTACTTGTGCCATTTTTCCAGAAGAGCCTTCCCCTTCGGGCCGGGAAGCGGGCCGTTCACACGGGCGACGCTCATTGTTTTCCTCCTTGGAGAAGCTCCTTGTTCACGACACAGCGAGCCGTCTTCCCCTGCGCAAGGGCGAGGATGTCGGCGAGGATGCTCTTGCGGATCTCCCAGCCGGCCTCCTCGGACGCCCAGCCGATGTGCGGGGTAAGGATGATGTTCGGCGCACCGAAAAGCGGATGTGAGATCGGGGGCGGCTCGACGTCAAACACGTCAACCGCCGCGCCCGCAATCTTGTTCGCCTTGAGCGCCGCAGCGAGGGCGTCGGCATCCACGATTGGGCCGCGGGCAGTGTTCACGAGGTAGGCCGTCGGCTTCATGAAGCCGAGGGTCTTTGCGTTGATGAGGTGGCGCGTCTCGGGAGTCACCGGGGTGTGGACCGTGACGTAGTCCGACTCTCGCAGAAGTTGCTCGAGGCTGACGAAGGGGAGGTCGAACTTGTTTTTCCGCTCGGCGGAGATGTAGGGGTCACAGGCGAGAATCTTCATCCCGAAGCTCTTCAGCTTGCGGGAGACGGCGCTGCCGATGCGGCCCAGGCCGATGATCCCGAGAGTCTTGCCATCCATGCGATGGATGGGGAATAGACCCGAGAAGTCCCACTGCCCGCGCGCACTCGACTCATCGAGGGTCTTGCGGCTCCATGCGACCTTCCGCGCGCAGGCAAAGATGAGGGCAATCGCGTGCTCGGCGACGTCCTCGACGCAGTAGTCGGGCTGGTAGGCGAAGACGATTCCCTTCTTCGTGCAGGCCTCGACATCCACGTTGTCGTAACCGATCCCGTGGCGGATGAGCAACTTGCAGCGGTCGAGCTTCGACACCAGGGAAGCGTCGAACTTCACCATGTTCACGACCACGACGTCCGCGTCAGCGATCTTCGCGAGGATCTCGGCCTCGGGTTTGAACTTGAGCTGGTGCGCGGCAAAGGCCACGCCGGCCTTCGCCAACTCGCCCGCCTCCCAGTCCAGGTTGTCCTCGATGTAGTCGGTAACGACGGCTTTAATTTTCTTGCTCATGGAATCCTTGGTTCGGCTTCAGGCCTCGACGACCATCCAGCGGCGCTCGGCGTCCGAGCGGTAAATGGCCTCGACAACCTTGAGCGCGGCGACGCCGTCAGCCCCCGTGACGGGCAGTCCCGCACGGCCCCGTACGGCCTCGGCAAAGACGCGGACGTATTCGCGCCCCATGAACCCGACATAGCCCGGGGTGGGTTGGAGCTCGAACTCGCGGGTCACCCGAGGGATGCCCGAGAAAGAAGGGTGGTCGCTGCAAACGAAAAGGCTGTCCTTCTGCCCTTCAAAGGCAGGGGACCACATGATCGCCCCCTGCGTACCGCGGACGGAGAGGTAGAGATCCCGTCCGCAAGGAAAGGCGTCCGGAACGGTATAACTAATGTCGAGTGCCGCGATCGCCCCGCTGCGGAAGCGGAGATGGGCGAAGGAGTTGTCCTCGATATCGTAGGCGGTATTCACCTTCACGTTCCGCCCGCTTACCTCGGCCACCTCGTCCTCGAACATCCAACGGAAAAGGTCAATCCAGTGGACCCCGAGGTTGAACATCGGCCCGCCACCGGAGATTTCCTTGCACAGCATCCAGGACGAGTGGCCATCGATGTAGCGCTGGAGGCGCCCTGCCGCGCAACGCCCTTCGGCGCCGACCACGCGGCCGATGAGTCCTTCCTTCACGATCCGCTTGAACTCGCGCGCGACCGGGTGGAGGCGCCAGGCATAGCCGGTGGTGAGCTGCACCTTGCCGCGTGCCGCGGCGTCCACGATCTTCTGAGCGCCCGCCGAAGTGGCCGCCATCGGCTTCTCGACCATGAGGTGAATGCCGCGCGCCGCACACTTCTCGGCGGCCGCGGGGCAGTCCACGTGCGGCAGGAAGATCGCCGCGGCATCGATTTTTTCCTTCTCAAGGAGTTCTTCCACCGTGGCGAACCCGCGCACCCCAAAATCCTTGCAGAAGGCCTCGCGCAGCTTCGCGTCCGCCTCGGCGACGGCGGTGACACTCACCCCAGGTGTCCCTTGGAAGTGAGGCATGTAGGAGCGAGGGTGGAGGTGTCCCAGTCCCACGATTCCGATGCGGATGATTGATGTCGTTGTCATTCTATTTCCTCAAGAGAAGCCACGGATAAAACACGGATAAGCACGGATGGAGGATGCGCCGATTCAGCGGTAAGATCGCAAATCGGTCTAGTGGAGATCCTCTGATATCCGTGTTTCATCCGTGGCTATAATCCGTTCAGTTCACAGCCTCGGCACTTCCACCTCGGCACCCTTGCGCTCGTCGGAGGCATAGGCGGCGTAGATGGTGGCCGTGGTGTCGAGGGCGAGTTCGAGGTCGCTCTGCGGCCGCCCGCCCTTCGCTGCGCAGGTGACAAAGTCCTCCATCTCCCATTGGTATCCGAGGGTGAAGTTCTCGTCGGGGGCGGCCTGGGACCAACCCTCCTTGGTGCTCGCCTTCTCGACAAGATAGATGTCCTTGAACTGCTCTGCGCGCGGATTGTAGGTGTCCATGATCGCCACGGGACTGATGTGGCAGCGCGTGCGGTGGTTGTTGGCGAAGACTTCAATGTAGTCGTAGATGCCACCGAGGACGACCTCGCTCGTCATCACGTCGGCGACCGTCCCATCCTCGAAGACGACGTGCATGAAGCCGTAGTCCTCGATGTCGTGGTAATCGGTGCGGATGAGTTTGAGGTCGCGGTAGCCCTTGAGGCGGGTGATCTGGTGAGTGCGGGAGGTCACCGACTTCGGGCGGATGGGCTTGCCGTCGCGGGCGAGGCCCTCGATGCGCTTGAGGTAGAGCATGCCGCCCAGAGGATGGCAGCCCTTGCCCATGAGCGATCCTCCCCCGGCGAAACGCCAGATCCCGTACACGGGGGAGGCGGATCCGTTGTGGGACTCATCGCCCGCCATTCGAAGAATCTGCGCCCCGCTCTTCTCGATGATCTCGCGCTCCTTCTGAACGCTCGGGGCGTAAACGAAGTTTTCGGCATAGCCGAAGAAGACCTTCGACTTGCGAACGGCCTGCGCGAGGCGCTGCATCCGTTTCACCGTCTCGTCGAGCATCTTCTGCTTCGGCTCGCGGTCGCCGCGCCACTTCTCGTCGGCACCGTCGGGGCCGAAGTATCCCATAAGCGGCTTCTCGCAGATGATCCCCTTTCCCTCGGCGACGCCGGCGAGGATCCCCTCCTCGTGGGCGTAGGGCGGCGAGCAGACATCGAGCACGTCCACGTGCGGAAGCATCGCCTCGACGCTGTCAAAGACAGGAATCCCGTGCTTCTTGCCAAAGGCTTGGCGACTCTCGGCGCGCTTCGAGGTAATGCCCGCGAGTTCCACTTTTGCGCCGTAGACGCGATGGAGGCACTCCAGGTGAAACTTCCCGGCGAAGCCGGTTCCGACGATCCCGATGCGAAGGGTCTTCATGGGAGGCCTCTTCCCTTCTGGCAAGTACCCAGGTTCACGGTTCAGAGGTTCAACGGTTCGGGGGCAGGAGATTCACGAGTCAGTATTTCCCGTCCTGCGTCTCGAAGTGCGTCGCTTTGCCACTGCTCTCGCCCCCGATCTGGATCCAGTGCGCGATCCACTCAAGAATCCTCCCGAGGGGCACCGAAGGATTGCCAAAGAGGGCGTTGGCCCGTCGCGCGTTATTCAGGTATCCCAACCCATTCTCCTGACCGGAAAAGACAGGTTCCTTGCCGAGAAGCTTTCCAAACGTGCGCGCAACCTCTCGGATGGAGAACGTTTCAGGCCCGGTCACGTTCAGGATCGTGGCCGGAGATGAGGCCATCTCAAGGCTCTGGAGGGCCTGGTTGCAGGCGTCCCCCTGCCAAATCACATTGGCGAAGCCCGTGGTCAAATCCACCGGGCGACCGTTAAAGATGTTGGTGGCGATGTCCATCAGCACCCCGTACCGCAGTTCGACAGCATAGTTCAAGCGGACGTGGACCACGCGCTCACCCTTGTCCGTGAAGACCTCGAACATCCTCTCCCTCCCGAGGCAGGACATCGCGTACTCCCCGATGGGGTTGGGCGGCGTCTCCTCCGTCGCCCCGCCCGTGCGGATGTCCATAACGGGATAGACACAGCCAGTGGAGAAGGCGGCGATTCGCGACTTGGTAAACGTCCGTGCCACATGATAGGGCACGATCACGTTAATGGCCCAGGTGAGGTGCTCAGCCCCCGTGGAACCGAACTTCCGCCCGATCATGTAGATGATATTCTCGACCTTCGGGAGTCGCCCCACGGCGTCGAGGTCCAGCATGTCGCAGGTGATCGTCTCAATCCCCTGTTTCGCAAGCGCCGGGAGGGGAAACTGGTCCACGGCGACGATCTTCTTCGTCACGCCGGCCGCCTCGATGGCCCGCTTGGCCATCAGCGCGAGTGTGGGACCCACCTTGCCCCCGGCCCCAAGGATCATGAGGTCGCCCTTGAGGCGCCCCATCATCCGGACCAGCGAATCGCATGGCGTAGAAAGCAGCTCCTCGAGCTGCGCGGTGGAGGTGATCTTCTCGGGGAGCGGGGCTTGGGGCTTCATAGGGTCGGCAAAGTGGAGGGTGGAGGAAGGGTCAATAGATCATGAAAAAGGTAACCGAACGGTTACTTGCGCGCAAGAAAATAAACACGGCGCGCGGGGCGACAGGGCTTGCGGCGGGAACTGGCACCGGCCCATCCTCCAAGCGCGATGAAACCCCGCCCACCCCGCCCCCGTTCCCCGCGCGGGAACGTACGGAGGAAGATCCTCGGCGCCGCCACCGCGCTTTTTTCAGCGCACGGGCCGGACGGTACCTCCGTGGACGACATTGTTCGACGCGCCGACTGCAACAAGCGGATGGTCTATCACTACTTCGGCAGCAAGGAGGGACTGTATCGAGCTGTGCTCTGGGAAACCTACCAGTCCATTCAATCCTTCGAGGAGCGAGTGGTACGACGCCACCGTCAGGCTCCCGCCCACGAGTTTGTCAACCGTCTCGTGGGCTCCTACCTCGAATTCCACAGGACCCATCCCCGTTTCGTCAACCTCCTGGCCTGGGAGAACCTGAACCGCGGACGCTCCATCCGCCACCTGCCGGTTCGGGCCACCAAGAGCGCCGTCCTCGAAGGCCTCGAAAGCCACTTCCGTGCGGCGGGCATTTCCGTGGATTCCAAGGACTTGCATCAATTTTTCGTGAGCCTCTCCTCCCTCTGCTTCTTCACCTTTTCCAACCGCCACACCATGCGACAGATCCTTGGCTACGATCCCGCCTCGCGGACACGCCTGGCCAACCGTCAAGACCACGTCTCTGCCATGCTGAATTCGACACAAGTCCTTGGGGTTAAATAATTTAGGTCAAAATGCCTCTTCTCTGTTGACAACGGCGCTACCTCGTATATGGTAGTGCCATGAAAACGACCTCATCGTTCCGTCTACTCACCCTCGCGGGCGCGTTGGCGTTCGTACTTTCAGCCCCCGTCAGCAGGGCCATCCTGCTCGATTGGGACACGTTGACATGGACGCCCGGTGCCCTGACCCAATCGTTCGATATCGATCCTGGAAATCTCGGCAATGACGTCACCGTCACAATCGGCGGCGACACCTCATTCCTGACGGGTGGCAGCCCGAAACTCAGCACCGCGCTGACTGGCGGCCTTCTCCCGGTAGAAAATTCCCTTCTGCTCTCCGCCGTATGGAACACGACGGCTCAGGCAGTCACCGTCACCGTGGACTTCCACTATGGAAGTTTTGGCGTGACCCAGGTGGCCTACAAGCTGTTTGACGTGGACACGGGCACGGGAGACCTCACGACGGCCGTGGATCAAATTCGCAGCATCTCAGCAACAGGTACGGTTCTCCCCGCGGTCGGTCCGACGATCACTGCGGGCACCGCAAATGTACTGACGGGCAGTGGATCCTTTGCCACCGATCAGGTGGTCACCGGCACTGCTGAATCGCCGCCAACCAGTGCCAGCGGCAATGTGGGCATTGACTACGTTGGGACCCCCCTGACTCAGTTCGTTTTCACCTTTGGCAACGACGCCTCGGCGACCACTCCACCGACCGGCCAGTCGATTGCCCTGCACGACATCAGCTTCACCCCCGTTCCCGAAGCCGGCACGGTGGCCGCCTGCGCGGTCTTCAGCCTTCTCGGTGCGTGGGGCTTGCGGCGCATGCGCCGTGGTCAGGCTGAGACGGTCGAATCCTAAACCTTTAACCCACACGAGAAGGCTCGTGTTTGACCCCTGCGGCTTTGGCCGCGGGGGTCTTTTTTTTGTCCTGATCTCACGGGATGTCCGCCGCCACCTCAGCACGAAACCTCCGCCCCTGACCCAAGGCAAACCAAGCTCCCTCAATCCAACCCGGGCTTGTGCGACCAGAACGGTGTATCCCACTTCGCGGACGCTTATGGAGGAGTCCGCATATCAGGTGGGAGGCATCAATGGTCTACCTTGCCTCAAAGAATGAGCATGGCGTCCCCGTAACTGTAAAAACGGTATCGCTCGCGGATCGCCTCGGCATAGGCCGCGCGCACCTCCGCGGTGCCTCCGAAGGCATACACGAGAGCCAGCAAGGTGCTCCGCGGCAGATGGAAGTTCGTCAGGAGCCCGTCCACGGCACGAAACGTAAACGGCGGGCTAACGAGCAGTTCGGTCGCCCCCGAAGAGGCGACGACCTCGCCCCGTTCCTTTGCGCAGGTCTCCAGCGCCCGCACCACGGTGGTCCCCACTGCGATCACCCGCCCCCCTGCGGCGCGCGTCGAGCGCACTTTCTCCGCGGCCTCGGGCGAAAGGTCGAACTCTTCCGGTAGCAGGCGGTGCTCCTCGACCCGTTCCGCCCGGACCGGAAGGAATGTCCCCGGCCCCACACGGAGAAAGATCCTCGCGATTCCGATTCCCTGCGCCGCGACCTCGTGGAGCATCTCCGCAGTGAAGTGCAGCCCGGCCGTAGGCGCGGCCACGGCCCCGTCGCGATCCGCGAACGCCGTCTGGTACCAGTCACGGTCCTCGGGCAGATCCTCTCGCCCCTCCCTTTTCTTCAGGATATACGGGGGGAGTGGCATGTGCCCCTCGCGGGTGGCCACACCGGCCCAACCGCCCTCCACCCCCTCCACGGAAACCCGCCAATCCCCCGAGGGGCATCGCTCCCCGAGGCGCGCCGAAGCGCCGCCCTCAGTGACCAGGCGGGTGCCGGGCGCGAGGCGGCGGCGGGAGTTGGCCAGTGCGCGGCAGTCGGGGCCGATCCCAGCGTCGAGGAGCAGGAGCTCGGCGGTCGCCCCCCCATCTTCGAGCCGTGCCCGGATTCGGGCGGGGACGACACGGGCAGAGTTCAGGACGAGAAGGTCGCCACGTCTGAGGAACGAGCTGAGATCGCGAAAGGTGGCATGGGAGATGCCTCCCCCGCTTCGAACGAGACGGAGGAGGCGGCAGGCGTCGCGTGGCACGCAAGGACGCTCGGCAACCAGGTCAGGAGGGAGTTCGAAGTCGAGTTCGTCGGTGCGCATGGAGGTGAGGGAAATGGAAAAAAAAGGCCCCGACCCGCCCCGCTACGCGGGACGAATCGGGGCAAAAAAAACCCGGCAACAACCTACTCTCGCGGAAGCTATACAACCACTACCATCGGTAATGTTGCGTTTGACGGCCGTGTTCGGGATGGGAACGGGTCGGTCCACAACTGCTGGTCACCGGGAAAAAGGGGACCCAAGAGAACCCCGCGGCATGGCCACGGAGTTCATGAAGGGGCAACTGCAACAAGCGCCGGGCGGAATCCGGCAGGGCGTGATCGAGTTTTCATATCAAGCCTCACGGCAAATTAGTACCGGTTAGCTGAACGCGTTGCCGCGCTTACACACCCGGCCTATCAAGCCCGTATTCTTCGGGCTGCCTTTAGCCCCGAATTGCTTCGGGGAGGGAGATCTCATCTTGGGATAGGCTTGGCGCTTAGATGCTTTCAGCGCTTATCCTTTCCCGACATAGCTACTCTGCTTTGCCCCTGACGGGACAACAGAATCACCAGCGGTCGGTCGCTTCCGGTCCTCTCGTACTAGGAAGCGAACCCCTCAAATCTCCTGCGCCCACGGCGGATAAGGACCAAACTGTCTCACGACGTTTTGAACCCAGCTCGCGTACCGCTT
>CAZZBZ010000074.1:0-14490 GCA_964653025.1 uncultured Verrucomicrobiota bacterium
ATCCCCTCTTCGCCCCCATCTTCGAGCACCTCGCGGGCCTTGGAAAACCCCTGCTCATGCACATCGGGGAACCGCTCGCCTGCTGGCAACCGCTGGAACCGTCAACCCCCCACTCCAACTACTACCGTAGCAATCCCCAGTGGCACATGCACGGGAGGACCGACATCCCCTCCCACGCCGAGCTGATTGCGGCGCGCGACCGCGTCCTCGAGAACCATCCGCGCCTGCGCGTGATCGGCGCCCACCTCGGCAGCCTCGAGTACGACGTGCGCGAGGTCGCCCGCCGTTTCGAGCGCTTTCCCAACTTCGCCGTGGACACCTCCGCGCGCCTGCCCGATCTCGCCTTCCAGGATGCCGCGGCCGTCCGCGCCCTCTTCCAGAAGTTTCCCGGCCGCATCCTCTTCGGCACCGACATCGTCTCCCGCACGCCGCACAACCAAATGGCCGACAGGGAGAGATCCTCCCTCCTCGGGGAGATCCGCCAGAACTACCAGAGACAGCGCGCGTTTTTCGGGGGCCGCGATCCCGTGGAAATCCTGGGGCGTCAAATCCCGGGGCTGGGGTTATCCGCAAAAATCCTGGACCAATTTTTCTCAACCAACGCCAAGGCCTGGTACCCGGGCCTCTGACGCGGACGCAGAAAGACGGACGGCGACACGCCGTCCCTCCAATCTCGATTCGAACCGGGAGTCCCTCTTCTGGAGGGCCGCCGTGCCGGCGGCCGCGAATGAGAAAAACACCGGTTTTTCTCGGCAAACGCCAAGGCCTGGTACCCGGGCCTCTGACGCGGACGCAGAAAGACGGACGGCGACACGCCGTCCCTCCTACAGGCGAAGAAACGGACTGTCCCCTGCGGGAGGCGTGACGTTGCAGAGGGGAAACTCACCCTCGGTATCCCGCGAGAGGAGTCCATCCTCCAGGATTCGCCTTGGCTTTCACAAGCTTGTGATTAGTCTGGATCCCGTCGCTCCCTTTCAAACTTCTCAACCCATTTTTCATCGCCCGTTTTACATTTTACATTCCTCCGCTCCGCCCTCCCTACTCCCTGTTTTCTCGCTTTCCCACTTTCCCGATTTTCCGCCTTTCCTCCGCCCCCTGCTTCCCCGATTTCCTTCCGTTTTTCATTGCCCGTTTTACATTTTACATTCCTCCGCCCCCCGCTCGCTGCTCACCCTCCCATGCGCCCCCGCTCTCCTCCCACCCTTCTCCAGGTCGCCCGCGAGGCCGGTCTTTCCGTCAGCACCGCCTCGCACATCCTCAATGGCAACTCCACCCGTTACAGCGAGACAACGCGCGTCCGCGTAGAGAAGGTCGCCCACCGCCTCGGCTACCGCCCCAACCGCCACGCGCAGGCGATGCGCCGCAAGCGCAGCGGCGTGATCGGCATCCTCCAGCACGCCGGCCTCCTCCAGGCCGCCGTGCAGAAGGCCAACCAGGCCGCCCTCGCCGTCGTGACCGCCGGCTACGAGGTCCTCAACACCGACGTCCTCTGGCGACCCCAGGGGGTGCAGATGGCCTGCTCCTCGATGCTGGACGCCCGCGTGGAGGGCCTGATCCTCGTGGACCCGCCCGCCACCTTTCCCCACGATGAACTCCGCCGTTTCCGTCTGGCCCACATCCCGGTCGTCGCCCTCGGCGGCGCCCAATTCCCCGGGGTGCCCCAGGTCCGCGTGGATGCCCAGCAGGGCATGCGCGACCTCACCCATCACCTCCTCGGCCTCGGTCACCGGGAGATGGGTCTGCTCATTCCCCGAATAGGCGATCCCCGCGACGAGGCAACCGGTTGGCCTTCACTGGAGCGCCAGCGTGGTTTCCTCGAAGCCCATACCGCGGCCGGCGTGGCTCTCGGCAACGCCGAGGTGATCCTCGCCGAGTCCCCGAACGAGGCGATGCACCCCTATCAGAACGGCAGGGCGGCCACGCGCGAGTTGCTACGCAGGCCCCGCTTGCCTCGCGCTGTGCTCTGTAGCAACGACGACTGGGCGGTCGGCGCGCTCAACGCCTGTGCGGAGCGAAAGGTCCGCGTGCCCGAGGAGATGGCGATCACGGGTTTCGACAACTCGATGATCGGTGAGTTCAGCATGGTCCCGCTCACCACCATCGCCCAACCCGCCGAGGCGATGGCCCGCCGCGCCGTGGAGATCCTCGCCCGCCTCATCCGCGGCGAACGCCTTCGCCCCGGGGACCCCCTCGTCCGCCTCCCCGGCGAACTCGTCGTCCGCCGCTCCTGCGGCGCAGTTTCCACTCCTCGCCCGTAGGAGCCCTTGCCAACGGCGACCCCGACGGAGCGATCCTGACGGGTCGCCTCCCGTGCTGGGACAGCACGGGCTACCCAGAAGCCGTGTTTCCCCGATAGCCCGACGTGTCCCCACGGCGGTCTTCCCTCTGACGGATCTTCCATTCCTCCAAATTTTTCATCGCCCGTTATACATTTCTCACTCCGCTTCCCAGCTTTCTCGCGCGCGAAAGCCCCTCGAGAATCTCGATCTCTCGCGGATTCATCTCGCCGCTCCCCATCGGGCCAACGTTCAGGAACATCGTCGCACCGATCTCGCGGCATTTTGCGAGCCTCGCGGCGACCTCGGCCGCAGTCTTGTAGTCATCGCGATTCCGCTGCCAGCACCAGGCGTTCGCCGTGGAGGTGATCCACGCCATCTTCGCCCTGTCCCCAATCTCGGTGCAATTAAACCCCGTGGTGTTCTCCCCCGGCATGTCGATTTCCCAGACCTGGTAGTCCTCGCCCGGCAAGGGAAGTACGTGGTGGTTGTTCGTGATCATCGCGTTCGGCTGGAGGCGGTGGATGAGGTCGTAGAGTTCCGTGAGCGGCCAGGGGTCGCTCCGCGCCACATTCGTCTGGTCCACGCTCGCCTTGGCCGCGGGCCACCAACCGTCGAACAGCACCCCCGCCACAGGCCCGTAGTTTCGGCAAAGCTCCTCCACCTGCGCCAAGAGGTAGCCGCAGTACTCCTTGAAGTTGTGCGGGGACCCAAAATCGGGACCGCTCGCCATCGGGTGGTGCCAGTCGATGAGCGAGTGGTAGAGGTGCAGCGAAACGTCCCTCCGCTGGCAGGCCTCGGCCAGTTCCCCGACCAGGTCCCGCTCAATCGGGGCACGCGAGGACTTGAAGTCGGTATGCCGCGAGTCGAAAAGGCAGAAGCCGTCGTGGTGCTTCGTGGTGACCATGAACGCCTTCGCCCCCGCGTCGGCAAAGAGGTCAATCCACCGCCTCGCGTCGAAACGCGACGGGTTGAAACGAGCCACGCGCACCGCGTAGTCCGCCGCGGGGATGTTCTTCAGGCTCTGCGTCCATTCGGGTTCCGCATCCGTGCTGTAGAGCCCGAAATGGACCGAGATGCCGAAGGCGTCCTCCGTAAAACGTCGTTCACCGGCAGGACTCGCCTGCAGCCGGGCTCTCGAGGCATGTGACCATGGTTGGTTTTTCATAGGAAGGTGAGCCAGCGCACCAGCGCGGGGCGCATGACGATGAAGGGGTCCACGAAGTTGTGCGGCGCCTCGGAAGGCTCCTCCGTGTCGAGCAGGTGGTCGGCGCGGCATAGAGTTGCCTGTAGCAGGAAGGGTTCGTGTCTCCCCGGGCGGCACGGACCGATCTCCTCCCACGGAATTTCCGCGCAGATCTCGCCCCCGCGCACCTCGATCCGTGCGCGGGCCACCCGCCCCGGCGGATAAAGGTCGGGACGCAGGGACTCATGACGCAGGACCATGGGGCCTTCGCGCCCCACGAAGAGGCTGATGAGCGCGGAACCCCCCGTGAAGTAGCCCCACTCTGCCACCGAAGGATCGCGGTCGCGCAGGCTGAACTGCACGAGCCCGGTCTCCCCGCCCCCGTCGAGACGGGCGCGGAGCTTCATAGCCTTCTCGTCAAACGCGACCTCGAGTTCTCCCGTCACGCTTGTGGACACCCGGCAAAAATGCTCCGACGTCTCCGCGGCGGGAACCGCCATGCGAACCCCTGCGCGCGTCACGCGAAGGTGAGGGACCTCCCCCGAAGGCTCCTTCATGGAGACGATCACCGCCTCGCGCCGGCCTGTCACGTTCACCTCGAGAACGTCCCGCAGGTCGGCGCGAAAGAACAGTGGCGCGCCCGTGAGCGCGAACTCCCCGTCCAGGGTCACCGTTTCGCCAAGGTGAGTCGTTGCGGTGACCTTGCCCCCCGGCAGCCGGGCGCGCGCGGGCGCGGTGGCCCAGAGGATCGAGACCGGCCCCTCAAACACATACAGGTGCGCCTCGCCTCCATCGTGGCGGGTCCCAAGAAGGCACCCCTCGCCGAGAAAGGCATGGAGGTTCATCATCGCGCGATACGGGGTCGCCAGCCCGCCTTCGGCGTCGCGCCGCCCGGGCTCGGCGTTGAACCAGAAGTAGCGCTCCAGCCCGCACTCGTGGGCAAAACAGTGGCGGTAGACGTTGAAGAGCGCCTCGTATTCGGCGGGCGTCTTGACCCACTGGTCGATCACGGCGCCGTGGGGACCGTTCTCGGTATCCCAGAGCGGCTTGTGCGCATCGCCGTTCGCCTCCATCACACCGCGCAGGAGGCGGTGCCCTCGCGCAAAGTCATCCGGATGACGGCAGCTGAGGTAGTGCACGGAGGCGATATCGAAGTCGTCGCGTGCGCCGAGTTCGTACATCCGCCGCAGGAATGCCCCATCGGGAAACCCCGCCCCGAGCACGACCTTTGCGCCGGGGTCGGTTTCCCGGATCACCCGGGCGCTCGCCTTGAGGAGGGCCGCGTAGTGCCGCAGGGGGGCGCGACGCAGCGGCGGGTTCTTTTCCGGCATCCTCACCCCCGGCGCCGTCGGATGCCACCAGAAGAACGGCGGCTCGTTGAGGACCTCCCAGTGGCGAACGCGCCCCCTGTAGAACGCAACCACCTGGCAAACGAAGTCCTCCCACGCGTCGAGGTGCTTCCAGACCGGGGAACAGAAACCGAGCGTATTCAGCCCGGTCTCGTTTCCCCAGCGCGCGTCGAGGATCCCCATCACCGACATCCCGTGGGCGAGGGCGAGGTCTACGCTCTTCTCCCCGCGCCCTGCAAAATCGTAGCGCCCCGGCGCAACGAGGACATGGTCCATCTGCATCGGGCGCGTCGCGCGCACCCAGCGACAGCCCACCTCGGCCGCCACGGGAAGGCCCGCCACGGAGGCTTCGCTGGAACCCCAGCAGTGGCAACCAATCCGGCTCGCGTCGCTCATCCGTTGAAGCGCACACGGACCGTGACGATCCGGTGAGGGCCCGCCTCGATCGCCATTTCCGCACCCTTCACCGCCAGTCGCTTGCCTCCCGTCTCGTCGAGTCGCAGCGTCTCCGCGCTGGCGGGTTTTTTCCAGAAACGCAGGGTATCCCGCCGCTTCTTACCGGTCGGATTCCAGAGTCGGACCACGAGACCCTTGCCGTCCTCGGCGGGCTTGATCGCGGAGAGGACGAGTTGCCCGTGGGCCAGTTCCAGGAAGCCGCGCGTCGCCGGCGCCTTCCCGTTCATCTCGGGGAAGCCCGAGGGCCGCGCGCCCGTCTGGCGCGTGAACACCCCGGCCTGGAGCTTCGCCACCTCCTCGCAGACCCGCGCCCTCGGGAGCTCCCCGGAATACGGCATCAGCGCGTAGCGGTGGCGGACCTCGCCCCGCTCGAGCCCGTCGCTCTCGCCGGAGGTGCCGACCGTCTGGCGGAAGGACCGCAGGAGGGTCACCTGCATCGTGCGGCGCGCGTCGTCGCGCACGCCCCCCTCGTGCAAGCCACCCGCGGAAAGGAACGCGAGCCCGCGCTTCCCCACGCCCACCGCCTGCGCGTGGAGGAAAGGCTTCTCCGAAATCTCCGCCTCCTGCCAGTCGGCCGTGGAGCGGTCGAGGGCGATGCGCCGTTCAACGAAATCGAAGGGCTCCTGCGCGAGGTAGGTCTTCGCCCCCGCGGCGTCCGTCGGGAAGAGCACGCGCAGGCGGTGGTCCTCGATCGTGTTGTTCACCACGGTCTCGACCTCCACCACCCGGCTCCCCTGCCGGAGGGTGACCGAGCTGGAAACCACAAGCGACGCCCGCTCTTTCGCCCCGGCCCGCTTCGGAAGGCTGAGGGCCACCTCGACGCGGAAGGTCACGAGCTCCGGCCCCTCGTGCACCACGGAGACCTGCGCCGGGCTCGCGGCTGAGAGCACCTGCTCGTCGTTGAGCGTCGCGCAATGAAACCAGCCGTCGCCCACGTCGCTGCGATCCTCGAGGAGGAGGAGGCCGGTCCAGGTCTGGCGGCTCGCCTTGTCGGTGAGGGTCAGGGTGCCGTTGGACTCGATCGCGAGGGCGAGGTGCGCGTTCTCCGCCGCCGTCGGCCCCGTGCGGAGCGTCCCCATGACGCGAACGGGCTTCGGCGAAGGCCGCACGCGCAGCGAGGCGAAACCCAGCGCCGGGAGCCGCAGGCGGGCCGCCACGGTGATGCGGGTGAACTCGCCGTCGCTGATGAAGTAGAACCGCGCGTGGCGGGAGCGCTCGTTCATCTTTGGGACGCAATGCAGGCGCTGGTAGGGCACTGCCCGCCCCTCGGGATCCTCCAGCGTGAAGGACTTGAGGCGCTCGGCAGAAAATCCGTCCGCGAAATCCGTCGGCCAATCGAGGGGCAGGTCCACGCCGAAGGTCACGACCTCATCGCGGGGCCGGGGAAGCGGATTGACAATCGTGAGGGTGAACTCGTCCTTCCCTTTCGCGAGGTCGGCGGAGCCGGCCGTAAGCGCCCCAACTGCCTGGGCCCGGAGCTGCTCCCCGAGCACCCGCGCCTGGTCGAAGCGATAGCCCATGTCGCGGTGCACCTGGTCGATCGAGCAGCCGCAGATCGAGTCGTGCGCGTGGTTGGTGAGCAGGTGGGTCCACGCCACGCGGAGGTGGCTCTCGGGGATGCCCGCCCCTTGCAGGTTGGCGAGCGCGAGGAAGGGCTCGGCCCATTTCTCCAGGAGCGTCTGGCATGCGTCGTTGGCCTGCTTGAGGCGGACGCGAGAGGAAACACAGTTCGGGATGAGCCAGAGGTAGCCGCTCTTCTCGCGGCTCGGCTCGCGCAGCTCCCCGCGGCGAACCGGCGCCTTCGGGGCCGCGCGGCGCGCCTCCTCGAAGAACGCGGGCAGGTTCGAGTGCCGCGGCGAGACCGACGGGCAGGCCTCCCGGATCAGGCGAAGATAGCGGGCCACGTCGGTCGCCGGCGGGATGTGGTCCATCGAGTCCATGAGGCAGAGGACCGGGGCGTTCGCGCGCCCGACCTCGTGCCCGACGTACTTCGCGAGGAGGTCGCGGAACCATTTCTCCCGGACCTCCTTCTTCTTCGCCGCGTCGTCGCCCGCGGCAGCGAGTTCATCGATCATCTCCCCCGGCACCGAGGCCCGCAGGCCTTCCTCGAGGGCAGCGCGCGGCCGCACGAACGCTCCGTAGCCGTCCAAGTCCTGCAGCTTGAAGGTGAAGACGCGAGAGCCGTCGGGCGCCTCCCACTGGAAGAAGGGCGGCGTCGTGTGCTCGTTCGTGCCGCGCCCGAGAACGCAGTCGCGGTAGCCGAAGCCGTCGAAGATCTGCGGCATCTGCGATGGGTGGCCGAACATGTCGCAGATGAACCCGACCGGCATCGGGTCCACTCCCCACTCCCGGGAGATGCGGCGGCCGAGAAGAAGATTTCGAACCAGCGCCTCATCCCCGACGCAAAAGAGATCCGGCATCGTGAACCACGGCCCGATGAGGATGCGGCCCGAGCGGATGAGCTTTTCCAGTCGCCCGCGGTTCTCGGGACGGACCTCGAGGTAGTCCTGCAGGACGCAAGTCTGCCCATCGAGTTGGAAGTACCGAAAATCCCGCTCGGCCTCCATCAGGTCGAGCAGGCCGTCCACGAGGCGGACCAGCAGGACGCGATATTCCTGGAACGGGCGGTACCACTCCCGGTCCCAGTGCGTTCCCGAGATGTAGTGCGCGGAGTACTTGGTGTTTTTCATGGCTCGATCAAGTGAAAATCGGGTGTACCGCCAGCCGAGATTACGGCGTGAATCTCCTCCCACATGCGGTCCTGGCAGGCGCGCGAGGTGGAGAGGCCGTCGACCGGGTATTCCAGGGTGATCGTCGCGGCAGCGCGCACCTGCCGCGACCCGTCGAACCGGCGCGCGAGGTCGGCGTAGACGGCGGCGAGTTCCTTGCGGCGACCATCGCTCGCAAAAATGCCGCCGTGGTTCGAGATGTCGTTCGCCGCGGGCATGTCGAACGTGGGCCAGTTGAGGAAGCCGTTGGCGTGCGGGAGGAGCGCGTCGGTCAGCGCGCGGGTGTATTCGGCGTGCTCGCGTTCCGAGCGCCATGGGAGTTCGCCGAGGAATCGCGAAGGCCCGCCCCCGTACCAGCCGAACTCCTGCACAACGACCGGCTTGCCGAAATGATCGAGGCGCGCCATCCCGATGCAGGCGCTCAACCAGAAGCGCATCGGCTCGCCGCCATCGAGCGGGTCGCCGCGCCCACCGGGAACCGCCTGCCACGCCGGGTACGGGTGGAAGGTCACAAAATCAAAAAGGTTGTGCAGCGCGCGGTTGGGAAACCCGTTTGCCAGCCACAGGTCCATGTCGGGGCAGAGCCAGCTGTTGTTCCCCTGCACGACCATGTGGCCGGGAGCGACCGCGCGGATCACCTCGCATTGCCGACGGCACCACTCCCGCCCGCGGGCCTCGAGGTAGCGGCGAAAATCGCACGCCCGTCGGTCGAACGGAGCCTCCTCGAAACGGACCGAGCCCGGCACTCCCGCGAAGGAGCGCCACGCCGATCCATGCGCGCGGTTCATCGCCCCGACGATCCCGTACTTCTTCTCGAGCCACGCGGGCCACCCTTCCTTCAGCCTCGACTCGATCGCCGCCTCGTCGGCAGCACCGGGCGCCACGGCGTGCGGCTTCGTGTCGTAGAGCAGTTCGTTGCGGAGGTCCCACGCCCAGATCGCCGGGTGGCCGCGGTAATGCCCGGCAAATGCCGTCCAGAATGCGCAGTCCGCATCGAGCTGTGCGCCGCTGTCCGCAAGCCGTTCCACGTCGAACCAGTCGTTCCCCCCGAGGTACCCCCCGACCGGCATCAGCCAGATCCCGTGCTTCTCGGCGAGGCCAATGAAGGTATCCCAGTTCTTCAAACCCGCGGGCTTGAGGCCGCGAACGCGATCGAACACCTCGTTCACGCCAATCGCCTGACGCAGGCAGTTCAACCCGAGATCCGCCATGAGACCGAGGCGCCGGTCGCAGTCCGCCGCGTCGAACCGCTGGAAGAGCGTCCCCTGCCCCGGGTGGCGCTCGTCAAGGATGTTGCCGCCGAGGGGGACGACGGGCTCGCCCGTCCCCTCCCTCTCGAAGTTCCAGCCGTCAGGTGCGACACGGATGCGCTTCATCGGTCCTTCCAGCGCAACGGGAGCACGGCGTTCTGCCGCGCGCTCGCACCCAGGGTTTCGAGGAGTTCGTCGACCACGTAGCCGTCGGTCGCGGAAGGATCCCCGGGCTCGCCCGCCTCGAACCGATGCAGGGCCTCCGCCATCTCGAGGTGAAAGGCGTTTTCCGCGGCGTAGCGATACTCCGTCACCTTGCCGCTCGCGGCATCCTGGTGGACGAGGAGGGCGCCGTTTTTCTCGGGCTCGTTCCACATCACCGTGGAAAGGTCGAGGCGCCCCCGCGGCGTGTTGATCTCGAGGCGCTCGTCCCACCCGTTGCGCTCGAAACCGACGCGGGAAAATGGATGCCAGGCCGCCTCGAGGTGGGCGATTCCGCCCTCGGGCAGCCAGAGCATCGCATTTGCGCGCAGGTCGAAATCCAGGCCGGGGCGCGTCCACTGGTGGGCGCAGACCTGCGTCGGGCGCCCGCCAAACCAGTGGATGAGGTCGAGGATGTGGCTCCCGCCACAGACGAGGATCCCCCCGCCGTAGTTGCGGGTAAAATGCGAGGGGGTCCCGAGGAAGCCTCCGGGAATGGGGTCGCACCACAGGTCCGCGAA
This sequence comes from uncultured Verrucomicrobiota bacterium, assembly GCA_964653025.1. Taxonomy (GTDB): domain Bacteria; phylum Verrucomicrobiota; class Verrucomicrobiia; order JABWAM01; family JABWAM01; genus JABWAM01. The sequence goes on from CAZZBZ010000074.1 coordinate 9,969, forward strand.
AGGCTGCCACGTCCGCGCGTGGAGGCTCGTCACCGGCCCCATTCCCGCGAGCAGCGCCTTCGCTTGCCGTGCCGCGGGGAAAAACCGCTTCATGAACGCCGTCGTGAAGAACGACTTCTTCTTTGCCGCCGCCTGCGCGATCTCGAAGGCGGCCGCGCCCCCGTCGGCCAGCGTCTTCTCGCACACGACCCCCTTCCCGGCCTCGATCGCGGCAAGGCAGATCTCGCGGTGCGTCCGCGCCGGGGTGAGCACGCTCACGAGGTCCACCCCCCGGTCCGCGATGACCTCGCGCCAGTCGGTGGTCGCTTTCGCCCCGTAGCGGACCGCAACGGCCTCCGCCGCCTCGCGGCGCAGGTCGCAGACGACGGCGACCTTCGCCCCCGCCTTCGCAAAACCCTCGTGGTGAAAGTGCGAGATCATCCCGCACCCGATGATGCCAATATTTTTCATAAGGAATTTACCATGACCATTTTCTTGACCGTTTTGCGGTCGTCCCGCGCCGTCGCCATCGCGTCGGCGAGGTCCTCAAGCGCGAATCGGTGGGAGACCAGCTCGCGCCCCAGCGCCGGGCATTGCTCCAGCAGGCACAGGCTCTCGGCACCATGCACCGCGGGCGAGGCATGCGAGGCGCGAAGCTGGAGCTTTCGAAAGTGGAACGCGTCGGCGTCCAACGCGATCCGGGCCTTCGGCCCGGCGGCAATCCCGATGTAGGCGATCACCCCGCCAAACGCCGCCACTTCCATCATCCCCGGCAGCAACTCGGGGGGCGCGGTGACAAGCACCTTGTCCGGCCTGCGCGCCCCAAAATCGAACTTTTCAAGCGGCACGAGATCCATCTCGATGAGGGCGTCGGCCCCGAGCGCGGTGCCGGCCCGCATCCGCGCCACGGAGGTGGAGCGCCCCGCGAGCCAGATTCTCCCGGCACCGGCGGCCCGCGCCGCGCAGACCGCACCCAAACCGAGCGGCCCGGGGCCCACCACGAGCACATGATCCCCGCGCCCGACCCCGGCCGTCTGCACGAGATCGAGCGAGACGCCGACCGGTTCCACGAGGCACGCCACCTCGAAGGGCATTTCCCCCGGAATGGGGAAAACGCATTCCTGCGGGGACAGCAGACGGTCCCCGAAGCCCATCGACGGCCAGCCCCAGTAGGAAAGCGGAGTCGGACAAAGGTCGGGGCGGCGCGCGCAGGTCGCGCACTTTCCGCAGGGGGCCGAACTGTCGAGCGCCACCCTCTGTCCGAGGGAGAATCGGGAAACTCCCTCGCCCACCGCCTCGATCGTGCCAGCCACCTCGTGCCCGAAGGACTGCCAGTCCGTCGCCTGGCGGTCCGCGATGTGGAGGTCCGTCCCACAGACCCCGCAGGCCGCCACGCGGACGAGGACCTGGCCCGGCCCGGGGTCGGCGAGGGGGAGGTCGCGCACCTCGAACTGCCAGGGAGCCCGGACGTGGGCGGAGCGGTTGGCGCGCATGTCAGGAAAGAGGTTCCACCTTTCGGCGCACGAGGTCGAACGCGAGGCGAGACCCCGCCACGGAGAGACATCGACGGACGGGGTCCCAGCCCACCTCGGGCGGTTTAGATCCGGAAGCCAGCGGGGTCACCACGGTGAGGTAATCGCCCGCACCCGGCTGGTCAATGCGGATGTGGCGCTGCACCGAATACACCCCCTCGCGAAACGTTGCGGGGAACGGCAGGAGAACCTGCACGTCGAGGTCCACGCCGTATCGCCCGCGGAACCGCGCGCGCTGCGGCGAGAGCTCCACGGCATCCGCCAGGGCGTGCATCCACCACGTCGAGGGACGGCGGGATTCCGGGATGTGATCGTAAATCACAAAGCAACCGACCGCCTTGAGAAACAGGAGGGTCCGACGGTGATCGATGCGCGACACCTGTTCCACGTCGAGATAGGGATTTCCCTCGGGGATGATCGCCTCGACGGGCGTGTGGGCCACGAGGAGGTCGTACTCGGGCGTGCTCTCCCAGTGCTCCGGGGGGAGCGTCCGTTCCGTGCCGAGATACGCCGAGGTGTCGCGACCGGAGAAGGTCACGCACGCATGCTTCCATGTTTGCCACGAGGACTCGACCCGCCCCCCATGGGTGGCGTGGTAACCGAAGTCGCCGATCACCGGCACGCCGTGGGCGTGCAGGACAAGCCCCCCCTCATCGCGGCAGTTGTGGTGGGTCGCCGTGCCGCACTTCACCCATCCAAAAATCCCGGGGGAACGCATGCTCGCGCCAAGCCCCTCGAACAGGCGACTGCCTTCGGCGGGTTCCGCGATAGGGAGATCGAACCGTCCAAAGGCAAGGAGGGAAAGGGCCGAGAACTCGGTAAAAAACTCCTGCGGGCTCGCCTTCCACGCGGACATCAGCCGGCGCGCGAGGGCGGGATCCCGCTCCGCGTAGATCCCCGCCGCCACCGCCACGCTCATCGGGAGCAGGTACCCGCTCGCGTCCCGCCCGGAGTTTCCCCAGTTCACGAGAAGCGCCGCCCGTTCGTCCCGCGGAGGATTCAGGCAGGCCCTCCCCGTCGCGAGCTCCCTCCCCGCCGGTGTCAGGCGGCAGGGCGACGCCTGCTGGTCGGCGAGGAACCCGAAGGTTGCCCTGAAGCGCGGGTGCTCGAAGAAGTCGCGGCCGCCCGCCGCGCACAGCGCCACCGCAAACTGGATGAGCATGCCGACCGTGTGCGCGTGGTAGTTCACGCTCTCGGCGTACGCGCCCGAGTCGTAAAAATGCGCGGCGAGGTTCCGCGCGAAGAGGTCCTCCCCACGCGCCACCCATTCCGCCGCGCACGGGTGCGAGGGATACGCCAGCCCCACGAGGGCGAAGGCCGTGTAGTACTCCGTCCAGAAGTTCGGCGGACAGATCGAGTCGCCCACGTCCTCGAAGTACTCGCGCCCCATCCACGACGGGTCCCCTTCCCTCGCGAAGGCACTGTCCCACGGCCAGAAGTTCAGGTCGGCCATGCAGTGGGCGAGAAATGCCGCGCGCCGGGCAAACGCGCGGGCCGTCGCCTCCCCGAGTTCCCCCCGCGCGCGGAGGACATCCACCATCTCCAGCGCCACCTTGAGCTTCCGCGCATCGAAGATGTTGAGGCGGAGGTAGCCGCCCTCGAGCGCATGGGCCACCGCGACATCGAGATCCTCCCCCGTCTGGCGCAGCCAGCGGTCGCGCACCGCCGTCTCCCCCGTCACCACGTACCGGGCCAGACCGGCCGCCGCGTTCGGGGCCTCGATCCGCCGCCACGCCTCGGCCAGCTTCCCCTCGGTGCGGAAAGAGATCCCCGCCGGGTAAAGCAGGGGACGATCCTGCGGCATCAGGGGCGCCTCGAGCACCCAGTGGCGCACCTTCTCCAGCGGCAGGTCGCTGTACTTGCGCCGCAGGTGAAGGAAACGGCTCGGACCGCGCGCCGGCGCGAAGGCGCCCGGGTCCCCACAGGCAAGGATGAACTCCTTGCTCCCGCCGTTCGCGGGAAAGACAAAATCCACCCCATCCCCCGCGCGGAGAAGGCGGATGCGGTTGCGGCCGGGGAGCTTCCATTCCCCGCCATTCCATTCGCTGACCCCGACCGCGTGCCCCCCGGCCACGAGCCCCATCCACGTGAACGACATCTGGAAGTGCCCGCTGTGGAAGTCCACATGCGCGAGTTCCCCCTCCCGCGCGATCCCGAGGCGCGGGGGCGGGCGCTCCATCGGCCCCCGAAGGACCGATTCGTCCTCGCCAAACCCGCGCGTGAACCACTCCGTTGGAGCGGCGATATGAAAGCGGAAGGCAAGCCCGTCTCCCGTCTCGCTGGTGTCCCGCACCCGCACGAAATCCTCCCCCGCAACCAGGGTCGCCTCATACGCGGCCCGCTCCCCGTATCGCGTGATCCAGCGGGCGAAGAGCGGCCCCGAGGAGAGGATCGTGGTCTCAACGGTCCCCGCAAAGGGGAACGTCCCCCGCCCAATCCATTTGTTCCCGCGGCGGAGGGCCGCCACGGGTCCCGGCATCGCGCGGGCCTCGAAGTTCCCACGGGACGGGACACGGACGGCAAACGTCCCGTGGTGGATGACGAGAAAGCCCGGCTCCTCCTCAATCCGAAAGGGCTGGGGGGCGGGCAGGGCCGACGGTTCGAGACGAAGCACGAGCCGTTGATCGGGCGCCAGGCTGACCCGCGCCCAGACCCCGTCCTCGGCGACCTGCGAAGGGAGGCTCTCCCCGCTCGCCACATCCACAGCCCGCCATAGGCCGGGCCCCGGGGTGGGGAAACGGACCAACTCGTCGCTCCACGCGCGGCCGAGGGGCTCCTGGATGACATGCTCGCGGGACATGGAAATTTTAGCAGTGCGGCCGCCGACACGGCGGCCCTCCAAAACCCGGGCAAACCGGTTCCTTGGAGGGCCCGCGTGTCGCGGGCCGTCTTCCGTTTTCGCGAGAGGGATGCATCGTCGGGTGGAGGGGCACACCTACCCCACGCCGGCCGCAAAGCGTCAAGCTAAGGGCGATATTTCTCCGTCCATTTTCTTCTCGGCCCTGCAGTTT
>CAZZBZ010000075.1:0-14388 GCA_964653025.1 uncultured Verrucomicrobiota bacterium
CGAGCGCCTTCTCGTAGGAAGCACGTGCGTCGGCGTGGAGACCGGACTTCTGCTGCGCCTGGCCGGCCGCAAACCACTCCGCGAAGCCCGCGGGATCCGCGGCCTGAACCGCTGCGACCAGCATTCCAAAGAAGACCGCGGCGACCCGGATCATTTCGATGCCCCCCCGATGACGAACACGGGCCGCCAGATCCCGCCGGCCTTGACCTGGTTGAGCACGCGGACGAACAACACGTTCGGCTCCCCGTTCTTCAGTTCCGCGGCCGGCACCTCGACCACGAACGGCTCGTCGTAAAGCGCGGTGTACTTCTTCTTCTCAGATTTCTCGGAATGTTCCCCGACCTGCTTGCCGTTGAGATACACCCATGCCTCCTCGTCCACGCCGCCGAACATCAGCCGCAGCGGCTTGCCCTGGCAGGGCGGAGGCAGGGTGAACGTGACGCGGTACCAGCCATGGCCCTCGAGTTCCCCGATCGCCTCGTTTTCCCCCCAGAACGCAGGCACCTTGACCGGAAGCCAGTCGGCCTCCGGTGAGGGGGCGGACTTGAACCACCCCTGCTCCACCCCAGCATCGGTCGGGTCCGCGCGAAACCGCCAGCCGGTCAGTGCGACTTGGGGCCCCTTGGCAACCAGATCCTTCCACTGGGCCGGGATTTCGAAGGTGTCCTTGTAGGCCTTCTCGCGGAGGATTTGAAGGGAGGAGGACGAAGCGGAGGCCCCCGCGCCGGCGAACGACATCTCCCCGTTGCTGCGCGAATCCTCGATGCCGCCCCCCCCGGGGATCACCGACCAGGCGTAGGTCTCGCCCGGCCCGGTGCCCGCGGAACTCGTGCGCTGGAAGTTGACGTACCAGGTCACGCCGGTCTTGGCGGGAGGGATGGACGCCAGGGGGATGGTCATCATCACGCTCAGGCGGTTGGTCTTGGAGTCGTGGACGGCGCTATGCGTCCACTCGCACCGCCACAGGGGATCGAACTTACCATACGCGAGGTTCATCAGGTCCTCGATCAGGCCACGGGCCGCCTGGGTCCGCGAGTCCGGTTTGAGCCCGGCGCTGAACCGGTACGTCACGGGCTTGTCCGCCGCGGGCATGAGGAAGGCCTCGACCCGCTCCTTCTCGACCGCCTCCGCGGTGGCGCCGGGAGGCAGGGCGCTTTCGAAGCGGAGGTACAGGTTGCGGTCATCACACACGGCCCGCACCTCGGTGCTCAGGGGCTTGGCGTTGGACGGATTCGTCGGGAGCAACGCCTGGGCCTGGGCGCTCCCCCATTTGGGGGAGTCGATCTTCACGGCCTCGGCGGCGGAACCACAGAGAATCCGCTTCGCGTTGGCCAGCGGCGCGTTGCGTTTGGCGGTGGTGTCCCAGTCAAAGAACGTGCTCTTGTAGGGTTCCTGGTATCCATCGTGCTGGAGCTTGAGCGCGGTGTCATTGTGGCCCGAAGGCGGGAACATCACATACGGCCACCCCTTGAGTTCGTTGCCCTTGGCAAACAGCTTGTCGACCGCGACCCGACGGGCATCGATCGACTTCAGCAGGCGATCCAGCGAAGCGGGATCCGGCGAAACCTGGTAGGCGTTGTAGAGATGGACAGCGTTGACCACCCCCTTGAGGAAGTCGAACTCGCGCCGGACCAGCGCCAGGCGCATCTGGATCTTCGGGCTGAGGTCGACCTTCTCCGCCAGGGCCAGCTGTTTCTCCAACGACTGGAGCAGGTCCACGGGATACAGGAACGCGATCACGGGCTCGGGGCGGGAAAGGTGTTTGCGGCTGCGGCCGTACATGTCCACGAAAGACCACCCATCCTCACGGGTGGCCATGTAACGGGAGTAGATTTCCAGCGAGTTGTAGAGCTGGTCGTAGAAACTCAGCATGGCGGGGGCAGCCTTTCCAAAGGAGGCATTGACGAACTCCACCACGAGGCTCTTGGCCGTGTGCGCGCCGGGGCCGTCGAACATCTTTCCCATGGTGTAGTAGGTCGGTCCTTCCAGTCCGTAGATGATGCCCCCGTTGCCGTCCCGCGAGATCGAGCGCACGTTGGCGGCCATCAGCCGCTTGGCCGCATTCTCGACGTAGAGCGGGGTCCGCATGGGGAAGTAGCGCGGCATCATGTTCGGGCACCAGTAGTACAGGTAGGCCGAGAACCCCTGCGGCGCGCCGAACTTTTGCCAGACGGCGATCTCGGGATCGCGGGTGCCGCACATCCACAGCCCAACGTTGGGCGGAAACGCCTTGAACGTCTTGGGAAGGGTCTCGGTGATCGCGTACACGGAGAGGGTGACCGTGCGGTCGGGAAACGCCTTGTAGGCCCGTTCGGCGAGGTTGCGGTGGAGAATCCACAACTTTTCGCTCCAGTCTGAGCCCGTGCCAAAGAGCTTCTTGCAGGGCTCGCAGTCGCATCCTCGGAATCCGTCGGGCTGCCCCAGGTCCACGTTCTGGAAACCCATCTTGAAGTGTTTCTCCAGGTCCTTGTAGAGGAGTTCCTGCACGTTGGGGTTGGAAATGCAGAACTGGACCTGCGCCCTGCTCCCCGTGAGGACCCGCTTGCCCCCCAGCAGCGCGAAGTACTCCGGGTGGGCGGCGAACGCCGCCTCGTCGCAGGGGATCGCGCGATGCCAGGTGTGGCCCTCGGTGGTCGCGTCCACCGCCGGGAAACGGTTCTGCGCGAGATGGTAGAAGCTCACCCTGGGCGGCCAGGTGATGTCGTACTCCATGAAGGGCGCCTTCTTGGCGTCGAGATTCGGGGGCACGGCGATCGTGGGGATGGGCAGGTACTCGATCGTGGGCGTGTTCAGCAGGTCAACGCCGGCGACATTCGCCAGGGGGGCGAATCCGCCGTTCTCCGGGTAGAGGAAACGCGTGCCGACGTATTGCTGCAGGAAGTCGATCGCGGCCTTGGCCGTGCCGATCCGGTCGAAATCGGGCCCCTTGGGATTCGCCGCGTGAGCGGGCCCGGTCTCATCGCGACCGGCCACGATGAGGTCCCGTCCAACCGCCTTGTGGACGTAGCTCCAGCCCTTGAGTTGCGCGGGCGCGACGCCATGGCCCCGCGCGAACGCGGTATCCCCGAGGAAGATCGCGGGCTTCGCCGCGTCGCGGGCGGACTCGGCCACGACCGGCAGATCGGCCCCGTTGGCCTTGAACGCGGCCTGCACGAGTCGAGCCACCTGCTTCATGTCCGCTTCGATGGCCGGGGTCGGGTACTTGTCCGGCATCACAATCTGGTATTCGCTCCGGCCCTTGTCCGCGATCACCAGCTGGGAAGCGACTGCCTTGGCGGCGATCTGCTCATTGAGAGTGCGAACCCTGTCGCCCCACACCGCCGGCATTTGCAGGAGATCGGCGGCGTCGTACCTCTCCATCACCTGTCTTGCCCCCTTGGCGTCCCCTTGTTTCAGGAGAAGAGATGCCTCTTGAAGAGTGGCACTGATCGACAGCCAGCCGAGGGATTTCCCGGCGCACTCGAACGCCTGGCGATAGGCGTTCAGCGCCCGCGAATCGTCCTTCAGGGACTCCCGGTACAACTCCCCCAAGGCGAACCAGGTTTCGCCGGACCGGGGCGAGAGGTCCGTCGCCTTCTTCAGGTCGCTTTCCGCCCGCGCATTCTCCTGGAGGCGCGCAAAGGCCTGGCCGCGCAGGCCGAACGCCTCCGCGGGTTGCGGCCAGGAGGAAAAATCCTCGTCCTTGAACTGGTCCGCCACTTCCCGCCACTTCTTCCCCGTGGACAACTCCCGCAGGCGGGCGGCTCGCCCCCCACCGTCGGCACCCGGGGCACTGGAGACCGTCGGCTGCGCGGGCGCGGCCGCCCAGGTCGTCGCACCAAACAGGAACGCGGCGCACAAGAGGAAAAAGACAATCTTGGGGATTGTCCGTACAGGAAACGATCTGACATTCATGTGGTTCATAGAATCTTTATGGAAGGGGATTGGTAAGCCTTTCTTGAAATCAGTGTTTGCAGCGCCATCCCGTTCATTTTGGTTTCCAAAACGCGTCGTTGGACGAAAACGGCACCTCGGCGGAGGAAAGGCTCTCCGCGTGCAGATCCACGAACACGAATGCCGCACGGCCGTTGTGCCGATATTGCGGGGCCCACGTCAAACCCACATCCGGCGAGTTGAGGTTTGGCATGTCACAATCGGCAACCAACGCAAGCCGTCCCGAGTTAGCGAGATTCTTCCTGAAGGAAGCATCGTCGCCGGTAATCATCTGATTGTAACCGTATGTGTACTCGAGCGGGCCCCCGCGATACCGGTAGTTGGGACAATGGATCAGGCGAGGGCTGGTGGCGGAGGTCAGCTGGGATACCGCCTTGAGCCCATACGCACCAAAACATTTGTACCACGGCATGCTGGGGGGACTGGCCACATACCAGCCCTCCGCGGAGTTCCACTGGCGCGGGATCTCCCCCCATTCCTGATGGTAGCACTGGAAGGCGATGCCGAGTTGCTTCAGGTTGTTCATGCACGAAACCCGCTTTCCGGCCTCCCGCGCGCTCTTGAGCGAGGGCAGGAGCAGCGCCGCCAGGATCGCGATGATCGCGATCACCACCAATAGCTCAATGAGCGTGAACGAGCCCGAGTGAAGCGGTCTTTCGACCGCCCTCCGCGAGGATCCTACGAACCGAATCCCTGCCTCCCCCCGTCGGGAGCAACGCCTGGATGGAACGCTTTCCACGGTATGGAGAATATCGAGATATGGGGCCACCAGCAAGCAAATTCCTGAATCGGATTCCGAGATCGACCCGTCCTCACTTCGCCCGTCTGCGAGCCCTTGCCTCCGTGGGGGAAATCCCGAATTTACGGCGGAAAGCCTTGGAGAAGTAGAGTGGATCGTTGAAGCCGGACCTGGCGGCCACCACCTTGATCGGCAGATCCGTCTGTCGGCAGAGCTGCATGGAATTTCTCATCCTCTGTTCGAGAATCCATGCGTGGATGGGCATGCCGGTCTCCCGTCGGAACCGCGCGTTGATGTAGTTGGGGCTCATCCGCACCAGGTGCGCCACGTCGTCGAGACGGAGCGGCTCAGCCAGGTGGTCGGTCAGGTATCGCTGCACGTTCGCCACCACCGAGGGGGCGAGGTGGGTGGGCGGGGGGGTCGGGACATCGTCGCCCAGCCCCGCGGTCTGGAGTTCCACCAGCATCTCGAGCAGCTCGTTCTGGAACCGGGGCCAATCCGAGGGGGTCGGGAAACGCCGCTGCGCGAACCGGTGCAGCAAACGGTGACCCCGGATCGCCAGCGGCTGGCGAAACCGCCCGCGCCAACCTTTCCCCGGCCGATAGCTGCTAAAGCCCGAATACGCGGCGCTTTCCGATGCCAATCCGATCCACATCAGGTCGTACGGGTGGCGCCCCCACCTCCCCTCGCCATGGAGCACGCCAGCCTCGAGCACCACCATCCTGGGCGCATCGAAACGATGGAGATGCTCGCCCAGCACCATCACCGCGGACCCGCTCAACGCGATGCAAAGTTCATTGACCGAATGGGCATGGGGCCGATAGGTCGGGTGTAATCCCACCGAAGCCTTTTCGATCCGCGGCAATCGACCCCAACGGCGGCTGGACGGCAGGACCACATCCTCGGTCCCCAGCGACACGATCACTTGCACCGCGCGGTTCAGCCATGCCGCCACGCTCGCTTCCGGGAGAGGGGCCCACGTCATCGCGTTCTTCATGAGCGTGGAATATGCCATATGTTCGTTGTTTTTTTCCATAGCAAATATTTAAGGACCCCGGATAGAGTAACGGCGCCCCTTCACAGAAAGATATGCCCACCACCCCCATGACCGTTCCCGACCCCCTGGCCATCGACGGCGGAAGCCCCTGCGTGGTCGATCCGCCCGACAGCCATTTCCACGGCCCCGCCGAGATCGGCGAGGAGGAAATCGCCGCCGTCACTGCGGCACTTCGCACCCGGAACCTTTTCCGTTTCGGAAAATCGCCCGAAAATTCGCCCACGGGGCGGTTCGAGAAGCAGTTCGCCGCCATGACGGACGTGCCGCACGCCCTCGCGGTCAACAGCGGCACCTCGGCCCTGATTTGCGCCCTCGTCGGCGTGGGCGTCAGCAGCGGCGACGAGGTGATCGTGCCCGCCTACACCTACATCGCCACCGCGGCCGCGGTGCTCGCGCGGGGGGCGTTCCCCGTCATTGCCGAGGTGGACGACTCGCTCACGCTCGATCCCTCCGACGTCGAGCGCAAGATCACGCCACGCACCCGCTGCATCCTGCCGGTCCACATGCGCGGCGTACCCTGCCGGATGGGTGAGTTGCTCGCCGTGGCCGCGAAGCACAAGGTGAACGTGCTCGAGGACTGCGCCCAGGCCAACGGCGGACGCTACCATGGACGGCCGCTTGGGTCGTTCGGCACCGCCGCCGCCTTCAGTTTCCAGCAGTACAAGATCATCACCGCCGGCGAAGGCGGGGCATTCGTGACCACCGACAAGCAGGTGTTCGACCGCGGGGCGTGCTTTCATGACTCGGCCTACGCGTTCTGGAAGCAGCGCGACAACGAACTGAGCATCGCGCCGTTCCTCGGCGAGAACTACCGCATGAACGAGATGAGCGGCGCCCTCGTACTGGCCCAGTTGGGCAAACGCGACGCGATCCTTGCGCGCTGCCGCGCGACCAAGAAGCGCCTCCTCGAAGCGGTGGCCGAACTACCCGATCTCAAGCCGCAGGACGTGCCGGATCCCGAGGGCGACTGCGGGACCACCCTGGTCCTGTTCGTGGAAGACCCCAAGCTGGCCAAATGGTTTGCCGCAGCCCTGCGCGCGGAGGGCATGACCGCCGGGTCCATCTTCGACGAGGGCATCCCGGACCGCCACATCTACTACCACTGGGACTACATCCTGGACAAACGGACCCCGGACCGGAACGGCTACCCGTGGAAGACCACGCAGCCCCCCTGCCAGGTCGAGTATTCCCGGGAGATGTGCCCGCGCAGCATCGACCTGTTGTCCCGAACCGTGATCATCCCCATCAACCAGCGGATGAGCGACTCCCACGTGGCCAGTTGCGCCTCGGCCCTCCGCAAGGTTTACCATCAACGGAAACGCGGCGCGTAAGTTGATCGCGGGATCATCCCCCACCCCGCTCGCATGCCGACCGTTGAAGCCATCGACCTCTACCGGGTCAGGATTCCCCTCCTGGCCCCGTTCCGCACCGCCTACGGCTGCGACGACGCGGTCGAGCCGGTCCTGGTACGAATGGAAGGGGGCGGACTCGTCGGCTGGGGCGAGGCCCAGGCTTTTCGCCACCCCACTTACTGCCCCGAGTTTGGGGCGGGCATCTTTGTCGCGCTCCGCGACGTCCTTGCCCCACGTCTAGTCGGACAGGAGTTCACCGTCGCCGACGACCTGCACCGCAGGATCGCCGCGTTCAAGGGCAACCCGTTCGCCCGGGGCGCGCTCGACATGGCGTGGTGGGACCTGCATGCGAAGTCGCTCGGCATGCCCCTCTGGAAAGCGCTCGGCGGCGTGCGCGAAACGATCACGGTCGGCGCCGACTTCGGCGTCATGGAATCGTTGGATGCCCTGCTCGCGAAGGTTGACGCCGCGGTCCGCGCCGGTTTTGCCCGCGTCAAACTCAAGTTCTGCCCCGGCTGGGACGTGGACATGGTGCACACCGTCCGCTCCGCGTTCCCGAAACTGAAGTTCCACATTGACTGCAACAGCGCCTACACACTTCAGGACCTCGAGATGTTCCGTCGCCTGGACCGCTACGCGCTCGCGATGATCGAGCAGCCGCTGGCCCACGACGACCTCCTCGACCACGCGACGCTGGCCCGCCAGATCGAGACCCCGATCTGCCTCGACGAATCCATCACGTCCGTCGAGAAAGCGCGCAAGGCCATCGAGACCGGGGCCTGCCGCTGGGTGAACATCAAGCCCGTCCGCGTGGGGGGGCTGACCGCTGCGCTGAAGATCAACGCGTTGTGCGCCTCGGCCGGCATCCCGTGCTGGGTGGGCGGGATGCTCGAAACGGCGATCGGGGCATCCCACTGCGCGGCCATGGCCACGCTTCCGAACATGGAATATCCCTGCGATGTGTTTCCCAGCCGCCGGTTCTTCAAGGAGGACCTGGGGCGGCCCGAGCTACTCCTGTCCGGTCCCTCCACGATGACGTTGCCCGCGGGGATCGGCCTGGGCGCCGAGCCCGACCCGGAAATGCTGGAGCGATCGACGGTGGAACGCGCATCGCTCAGGCGGTAGCCCGTATTTCTCACCGGAACTATCCAAACCGGAATCCAAACAGGTCGGCGTGGCTCAGGGTAAAGCGCATCCGGATCAGCTGTCCACCGAGGGCGCCGACGTCATGGCCCCGTTTCCAGCACACCCTCGTCTCCTGGCCCAACCCCTTGAGTTCGTGGCAATCGCCCAGGGCATACCCGACCAAGGCTCGCCCCATGAAATCATGCAGCTCGACCCGGATCGAGCCGTCCTCCGAGGTGGCGTAGTCCACATACAGCGCAGTTCCCTCGAACCAGAACGGGAGGATGATCAACTCTCCATCGCTGCCGGAAGCGTGGATCGACCATCGGTCGGGGCCGTGCTTCTTCCGGACCACCCGGATGAGGTGATCGATAAGGCGGTCGTTCTCGAACACGGCCTTGCCCGATCCCAGATTCACCCGCGGCACGCGGCTGATCACCCGTAGGCGTCCGGACGCGTGGCCCGGTGCCCGATTCCGAAGGACGTCCTCCTCCGTGAAAGCCTGGAGCAGGATTTCCCCTTCTCCCAGGCGATTGCGGTCGTAGATCGTCAGGATCTCCCCTTCCGTCGTCTCGATGGCATCGGGGTAGCTGACATTTGTTCGTTCATCCAGCAGCAGGCGATGAGGCCAGGTCGCCCCGTCATCATCCGACAGGAAGGCGGTCAGATGGCTGCGCCCGGTGAACCCATGGTGGTTGATGAGCAGGAGGCGTCCGGAACGCAGCCGTCGAAGGTGAAAGCGGGCGCACGGCCCCGACAAAATCGCGTGGGGTGAGGCCGTCCACGTGCGACCGCGGTCGCGTGAAACGGCTTCGCCGATCCCATCCTTGACGCGGACCAGCATCCACAGCGCGCCATCCCGCCTCTCCACGATCATGTGCTCGTCGCAGTCTCGGTTCGGCACGTCCGCGGAACCGAGAAGCTCAAAGGTTTTCCCATGGTCGCGGGAGACCACCACGTTGGAGAACTGCTCCGCGGGCAACGAATGCCGATAGGGCCCCTTGTGGGACCAGACCGCGCAGGGCAGCAGCCATTCACCCGTCGAGAGGACGGTCGGCTTGTTCATCATGATGCCGTTCGCGATGCGCCGCGGGGCCGACCATGACGGGGACGGCGACCCCGAACCCTCGCAAGTGATGGCCCACACGCCGCCACGGCCATCGAAGGTCATGTCCGGGTGCGCGGTCTGCATCCAGAACAACCAGAGCCGGCCCAGGGGGTCGTGCCAGAGCACGGAATCGCTGGCCCGAATGTTCCCCGGCGGGTCGATGACCAGGAGCGGCTCGGACCATGTCCGCCCGTGGTCCCCGCTGGTCACCAGCACGACGTGGTTGTTCTCGTCTTCCGTGCATCCCCCCGTGTACCACGTGGCCCAGAGCCTTCCGTTCGGGGCGCGCTCGATTCCGGGGATCCCCTGCCATTTACGGCTCCGCTCGGCATACCGGCCGCCCGGCGAAAAGTTGATCGCCACGGGCTCCAGCGCCAGGTCTCGGGGATGGGACATGCAGGACTCCTGGGGCAATCCATCCGCCATGCCATGCGTCAATCCACGATATCCGAGGGGGCCGGGTCGTATGGCGGATGGGGAGCCTTCGGAACGCGCATGCCACCGGTCAGGTAGAGCGACGGGACATCGTGGCAGTCGAACCGCAGGACCGGGCACACCGGGTCGGGAGGATTCTCGGGCAAACCGGTCACGATCACCCTCCCGTCCGTTTGCGTGAAGGCGCAGGGCCGCGCTCCCGACGCGCCCAGCAACGACACCGACTCAACCCGCGTGTTGAAACCGGCCACGGTAAGAACGCTCCCAGGCCAGTAACGGACGAGCTGGTACAAAGCCCGTCCCTTGAGAGTGAAGGGGCCCTGGTGCGACCAGTCGCTGTTGTGTCCCTCTCGGGTCTCCAGCCCCCAGGTGCAGGAATCGGTGTCGAAAATGCACTCCCCGCAGCGCGCGAGCCAGGAGCCCACCTCCCTCAGGATCCGGGCCGCCTCTTCCGGCACGGAACCGTCGCCACGGGGCCCCACATTGAGGAGCAGGTTGCCCCGGCCGCCGGCGGCCTTCGCGAGCAGGCCCACGATGTCGGAGGGGCATTTCCACAGGTGGTCCCCAAGATGATACCCCCAATGGTTGTTATGCGTGATGCAGGCTTCCCATGGCCGCCAGGAACGCGGGGCCGTCATGTGCCCCTCAGGCGTCGCGAAGTCCCCCTTCCCGCCATGCCGCCCGTTCACCAGGATGTGCGGTTGGATGCGGCGGGCCATGTCGTCCAGTTCTGACGCGCGCCACCCCTCGCCGTAAAACGGCCACCACCCGTCGTACCAGAGGACGTCGATGGGGTTGAAGCGGGCCAGCAGCTCGCGGAATCGGGCCACGGTCCGGTCGAGGAACACGCGGCGCGCCTCCTTGTTCTCCAGCGCATCCACGCCGTCGGGGGTCTCCCACCAGTTGTTCAGGCTGTGATACAGGGAAACGCGCAGCCCCCGCTTCCGCGCGGCGGCGACAAACTCGGCCACGAGGTCGCGCCCGCAGCAGCGCTGGGAGTTGAAATTCGTCAGCGCGGTGTCGTACAGGCAGAACCCGTCGTGGTGCATGGTGGTGAAGTTCACGTACCGCATGCCGGCGGCCACCGCCAGGTCGCACAACTCGTCCGCGTTGAATCGCGACGGCGAGAAACGGCGCGCCAGGTCGAGCATTTCCGGGCGACTCAGCCGTTCCCGGTTCATCACCCACTCGCCGCGGCCCAACTGGCTGTACAGGCCGTAGTGGATGAACATTCCGTAGCGTGCGTGGACGAACCAGTCGGTGTTCAGGGCGGGTTGGGTCATGGCGGGTTTTCGGGCTGCGACTTCTACCTGCTGTGTTGGGTCAACTCCGCCAGGAGCGGGCTGTAGGAACCCGTGGCGGCGTCGAGGTCGGGGCGACGGTCGCGCGCGACCCATGTGAAGACCTCCGCCGCTTTGCAGCCGCACGCCACGCCCCATTTCAACGACCGCAGCCGGTGGCCGTGCTCGGGGAGGTGGGCGGTCGGCATCTGGCAGGCGTGTTTGCCGAGAATCTCCATCTTGCGGTCGAGATAATTGCTGATGTCAACGAACGTGTCCCACTTGTCATTGGCGGGACCGAAGCGGGTGTAATCCTCGCGCCAATGCAGCAAAGCGCCCTTGAACCCGGCTTCCACCGCCTCCCAGTAGCTCTCGGTCACCAGGAAACACGTTCCCACGTGTTCCATGCCGTAGGTGGCGAGGCCGTGAGTGAAAATGCAGGCTGGGTCGTGTTCGAGGATCAAGTCAACCACCCGCTGCCTGCATTGCTTGTCCTCGTGGGCCGTCAGGATGGTGGGCACGTTCTCCGCCACCCCCTCCGGCAACGGGCAGCCGTACCGCACCTCGGGTTGGCTTCCGTCGGCCGCCCAGTAATGGCGCTGGGGATGGTCCAGGTGGATGGGCTGGGTCCCCAGCAGGGCCGCGGCCTCCGCGCACTCCCTTTTGCGCCGCGCCATCATGGGAAGTGGCGTTTCCTTGGTGCGCATGATCGAGCCATCGGCCCGGAGTTCGTGGGCGACCCCTGACATGTTGTCGGTGGACATGACGTACACGACCTCGTATCCCTGCGCGTGGAACTTGGCCAGGGTGCCGCCCACGCCGATCTCGATATCGTCCGCGTGCGCGCCAACCGCCATGATTTTTTGTTTCTTCATGTCAGCCTCTCGAAGTTAGGTTTTGTTCCGCCTCGCCGGTCCCGGCGCAAAGATCCACGATCAGGTCCGCAGCGACGCGGGACCGGTCAGGAAAGGACTTCCAGTCGGCCCACTCGCCCGGCTGGTGGAGCATCCCGCCGAGGACCCCCAAGCCGTCGAGGGTCGGGGTGAGGTCGGCAACATGGTTTCCATCGGACCCGCCGCCCGACCCGACCGCGGCAGCCACGATTCCTCGAAGTCCCGCCAGGTCGATGTAGCGTTGGGCCAGGCTGGCCGCGCGATCCTGGCGCGGCCACGCCGGGAACCCGGGGAGGTCGGAGATCTCCAGTTGCGTGGCGGCACCGTCCGAGACACGGCGCACGGTGGGCTCCGCGCAGATCCGGAGGATCGACGCGCGAGCCTCCTCCAGCAGGGCCGGGTCGTAGGCGCGCACCTCGAACCACGCAACGGCCTCGTCCGGGACCTGGTTCACCGCGGTCCCGCCCTGCGCGCGCCCCACGTTCACCGTCAGGCCGCGTGCATGGTCCGTCAACGACTCGAGCGCTTCGATTTTCCGGGCAAGCTCGCGGAGGGCGCTCACGCCCAGCGCGTGATCCTCCCCCGAGTGCGCCGGCAAGCCTCGGCAGCGGAGCAGGAAGCGGTGGAGCCCCTTGCGGTGATCCACGAAGCCGTGCTCGCCGCCGGGCCCAAGGCGCGCGGGCTCGAAGACGAGGCAGGCTCCCGCGCCGCGGGCCTCCCGTCGCGCCAGCGAGGCGAACGACGGGCTGCCGATCTCCTCGCTGCAGTTCAGCAAGACGACGAGTTCCGCGTCGCGAACCTCTGCCGTCTCCAGCGCGGCCTGCGTCGCGGCCAGCATCAGGACGCACCCGCCCTTCAGATCGCACGTGCCCGAGCCAAAAACGCGCCCCTGCTCCCGGTCCACGCGAAACGGCGCGGCCTCCGGCGACAAGACGGTGTCCGTGTGCGCCACCAGCAGGATCTTGGGGGCACTGCCGGGGTTGCGCCGGGCGCACAAGTGGCGCCCGCGAACCCCCTCCTCGGGAGCAGGATCCTCCCACGAAAGCGCGAACCCCATCCCCTCGAGGACACGTCCGAGTTCCACGGCGACCTCGGTGGTTCCCGCCGCACCCGCTTCGGTACGGCTGTCCACCGCGCAAATCGCCGCCAGCAACTCGATCCAGTCCTTTGGCTTCATGGAGCGTCTCGGCTTCTAGACGTTACGCCGGGACCTGAACAGCACAAAACGTCGTTTTTTTCATGCAGACTAAGGATCGTGGTGGCGTTCTTGTTCAGGAAATGCTCTGAATTTCCATGGAGCCAAAACCATGAAGAACGAGATGAGTGGATTCCAGTTCGAACCCTCGAAATGGGTGCCGTTCCGCGACCAGGCCGTGTGCGAACGGATCCGTCGCATCAAGCGCGCGGACATCGAAAAGCATCCGAATCCGGACTTTCGCATCAAGGTCATGCCGGACCTCATGGCGCCGTTCCTCCTGGCCGCCGATGCGCTGGCGCGCCTGATCGAGACCCGCGACAAGGGCGAGCCATGCGTCTTCATCCTCGGGAACCCGAACCCCGGCTACGTCAACCTCGCCCACCTGATCAACCGCCTGCGCCTGGACTGCCACCACCTGCACGTCTTCAACATGGACGAATGGGCCGACCAGGACGGCAACACCGCCCCCGAGAGCTATCCGCAGGGCTTCATGCACGCCATGAAGAAGCACCTGTACGCGAACCTGGATCCCTCCCTGCGGCCTCCCGAGAAACAGATCGTGGGACCCACGACCCGGAACATCCGCGATTTTGGAAAGATGATCGCCGATTTCGGGGGCGCCACCGCCTGCTACAGCGGGTCCGGCTGGACCGGGCACATCGCGTTCATCGACCCGGACATCCCGGAGTTTGCCGCCCCGCTCGAGGAGTGGAAGCAGATGGGCCCGCGCATCGTGACGCTCAACCCGTTCACCATCGCCCAGAACTCGATGCACGCGATCTTCGGCTTCAGCGGGGACATGGCCAACGTGCCGCCCAAGGCGGCCACCATCGGCCCGGCCGAGGTCCTGGGCGCGAAGTACCGCCAGGACCACAACTCGATCACCGTCGGCGGCACCTTCGTCTCGTGGCAGCGGTTTATCACGCGGCTCATCGCCCACGGCCCGGTCACCCCGCAGGTCCCGGCCAGCATCCTGCAAACCGTGCCCACGACGTTCTACATCACCGAGACGGCTGCGGCGGACATCGAGCCGGTCTGGGGCAAAGGCTATTGACCCACCTCATCCCCCTTCCCAAGGACCAGGCCCCTGGAGGATGGCATCAGCGTCAAGCTAACGGGCATGGTCTCCTGGGTGGAAGGATGGAACTGAACCACTCGTGGCGCGTGGCGGGCCAGAAAAAGCCACGGATGGCCACGGACAGAGGAATGTGCCGATTCCGCTACACGGAATCGGCGCGTTCCGTCGAGAGGATCGGAGATCTCAACCA
>CAZZBZ010000076.1:0-1675 GCA_964653025.1 uncultured Verrucomicrobiota bacterium
GCATAGCCGAAGGAGCCCCCCGTGTGCGCGATCACCCACTGCGCGCGGGGATACGCCTTCGCGAGCTCGGCCATGGACTCCACCGTGCCCGCGGCCCCCTCGGTGTGGAGCAGCGAGTAAAGCCCGTGGCGGTCGGCGTACTCCCAGCAGGCCTTGTAGAGGGGATCTGTGTACTTGCGGCCGAGCTTCAGGTACGGCTTGAGGGCGATGAACCCCTGCTTTTCCACCCGTTTCCTCACCTCGGCCATGAGCCGCGCCGAGGAGAGATGCGTCGGGTTGAGGTAAACGACGCCGAGGTAACGGTGCGGGAACTTCCGGAGGGCGCGTGCGACGATGTCGTTCCCGTCGATCGGGTCGCTCGCCGCGGGGCCCACCCAGGACATGATCGCCGTCTTCTGGATTCCGAGCACGTCCTTGATCTCGACCATTCCCGCAGCGTCGCCGCGGTACATGACCACCGCCCCGGCGCCCTGGCCGCCCTCGTGGAGGACGTGGCAATGGGCGTCGAGCACGGGCACGCGAAGCGGCTTCCCCGCAGCCGCGCGGTCGCACAGCGGGTCGGGCCTGCGCCTCGGCGCGGCGGAGGGAATCACCCCCCCGAGCAGACGCGAGAGATTTCCCCCCGCGATCCGCGCCCGGTCCTGCTTCGACACCTGCGCGTAGTCCACGAAGGCGCGCGCCGCGCCGGCGCTCTTCATGGGCAGCCCCGTCCCGAACAGCAAGCGTTCGGCGCCGAAGCGCCGCGTGTATTCCTCAATGCCCCGGTTGATCTGGTAGGAGGAAAACTCCACGTGGAGGTTCGCGTGCCGCGCCATCAGGGCGGTGACGATCCGCTGCGAGGACCACCACGTCCCCTGCAACAGGAGGGGCAGCTTCGGGTAGGCGGTGAGGATCTCGTCCAGCGAAAGGTACGCGGCGTGGTTGAAGCCCCCTGCGTTCCCATCGGGGAGCTCGGAAAAGTCGAGGAGGGTGAGGATGCGCGCGCGCTCGAGGGCCTCCAGCGTCGGCCCGATCAGCGAGAGCGACAGCGGCCAGTTGTGGGCCCGGGGGAAGAGCGTGACCGCGCGGACGTTCTCCCGCGCCATCGAACGGAGCAGGTCGGAGGGGCTGCGGTCCCCGTCACCGGCGTCGGGCGGCAGGACCGCCCACACCGGGAAAAGGCGCTTCGGCGCCCGCGCGATTTCTTTCGCCAGGGCCTTCCGGGCCTGGATCGGGTCGTTGTGGATGGAGAGGGTGTGGACGACCAGCGCCCCCGCGATCCCGCAGTGGTCCATCCACCGCAGCACGTCCGCGGCGCTCCAGGGCGTGAGGGGATCCTTCCCGTTGCGCGGGCCAATTTCGCAGCAGCAGTCGAAGTAATTCATGGATGAGGTTCGAGAATAGATCGGGGGGTCGGGAGGGCGAAAAGAAAATCTGCGCTATTGCGAAAAAAACTATCTGGTCATTCTCGGGCAAGGCACGTCCCCTTGCCATGAAACTCCTTTATCATTAACTCCACAGAACCGCCCGCGTGATTGGGGAGCACACGCGTCCGGCGTGTCCTGCGGGGCGGCTCGCACAATCGTGCGTGCGTGGCGAGCCAACCGTCTCCCTCGGGAAGTCGACAGGCAGAATAGACAAAAGCTCGCCTCGGGGTAAATGGCCCGGGTTGCTCTGGTGTTGTCGGGGATTGCGG
>CAZZBZ010000076.1:1775-14075 GCA_964653025.1 uncultured Verrucomicrobiota bacterium
AAGCTCGCCTCGGGGTAAATGGCCCGGGTTGCTCTGGTGTTGTCGGGGATTGCGGGGGGGGGGGCAAGTCGCGCAGGCGGGCGGGACGAGGCTTGCCCGCCTATGGAGGGGTGTCCCGGCTCCAAGAACCTCTGGATCCGCCTGAGGCGAACAAGCCGTTGAACCGTGAACTCGTGAACCCGCCAACCTGCGAACCTGAATCGCTCCCTCCATCATGGACCACGCTGGACAAGGCCGCATTCGTCTGGAACTGTTCGCCCACGGTGGCCAGGAAGAACAAGAGCACGTCCCCGCTCGGCGAGGTGATCCGCCAAATGGCAAGGTCCCGCACGCCGGCGCTCCTCTTGGAACCGGCCCCCCCCGGCCACCAACTCGCCAGCCATCCGCCGTTGCGCGGGCCCTCGTCGCACGGGCTGTACGAGTTGGGCATCTGCTACGAGGGAGAGATCCTGATGGCCAGCGGGACGCGGATGTACCATCTCAAGCCGGGCGACTTCGCGGTGATCGAGCCCGGCGCCTGGCACTACGAGTCATATCGCGACCGCCGCCGCTCCTACAAGGGTTGCTGGCTCTGCACTGCCCCCGGCGTGATCCGCTGCAATTTCTCCTCCTACCGGCGGAGAAGATTTGAAACTCACTGGCTGCGTGGGATTTCGACCGGGAGCGAGCACGACGGATTCTTTAAAGACCTCGTCTGCCAGATTAGTACGCGACGTTCGGGTTGGCAGGCGAGGACGCGGCGACTCGCCATCAACCTGCTGGAGGATCTCCAGCGCCACACGGAGGGCATTTCCCAGCCCCCGTCGCAACTCACCTTCGAGCCGCTGGACAAGCTCCTCCGTATCATGGAGGCCCGCTTCCGCGAGCCGCTGGAGATCCAAACGCTCGCGCGGGAGGTGGGGCTCACCCCGAACTACCTCAGCAGCCAGTTCAGGAAGGCCTTCCACACGAGCTTCACGAACTACCTGCAAATCCTCCGGGTCTGGCACGCCCAGATGCTTCTCGATCACGGTCGGCCGATCAAGGAAGTGGCCGCCGAGTGCGGGTTCAGGAACGTCCACTACTTCACCACGGTCTTCACACAGAAATGCAGAGTGACTCCCGGCGCCTACGCCCGCGGTTCCCACCCCTCCCTTCTCTCCCGGCGCGCGGGTCACTCCTCGAAGCGCACCTGGCGGGTGTCGCGCTCGATCCCGGTGCGTTTCGCGAGGAGGGCGTAGAGTTCGGGGCGGCGCGAGCGGATCCAGCGGCGGCCCGTGGACCGCCCCAGCAGTCTCTCGTCGAGGTCGCACACCAGCATCGCGTCGCGCGCCTTCCAGGTCTCCACGAGGACGCGCCCGTAGGGGTCGAGGACCATGGCGTTGCCCGTGCGGACCTCGTCGTCGTCCACCCCCACCCCGTTCGAGAAGACGAGGAAGACCCCGTTGTCGTGCGCGCGGCTGGGCAGCCACCGCATCAGCCACCCTCGCCCCTTGTCCCCG
The DNA here is from genome assembly GCA_964653025.1 of uncultured Verrucomicrobiota bacterium. Taxonomy (GTDB): domain Bacteria; phylum Verrucomicrobiota; class Verrucomicrobiia; order JABWAM01; family JABWAM01; genus JABWAM01. The sequence continues at coordinate 3,257 of CAZZBZ010000076.1, forward strand.
CGGAACTCCCGCTCGATCGCGGCAGGATTCGCCCGGCGGTTCTCCCAAAGCCGCCGGTCCACGAGACCCATGCAGTGGGGGCTATTCGAACGGCAGCCGCCGGTCTGGTGCGGCGCCAGGACCACGTCGGCACCCATCAGCGCCGCGACCCGCACGTTCTCGTTGATGTTGTTGTCGTAGCAGATGAGCACCGCCGCCCGCCATCCCCACGGGGTGTCGAACACGGTATAGACCTCGCCACTCTTGATCAGGTCGTGCTCGAAGGAATGGAGCTTGCGGTGGACGTGGACCTTCCCGTTCGGCAGCGCGACGACGTAGCTGTTGTGGAAGGCGCCCTTGCGCCCACGCTCGACAAGGCCGGCGCCGATCCCGAGGCCGTGCTCGCGCGCGAGGGCAGCGAGGCGGCGGACGCTCGGGCCTCCTGGAACCGGCTCGGAAAGCGCCTCCAACCCCCGGGGAGACAGGTTGCGGATGAACCAGTAACCGGTGAGGCAGCACTCCGGGAACACGATCAACCTCACCCCGCGCCGGGCCGCCCTCTTCACGAACGACTCGACCCTGGCAAAGTTCGCCTCCTTGTCCCCCTCCCGGCTCTCCATCTGGACCGTGGCGACGCGGAGGGGACGCGGGGGAACGTGCGGTTTCCTGAACCTGGGGGGAGCGGTTTTCACGGGGAAATCCTTATCTTCCAGCCGCCGCCTACCGTCGCGGCGAACCGGGGCGCTGCGTTTCCACGAAGGCGTCCCACCCCCACGCTTGCGCGAGTTTCGCGAAGGCCTGGAGCGAGTGCGGGCCGCTGGTACCGCGATAGGTGGCATCCTTGTACTCGATGGCCACGTTGCTCCAGATCTTCAGGTCCATGATGCCGTCCCGCGGAGTCCCGTTGCCGCCGCTGGCCGTGCCGCGGCCATAGAACTCGTTCGAGAGAGTGAGGGTGAGCGCGCCCATCCCCTCGCCGCCGAACTCGACGTGGTAGAACCCCTGCCCCAGCACGTTGCCCGCGGCCGGGCCGCCCATGTCGATGGTCATCTGGTCCAAATGGACCCCTTGGAACCTCACCACTCCCCCCGACATGAACAGGCGTCGGGCGCCGCCGGTGGCCTCGTTGAGCCACGGTTTGCGGGCGGTGAAGGTGAGCACCCCCTTGCTCTGGGTGAGCTTGCCCATCGAGCCGACGATCATTCCGCCGAGGTTGGCCTCCCCCCCCGAGAGGGTAAACTCCCCCGGGCTTTCCCCGTTGCGTCCGAGAAAGACGCCGTGGCCGTCGGCGTTCAGCACGCCGCCGCTCACGTTCAACTGGGCGAGGTCTTCCGCGAAGGCGGAGTCCGGACATTTCCCGTAACCCGGCGCGCGCCCCCCCACGACCATCCGCTGCTTCTCGCTTCCCGGGAAGACGTTGAGCGTTCCCCCCGTGAGGTTGAGGACCGCCGTGCCGACCCCGTTCGTTCCCCAATTGCCCACCCGCATCTCGGAGGCCGAGCCGTTCACCGTCGCCGTCCCTCCCTCCACGTTCATGACCCCCATTCCGGTGTGCGGGCCGGGGCCCACGGTCTCCCCGACCACGAACACGTAGCCGTGGACATCCTCGTGGAAGGCGAAGCTGCCGGCCCGCACCTCCAGGACGCTGTCCGCGTTCTTGCCGTTCCGCACGGCGAGCATGCCTCCCCCGCCAATGAGGAGGGCGCCCCCGTCCACCGTGACCTTCCCGCCCGTCTGCGAGGCGCCGATCGTGTTCTCGCCCACGCCCGAGAGCGTGCCCCCCTTCACGAGGATCTGCCCCCCCTGCTTCACCGTGAACGACGTGGTGAGGCTGGCCCCCTTGGCGAGATCGATCACGAGCATGTTCTCGATGCCGGAGTCGCCGGATCCCTGCATGAGCAGTTCCTTGAGGTCGCGGCTCACCCCCTCGAGGGTGATCTCGAAGCGCGCCTGGCGACCGGCCTCGACGGTCGCGCTGTCCCCGGCGGCGGGCACGCCCTCGGGGGTCCAGTTGGCGGCATCCGCCCAGGAGCCGCTGCCCCGGTTCTTCGGCCAGGTGTACGACGCCGCGCGCGCACACGCCGCGCCGGCGAAAACGAACGCCGCAACGAGGACCAGCCTTGCCGTGAACACGGGGATCTTCATAAGCCTTGAGGGGAGTTGAGGGGCGTGAGCCGGACGTCGCCGAACACGGCCTCCCCGTCCTCGACGAAGAAGCCCAGGCAACCCTCGCGCCGGCTCATCGTCAGCGCGGAAAGGAGGACCCGCTGGTCCACGCTGACCTCGACGTAGGGCCCCCAGGCGACCACCCGCAGGTCGAACGGCCCCGCGTCGGGGAACGCGCACGGGGCCTCCTGCAGGGTCTTGTGGCCGCGGCCGAGGGCGTTGTAGTTGACGCCCTGCAGGATGCGGTGCAGCTCGGCGCGCCGGCGGCCGGGAAAGAACGCCGCGCGCGTGCACTGGTCAGCCGTCTCGTCGCTCCTCCAGGCCGCGCCGAGCGCGCGCGCGCCGCGCGGGAAGACCTTCGCGTCGAGGATGAAGTCGGCGTGCGTCCCCGGCAGCCGCAGGAACCCCATGCCCGGACGCGCCCGCCCCGCAACGCCCTGCGCGGACGCGGACCACTCGCCCCGAAACGCCCGCGACGGGTCCGCGAGCTCGCCGGGTGCGAGTGACCTCGCCACCCCGGCCGCCACCGCCCGCCAGCCGGGCTCGAAGGAACGCAGGATCAACTCGCCCGACGTCCCGGCGACCGCCTCCTTCGGCGGCGCGAGCGCGCGGGACACCCCCTTCGCCCACGGATGCCAGTCGAACTCGGCCGAGATCCAATGGTAGAGGAGGGTGCGCCCGCGCCACACCACGGGGGTGAAGGCGTGGTTGCCCGGGGGCAGCAGGACGTCGTCGGCAGGCCGCTCCCACGGGCCTTCCAGCTTCGAGGCGACCCGGTACACATCGATCGGCGGCGCCACGATGTGCCCGATCATGTAATACCGGGCGCCGAGCTTGAAAATTGCGGGGACTTCAAAGTCGCCGCTGATCGCAGGCTTGTAGAACGGCGGGCGCACCTCCCAATGCAGCGCGTCCTTGCTCACGATATGTGCGACGCAGCCACGGCGATTGTACGGGCCGTGGTTCTCGTGGGCGCAGATCAATCCGTGGATCGTATCGCCTTCGATCCACGCAAATGGATCGCGCCAGTCCGCACGTCCGCTATCGCTGAGATCGGCCTCGTACCATCGCGGGTCGGGCACGGCCACGGGATTGTGCGCGACCTTTTCCCATTTCATCAGGTCGTCGGACACGGCAAGCCCCGTCCGCTGCAATCGTCCGTCCTCGGCCTTCGCGAGCGCGGTGTAGAGCATGGAGAAGCGTCCTTTCCATGGGAACACATGCATCGTCCAGATCTGATCGTCGTCGAAGGCGCCCGGGTCGCCGGCGTGAAGGGCGTTGGTCACGGGCGTCCAGTTCATCCCGTCCTCGCTGACGAGGTGGGCGACCGTGTCGTGGCTGGGGAGCGAGAGGTGGAAGCAGTGGAGGCGGTCCTCGTGGGCGATCACATCGACGTCGCCAAGTTCCGTGGTATTCCAGCCCTGGGGGATGTACATGATCGGGACGATTGGTTGAGCCGTCGAACCTCTTCACCGTGAACCTGAGCCCTTGCCTTTCATGGTGCAAGGCTCTCCGGACGGCTGAACTTCCAGAGTCGTTCGCGCATGGAGGGAAGCGCCACGGTGTGGTTCGACTCGTACAGGGCCACCCCGTCCACCCCCTGCGCGTAGAGGTCGCGGGCGAGCAGTTCGGACTGGCTCCCCGAGCTTTCGCGCCAGACCTGCCCGTAGACTTTCGTCCGTCCCTGCGCCATGGCGACGTAGCCGCGGAGGTCCTGCACCTCCGGGTAGTTGGCGCCGAGGGGCAGATGGGGCGCGAAGAGGATCCCATCGAGGAGCCCTTCCCGGATCCATGCCTCCACATCGCAGCCGATCTGGAGGTTGCGCCAGGGCTGGTCCACGGTGCGGACGATCAGCGGATACCGACGGCCGCCCGCCTGGCGGTCAAGCGCGGCCCGGGTCTCGCGCAGGAAGAGAGTGAACGCCTCCGCGCGGAAACGGAGCCAGTCCTCCGTGCCGTCGCCTTCCATCTCGCGAGGGTCCTTCCCGGTCTTCGCCATGAAGGCTTCAACAAGGGGCAGGTCGTACTGCACGACCGGCGGGTGGCGCAGGAGGTCCACGAAGATCCCGTCCATCCCGTACGCCGCGATCTCGCATAGCATGGCGATCATGTGCCTGCGTGACTCCGGAAAGGCGAAACTGAGTTTCCAACTCTCCACGCCGTTCTTGGACGTCTGCACCTGTTCGGGATGCGCCGCGTGGAACGGGGTGGGCGGTGGAGCTTTTCCCTTGGCGTGCGCGTCCCGCAGCAGGCGGGACCAGCCGTAGATGGGAATCCCGATCCGCTTCGCCTCATCCACCGCCTGGCGCATGATATCGAACTCCCGCATCATCTCATCGACGGGGCTGGCGTCATCCCGGACCTTGCCGACCTTCGTGGGATACTCGCAGACCATGCCGTTCCCCGCCTTCCACATGATCATCGTGTAGCCCATCTCCGCGTGGCGCCACACCGCGGAGGCGGCCGCCCGTTCCCGCGGGTGGGAGAGCGGAACGTCGTCGGCGAAGTCGAGGATGCCGATCGTGGCCTTCGTGGCGGCCGGCAACGGGGTTGACCTGACGGGGACGAGTTTCAAGTGAGAGAGGAACGTCTTGAACTCAAAGCGCGTGGTCTCCGTCTCAATCCCCACCCCGACTTCGCGCCACCATGAGGCGGATTTTCCGAGTTGGAAATGGGCGATCTCGATCCGCGACCCTTCATTGAAATCCGTGGTCGTGAAGTACATCTCCTCGAAACTCGGCTCCCCGCGTTCGTTGAGGAGAAGCGTCCAGTTCTCATGCGCGCCCAGTCGGACGAACACGCCGAAGCCGTCCCAGAACTGGAACGCACGCTTTGAGAAGGTGCCCACGTAGATCGCGTGGCGGCCCCGCACCCCGGGGGTAAAACTCAGGACGGGCGCGTCCTGGCCCCGCGTGGCCACCAGCATCTGGCCCTTGCGTGCGCCGCAGTACCCTTTTACGAGGCCCCAGGCACCCTTCACCTCCACCCGTTCGTAGCTCATCGCGTGGGTTTTTGGGTCGCGGACCGCCTGGCCGCTCTTCAGGAACGGCTCGAAGTCGTCGAGATAGATCGCGGGGCCGCTCGGTTCGCCGATGAAGGGGTTGGCGCTCATGGATGCTCGGCGAAGGTTGGCGGAATCACTGGTAGTTCTGCCAGCCCTTGTTCGGGTCCAGGCTCAGGGTGCTCTCGGAGCGCGACTCGATGTGCCCGTCCAGATACATGATGTTGGCCTTGCCTGCATGGCGGTAATAGGGCTTCGCGCTCGTGGGGAAATAGCTCATGGACACGCTGCGGGCGTCCGCACCGAAGATCATCCCGCTCTCCTTGCCGAGCCAGTCGCCGAACTTCCGGACTTCACGAGAAGGCTGGAGCAGGGAATTCAGCGCGTAGGTGGATCCAAAGATCGAGTAAGCCGTGCCCTCATACGTCGCAACACTCATGGTGCCCTGCGCGAGCGCCGCGCGGATGAGGGCGAGGTCGCTGGGGCACCAGCCCACCGGGTTGGTCTCGCGGCCCCGCGGCGACTCCGGCAGGTACTTCAAGAAGACCAGCCGGGCGAACCAGAACCGGTTGATGTCGTACGGCGTGATGTTCAGGAAGAACGGCAGGATCTCGTCCCGGTTGTCCTCGCCATACAGGCGGAGCACCAGGTAGATCTGCTTGAGATTGCTGCTGCACGAGGTCTGGCGCGCCAGTTCCCTCGAACGGGACAAGGAGGGCATGAGCAGCGCTGCGAGGATCGCGATGATCGCGATGACCACGAGAAGTTCTATTAGGGTAAAAGAGAAACGAGAAGCCGCTCGACCCGCAAGAAGAGGCTCCCGAGGACGAGCCGGTTGGCATGCCGCGGGCAGTTTGATGAGCATGTCCCGCGGTTCGGGGACAGCCTCGGAATCCCTGAGATCGCCGTTCATCGAGACATCCCCAGGTTCCCGACCATGGTCAGACCGGCCCACCCCTGGCACGAAACACCGGCCGCCCGGCGATGACCGTGGCGTACAGGTGGACGCGATCATCGAGGAGGATCAGGTCGGCGTCGTTCCCAACGCGGAGGAGGCCCTTTTTCGTTTCCCCGAGGATCCGAGCGGGAACCCACGTGCTCATCTTGAGGGGGGCAAGGAGGCCGAATCCCCACTCGACATAATTCTGAATCATCGCCAACAGGGGCGTTCCGCTCCCGCCGAGCGGCGGAACGCCATCGAGGCTGCCGCCGCCCGAGATCACGAGGCGGTTCTTTTTCATGGTGATCTTCAGGCCGCCCTGGGTGTACTCGCCGGGCGCGCAGCCCGCGGCGGGGCAGGCGTCGCTGACGATCGCGATGCGGTCCGTGCCGCACGCGGCAAGGATGATGCGGATCATCTCGATCGGCACGTGGTAGCCGTCGGAGATGATCTCGCCGCTGAAGGCCGAGTGCGAGAGCAGCGTGCCCATGCCCATCATCTCGGTGCCGAACCAGCCCTCGGGGCGCGTCTTTCGGACCGGCCAGTCGATGGCGTTGTTGGCGTGGACGAAATGCCGCGCGCCATGGGCGGCGGCGCGGCGAATCTCGAGCATCGTCGCCCTGGTGTGGCCGATGGTTGGCACGCAGCCGCGCTCGTGGAAGAACCTGCAGAACTCCACCGACCCCTTGCGCTCGGGAGCGTGCGTGAAGACGCGAATCAGGCCGCGCGAGAGCTTCCAGAACTTCTCGTACTCGGAGCGGACGGGGTCGCGCAGGCACTCGAGCTTGTGCGCGCCACGCTTTTCGGGATGGAAGTACGGCCCCTCGATGTGGATGCCGAGGAAGTTCGGTTGCAGTTCGCGTGCCACATGCTGGTCGCCAAGGAGCCTGAGGGCGGCGCACATTTGCTCGTGGGTCTCGGTCATCACCGTGGCAAGCATCGCAGTGACGCCATTCTCGAGGTGAAAACGCAGGGCGAGGTTGTTGCCCTTCGCGTGGGCAGCCACGAAGTCGTGGGTGACGCCGCCATGGTTGTGGATGTCCACGAGACCGGGGGCAAGGATGAGCCCGCGGCAGTCCACCCGCCTCGCGCCCTTCGGCACGCCCGAGGGGGCCTCGCCGATCCAGATCGCGGCGATGGCGCCGCCTCGGGTAAGCAGGGCCCCCGGCGCGAGGAAGTCGGGGAAGGCGAGGCGGCAGTTGAAGTAGAGGGTGTCGGGGGGCGGTTTCGTTTTCATGCCAACTCCGTTCAGCACGGGGTTTGGTGGGGAACTCAGCCCCTTGCGGGCCCGGCGGGGGTGCCAAACCCGTTTTCTCATTTCCGGTCGCCCTCTGTCGAGGTCCGCGGCGGGACCACGTCGGGGATCACGAAGAGCTGCGCGCCCTCCTCCTGAGGGTAGCGCGCCCCCATCACGAGATCGCAGGAGCCGTCCTGGCGGACGAAGTCGGGCACGAGGTCGAACTCGCCCGCCTTCCAGTTGGGATACATTCCCGAGTTCCCGAGGTCGCAGGTCAGCAGCGGCTCGAATTGGAGCCTGCCCGAGGCGTCCACCTCCACCCGGTGAAAGGTCACCGACCGTTTCTCCACGTCCGCCGTGCAGAGCAGGTGGGCGCCGTCGGGCATCGGGTTGAGCACGTCCACGCTGCGGTCGTAGGACTGGATGCGGTTCGTGACGCGTACGGCGTCCACGAAACGATGGCCCGCGAGGTCGAGGGTGGCGAGCGTGCCGTCGCTGAACAACACGATCCCGTAGAGGCCATTCCGCGCCACGCCGAAGTCGCTAAGGACCCTCCCCTCGTCCGCCACGGCGGCGAGACTCAGGCCGAATCGGTCCTCGACCTTTCCCGAGCCGCCGTCGCGGAACACGAAAAGCTTGGGCCGCTGGTTCGCGGGCGGCGCCTTCAGGTCGGCGGCGCTCGCGAAGGACGCTGGCAGATAGACCTCCTGCGCCAGCCGCCCGCCCGACGCGGCCACGAGGCGCGAGGCGAGGCGGATGGAGTAGTGGCCGGCCGTCATCCCCGTCAGGCGGCGGAGGGGGCCGGGAGCCGCGAGGTCGACGTAGCCGAGCCCCCCCGAGTAGGCGCTCCCGTGGCGCGCGGCCTGGGCGACGCCGGTCACCCAGAGGCGGCTCCCCAGGCCGGGGAGGAGCGCGCGGTACCACATCGTGTAACCCATCGGCGCGCCGTCGGCGGACTCCTGCGCCTTGCCCAGGGGCTCGACCTGGGTGCGCGCGAGGAGCTTGCCGCCCTTTCGCACGGGCATGCGGCCGATGCCCGTGTAGCCGGCGAAGCAGAGCACGTCGGCGTCTCCTTCCCGTTGCCATGCGTGGCAGTAGGGCCCGAGGGCGGCCCCGAGCGGGATCTGGACCGGGGCATCGGTGGCCTTGAAGAGTTGCGCCTTGCGGACCGGCGCGTCGCCGGCGCCCGACCAGTCGTAGACGGAGAAGTAATACCCGCCGTACTCGGAGCAGCCCAGGGCCTTGCCGTCCTCCCCGGGGATCGCGGCGACGAGGAACTGCGGTCCCAGGGAGGGCCCGTTCATCTGGGCGAGCAGGTTCTCGATGCCCGCCGGGTTCTTCCGCATCCAGTCCAGCACGTCGTAGCAGACGCGCACGATGCCCTTGCCGAAGTCGGCCTTCCCGAAGAGCGAGGCGAGGGTCTCCTTGGAATACTCGCGCATCCCGTAGATCTGCGTGCCCGCGCGGATGCGGGCGCCGACCTTGTTCTGGTACGACTGGAAATGGGCGGAGGTCACCATCCCCGACGGGGAGACCACCCACGCGGCGGACTTCGGGGGAAGCAGCATCTCAAGCTTCTCGCGCTCGGGGCCGGCCTCGACCCCCGTGAGGATGCCGAGGAATCCCGCCGCGCCGTGCGCCGCCTTGGGGTACTCGAAGGCGGCGATCTTCTTCCCGTTCGCCTCCGTGAGCTTCTGGAGGCGGGTCGTGTTGCCCTGCGCGTCCACGTCCATCACCCAGAAGTGGTTCTTGTCGTAGGCGAGCATGCCGATGCGCCCCTGGATGAAGGCCATGTCCTTGAGGTGGCGCAGCTCGTCCTCCGCTGGCAGCCAGGTCGGAAAGAGGGGAAACGCCGCCGTGGGCCAGCCGCCCGCGTTGAGCCGGATCCCCTTCTCGAACGCCGCCGCGTCCTCCCAATCCCGCGTCGGCACGGAGAACACCGCGGCACAGGCGAGGTGCCCGTCCTTGAAGTAGCTGTGCCCGAAGCTCAGGAACAGCCGGTCGTTGCCCCCGTAGAACACCTGGAAGCGCAGCGCCGACCCCGACCAGCCCACGGACTTCACCTTGCCCTCCGAGGCCGGCACGTCCGAAAGCTTCGGCAGGAACCGACTCGCGTACTCGGTGACCCGCACGGGAGCCTTCTCCCAACGGTTCTTCTTGAGGTGGAAACGGATCAGTTCGTCGCTCTCCGAGAAGTACAGGTTCCCCTCGTCGTCCGCCGCCACCGTGTAGACCCCCTGCATGAGGCCCCCGGTGCCGACACCCGTGATGCGGGGCGAGCCCGCCTTCCCGTCGAGCGTCTCCTGGCTGATGTGGACACGGAGGCGGTCCGCCGGGAGCGTCACTTCGAGGTCCTCGTCCCCGAGACGCCAGTTCTCGTCGAGCGGGATCTCGACGAGGTACTTCAACGTGGAGAGGGCCGCCCCCGTCTTGGGGTCGTAGAGCGTGGACTTCACCGAGTCGTAGTGGCTTCGCTTCGAGAGGTCGGACGGGTGCGCGGTCTGGAGGCTGACCACGCTGTTGTTGTTCGCGCCCATGCTCGGGTAATTCAGCGAGGAGGCGATCCGCTTCACGCTGCCCTCGAGGTTCCATCGCCGTGATGCGTCCGACAGCGTCAGCGCCCGCGCCTTCGCGTAGTCCGGCAGCATGATTTCCCCGGGAAGGGCCTCGGGCGGCGTCGCCGTCCCAGAAACCACGAACGCCTTCTCGCCGCTCGCCGGCAGGGGCGGGGCCGGGACCGCAGCCGGAGGGACGGGAAACTTCGCTTCCATGAGGCGCGTCCTGCCGTTGCGGAGCGTCAGCGAAAGCGCGGCGTACGCGGCATCCTTCGCCTTCTCGACGACGAGGCACGGGCGGGCCGCCGGGGCCGCCCAGTCGAACTCGAACCGCCCGAGGTCCTCCCCCTTCTCCCCGTGGAACCGGAGGGTGGCGCAGAGGCCGGGGTGGCGCCGCAGGACGAGGTCGAAGTCCTTCAGGCCCACCGAGATCTCCTTTGCGGTCTGAAGGATCTCCACCTTCCGGGCCAGCGCCGGGTCGGATGGCGGAAGCCCGTCATCGGGTCGGGACGGGGCCACGCGGGCCACCTCCGTCTTTGGGCTGCCGGCCAACTCGGAAGAGGGCGCGGCCTGCCCTGGGCGAGGCGACACTTCGCGCTCGGAACTCCGCGGAGCCTTTGGGGAGCACGACAGCGAAGCCATCGCAACGAACAGGAAGCCAAGGGGAACGATTCGCAGGGGACGGTTCATCGGTTCATGGGTTTGTCCGCCCCAGGCGGATTCGGCGGCCTGACACGGCACCGGAGATGCCATGCGGTTCACGGTCCGGCGGTTGCCGTGTTGACATGGGGGCAGACTACCCCATGCGACCGCTGGGTACACCCGCGCTCTTTTACACAAAACTCCAATGAAAGCAGGGGCGGCTGTGGGAGGCGTGGCTCACGCCGAAGGGCAGCAGGGCAGGCTCGGAAGCGGATTCGGCGTGGGCCACGCCTCCCACA
>CAZZBZ010000077.1:0-14051 GCA_964653025.1 uncultured Verrucomicrobiota bacterium
GTGATGTGGCGGCGCTCGCCCGCCCGCTCGATGAACCCCGCCGCGATCGCCGCCCCGTGCTGCGCCGCCATCGCGTGGAGCCGCGCGCAGGTCGCGTCGCCGAGCGTCACCGCCCGGCTCACCGAGCGTTCCGCGGCCTCGTAGCCGGTGACCCCGGCCTCCGAAAACACCACGAGCCGGGCGCCGCCCGCCGCGGCCTGCCGCACAAGCGGTTCCATGCGGGCAAGGTTGCCCTCGACGTCGCCCGGCACGCAGAAGGGCTGCGCGACGGCGAGGGTGAGCCCCGATCCTCGCGTAACGACACTGCGGAGCGTCTTCTCTCGGGGAGCGCACGCGGCTCGCGTGCCATGGCCGCCGGCCCGACGGCCATTCTCCGAAGAGAAATCAGCGGGCCGCTGATTTCCACACGCGGGCCGCGTGTGCTCCCCAGATCCTTCGTCGACAAATCGGATCATCGATCTTACCCGTGGATTTGGGGTAAGAACCCCCGCTCGCTCTCCCCCTTGGAAAGGGGGAGAAGCTGGGGCGGGCGACGGGCGCTTCCTCTCCTTTCCAAGGGGAGGAGTGAGGTGGGGTCCGCCGGCTTTGTCCATTCGAGACATGGGATCCAGGGAAATCGGGGAAGCGCTCGAACTCACCGCCCTCCTGTTTTCTTGGCGGGCTCCATCGGCGCGAACCGCATCTCGCGGACCATCCAGGTCCCCTCCTCCTGCGCCGGCACGGGGACCTCCTCGAGGTCCACGAGGACGCTCAGCACCCCGGTCGTCGCGTTGTAGAAGGCCCTGCCCCCCTTCACTGCGGGCGACGCGTAGCGGTCCTCGATCACACATTCCCCCGAGGAAAGGTGAATACGCAGCGCCTTCGCGCCCGCGGGAATGGCCACCTCGCTCATCATATCCTTGGAACCCGCCGCGGGCTTCCATGCGCCCGGCGACGGTTTCGCCTTGGCGGCGGGGGCCGCGACCTCCGCCCCGGCGGCCGCGGCCTGCCCCTGCAGGAGGCCCGGACCGGCGCCCGCCTTCTCCTCCTCCTTCTGGGTACTCTTGAGCGCGACCACCTGCCACTCGCCGTTCTCGCCCTGGACCTGAATCACCGGCCCGGGCTCGCCCGGCTTGTCCTCGTACTGGGTCACCTCCGCGCAGGCCGCGGTGCCGGCGGTCTTCAGGACCCGCCGCGCCGTGCCGGTCACGCGGACCGCCCCGTCGGGAAGCATCTCCACCGTGCGCGTGTGCATCTGGACGGCCGCGTCGCGGCCCCATGCCTCGATGCCCGCCTCGCCTTCCATGGCGACCTTGGTTGGGGTCGGCTGGCCGATGGCCTCCGACGTGCGCACCCCACCGGTGGTCGCCGTGCTAAAGACCCGGCTGAACGATCCGCCCATGTAGGGATAGCCCCTCGAGGCGACCTTCGGAACCCAGAGCACGGGCTTGCCCCGGTACTGGATCTGCCAGATGCGCGACGCGATCGCCGGCGCAACCTTCACGGTCACCTCCGCGTTCGTCAGCGTGAAGAGCGGCCCTCCCTGCTGGCCAAGGGCCATGCGATGGTAGGCGGGGGCCCTGCCAAACTCGCCGGGGCTGCAGTTGCGCGTGTACTTGAGGAAGTCCCGGACGCGCGCGTAGGTGTCGCCCCGGTCCACCCTCTCGAGGTGGTCCCCCTTGTCCACGAGCAGGGCCGGCTTGCCCCACGCGTCCACCGCCTCGACGCTCGCCCAGGCCTCCTTGACGCGGCGCGTCCACGGCTCCTGCCCCGCGCACTTGGCGAGCATCGTATCAAGACGGGTGCGGTACTCGGCCAACCGCTCGGACCCCAGCCAGGCGGGCGCATTCTTCGGGTTGCGCGCCAGAGAGGGTAGGTCAATGAACTCCATGAAGTGCTTGGCATCCTTCGCCCCGGCCAGCCCCTCCTGGAGGTTGATGTAGGCGAGCATGTCGTCGGCCACGGGCCCGTAGTAGCCCTTGCAGAACTCCGCGAGAAGGTCCTCGGTCTTCAGCTCGGGGTTCCACATCACCTTCCGCAAGACGTAGTTCTTGGCGACGATGAGGTCGCTTCCCGTGGAGACGTAGTTCCCCTGGATCGCCACGCCGGCGCACCCGAGTTTCGCGTAATAACGGAGGTTCTCGGCCATCGAATGCAATGTCGGGAACGGGTACATGAAGTTCCCGCCAAAGTTCACGTTGTAGTCCCAGATGTAGACGCGGCCGGGGGCGATCTCGCACCAGCGCTTGACGTTCTCGCGATAGTTGTAGTTCGCATCGCAGGCCTCCGCGGGGTGGGCAAGGCAGTGGCGGAGGTGCGGGATCTGGATGATCACGTTGTCGCGGGGCTTCGTGATCCCCGGCGGCTGCTCGAGGCTCATGTAGGCCATGGTGCCGACGCGGGCGCCGGGATACTTCTGCTCGAGAAGTTCCGCCGCCCGGTTGATCATCCGCAGCAGGGTCGAGGTCGGGGCGACGAGCACCTTGCCGTCGGGGCGCGTCCACTTCTCCTCCTCGTAAACCTTCTGGCAGGCGTCGCACTTGCAGATGCCGCCGTACCAGTCCCCCATCCCGGCGAAGTAGATGAAATCCTTCACGTTCCCCTGCTTCGCCTCCACGACCTTCCCAAGGGCCTCCGCAAGGGCCTCGGCAATCCCCGTCGCGAGGTAGCAGAAGTGGAGGTCGTTCGGCCCCCGCTTGCCCGTCTTCTCGTCGAGCGGCCACGCCTCGGGGTGCTGCCTCGCCCACGCGCCGAGCAGCGGGTAGAGCGTGTGGTTGCCCGTCATCGCCTCCGTGGACTTTCCCCGCGCCTTGTAGATGAAGCCGCGGTCGCGCGTCTGCGCCTCCTCGTTCCACACCTCGCCCTGGAGGAAGACCGGCCGCTGGGTCCGGTCGATCGCACCGACCGAGATCGACGGCTTCGAAGGAACCTCCTCCTCGTCCCACGACCAGAACCGACAGCCCAGGTTCTCCTCGAGAAAGGTCGTCACCGCGAAGGCCGTCCCCATCGGGGTCGCCCCCATGAAGCGCAGCGTCTGCCCGTCAGCCTTGATGGTAAAGCTGTCCCCGGGCAACTCGCTCGGGACCGGACCCGCCACCGCGCCGACCAGGATCGCCCGCCCCTCGGGCGGCGTGGCCGATTCCACGATCTTGAAGGGCTGGCCCGAGATCCGTGTCAGGTAGTTGGTGAGGAGCACCGCCGCCTGCCGCTCGTGACCCGCCACCTTCGGGAGCACCACCACCGGGCACGGGGGCGTGGTCGAATCCACGAGCACGAATGACGGCGCGGGCGCCGTCGTTTGGGCGCAGAGCCGCCCTGTCGGCATGAGAGCAGCCAGTAGCAGGAGTGATGAAAGAAGGCTTCGGGGCATTTTCATTTGGCGTTTCCTTCAAATCGAATCGTGGGTGGCCCGCGGAAGTCCACCACAAACTTCCCGCCGCTCGTCGGGTATTCAAAAATGTCCCCCCGACTGAAGTCGCTCGGGCCGACGGTCGCCTTGGCCTTGGCCCCGTCCTCGCGGAGGTAGTCGTCCGCGTACTTGATCACCACCTGGTCGCGGTTGCCGACCGGGTGGCCCGTGGTCGTCACCGCCTTTCCATCCACATCGGCCTGGGTGAGGAAGTGGGCATCCACGGCGAGCCCCGCCGCGCGCATATTCTCGGCCTGGGTCCTTTTCGGGCCCACGGGGCAACTCGTGTCATCCGCCCCGTGGACGATCACGATCTGGAGACCCGGGTTCGCGGCCTTCAGTTGCTTGCAGTGGTCGAGATTTCCGAAGTCGCGGATCTCCTGCATGTCCTTGCTGAGGAACACGGGGCTGGAGGGATCGCGCGAGTACCCGGCGTTCAGGCTCGTCCCCTCCTTCGTGCCGTAGGCGATCGCGTCGATGAGCCCGGGCATGCCGCAGATATCCACCCCGCAGGCGAAGGTGCGCGGGGCGAGTTTCATCGCCATCTGGGTGACGTTTCCGCCCCCGCTGCCGCCCATCGCATAGACGCGGCACTCGTTGAAGGCCACGCCCCGGTCCTTGAGTTGCTTCCAGACGGCGTGGAGGGCGCGAAGGCAATCCATCGCCTGGAGGTAACCGTGGTCGTAGGGCAGAAGCTTCGAGTCGGCGCCGCTCTGGAGGTAGTTCACCGAGACGGCAACCACGTTGTAACGCGCGGCGAAGAGCCGGCACCACGCGAGGTAATGGGCCTGGTTGTACTCGCCGCCCCAATTATGGAGGACGAGCATCAGGCCCGTGTTCGGGGTGATCCCGTTCGGGGGTTCTTCGACCCACATCTTCGCCTTGCGCGGGCCGGGGCGAAAGGGCCACTCCTGGGCGTCGAACTCCTGGTCCTGGATAAGCGTGCGTTTCATGGAAGCGGGAGGGTTTGCAGGGCGGCTTTCCGGGCCGCCACTGGGTACCTTTGGGGTTGAAGGAATCCCGGGGGATGTCGCGGGAGCGGACGGGCCCTCGGGAGATGGGTCGAGTTTGAGGAGCACGACCCCGGAGCCGAGCCCCGGCTTGAACACCTCTTTCGGGAGCGGGTCGGGGAGCTCGACGATCATGTACGTCAATCGCGAGGAACGCCTCGCCTTCTCATCGGGGCTGCAGATGATGAAGCGCTCGCCGGTATCCTTGGCATTCGGGTGACTCACCTGGAGGTTGTCGAAGTCCTTGAGGTAGACGCCAATCACGGCCGACTTCGTGCCGTCGGGCACCACGAGCGAACGGGCGCTGCAGGTCTGGAGCGGCATCGGCGGCCCCTTGGAATAGGCCTCCGGCAGCTCCCCGATCACCCACTGGCCCACGCGGTCGTGCCACGGGCATTCCCCGTCCCTGGGTTGAAAGGTGCGTGGCGGCTCCTGGGCCACGCCCATCCCCGCCAGGGCGAAAAACACCCCCAGCGCCAACCCAAATCCTCTCCAGATTTTCGACACGGACGGAACGTAAATGTGTAAAAGAGTTGTGATGCGAGTGTGCATTAAGTGTAAATCGATCGCGGAAGTCAAGCCTCGCACGGGTACGACAGAGCGTATCCCTCCAAATCTGCCGACCAAGGGAGGGTCACGCTCCGTCGTTTCCCCAGCAGTCCTCAAGCAATCCTTTCCAAGACCGAGGACCTCGTGGCCACGGTCGAAAAATAAGTAAAAAGAAAACTCGGTTTCACTTGCCAACAGGACCTTCTTCTGCTTAAGTCGAGATTCGACGGAGCCCGACTCCAAGCCGCCCACATGCCCATGAGCTTTCCAACCCAGGCTCTCAAACACGCAAGGTTCGCCGCCGCACTGCTGGCTGCCTTGGCCCTCGCACCCCTCCCCGCTCGCGCGGTGACCAACGTCTGGAGCGGTACCGGTGCGAATGCCAACTGGACCACGGTGGGCAACTGGACGAACAACGCCACCCCCGGTTCCGCCGACACGGTGATGTTCATCGTCACCAACTACCCCTCCACTTTCGCGACGACCCTCAACGGCGACAAGACGATCTCCTCTCTCGTGCTTGCCACGTCCAACGGCGTGACGATCAGCGGCAGCACCCTCACGCTCGGGAGCGGGCTCCTCAACCGCACCACCTCCTCGCAATCGAACCAGATCATCAACAGCGCCCTCACTCTCGGGGCTGATGGGGTGTTCATCATCAACGGCCTGGCCCACTACCGCACGAACCTCCTCATCAACGGCTCGATCGGCGAGAGCGGTGGCTCGCGTTCGCTCGCCATAGCCGGCGCCCGCCTGCTGCACCTGATGGGGAGCAATACCTTCACGGGGAGCCTGACCATTACGAACACCGCGGGAGTCGTGGTCGGGGGCACGAACGCGGCCTCCTCGGTCACGGTCGGTAACGCGGCCGGTGCGGGCAGCCTCCTGCAGGTGGCCGGCGATTACGCCCTCGGAAATGGAACCCTCGTCCTCAACACGAACGCGTTCATCTCTGGCTACGGCGCTTCCCGCATGGTCGGCAACGCGGTGACCGCCAACGGCAACTTCACCGTCGGCCCGACCACCGTGGCGGGCGTCGGTGGCGGACTGGGCCTCACCTTCACCAATCTCCTCACGCTCAACGCGAGCCTCTCCATCAGCAACGCGCTCGGTAACGACAACGAGACCGCGTTCTTCGCCGGCGGGATCGGCGATGGCGGGGCGGGGCGAAGCCTCACCTTGAACGCCGCCGGCGCCAAACGACGGCTGATGCTGACGAACAGCACCTACACGGGCGCCACGGTCATCAACAACGGTTACCTGCTCATGTCGGGCACGAACGCCACCTCCTCCGTGGCGGTGAACTCCGGCGCCACGCTGGTCTTCCTCACCGACAACCCGTTCAGCGCCGGCACGATGATCACGGCGAGCAATGCCACCCTGACCTCGAGCAACAGCCATTCCTTTTCCAGCCCGGTCACCTTTACCGGGACGACCAACACCCACAGCGGCACCGGCAACCTGACCTTCAACGGGGTCGTGACGATGGCCACCAGCATGGTCTTCATGGCCAGCGGAGGCAACGCCGTGGACGGATTCGCCTTCGCCTCCAACGTGGTGGAAACCCTGCCGGGCAGCAGCCTGACCCTCGGCGGCGGCACCCGCAGCCTCCTCCTCTTGGGTAGCAACAGCTATTCGGGGGGCACCTATGTCTCTTCCACCGCGAGGCTGATCATCGGAAACAACAAGGCATTGGGAACCGGCACCCTCTACGCCCAGGCTGCGGCCGGCATCACCACCCTCGCCTGGACCAACAGCCCCACGGTCGCCAACGCCATCCAGATGCAGCACACAAACCTCTTGAGTGGGTTGAGCATCGGCGGAAACCAGATCGTGTTCAATGGCCCGGTCACCATGACCACGAACGTGGTGCTCAACCTGAACTCCACCATCTCGGCCAACGACGACGCCTCCGCCCCTGTTTTTGCCGGCGGGTTTAACGACAACGGCAACAACTTCTCGCTGACCGTCCTCGGCTCCAATGACCGTTTTCTCATCTTCTCCAACGCGAGCAGCTATGGGGGCGGCACGTTCATCCTGAACGGTCTGCTCAAACTGGGCGGCCACAACGCCCTCCCGACTGCCGGCGCGCTGGCCGTGAACGGCCCACAGGACCTCAAAAATGGCTTCTCCCTCAGCAACTTCAACCAGACGGTGGGGAGCCTGAGCGGGACCGGGGTCGTGCAGTTGTTTTCCGGCACGCTCACCGTAGGGGATGCCACCGACAGCACTTTCAGCGGCTTCATGAACGGCACCGGTTTCCTCGTCAAGCAAGGGAGCGGAACCTTCACCCTCGGAGGCTCGAATGCCTACACGGGGGGAACGATCGTCAGCAACGGCACGCTCAGGCTGGGCGTGCAGACCGCCATTCTGAGCAACCGCGCCGTGACCGTCGCGGGCGGAAACTACGACCTCGGGGGCTTCGGCGCTGTGACCAACGGGACCGTGACCATCTCCAGCGGGGCGATTTCCAACGGGACCTTGCTGAGTTCCTCCAATCTCCTCGCGACCGATTCCGGAACGATCTTCGCGAACCTCGCTGGCAACGGCGGGCTCATCAAGACGGGGACGGGCACCCTCTCGCTCAACGGCAACAGCAGCCAGGTCGGGGCCACGCGGGTTTCCAACGGGGTGCTGCGGGTCAACGGCGTGCTCAGCGGAACGGCGGGCCTCACCGTCGCCAGCAATGCGACGCTCGGGGGCACCGGGTCGGTGCGCGGCGTCAATATCGCCAACGGGGGCTGGCTGGCGCCGGGCAACAGCATCGGCACCCTCACCGTGAGCAACCTCACCCTGAACAGCGGTTCGCTCCTGAATTTCGAACTCGCCGCCACCAACGCCAGCGACCAGGTGATCGACCTCGGCACGCTCACCCTGACGCAGATGCCCTTCTCCAACTTCGCGTTCACGACGAACGCCGGCTTCGGGGTCGGGACCTACACCCTCATCGACGCCGCCCTCCTCAGCGGGTCTTTCAATCCCGTCACCAACGAAAGCTTCTACGGGTATCTGGGAACGATCTCACTCGATGGCGCCAACAACGACCTGATCCTGAACGTCGCCCTGGCCATCCCCGAGCCCTCCGCCCTCGCGCTGTTGGCCCTCGGGGCGCTCCTCGCCCTCCGACGCTCCCGCCGCGCCTGAGGCTTTGAACATGCATGGGCCAACGCCGTTGGCGCCGGGGAAGTTGTTTCGAGGAACGAAGATCGGCGCGGGCCGCGCCTCCCACAGACCAGGCACCATTGCTCTCGGTGTGGGAGGCGCGGCTCGCGCCGAAAGGAAGAGGGGAAGGTTGCGGGAGGCACACCTCGCACCGACCGGCCTGCCAGACACCAGCAGTCCTTTCGCATGCCTGGGCCCTTGGCCTCACGTTTCGCCTGCCCTCCGTACCTCGAAAAACGGAGGAGGGCGTCTCCCGTCTCGTTCCGCCGCTCCCCACTCCCCGCTCCCCGCTCCCCGCTCCTGCTTTACCCTCATCGAGCTGTTGGTCGTCGTCGCGATCATCGCGATCCTCGCCGCCCTCCTTCTTCCCGCGCTGAAGAACGCCCGCCGCGCCGCAAGGCGGACCGTCTGCACGAGCAACCTCCGCCAGATCGGCGCCGCCCTGCACATGTACGCCGGGGAGAACGAGGGCTGGCTTCCCCTCCCCACCTACCGCTGGACCGCGGGCGGCTCCGGCGCCCTCATCCGCTGGGACGACCGTGCCGGGCTCGGTCGCCTCTGGCCCTCGTACCTCTCCAGCCCCGAGGTCTTCTTCTGCGCCGACCTCACCATCCCCAACCCGGGCGTCTACCCCAACAACCCCGGCATCTACCCCCTGAAACCGGTCGACGGCGCGAAGGCTTTCCTCGCCGCGGTGAAAACCTCGCCGCCCACCCCCTGCTGGTCCAGCTACTCCATGGCCAGCATGAACCAGGTTCCCGCCCCCGCGGACGCGAAGGTCACCGACCCGCTGCTCGTTCCGAACAACACCGCCGGCTACATCGCGGGGAAGCTGGACGCGAACCTCGCCCCCAACAACACCTACCGGCTGACCTTCCCGCTTGCCGCCTGCGTCCAGGACTGGGGGAGCGGCCGCGGCGGCCACGAAGGGATCCTCTCCATCGTGGTCTATGCCGATGGACGAACGGCCATCCTCCGCTTCAACTGGCGCTCCAACCCGACCTCCAACACGGTCTGGGAGGCATGGGGCGACTTCCTTCAGTTCGGCCGATGACCGGCTGTCGAAGATGGGCGTTTCTTGTCATTCCGAAGGGCGCCAACCTAAGGACCCTCTGCGCTGTAGACGGGGTCGTTGACCCCGTTCTGGCGGCGCACCCCCTTCCTGAATCCACGGCCTCAACGAGGCCATCGACAGACACACAAGTCACGGTCAGCCCTTGAGTTTTCGCCATTCCCTCAAAACCGCCACACACTGTCCCTCCCCGTCCATGCTTCCCAAGCCACCCCTCCTCTGGGGCATCACCGACCAGAACACCGTCGCGCGCGACCACGAGTCCCCCGACCTCCGTTTCCAGGAGGAAAACGCGCGCCGCCACCGCGACCTCGGGTTCAACGTCCTCTCCTGGCACATGTATCTGGGGTACTGCCAGTTCCCCACCCGCGTCGGGACCATCGCCCCGCTCATCGACGACGCCAACCCGGAGCACCGCCGCATCGCCTGCCACAACGCGGGCCCCCGTTACCGCCACGAAGCGGAAATGGCCTGGCGCGAGATGATCCACCGCCACGATTGCATGGCCGAGGGCTCCCGCATCGCCCGCGCGCACGGCCTCGCCTTCGCCCCCTGCCTCCGGATGAACAACGAGTGGCATGCCTCCTGGGTCCTCCACTACCACCCGAACATGAAGTACTGGGAGACCTTCTGGTGCCCGAAATTCTTCATGGACCACTCGGAGTACTGGTCGCGCCACAAGGATGGCAGCCCCGCCGGCGGCGGCATGGACTACTCCCATCCCGAGGTCCGTGCGTACCGGCTCGCCATCTGCCGCGAGGTCATGGCCTACGGCCCCCGCCTCGACGCCCTCTTCCTCGACCTCCACCGCCATGCGCCGATGGTCTCCTATCCCGACCACGCGGTGGCCGCCTTCCGTCGGCGTTACGGGATCGACGTCCGCAAGATCGAGCCCCTCGACGCGGACGTCATGGACCCGCGATGGCACGCCCTCCGCGCGGGGTATTTCACCACGTTCATGCGCGCGTTCAGGAAGGCGCAGGCACGCCTCGCGCGCCGCGCCCCGATCGTCGTCCGCTGCGGGCCCACCTTCGAAAAGGCGCTCCACGAGGGCGCCGATCTTCGCGCCTGGTTCAAGGAGGGCCTCGTGGACGTCCTCATGCTCGAGGAACACGGCCCAGGGAGCCTCGCCGGCTCGATCTCGCTGGCCCCCGTGATCCGGGAAGCCTCCCGCGCCGGCGTCCGGGTCATGGGCGCGTTCGCGAACCCCACCTTCGTTCAGAAAACCCCCTGGAAGCGACTTGCTCGAATCATGGACCGCTGGATGGAGGACGGCGCGGCCGGCGTGGCCTTCTACGAGTCCAGTCGCGTCGTCGCCCTCGGGAAGCTCCGCAAGCACCTCGCGGCATGGGTGCACACCGCGGGTTGAGGAGGATGCCTGGAGGAGCCGCTGCCAGCGGCGACTCGTCGCCCGCGAAGAACCAGAGAATCATCTCCCTGCCTGGGTCCGGTCCTCGGCCTGACTCCTGAAAAGCGTTCAATAAGTGTTCATTTTCAGTCCTTCAAGAGGATCCCTTTCGCCTTGACTTGGCCCATCCCCTTCGCCTAGGTTGACACCGGTTTCTGTCCACCAGCGAGGCGCCATGCGACTTTCCCTCCCACTTCCCCTCGTCGTGCTCGCCGCGTTGGCGCTCGGGATGATCGCCCCTCGTCCCGCCTCCGCCGCGAACGGCACCTGGACGAACCGTACCGCTGGCGGCAACTGGGGCGACCCCACCAAGTGGACGAACGGCCTCGTCGGCGATGGCCAGGACGCCGTCGTCACGTTCAGCGGCCCGCTCGCTCAGACGGTGTCCAACAACATCAATGCCACCTTTGGCAAAATGGTCTTCAACCAGGGGTCCTACGTCTACACGCTGGTGGACGGCACGCTGACCGGCTGGGTCTCCAGCGGCGCCGTCCAGATCAATAACGATGGCGCCGGCAGCCCGAACATCCTGTCGGATCTCTACCTCAAGAACAGTGTTTCAAATTCCGTGGCGGTCAACTTGGTCGTAACGGTCAGCAACCTGAACAGCGGCGGTGCCGCCCTGACATGGACCAAGTGGGGACCCGGCACCCTGAACGTGAAGGGCGACAACCGGGCCACCTGGGCGGGCAACTGGAACGTGTCGGCCGGCATCCTGCAGGGCAGCGCGGGCTCCGGCTGGTCCCTCGGAACGGGCGCCGTCAGCGTGGCGAGCGGCGCCTCGGTAAAGTTTGTGGCCCCGGCCATCAGCACCGTCCTCACCAACGCGAGCCGGATCATCACGGGGGCCGGCCTGGTGAACTTCGGGCAGGGCGTCTTCCTGATGACGACCAGCAACGATTACAGTGGGGGAACCCTGATCGCAGGCAACAATCGGGTGGCCCTCGGCGACGACTCCGCCCTCGGGACGGGAACCATCACCTTCAACGACGCCAACGCCAAGCTCTCCTCGACCGGCGGGGCCACGCGCACGCTCGCGAACGACCTCGTCTTCACGAACCTCCTCTCGCTCGGCAGCAGCACCGACAACGGCGCGCTCATCTTCAACGGGGCTGTGAACCTGGGTGGGGTGATGCGCACGCTGAGCATCTCCAGCCCGGTCACGTTCAATGGCGTGGTCACCAACGGCGGCATCAACAAGACGGGCGTCGGCACGCTCACCCTTGCCGGCGCGAACACCTACAGCGGCCCGACCACCAACGCCGCCGGAACCCTGGCCCTCGGCGTCGACAACCCCCTCGGGGGCAACACGCTCGTGATGAGCGGCGGCGCCCTCCGTGCCGCCGACGGGAACGCACGCGCCCTCACCAACGCGATCGTCCTCGCCGCCAACTCCACTTTCGGCGGGCCCGGGACGGGCGACCTCCTCCTGGGCGACGTCAACCTTGGCGGCTCGCGCTCGATCTATGTGAGCAACAGCGTGACCACCTTCGGCGGCGTCACCACGAACGGAGGGATCACCGTGGCGGGAGGCGGGCGCCTCGTCCTTAACGAGGCCTACCTCACCAACCTCGCCTTCTTGGGACGGTCGAGTTCCCTCGAACTTCGGGGGGGCCTCTCCACGCTGAGCGTCGCGCTCACCGTCGGCTCCGGCGCGGACAACACCCTGCTCGTCACCAACGGCGCGCGCCTGCTCAGTTTCGGCATCGGCGGCCCCAACATGGTGGGAGGAACCACGGTCAGCACGGGCGTTCTCGCCCGAATCACGGGCCCCGGCTCGAGTTGGGTGATCACCAACTCGACCATCGCGAGCGCCGGCCTGCGCGTGGGCGGTTCGGCCATTGGCGCGACCTCCAACCGTCTCGAGGTTCTCGACGGCGCCACGCTCCAGGTCGACAACCTCTTCCAGATCGCCTCGGCTTCCTCCAACGCCTCATGGAACTCGGTCCTCGTCTCAGGCGCCGGCTCGCGGCTCATTTCCCTGCTCCAGGGCACCGACCCCTACTTGCGCGTGGCCTTCTCCGCGGCCAGCCTCAATTCAGCCTACTCCGGCACCAACAGCCTCGTCGTGACCAACGGCGCCCTCGTGGACACCCGCGGCCTCGTGGTCGGCAACGCCTCCAACGCGGGCAACTTCGCTTCGATCGCAGGCGCCACCCTCCAGTTCTCGACCAACAGCCCCGACATCCAGATCCTCGGCGTTGCGAACAGCAACGCCATCTATGTGAGAGACAGCACGATCGCCTTCCGCGACGTCACCAACGTCAACATCAAGGCCAACTGGGGCGTCGGCGCTCTCGGCAAGGGTCTTACGAACATCACCTGGGCCGGCGACAACGCCTTCCGCCTCAACAACGCCTCGCTGACCAACGGCGGACAGGACTACGTCTTCAGCACCGGCCTCGGCGCCACGAACTACACCCGCCTCGAGATGATCAACGGCACCACCCTCTGGCAGGGCGGCAGCCTTACCATCGGAACGAATGGCTCGATGCTCGTCTCGAACACCGCGGCGACCGTCGCCAACGCCTTTACGAACCGCGGTTCCGTCCAGGTCGTCAACAGCACGCTCAGTTTCAGCCAGTCGTTCACCCTCGGGACGAACAGCAGCTTTACCCTCCGCAATGCCACCAACACCCTCGGCGCCGGGCTCGTGATCGCCTCCAACTCGACCTTCGGCGGCTCGGGCCGCATCGCCAGCGACGTCACCGTGACCAACTTCGGCACGATCTCCCCCGGCACCCTCACCTTCTCCAGCAACCTCACCCTCCTCGACAGCTCCCTCCTCGTCCTCGAAATCGGCGGCACCAACACCGTGGAATACGACCACCTCGTCATCGAGGGCACGCTTGCCAAGGCGGGCTCCGTCCTGGTCACCAACCTCGGTTGGACGTTCGCGGACGGGAACACCTTCAACTTCCTCGATGCCGCAGGCTGGGGAGGCGCTTTCAGTCTCCTCACCCTCCCCACCCTCTCGGGCAGCTTGGCGTGGAACACGAATGCCTGGGGCGAGGGAATCCTCAGCGTGACCTCGGCCATCCCCGAGCCTTCGGTGTTCGCACTGCTCGGCCTCGGGGCACTCTTCGCCCTCCGCCGCAAACGCCACGCCTAGTTTCCTGTGTGTAGGAGCCGCTGTCAGCGGCGACGGGCAGAATCCCGACCTGCGAAGAAGATCGCCGCTGGCAGCGGCTCCTACAGGCAAACGTCGATCGTCCATTTGCCCCGTGGGATTGAGAGAGAACGCCCTCCCCCCGGGCACCAACGGCTACTCGCAGAACCCGGGCACGCCCTCAATCGCCACGGCCCGCACGCAGCAGGAGTCCAACCCCTTGATCGGCATCGGCTGATAGATCAGGAGGAACACGTCCCGCTTGAGTTGGTCGAGGTTCTTCACAACCTCCAGCATGAGGATGTCGTGCGGCAGGAGCCGCTCGTGCATCTCGCACGCGGCCTTCACGCTCG
>CAZZBZ010000078.1:0-13953 GCA_964653025.1 uncultured Verrucomicrobiota bacterium
GCCGCCGCGTCATAGACGTTCAGATCCGGCGGCAAACCCTGGCGACAGGTCTGCACCAGCCGATAGTTCATAATATAATCCATGCCGCCGTGGCCGCCCAGCTTGAGAGCCTGTTCGCCGTGCTCTTTCCAAATCGGATGCTCGTGCTCGGCCTTGATCGCGTCGTAAGAAGCCCACTCATGCGTGC
The DNA here is from genome assembly GCA_964653025.1 of uncultured Verrucomicrobiota bacterium. GTDB lineage: Bacteria > Verrucomicrobiota > Verrucomicrobiia > JABWAM01 > JABWAM01 > JABWAM01. The sequence goes on from CAZZBZ010000078.1 coordinate 188, forward strand.
CCTGGCCGTCAAAAAAGATGCGGGGCGGATAGTCGCTGAACGTGCCCTTGGAGCCTTGGACCAGGTTGATCCGGCTGTAAGGACGGGGCGTGACGACATCGTGCTGTAGCATGATCGTGCGGCCATTCGCGGTCTGGATCAGCGAGGTGTTCATGTCGCCGCAGCGGTACTTCTCCCTGCGCTTTGGATCGTCGGCAGGCAGGGTTGCGTCGCGGTACTCCGACAGCGCCGCCTCCCGACTGCTCATCGAAACCAGCCGGGCAAAGCGGTCGCCGTGATGGATGTCCATATACCAGGCCAACGGCCCCAGCCCGTGGGTGGGATAAAGGTTGCCGTTGCGGGCCTGGTGCGGATGGCGCCGCCAGAGTCCTTCGCCGTGCGGAGCCAACAGGATCGAACGCAGATCGTGAATATAGGCCGCCTCCCCGTGGGTGATCGTCCCCAAACGCCCCTGGCGGATCAGGTTAAGCACCATCAACTCCGTACCGCCATAGCAGCAGTTTTCCAGAACGACGCAGTGCCGGCGAGTGCGCTCGGAAACATCCACCAGGCGCCAACAGTCGGAGAGCGTGGTGGCGGCCGGCACTTCGACGGCGACGTGCTTGCCGCACTCCATGGCCTGCACCGCCTGTGGCACGTGCATGTCCCAGGGCGAACAGATATAGACCAAATCGACGTCCGACCGCTCGCACAGGCCCTGCCAGTCTTTTTCCAGGGCGGGCGAAGGCTGCCCCGCCTGCTCCACTTTCTTCCTGGCCGCGAGCATCTTTTCTTCCACCGGGTCGCTGATGGCGGTGACCCGCGCCCCTTCAACCGCCAGCACCTCATTCAACTGGCCCGCGCCACGGCCGCCCACCCCGATAAAGCCAAACCGGACCAGGTCCCGCTTTTCAAACGGAACATTCATCATGGTCTCGCCCTGCGCCGGCGGGATCGCCGTGACATAGGCCAGCGCCTCTTCCGCGCTTTTTCCAGTTTCGTTCATTTTGAAATTTCAAGAATATCAAACCAGAATAAACATGTCCCCTTACCACCAAAAACGTGGACGAGATGCCGGAACTGGATGGGAAAACCGGCTCATGCCTTCGGTCGAAGTTCGGATGGTGTGCACACCCTCACGTTCACTCCTCCATAGGTTCTGGAATAGGCGGCTTCGGCGGACGGGGTGACAAGGTAGTTGCGTCCCTTCGGATAGTAGCTGCGGAAAACCTTTATCGCGGTGCTGTCGAAAGTTCCGGGGTCCCACTTGCATTCGATGGCATCCACTTCATCGCGCCGGTGCGCCAGAACGAAATCCACCTCGCGACCACCCTTGTCCCTCCAATACCGGGCCGGTGTGTCGGGGAAGTGCGCTTGGAGATGCTCCAGAACAACGTGTTCCCAAAGGGGGCCGAAATCATCAGGGCGTAGCGGGTCCCAGCCGCGCGCGAAGCTCACGAAACCCGTATCAAAGGCATACACCTTGGGCTGTTTCACCATCTCGTTTTGTCCCCCTCCGTGGAAGGGACGCAGCAGGGTGACCGCGTGGGTGATCTCCAGAGCCCGCAAATGGCTCTCCACCGTCGGGCGCGTGATCCCGAGTGCTGAGGCCGTCTTCGTGACTTCAAACTGCCCCCCACTCTGGCGCAATACGTATTCGAACAGCGCGTTGAAGCGGTTCATGTCCCGAAATCCAAAAAGCCGCTGAATGTCGCGGGCAAAAAACGAGTCCATCCATTCCCGATAAAACGCGGGTTTCTTGGCCTCGGCCAGCAAGGCCGGAGGCAAGCCTCCGTGGAACAGGCGCTGGGGCAACGCCACGCCAAAAGCGGACAGTTCATCCCACAGCACCGGGGGCAGGTGAATCAGACGTTTTCGGCCCGTGAGCGTGTCGCGAAACTTTCTGCTCGCCGCAAGCGTGGATGAACCTGTGGCCAGAATCTTCAGCTTCGGAAAACCGTCCGCCCCAATCTTCAGCACGCGAGCGGGATCCCGAAGTTGGTGAACCTCGTCGAAGATAACGACGGGCTTGGAGCATCCGCGAAAGAAAACCTGGGGATCGCGTACCATCTCCTCGACGATGGGGAGGTCGCAGTTGACGTAAAGGGAGCGGTCCTGGCCGAGTCTCTCCGCCAGCGTGGTCTTTCCGCAGCGGCGAACTCCGCAAAGCCACGCGATGGGCACCTCGCGCCAAGCCGCTTCAATCCGCGCCAGCCAGAAAGGTCGAGAAATCATGCGGGCGCAGTATACGTGTGGGCATACCAAATGTAAAGTACGCTAGCGTGCCACTCTCTGACGAAGAAGTGGGGTGACCGACGGGGACCGAACCCGACCTTTGGAGTTCCCGTCCTTGCCCGAAGTCGTTGTCTCCGTGCACGTTCCTTCCCAGCGTCGATAATGGGGTGTGGATTCGCCAGGAGTGCCGCATCTCGGTGCTGTGGCTGGCCCGTTACCTCGGCCTCCGAACGCGCGGCGGAATGAGCAACAGCATCTACCGCCTCCGCCTCACGAGCGAACCAAGCCTTCGTCGGGGCGGTCCCTCGACCCTTCCCCCCTCTTCTGCTTCACTCCTGCCCATGACGGCGGCGTTGAACGCGGGCAGCTTGCTGACCCCGGACGCGATGCGGCGACTCTCGGCCCTCGCGCTCCGCTCGCGCTATGTCGTTGAGGGCTCCCGCGCCGGCCAGCACGCCAGCCCGCTCAAGGGGGCGAGCGTGGAGTTTGCCGATCACCGCACCTACGTGAAGGGCGACAACCTTCGCCAGCTTGATTGGAAGGTTCTGGGGCGCACCGAGCGGCTTTACGTGAAGCAGTTTCGGGAGGAGACCAACCTCCGCGTCCACATCCTCCTCGACGTCTCCGGCTCGATGGCATTCCGCGCCGGCGGCCGCCCGACGAAGCATGCCTACGGCTGCGGCCTCGCCGCGGCCCTCGGCTACATCATCACCGTCCAGCAGGACTCGCTCGGGCTGTGCGCCTTCGACCGGGTGGTGCGCGCCGAGTTGCCGGCGCGGAGCGGCTCGCGCCACTTCCGATTCTTCCTCGATGAACTCGCCCGCCACGAGCCGCAGGGGGGCACGGACACGGGTTTCGCACTCCACGCGCTCGCCGAGCGCCTCGCGCGCCGGGGGCTCGTCATCCTCATCTCCGACCTCTTTGACGACGCCGACACGATCTTTCGGGCGCTCGCGCACTTTCGCAAGAAGCGGCACGATGTGATCGTTTTCCAGGTGCTCGACCCCGCCGAGCTTGAGCTCGACGTGCCGCGCGGATCCGAGCTGGTAGACCTCGAGACAGGGGAGAAGATGGAGGTGGACGCCGACCTCGTCCGTCGCGAGTACAAGCGGGTCCTTGGGGAGGTGATCGCCCGCTGCCGCGAGAACTGCGCGCGGCTCGGCGTGGACCATCGCCTCGTCTCGACCGCGGAGGACCGGGAGGATTTCGTGCGCCACTACCTCGACGAGCGGCGCCGCATCGCCGCGTAAGAAGACTGATCCAGAACTGAGCCACGGATGAAACACGGATGCCCACGGATGGAGAGAGATGCGCCGATTCCGCCACACGGAATCGGCGCGTCCCGTCGAGGGGATCGGATTTTTTCAGCACCGGATGAGACGCGGCAAGTCCGTGTCAGCGGACTTGCCGCTCGGCATCTGCCATCCGTGTTTCATCCGTGGCTTTCCTGTGAGGCGCATCGGGTCGCAATATGGAATTTTTGAGTCCATGGCTGCTGGCGGCGCTGGGCGCGGTGGCCGCGCCGCTGCTCCTCCATTTCCTCAGCCGCAAGCAGGCCCGCCCGCTGCCCTTCGGCACGCTCCGGTTCCTCAAGCCGCTTGCCGCGCGCAGCGCGCGGCGTTCGCGGATGGAAAACCTCCTCCTCCTCCTGCTCCGCTGCGCGATCGTCGCCCTCATCGCCCTCGCCGCCGCCCGCCCGGCCGGATCGATCCTTTCCGCGGGCGCGTTCGGGGCCAGCCCGCCGCGCACGCTCGTGATCCTCCTCGACCGCTCGGCGAGCATGGCCTTCCCCGTCGGCGGGCGACTGCGGCTCGATCTCGCAAAAGAGATGGCTTCTGCCTCCGTGCGCAACCTCCGCACCGGCGACGCCGTGGCGGTCTTCGCCCTCGACGACCGCGCGGTTCCCGTCATCGGCGAGCCGACCTTCGATCACGACCTCGCCGCGCGGAAGATCGCCGCGGTGGAGATCTCCGCCGCGGGCACCGACTTCGCGGGCGGGCTGCGGGAGGCCGCGCGCGTCCTCAAACGTGCCGTCCCGGGGGCGCGGCAGATCGCCCTCCTCACCGACGCGCAGGCCACCGGTTGGCGTGCGGGGGAGAAGACCACGGCAGACGAGTGGCGCGACGCCGGCGTCGAGATCGTCGTCGCTCGAACCGACGACTTCCCGGGGGCCAATGTCGCCATTCGCGGGGTGCGTCTCACCCCAAGGCTTGCCGAGCCGGGGGGCGCGATCGCGGCCTCGGTCTCCTTGGCAAACCATGGGGACGCCGTGCGCGACGAGGTCCTCGAAGTGCGGGTCGGCGAGGAGGTCGTCGCCCGCCGCTCGATTTCCCTGCGCCCGCGCGAGACGGCCGAGGCGCCCTTCGAGTTTCGCGTTCCCGAGGGGGCGAAGGGCTGGGTGACCGGCAACGCCGCGCTCCAGGGGGACTCGCTGGGACTCGATGACCGCTTTGATTTTGTGCTCCCCGTGCTCCGCGCGCCGAGGAACCTGGTCCTCGAGGAGCGCGGCTCGGCTCCCGAACGCTGGCGGGCCTCGTTCTTCCTCCAGCGCGCGATCGCCGTCGGCTCGGCGCGCCGCGGCGGCGAGCCCGGCGTCCAGGTGGCGGCGACCTCCCATCTCGAGGAGATGGAGATCGACGGGTTCTCCACGGTCTTCCTCGTGGACCCCGGGGCGCTGAGCGATCGCGCGGAGGTCCGCCTCACGCGCTACCTTGAGAAAGGGGGGCACCTTGTCGTCTTCCCGGGTGAGAAAACCCGCGCGGGCGGGCTGAAGGGACTCGACTTCCTGCCAGCCGAGCCCGGTCCCGTGGGGGAACTCCCCGCCGGGCGGGCGATGGTGCGGGTGAACGACCCCGAACACCCACTTTTTGCCGGTGTCTGGGGGCGGGACGTGCCCATCCCACCGCTCCCCCAGCAACGGGCGATGGAGTGGCGGCTGCGGCCGGGTGGGCGCGTCCTCCTCACCCTGCTGGACCGCTGGCCCTTCCTCATCGAGGGCCAACGCGGCGCGGGGCGCGTGCTCGTGGTGAACGCCTCCGCCGACCGCTCGTGGGGCGACCTCCCGCTCTCGCCATCCTTCCTTCCCCTCGTGCAACAGATCACCCGCTGGCCCGCGCTGCGCGAGGCGGCGGCCTCGCAGTTTTTCGTGGGCGACCCGGTGCCGCCGGCCCCGCGACTCGCCGAGGCGCGCACGGTGAGGGTGAGGTTTCCCGACGGCAGCATGCGCGACGTCTCCCCGCAGACGGGCGGGATGCTTCTCGATCGGGCGGAGCAACGGGGCGTCTACTCGGCGGGATTGACGGGGGAGGCACCCTCGCAGGTCTTCGCGGTCAACCCCGATCCGCACGAGTCCGACCTGCGCGCGGCCACGGACGCGGAGATCGCCCGCGTCGCGCCCGCGTCGGTGGTCACGGGCACGGAAGAACTCGGGCGCTGGCTCGAGACGCACCGCGGACTGCGAGCGCTATGGCCGCTTTTGCTGCTCGCGGCGGCGGTACTTTTCGGGATCGAGTGGGGGGTGTCGAATCGCGCCGCGGCACAGCGCTCGACCGTGGGCGAGGACCGGTCACCCGGTGCGGCGCGGGGAGGAGGGTTCGGCCATGGGTAGCCTCATCGTCAACCCGCTGCTCCCGTGGCCCGCGCTGGCGGCGTTCGCGGCCGCGTTGATCCTCGCGGTCGCGCTTGGCTTCCTGCCCGTGCGGCGGAGGGGAGGGCGAGCCCTCGTGCTTCTCGGGCTGCGGCTGGCGGCGCTGGCCCTCCTGCTCGTCTTTCTCGTCCAGCCACAGAAACGCGGCGAGGAGACCTCGTGGCTCCGCGCGCGCGTGGCGGTGCTGGTGGATGTCTCCGAGAGCATGGTCGACAAGGTCGACCCGTCGCAGCCGACGCGCGCGGAGCGCGTCGCGGCCTGGCTCCGCTCCCCGTCGGCGCGCGAGGTCGCCGAAAAGTTCGACGCGCGCTGGTTCGTCTTCGACGGCACGGTTTCCGAGGTCGGCGGGCCCCCCGCGGACCTCCGTTTCGAGGGGAAGCGTTCCAACCCGTGGGGCGCCCTCGCCCGCGTGACGGAGCTCTGCCAGGGCCAACCCCTCGCCGGCATCCTGCTCTTCACGGACGGCCTGGCGGGCGTCGGGGAAACCGAGGCCGTGGCGATGGGAACACGGGTGGCGGTTTTTGAGACCGAAAAGCCGTTCGATGCCGCGGGCCGCGCGGCGCGCGTGGCCATCCAGGGAATCGAGTACCCGCGCAAACTCGGTGTGGGGCGCGAAGGGGAGGTCCGGGTGACCCTCGCGGCAACCGGCGCCACGGGGCGCGGGTTGGACGTGGAACTCTGGCGCGAGGGCACGAAACTCGCCTCGCGCGCCGTGGTTTTTTCGGGCGATGGGACGCGCGACGCGGCATTTCCCATCTCCCACGCGGTGCCAGGAACGGTGTCGTACGAAGTACGCGTGCCGAATGCACCCCCCGAGGGAAAGACACTCGCGGAGCCCTGCCTTGTGGTGGTGACGGAGCAGTCCACGCGGGTCGTTTACCTCCAGAACTCCCTGAGCTTTGAGATGAAATTTCTCAAGAAGGCGCTGGTTGGGGACCGCAATCTCCAACTCTCGGTGTTCGTGCGCTGGCCGGACGGCCGTCTCGTGAGTCTCTCCGAGGGGGGCGCGGCGGCGGCAGCGGAATCCTTCGGCCCGGCGATGCTTGCCGGAACGGCGGCCCTCGTCCTGGGCGACCTGCTTCCCGAGACGCTCGCGAGCCCCGCCTTCGCGGGGGTGCCTGAGTTTGTGAACCGGGGAGGCGGTTTGGTCGTCCTCGGTGGACCGAACGGACTCGCCTCCGCCACGCTGCAGAAGACCGCCCTCGCAAAAATCCTGCCGGTCCTCGCGCCGCAGGGCGCAACCTGGCAGGAAGGAAGCTTCCCCGTGGAAACCACCGATGTCGGGCTGCATCACCCGGTCTTTGGCCCACTCTTCGCGAAGGCGTCCGACTTTCCCCCGCTCCTGAGCCTCAACGCCGCGAGCGGGGTGACTCCCGCCGCGGAGGTCCTGATGCAGGCGCGAGTCGGCGCGCGGGCCATGCCCCTTGTCGTCGCTACGCGCTCGGGGAAGGGAAAGGTGGTCGTTCTCCTCACCGACAGCATCTGGCGCTGGCGACTCACGGCGCGCGGTTGGTCGGGGGAGCGCACCCCCTATGAGACCTTCTGGTCCCAACTCATGGAATGGCTGGTCTCCGATCCGATTCCGCGCGGGGCGACCACCCGCATGGAACTTGCCGCGGACCCCCAGACTTCCACGTTCGGCGAGAAGGTGGAGCTGCGCGCCTCGCTCGACCTCCCGCCGAACATCCCCGCGCCGTCAAGCGTCGCCGTGAGCGTCCACGCGCCGGACGGGAGAAAACTCAACTTCTCCCTCGGGGCGACCGGGCCGCCGCGACCGGGAGGGAGTCGCGTCTGGCGCGCCGAGTTCGAGCCCCACGTGCCCGGCCTCTGGCGCGCAGAATCCCTGGCCGAGGCCGGGAGCCAGGCCCTGAAGGCCGAGACGCGCTTCGTCGTCTCCGCACCCGCGGCGGAGATGACAGGGCGCCCCATCGACCGCGCCGCGCTGAAGCAACTCGCCGCCTCCACGGGGGGCACCATTTACCCGGTTGAGAAATGGGAGGCGTGGAGTCACGATTTTCGCACGGAGGAACAATGCGTCACCCGCACGCGCCTGACCGACCTATGGAACCACCCCGTCCTCGTGATTCTCTTCTTTTCCCTGCTCGTCGCGGAATGGACCATCCGCCGCCGCGCCAACTGGCCATGAAAAAATTTCTCCTCCTCGGCCTGCTCGCAGCGTCGACCTGCGCCGGTGAAAACATCCTGCTCAACGGCGACTTCACCGCCCCCAGCCCGCTCGAGGGCTGGCGAACGGCCTTTCCCTTCAACGAGTGGTACGCGAAGAATCACGAGTACGTCCGCGTGGAGAAGGATCCCGTGGAAGGGAAGCCGGCGGTCCTGCTCGACCTGCCGCCGGGGGTCCCCGGCAACCAGGGGGGCAAGATCGAGAGCGCCCTCTACCCGGCCACGACGGGGGTGAGCTACCGCGTTTCCGCGGAGTGCATGACGTGGGACCTCGAGGCCAAACTCTTCATCGAGGTCTGGGTTCGCGATCCCATGCCAAACGTGGTGGCGAAGAGCGATGTCCGCATCCCCGCCACGGAGGGCCACCCGGCGCTCCTGAAGTGCTATCGCAAGCCGGTTCAACCGGGTCCCCCGGGAAAATCGAAAAAGTGGACCCGGGTCGAGAGCGTGACCCGGCCGCTGGAAACCACCGTCGTGACTCTCAAGCTTCCGGGAGCCGACGAGGCCACGGAACAAACGCTGGTTCCCGAGTGGATCTCGGTGAAGGCCTATTTCTACCAGGCCACGACGGGAGCAGGGAAGGGCTGGGTGCGCAACTTCCGCCTGGAGAAGGGGGATTGACCGATCATGAGTCTCTCTCCTGAGAAACTGCGGGCGCGCCTGCGTGGCATGGCGAGAAGGTTCACCGCCGTGCGCTCGCTCTGCGCGGTCCTCGCGGCATTCGTTCTCGGCGGGTTTGCGCTCCTCGCATTCGGCCTGGCCGACGCCTTGATCCACTTCACCGCGTCGGGGCGGTGGATCGGCTTCCTCGCTGTCGTGGGGCCGTGGGCCGCGGGGGTACTTGTCGCGTTGGGCGGAGGGTGGCTCGTTCCCTCGGAAGCGGCGATGGCCCGCCGCATCGAGGCGCGCGGTGCGGTGACGGGCAATCCCTTCATCAGCGCCGTCCAACTCGATACCGCCCTTGCGGGCCAGTCCGACCTGCGGGCCGCGGTTTTCGAGGAGCTCGGCGACCCATTCCTGCGGGTGCGCTGGGACGGCGTCTTCGAGTGGGGTGTGGTGCGCGGATGGCTATACGGCACGCTGGGCGTCGCCGCGGCCGTCGCGTTGCTTTTCGCGCTCGATCCGGCACGCGCGGAAAACAGCGCGCGGAGAATCCTGTTTCCCGGGGCGAACATCCCGCCGCTCACGAAGACGCGCCTCGACGCGCTGGAGCCGGGTTCCGTGGAGGTGCCGCACCGCGGCTCGGTGGCCGTGCGGGCTCGCCTCTCGGGTGTCGTCCCGTCCGCCGCGCAACTCCTCTTCCGGGAGCCCGGTGGCGCCTGGCAGCGCCTCCCGATGAGGATCGCGGGAGCCTCGGCCTTCGAGGCTTCGCTCTCCAACCTTACCCAGCGTGTGGATTACACCGTGAAGGTGGGGGATGCCGTGGCGCCGACCTGTCGCATCACCGTGCTGCCGAAGACGGCAATCCGGTCGCTTGCGGTCACGGTGACCCCGCCGGCCTACACGCGCCTGCCGCCCTCGACCCTGCGCGACGCGCGCGAGGTGCCCGGACTCGTTCCCGGTTCGATGGTGGAGGCCACCTGCTCGTTCAACGCCCCGCTCGCCTCCTTTTCCGTGGGACCCGAGCGCGGGGAGGCCGCGCCCGTGGAGAGGCTGGGTGCCAACACGTGGCGCTTCCGCGTGCGCCCGAAGGCCTCGGTTGCGCTCGGCCTCGCCTTCGAGGACACCCATGGGGCGCGGGAGCGCGAGGCGCTGGCGCTCACGGTCGTGCCCGACGCGCCACCGCAGGTGGAGATCCTCGATCCCCCCGAGGGGAAGCGCCTCGTCGCCTCGCGCACCGCCTCGGTACGGATCCGCTTCGCGTGCCGCGACCGCTTCGGCCTCGCCTCGGTGGCCCTTGCCCGACCGGGCGCTGCCGAGGGGAGCGCGGGCGAGGAGATCCGCGCGTGGAAGGATGTGGCCGGGAAGACGAGCTTCGAGGGGGAGGCCGCGATCGTCCCGAAGATCCTCGGCACGCCCGAGGAGGGGGAACTCACCCTGGTCGTTGTCGCGCGCGACGCCAACGACGTCACGGGCCCGGGGATCACGGTCTCCCGCCCGATCACGATCACGGTCCGCTCGGCGGAGGCGGTGAGGAAGGAACAGGCGGACCTCGCGGCGAAAGTGGAAAAGGCGCTGCGCGACCTCATCGCGCTGCAGGAGACGAACCTTGGCGAGACGCGAAAACGCGCGGGTCAGGCAGCGGCCTCCGCGGAGGAGATCGCCCCGCTCGTGGCGCGGCAGGCGGCGGTGGCCGAGGCCGCACGTACTTTAGTGCCGTTCGCGGAGGCGGTCTCGCGGAGGTTGCGCGACGAGCTGGTCTCACTTGGCGAGCGGGAGATGAAGGACGCGGTGATCGCGTTGCGCGAGGCAATGGCGACGGGGCCCTCCCAGCGCGGGGCGCTCCAGCGCGGGGCCGGGATCGAGGCGCGCATCCTCGCGCGGATGCAGGGCCTGCCCGAGACGCTCGCGGCGGACCTCGCGCGCGACCAGATCCGCGACCTCCTCGGCTGCGTGGAGGCGCTCCTTCGCCGCCAAAAGGAGCTGCAGACGGAGACGGGGTCCGCCTCCACGCTGCCCCCGCTGGCTCCGAAACAGGACGCGCTCGCCGACGAGTGCCTTTCCGCGCGCCGTGCGTTGGAAGCAGGCGGCAAGAACTCCTCGCTCGGGGCGCCCGAGTTCCTTGCGAAAGTGACGAAGGCGGCCGCGCTCCTTGCCGAGTTGAAGGTCTACGAGGACATGCTTGCCGCGGCCGGCCGTTTGCAGGCATCGAAAAAGGCCGAGGCATCGGCCGTGCAGGCGCGCCTCATCATGAACCTGTCGCGCATCGCGGCGCTGCTCACCGAGGCGCGCGCCGCGAGGGCGAAGGAGGAGACGGACCGCCTCAAGAAGCTCATTTCGGGGATCGAGAAGGGGCTCGATAAAATGGCGGAGGAGCAGAAGGGGGTGATTGAAAAGAGCAAGGACCTCGCAAAAAAGGACTCGTTCAACCCCGACGACCTCTCCACCGCGAAGAAACTTTCCGAGACCAAGGATCAGATGGAGCAGGAGGCCGAGGCCATGCTGGTGGATGCGCACGCCTTCCCCGAACTCAGGCCCGCCAACGAGCTCCGCTCGATCCTCAATACGATCTTCGAAGACGTGGTCCAGAGCGACCTCAAGGATATTGCCGAAGGGAAGCTCACGGCGAAGGAGGTGCCCGTGCAGAAAGAGGAGTCGCTGCTCAAAGACATCGAGAAGGCGAAGGAAATTGCCAAGGACATGGAGATGTGGCTCCCCGACGCCTCGGACACGGTCAAGTGGCTCATGGAGAACTTCGACGTGGCCGAGATGCCCGAGATCCCGAACCTTCCGCTCCCCGACGTGCTCGACGACCTCGTCGGCGACCTGCTCAAGGAGCAACAAAGCATCGCCGACCAGGTGATCGACGCCGCCTCGAACAACGCCCTCGCCCAGGCGCCGCAGGGATGGGCGGTGATGGACGGCCCGATGCCGGGTTTTTCCGCGCAGGGCAAGTCCGGCAACCAGCGCCCCAATCCGAACGAGCAGACCGGCCGATCGGCCGGCGGCCGCGAGGGGATGAGCTCGGGCGAGATGGTCGCCGATACCGCATCGAACCTCGAGGGCTCCGCCACGAAGGCGCGCCGCACGCGCGATCCGATGCAGCAGGGGCAGGTGAAGGACGAAACCGGAGGCGCCGCCCGCGCGACAGGGGGCGGCAAGGCCGGGGGGTTCAGCGACCGAATGGGGATGGACGGCCAGGCGCCGCTGCGCGCCTCGACCGCCCCGCGCCAGGCCGCCGCCGACGCCCTCGCCGTCCAGCAGGCCCTCCTCTCGCAGAAGTCCGCATCCACCGCCTCCAAGGCCGAGATGCTCTACCTGCGTTCCGATCCGCTCCGCGCCGCAGCGAAGCTCATGGAGGAATCGCGGGATGCGCTCCGCGACGGGCGAGTCCGGGACATCCCGGGTTTGCACCAGCGTATCGTGCGCGAGCTCAACTCGGCCCGCGGGTCGGGGGACCTCGGCCCGGTCGTCCACCTTCCCGGCGCGACCGCCGCGCCGGGCTCGGACCGTCAGGCGTGGGGCGGCGCGGAGGGCGAGGCCCCCGCTGTTTACCGCGAGATGCTTGGCGAGTATTATCGCTCGCTGGGGGAGGGGAAATAATGAGTAAGCAGGAAGCAGTGAGCAGGAAGCAGGAAGACCCAGGAGGGGACGGTGGTCCCAAATCCGCGCCTAAGGGGCGCGCCCAGAGTGGAACGGTTTCCACCATTTTGTATACAACACCTACCTCCCAAAACGGTCTGGGGAGCACACGCGGCTCGCGTGTTGAAATCGGCGGCTCGCCGATTTTCTCCTCGGAGACTGGCCGCCGGGCCGGCCCCGCGACCGCGGGACCGGCCGCGTGTGCTCCCCGCAGAAACGCGCATCGCGACATTCGTTACGTGAGGATCAGGGGTGTTTCGGAGGAGGCGTCGCCCAAGGTGTCCTGTAGGGCAAGCGCGTCGCTTGCCGCCAGGGCAGTGGTAGCGGGTGAGGCTGCCCTACAGGTTGGAATTTCCCTGATGGCCTTTTTCGCCGTGGTGGATGCCCCTGCTGCGACTTCGGACTGGTTCTCCCCCGAGTCCCCTTACCGTGCCGCGGGCTCGGCGTTGGCCCCGCCGAAGTTTTCGGAGGCGGGCTGGGCCGTGGAGCTTCCCGATTTTGAGGCCGGCCGCGACGATGTGGCGGATATTCTGGTGACCGACGCCTCGGGTCATCGCCTTCCTGCCGTGGTCGCTGCCCACGGGAAGGGGCGCGACGGGGTCCTCCTCGTGCGCGACCTGAAGCCCGAGCAGGCGTTCCACGTCTACTTCGGGGGAAAACATCCGTCCACCCGTCCCTCGTGGGACCCGATGGTGAGCCTGTTGATGGAGACGCGGCGGCTTCCCCCGGGGATGAAGTTCGGGGAATGGCCCGAGGTGCAGGCTGCGTGGGTCGCGGCGCGCGATGCGGAGGGCGCGGGGCTTGTCGGCAGCGTCTGGCACGGGGGGAATCCGTGGGGCGAAAGCGCGAACTTCCTGAGCCATTACACCGGCTGGATTTCCACGGAGGGCGCACAGCGGATGACCTTCTACACGCAATCGTCGGACGCATCGTTCGTCCAGTTCAACGGCCGCATGGAGCTCGAGTGGCCCGGGGTGCACCGCCCCGACGCGCTGCCCAAGACGGTGCCGCAGAAGGAGGTGGCCACCCCGGGGCGATTCGTCCGCGTGGATTACTGGCACGCCAAGGGGCCAGCGATGGACGGATCGGTCACGGTGCTGGGCTGGAAGAAGGACGATAAGCTCCAGCCGATCCCCGCGGAAGCGTGGGTCAAGCCCGGCACGACGCGCCTCACTCGGCTCGAATCCGTTTCGGGGGCGCCGGTGCCGGCCTTGAAGATCGAGGCGGTTTCCTACATGGGCTACGGCGACGAGTGGTTTGTCGAGGCGCGAGGCGCACTCGCCTCGCCGCCGCCGTTCGGCTGGACCGGGCGCTGGGAGTTTGAAGACGGCTCGGCGGTGGACGGGCTCTCGTTCCACCGGGTGATGCTGAACCCCTTGCCGCAGAGGGTGACCCTCCGCCTGTGCCGCGGGACCGAGGAAATCGTGGGGCGGCGCCGCGTGAGCTTCGCCGGGCCGACGAACCCGGCCTCGGTGAACCG
>CAZZBZ010000079.1:0-13344 GCA_964653025.1 uncultured Verrucomicrobiota bacterium
GCGGTGGCGATCTCCAGGAGTTCGTTGGTGATGCCCGACTGGCGGACCTTGTTGTACTGGAGGGTGAGGTCCTTCACGATCTGGCCGGCGTTGTCTGTCGCGTTCTTCATCGCGACCATGCGTGCTGACTGCTCACTGGCCTTCGCCTCGAGATAACACTGATAGATCTGGAAGTGGACGTAATAGGGGAGGAGGGTGCCGAGCACCTCCCCCGCGGAGGGCTCGAAAGTGGGTTCGCCGGCAGGGGATTCGAGTGACTCTTCCTGTTCATTTCCGTGGCCCTCGGCACCGGCGCGAAACCTGTGGAGGCCCTGGATGGGCAGGATCTGCAGGCGTGTCGGGCGCTGGCTGATTGTGGAGACGAACTTGGTGTAGAGCACCTCGACCTCGTCGATCGCACCTCGGAGAAACTCGTCGATCAAGAACTGCGAGATGGCCTTGCTGTGAACCATGCCCGGAGTGTCTCGCATCTCAAAGTCGGCAAGGAGCTTGTAGTCGAGGCGGGTCATCGCCTGGCGGCCCCTGCGGCCGAGGGTCACGATGCGGGCCTCGTTTTGGTTGAGCTTTGCGGCCTCGCGGAAGAGGTTGGTGTTCAGTCCCCCGCAGAGGCCTTTGTCCGTGGAAATGAGGAGCACGCCGCGCTGGCGGATCTCGCGCTTTTCAAGGAGCGGGTGGGCCTCCAGATCGGAGCGGCACGCACAGTGGGCGAGCACGGAGTTCATCAGCTCCGCGTAGGGGCGCCCCGCGAGGGCGAGTTGCTGCGCCTTGCGCATCTTTGATGCCGCCACCATCTGCATGGCCTTCGTGATCTGGGCCGTGTTGCGGATGGACTTGATCCGCCGTCGAATGTCACGGGTGTTGGCCATTTCAGGAAGAAGCTGGAAGTTAGAAGCTGGAAGCTGGAAACCGGAGATCAAGAACCAGCGGACGGGAGATGAAAACTGTCATGGGGGGTACGGGGAGTCCGAGGTGGCGGCGGGGCGTTTTGTCGCTTCCAACTTGCCGCTTCATGATTTAAAGCCGGCCTTGAACTCCTCGACGCACTTCTTCACGTCCGCGGCGATGGCATCAGTGAGGACGCGCTCGCGGCGGATCTGTTCAAGCAGGCCCGCCTTGCGTGTGGTGGCAAACTCGATCAGCCCGTTCTGGAAGGCCTTCACCTTGTCCACGGGAATGGTATCGAGGTGGCCGTTCGTGACACACCAGAGGATGAGCACCTGCGCCTCGACGGGCAGGGGTTGGTATTGCACTTGCTTGAAAATCTCGACCGTGCGCTGGCCGCGGTCGAGGAGGGCTCGGGTGCCGGCGTCCAGATCGGAGCCGAACTGGGAGAAGGCGGCCATTTCGCGGTACTGGGCGAGTTCGAGCTTCACCTTACCGGCCACCTGTTTCATTGCCTTGATCTGCGCGGCGGAGCCGACGCGGGAGACCGAGGTACCCACGGAGATGGCGGGACGCACTCCCTGATAGAAGAGGTCGGTTTCGAGGAAGATCTGTCCGTCCGTAATCGAGATGACGTTCGTCGGGATGTAGGCAGAGAGGTCGCCCGCCTGGGTCTCGATGATAGGCAGGGCGGTGATCGAGCCGTTGCCCGCGCTCTCGCTGAGACGCGCGGCGCGTTCGAGGAGGCGGGAGTGCAGGTAGAAAACGTCGCCGGGATAGGCCTCGCGGCCCGAGGGGCGCTTGAGCAACAGGGAGACCTGACGGTAGGCCACGGCATGCTTGGAGAGGTCGTCATAGACGATCAGCGCGTCCATGCCCTGATCCATGAACCACTCGCTCATCGCGGCGCCGGCGAAGGGGGCGAGGTATTGGTTGGTCGCGGTGTCCGAGGCGGAGGCGGCGAGGAGGATGGTCCAAGGCATGGCTCCCTCGGCTTCGAGGACGCCGATGGTGCGGGCGACGCTGGAGTTCTTCTGCCCGATGGCGACGTAGATGCAGTAGAGGGGGCGGTAATCGCGGTCTCCCGCGGCCTCGGCAGCGCGGTTGAGGCGGGCCTGGTTGATGATCGTGTCAATCGCGAGGGTGGTCTTGCCCGTGGCGCGGTCGCCGATGATCAACTCGCGCTGGCCGCGGCCGATCGGGATCATCGCATCCACGGCCATGATGCCGGTCTGGACGGGCTGGGAGACACTGCGGCGCTTGATGATTCCGGGGGCGATCTTTTCGACGGGATAAAAGGCCTGGGACTGGATGGGCCCCTTGCCGTCGAGGGGCTGGCCGAGGGTGTTCACAACACGACCGAGGAGCGAGCGACCGACGGGAACTTGGAGGAGTCGGCCGGTGGTCTTTACCTCATCGCCTTCCTTCACGTGGGTGAAGTCGCCAAGGATGATCGCGCCCACCTCGGTCTCCTCGAGGTTGAGGGCGAGACCGTAGAGGCCGCCCGGAAACTCGATCATCTCGTTGAGCATCACGTCGCTGAGTCCCTCGATCCGGGCAACGCCGTCCCCGATCTCGCGGACGATGCCGACGTTCTGTCGGGCAACAGAGGACTTGAGGTTCGCGATCTGTGATTCGATGTCTTGGAGGATGTTGGACATGGGAGAAACGGTAAACAGTAAGCGGTGAGCGGTGAGAAAAGGGATTAGGATTCGGAGCCGAGGCGGGCGAGGCGGCCAGCCACGGAGCCATCCCAGACGTCGCTTCCGAGTCGAAGGCGGAGGCCGCCGATGAGCGAGGGATTGACGGCGGAGGTCGTTTCCACAGGGCCGCCGGCGTGAGAGGCGATGCATGCCTCGAACTCAGCGAGGCGGTCGGAAGGGAGGAGGATCGCGGACTCGATGTGGAGATTCCAGCGGGTGATCTCGGTGCGGATGAGGCGATGGAGTTCCTCAAGCACGGCAAGGCCCTGGCGCGGACGGGTCGCCGCGAGGCGTGCCGTGGCTTGTCGCACACGGGTCTCATCGAGCCGCCCGCCGACGAGGCAGGCACGGAAGAGGCGTCGCGCGGTGCGGCGGCTGTCGCGGCGGGACATCATCAGGCGGCGAGTTCCTTGAGGGTTTCGTCGGCGAGGCGGCGCTGGTCTTCGGCGGTGAGGATCTTGCCGGTCACCTTGGCGGTGGTGGCGACGACGAGGGCGACCATCTCGCGGCGGAGTTCGACCATGAGGCGGTCGTGCTCCTGGCGCCCGGCCTCCTCGGCCTTACGGAGGAGGTCCTGCGCGGCGTGGGTGGCCTCGGCGAGTTGGGTATCGCGAAGCCGCTCGGCGGCCTGGCGGGCCTCGTCAATCATACGCTGGGCGGCCTTGCGGCCCTCGGAGAGAACCTCATCCCGGGCGGACTGCGTCTTCGCCAGTTCCTCCTTGATCTGGTCGGCCTGTTTGAGCGACTCGGCAACGCGGCGGCGACGTTCATCGAGCACCTGGAGCAACGGTCGGTAGGCAAAACGTTGCAAAACGAAGAGCAGGATGACGAAGTTGGCGAGCGACGCGAGGAAGCCCGGCCAATTGACGCCGAACGAGCCCAGCACCTGTCTGATCTGGTCCATGATGAGGGGAGGGGAAGCGGCGGGAATTCCGCCGCGTCGGGGTCCGCCTTTCTCAGCCGAGGAAAAGGGCGTAGAAGGCAATGGCCTCGGCGAGCGCCATCCCGATGATGGAGATCGTGAGGACCTTGCCGAAGGCACCGGGGTTGCGGCCGACCGCGCTGGCGGCGGCGTAGCCGATCAGGCCGATGCCGATCGCGGCGCCGGCGCCGGCGATGGCGACCGCGAACTTCGCGTTGTAAACGATCTCAGCGATGGGGAGTACCATGGGTGTTTTTTCTGTTTGGGTTTGGGTTGTTATTGCGGTCCGCCGTGGGGCGAACCGCGAAATCGGGGTCAGTGGGCTTCCTCCTCGTGCTGGCACATCATGCCGGTGAACACGGAGGTGAGGAGCATGAAGACAAGGGCCTGGACGAAGCCGACCAGAACTTCGAGGAAGTAGAAGGGAAGCGGGAGGAACGCGGAGATCGGGATGAGGAGACCGTGGGCGCTGGTGCCGAGGTGGGTCATCACCTCGAGGAGGTTCTCCCCCGCGAAGATGTTCCCGTAGAGACGGAGCGGGAGCGAGATCTGACGGAAGAGGATCGAGATCACCTCGATGAGGCCGACCGCGAAAAAGACGGGAACAAGAAACCACTTGAGCACCCCCTCCAATCCCCCCTTCACGCCGAAGAGCTCTTTGAGCATCCCGAGGGGGCCAATTTCCCGGAGCGACCAGTACAGCCAAAGGATTCCGTACAGCGTTGCGAGCGCGAGCGGCATGTTCAGATCCGAGTTCACCGCGCGCAGGAATCCGACGCGGTGGCCATCGGCGGACTCGACGGTGATGTTGCCGACGAGCGGGATGAGGCCGGCCCAGTTTGAGAAGAGGATGAAGAGGAAAACGCTGGCGAAGAACCAGAAGGTCCTCCGGGTGAGGTGCGCCCC
Source organism: uncultured Verrucomicrobiota bacterium (assembly GCA_964653025.1). Lineage (GTDB taxonomy): Bacteria > Verrucomicrobiota > Verrucomicrobiia > JABWAM01 > JABWAM01 > JABWAM01. The sequence continues at coordinate 4,414 of CAZZBZ010000079.1, forward strand.
CATGATTCCCTCGAGCGTCTCGTAAAGGGTTTCGATGATGAACTCGAAAAAGTTCTGCATTCCCCGGGGCACGAGGGCCACCTTTCCCGCCGCTGCCCGCACCATGAAGATGATGACGAGCGTGACCACCCACGAGACCACCATCGCATTGGTGACCGGCACCGGGCCGAACTGAAAAAGCACCGGGGCGTACTCCGTGAGGCCGTGTGCGCCTTCGGTCATCGGCTCGGGCGGCCGGGGCCGTGTGAGGGTTGGGATGGATCCATGGAGAAGACTCGGAAACGGCGGACCCGCAAGATGCCACAAGCCGGCGCCGTGTCAAACGGCGCCGGCCCGGGCAAATCCTTACCTGCGAGCCTGCTCGAAGGCGTGCTCCATCGCACCGAGGTCTTCGCCCGGCTTGAGGGTGTCCATCGCGGCGGACTCGCGCTCGAGTTGCTCCATGGTGTAGTTGGCGGCCTTGATGCTCAGGCCGATGCGGCGGTTTTCGGTGTCCACCTTGATCACGCGCGCCGTCACGTCCTGGCCGATCTTGAGGACGGTCTTCACCTTTTCCACGTGGCCCTCCTGGATTTGGGAGATGTGCACGAGGCCGTCGATGTCATTGTTCAACTGGATGAAGGCGCCGAAGGAAGCGATCTTCGTGACCTTACCGGAGACCACGTCGCCAATCTTGAACAGCTCGCCGATCTGCGTCCACGGATCCTGGCCGGTCTGCTTCAGGCCGAGGGAGATGCGCTGCTGAGCCACGTCGACCTCGATGATGATGCAGTCCACCTCGTCGCCCTTCTTGAGGAGCTCGCTCGGGTGGTTGATCTTGCGAGTCCACGACATGTCGTTGACGTGAATCATGCCGTCGATGCCGTCCTCCAGCTCCACGAAGGCGCCGTAGGTGGTGAGATTGCGGACCTTGCCCTTGACGCGGTTGGTGGCCTGGTAGCGTTCGGCGGCGGTGTCCCACGGGTTCATCTCGAGCTGGCGGATGCCGAGGGAGATCTTCTGCTCCGCCTTCTGGACGGAGAGGATGACCGCTTCGACTTCCTGCCCCTGGGTGAGTACGTCGCTCGGGCGGGCCACCTTCTTGGTCCACGAGAGTTCGCTCACGTGGACGAGGCCCTCGATGCCGGGCTCCAACTCCACGAAGGCACCGTAGGGCAGGAGGTTGACCACCTTGCCCTTGATGCGGGAGCCGACGGGGAACTTCTCCTCGATCTTTTCCCACGGGTTGGAGGTGCGCTGCTTGAGACCGAGCGAGACGCGTTCCTTCTCGCGGTCGATTTCGAGCACCTGAACCTCGATTGCCTGGCCCACTTTGAGCATCTCCGAGGGGTGCCCGAGCCGACCCCAGGTCATGTCGGTGATGTGCAGGAGGCCGTCGAGGCCGTCGAGGTCGACGAAGGCTCCGAAGTCGGTGATGTTCTTCACCGATCCGGTGCGGAGGTCGCCCGCCTTCAGCTCGCCGAGGAGCTTCTGCTTCTTGCCATCGCGCTCCTGCTCGATGAGTTCGCGGCGGGAGAGGACGATGTTCTTGCGGTCCTGGTTGATCTTGAGGACCTTGAACTCGTAGGAGTTGCCCACGTAGACGTCGAGGTCGCGCGGGGGAGAAACATCGATTTGCGAGCCGGGGAGGAAGGCTTCCACGCCAATGTCCACCATGAGGCCGCCCTTGACCTTCTTGGTAACCTTGCCGGTAATCGTGACACCCTCGTTGCAGGCGACGACGATCTTCTCCCAGTTCTTCTTGAGTTCGGCCTTGGCGTAAGAGAGTTGGACCATGCCATCGTGATCCTCGAAGCGCTCGAGGAGCACCTCGATTTCGTTGCCGATGGCGGCGGCGGTGGGATCGGGGAACTCATCGAGAGAGATCAGGCCCTCCGACTTGTAGCCGATGTCCACGAGGACATCCTTGGGGCGAACCTCGATAATGGTTCCCTTGACGAGGCTTTGTTCGGCGAACGTTTTCGTCTGTTTCGCCAGCCAATCCTTCATTTCCGACTTCATCTCCGACTTCATGGGTGCCTTCCTTCGCGGTCGCGGTTCCCGTGGAGGGAGCGACTGCGGGGTTGTGCGGGCCCGGCGAAGGGCCTGCGGGTTCCAGCGGGGGCCGAGGCACGGCTTCCCGCCTGATGTTCCAGCGCCTTGCGGGCGCTCCCCTGCGATTCTCGCGCAGAGTCCCGAAGAATACGCCGGACCCGGTCGCCGCGCAACAGAAAAACCTCTAGGAAACGTGCGGTCGCGGGAGGTTGGCCTCGAACTCGGCGCGGAGGTCGAGGGCGCCGTTCGTGGTGAGGGAGGAAAAGGTGTGCGGCTCGGTCGAGGGGGCCGGGCGGAAGTCCACCGCGCCGCCGGCCTCGGTGACGAGGAGGGCCCCCGCGGCGATGTCCCAGAGCTTGACCTTGTATTCGAGGTAGGCGTCGAGACGGCCCGAGGCGACGTAGGCCAGGTCGAGAGCAGCGGAGCCCATCGAGCGCACCTTGAGGGCGTTGCGGACGATGTGGGAATAGAGGCCGAGCCCCTGGTCGATCGAGATTCCGGACTTGGAGAAGCCGACCGAGATGATGCACCGGGCGAGATCCGGGCGCCGTGCGGCGCGGATTGGGCGGCCGTTGAGGAAGGCGCCGCCGCCGCGCGTCGCGGTGAACATCTCGTTCCGAGAGGGGTCGAAGACGACGCCGAGTTGGGCGGCGTAGCCCTCGTAGCCTTCGTGGTCACCGCGGCCCTCGACCCTGCGCTGGAGGGCGATGGAGACGGCGTAGTGGGGGATGGCGTGGCTGTAGTTCACCGTCCCATCGAGGGGATCCACGATCCAGCGCCACTCGGCGGAGGGATTTCCTCGGCTCTCCTCTTCCCCGACGATGGAGTGGGAGGGAAAGGCGGCGGCGAGGCGTGTCTCGATGAGGCGCTGGCAGCGGACGTCGAGTTCCAGTTTAACGTCGTGCTTCTCGGTAAGGTTGACCTTGAGTTCCCCGCCGAAGTTTTCGGAGAGCACACGACCCGCTTCGCGGGCAATCTGGACAGCAGTTTCAAGCATGGGGCGAAGTGGAGCAGAAGGGGTGCATGGGAGAAAGGAAGAAGCCACGGATCCCGCAGTCGCGGGATGGATGGTCACGGAAGGGATTCAGGGGTTCCGCCCTTGAGGCATGCCAAGTCCGTGTAGCGGACTTGGTATTCTGCCTCTGCCATCCGTGTTTCATCCGTGGCTTTCCCCCGGCGTTCCTGTCGAATCCTCTCCCAAGGGTTAGCTGCGCTTTTGCGCGCTTTTGCACTTGTGCGGCACCGTGCTTTTATCTAACAGCACGGCATGAACGCTTCTGAAGTTGCCGATTTCCTCAAACGCGTCGTCGAGCGGCACCCGGCCGAACCCGAGTTCCATCAGGCGGTTGCCGAGGTGGTTCGGTCCGTGGCGCCCTTCGTCGCCGAAAACCCCCATTATCGGAAAGCCCGCATCCTCGATCGGATGGTCGAACCCGAACGGGTGATCACCTTCCGCGTCACCTGGATGGATCGCCACGGGGAGGTGCAGGTGAACCGGGGTCACCGCGTCCAGATGAACGGCGCGATCGGGCCCTTTAAGGGAGGATTGCGCTTTCACCCGAGTGTGACGCTCGGGATGCTCAAGTTTCTCGCCTTCGAGCAGACCTTTAAAAACTCGCTGACGACCCTGCCGATGGGCGGGGGCAAGGGGGGTGCCGACTTCGATCCGAAGGGGCGCACCGACGAGGAGGTGATGCGCTTTTGCCAGGCGTTCATGAACGAGCTTTGGAGGCACATCGGCCCGGATACGGACGTTCCCGCGGGCGACATGGGGGTGGGCGGGCGCGAGATCGGCTTTCTCTTCGGCCAGTATAAGAAGCTGCGCAACGAGTTTGGGGGGGTGCTCACGGGCAAGGGGATCAACTGGGGCGGCAGCCGCATCCGCACGGAGGCGACCGGATACGGCCTCGTCTATTTTGTGGAAGAGATGTTCCACCATGTGGGCGACACCCTCACCGGCAAGGTGGTCAGCGTCTCGGGTTCCGGGAACGTGGCCCAGTACGCCGCCGAGAAGGCCATGCTCATGGGCGCCAAGGTGGTCACCTTCTCCGATTCCGATGGCTTCGTCCACGACCCCGCGGGGGTGGACGCCGAGAAACTCGCGTTCGTGAAGGAACTCAAGGACCGAAAGCGCGGGCGCATCAAGGAGTACGCCGACAAGTTCAAGTGCGACTTCCACGCGAAGAAGAATCCGTGGGGCGTGAAGTGCGACGTGGCGCTCCCGTGCGCGACGCAGAACGAGATTGCCGGTGACGACGCCCTCGCGCTCGTCAAGAACGGCTGCAAGTGCGTGGCCGAGGGGGCAAACATGCCGAGCACGGCAGAAGCGGTTCATGTTTTCATCGAGAAGAAGATTCTCTTTGGGCCGGGCAAGGCCGCCAACGCCGGCGGCGTGGCCGTGAGCGGTCTCGAAATGTCGCAGGACAGCCTCCGCCTCTCATGGTCTCGCGAGGAGGTGGAAAAGCGCCTCTCCGAGATCATGACCGCCATCCACCGCCAGTGCGTCCACCACGGCGAGAAGAAGGGGTTCGTGAACTACGTGGACGGCGCGAATATCGCCGGCTTCCGCAAGGTGGCCGAGGCGATGCTCGACCAAGGGTTGGTCTGAGGCTGTAGGCTACAGCAGAGGGCGTGCTGCTTTCGGGTCTCCCTCTCCTGTAGTCGGGGTCGTGACCCCGCTTCTGCGACGTTGTGCTCTTCCCGATAGCAACGCTTTCATTAACAACGTCGACCGCAAGCTGTTCGTCCCCTCCGGCTTGGCTTCCGTCGCGGTGCTGGGTAGTTTATCCTGCGTGAGCATGGAACGCGCAGGATATGTCGGTCTTTTTAATGAGCCCTTCGGTCGTCCGCAGGTGGAGGCGATCGTGCAGTCGTGGATTGATCGATTCGGGAGTGTCGAGCAAACCGCGGGCACCGGCGCCCAGGTCCTTACCCTTCCGGTGCGCGCCGTGGCGGACCTCGTCTGGCAGAAGGACCTTCAGTTTCGAGTTCTCTCAGGTCACCAGTTTGCCTGGGTCTATATCACCATGGAATATCGCGTGGTCGAGACCTCCGGACTCGCACCGACGGGCGGGGATGCGCTCTGCCACGATGTGCTCGTGGACGCGCCAGGCTGCCGAGAGATCATCAACGAGCGAAACGACGAGCGACTTGAGCAACTCGAAAAGCTCGGGCTGATGTAAGAGAAAGGTGTTTATTTCGGTTCACGGTTCAGCGGTTCAACGGTTAGCCTAGATTTCTCACAAGATCCGATCCCGCCGTAGGGACACGGCGGGCTACCGGAGAAAATACGATATCCTTGGTAGCCCGTGATGTCCCTAGTCTGCTGTCCCTGAAGTGCCTGCCATTATTTCTTTTGATGGAGGGCCACGCTTCGTCGTGGCCATCGGCCATCACAGAGGGCACGACGAAGCGTGCCCCTCCATCATTCAGAGCAAACTTCTCGAAATGTGCGAGATCCATAGTAGCAAGCATTTCGTGGACACCACACTAGCACGGGATCCGTCGGAAGGTGTTCCACGCGTGGCCCTTGGCAAGCCTACCGCCGCGGAGAAACTGAGGGAAACAGAGGGTTTCATTTATTCGAGAAGGGTGAGAAATGCGGACTGAAGCCCTCCCGATAGCTCGGGAACGCAGGCTTCCATCCCGTGGCGCGAAGGCGGGCGTTGGAGATGCGGCGGTTCGTGCCGGGGCTCGCGCCGTGGCGCGGTGGAGGTGCGGTTTCGTCGAAGTGAGGTAGCGCACGCCCGAGCTTCCCGCAGAGCCAGGCGACGACATCACCCTGGCGGGCGGGTTCGTCGTCGGTGGCATTGAAGATCTCGCATCCGGGCGCCGTCGGCGGGTGGAGCAGGAGGTGTTCGAGGGCGGACGCAGCGTCGTCGCGGTGGACACGGTTCATCCATGCGTTCGGTCGGCCGGGGAGGACCATCGCACCGTTGCGAAGGAGGTCGAGAAGGTGGGAGCGATTGGGGCCGTAGATTCCGCTGAAGCGAACGATCGCGGCGGGAAAACTGCCGGTGGAACGATTCGCGAGGAGGTGTTCCGCCTCGAGGAGAACTTTGGCGTTGGGTGTGGAGGGTTCGGGCGGGGAATCTTCCGCCACCCATTCCCCATCGGAGTGTCCGTAGACGGAGGTGCTACCGGTGGACGCGAAGAAGGGAGGAGGTGTTTTTCCGATCGCATCGAGGACATTTCGGAAGGCGTCGACATAAACCGCGCGATAGTCCCCGCCGCCAGCGGAGAGGGAGAACACTACGGCGTCGAAGGCGCCCTCGCAGGCGCGGCGGGCGTCAGCGGGGTCGCGACAGTCGGCGACGCGGGCGGCGATGCCGCACGTGGCGAGGGCGGCCGCGGATCTCTCAGAGCGAACCACGGCAGCGATGGCGATCCCCCGCGCGTGCAGCCGCGCTGCGAGAGTTGAGGCGACATAGCCGCAGCCGACAAGGAGGATGCGCTTCACAGGCTCGAAGATACCCCTTTCGCCCGTTCGCGCAACGGGGAGCGGAGGAAGATGGGGACGGACCGCTTGACTTGCCCCGCCGTTTTGCTGCTCTTTCCCACGGGATGGGGTCGAGCGGACCCGCCTTTTCGAGCCGACCCCATGAAAGAAGTCATCATCAAGCTCATCGAGATCCTGGTCCACGCGGTGTTTCCCGCCGTGGTATTCACGATCTGTTCGGAGATCACCCTCAGGGACCTGCTCGGTGAGATCAGGCATCCCTCACGGTTACTGAGAATCTCCCTGGTCAGCCTCCTAGCCGTCCCGGTGGCTACAGCGGCGACGTTCAAGTTTTTTGGCGCGGACATGGTGGTCACGGGCATCGCCCTTGTGGCGGCGATGGCCCCGGGGGACTCGTTTGCGCTTCTTGAGGCCGAAAGCAAAAAGGCCCGCATCACGCTTGCCGCCGCCACCATGACCTGGCTTTGCATCCTCATGCCGTTCACCGTGCCGGCATGGCTTGCCCTGGCATCACAAGTGTTCCCCCTTCGCCTTGAGGCATCGCCGTTGGAGATCTTCACGACGGTGGCGCCCCTGACCATTCTCCCCCTTGCGCTCGGGGTGTTTTTCCGGGAAGTCTTTCCTGCATTATCGAACATCCTGAAAAAGATCACGGGCTCCTTCTTCAGGGTTGCGATCGTCATTGTGGCGCTGGCGTCTCTGCTCTATGCCCCCCAAGGGCTTGCGCATTACACGGCGGGGTCGGTCGTGGCCATCTGCGTGGCGGTCACCGCCGCGCTCTTCATGGGGTATTACTGCGGGCTGCCCGAGCGCAAGGACCGGTTGACCTCGGCGCTCACGGCTTCACTCGGCAACTTCGCGGCGGTCATTTTAGTGGCCCACCTCAGCTATCCTCGGGCGCATATCGTTGCCGTGGCGGTGGTGTTCATTATGATCCGGTGGCTGGTGATCATGTTCTGGTATTTGATTCTGAGGCACTTCCTGATCGCGAGAGGCGAAACTCCCTGACGGTCAACGCTGCGGGGATTTTAAGGCGGCGACCGCGAGCCGTCCGTCCGTGCGCCAGGGATCGCCGCCGCCGTTCTTCCCGGATAGCTTTATCTGGAAGTCCTCGATCCAGAACTCCTCCTGAAGCGCGCTGACAGAGCGGAGGTCGGAGACGATCAGGTCGCGCTCCGCATCCACGTTCGGGCCGACGTGGTGCGTCACCTGGCCGGTGGTATGACTCAGGCCCACGCGCGTATCGAAGGTGGCCGCCCCCAACCAGAGCGGCCGATGGAGGTGGTCATCGATCGGCGCCCGCCAGAAACGAACGTGGTGGCGCTGGTCCGGGCTGCCGCCCACCATCTGTTCGAAGGCGAAATCCTGCTTGCGGCCGAAGAGGAAGAGGTTGCTGACCGGGGCATCCTTGTAGGGCTTGTCGAAAAGCGTGGAACCGATGATGCGCAAGGAACTCTTCATCGTGATCGCGTCGGCCGGCGACCAGCCGGCGGCGTGCATGGCCGAGATCACGGCATCTTCCGGGCCAATCAGCGCGAGATTCAAGGGATCGCCCGGGATGCCATTGTGGGTATGCGTGATCGTCGGGGCATCGTAGAGCGCGGGGTGCCGGCGCACCCGCATACGCCACCACCATGGAAGAAGCAGATAGGCGGCCACCGCCCAGACCCCGAGGGTGACAAGGATGAACGGACGCAGACGACGTTTGTTTTTGCTCACGCTGGGTGGTGGTGCGGGACGGGACAGTGCGACGGGGGAAGTCGTCAGGCAAGGTTCGATTCCATCACCCGCCTTCAAGTTGGGCGTTCGTGTGATCCATGCGATGACAGCTTGCGCCGTGGGAACAGGCGGTTTATGAATCATGGGTTCCTTCCTCGGCGGGTTAGCCAAGTGGTAAGGCAGAGCTCTGCAAAAGCTCCATCGACGGTTCGATTCCGTCACCCGCCTCCATTTTCTTTCAGGGGTTTAGGGGGCAGCGGTTGGTTTCAACATGCATGTTGTTTGTTTCGGGCTCCTTATAGTTCACTCTTTTTTAACCCTTGAATCGCTGATCTGTGACTTCAGAGACCTCCGAAATAGCTTGCCGCCTCTTTGGAAAATCGTGTTAAATCCCAATGGGTTCGAAACAAACAGCCCTGTGCAACGCGATGGAAGCGGTGGCCGCTTTTGAACGTGCTGTGCTGGTTGGGTGATGATTGGCCCTCTTAATTTCGCGCCGTTAGCTCAGTTGGTAGAGCAAGTGACTCTTAATCACTGGGTCGTAGGTTCGATCCCTACACGGCGCACCACTTTTTCAGGTTTGCGTCCTGCCGCGTAAGTCGCGCGGGTGCAGCGGTTTACGCGGTCTTTCGTGCTTGCGCTGGGGCCGAGGTTTCGCCCCCGTCCGCGCTGCATGACAGAAACAGGACAACTGCAGGACGCGCCGTGTAGGGAGGGCG
>CAZZBZ010000080.1:0-12505 GCA_964653025.1 uncultured Verrucomicrobiota bacterium
GAGGCGCTGGCCCGCCGCTACGGGGCCGAACCCTCCGCCCTCGACCCGAAGACCGCGGAGGCCTGGTATTGGCCGAGGGGATTGGAGAGCGCGGGCGGCGGGCGCCCCGCCGACCGCGAGGAGATGCTTCACCAGGGCGCCGCCCTGCGGGGGGAGCGGCGGGACATGCTCCGGGAATGGATGGTCTCCCTCGGCGGTTCGAACAACCCGGTCGACCTGAAGATTCCTGATGCGCAGGCCGACATCCTGGTCGCCAGTCTCAACGACCATCGCCTCGCTTTGGCCGCGCGCCATGGCTGGATGGACGGGCCGCTCGAACACGACCTCGAGAAGATCACCGACGGGACGAAGCGGATCGCCCTCGCGGAGATCCACTTCCTTGGGGCGATCGTCTCCGGGATCATCGAGGCGCTTTAGGGCTGATTTTTGGATGAAGCAAGCCACGGATGAAACACGGATTTCTACGGATCGAGGAGAGCGCCGATTCCGCCACACGGAATCGGCGCGTCTTCCGCGGGGAGATATCGGAGTTTTCCCCATGGAGCATGCCAGGTCCGTGTAGCGGACCTGGTATTCTGCTTCTGCCATCCGTGTTTCATCCGTGGCTTAGCAACTCTGCTGTCTAACCATGCCTCATCTTTCCGAACAGTTTCCCCTCCACGACGGCCTGGGCCTCGATTTTCTTGACGACCTTCGCACGGGTCGCGGGGCTTCACCGAAGACGGTGCGGAACTACCGTCAGGCGATCGGGCGCTTCGTCCTCTGGTTTCGCCGCCACTCGGCGAACCCCCGCGATCCGAAGCTTCCCGGTGTGGATTGGAAATCGCTGAAGACGGCGGACCTTCGCGAATACCTCCAGACCTTCGCCGAGCCGGACGCGCGCGATCCCCGCGCGCCGCGACTCAAACAGCTCGGGCTCCACCCCTTGGGGAGGGCGAGCGTGCTTCTCCACCTTTCCGCGCTGCGCTCGTTCTTCCGGTTCCTTGACCGTCGCAAGGCCATCCCTTCCGTCGCAATGAAGGGCCTTTCCTCCCCGAAACGCGCACGGAAAATCCCGGTCTTCCTGCAGGAGGGCGATGTCGAACGCCTCCTTGATGCGCCGCTCAAGATGAAGCGTCCGCGCTACGAGGAGTGGCAGCGTTGGCGCGACCGCGCGATTCTTGAGACTCTCTACGGCTGCGGCCTGCGCGTCCAGGAACTCGCGGGCCTTCGGAAACGGGACATGGACCTCGTTGGCGAAACCGCGCGCGTTTTTGGCAAGGGGGCACGGGAGCGGATCGTCCCGATGGGACGACACGCCGTCCAAGCGATTCGCACCTACCTTGGCCTGCGCGGGGACCTTTGCGGGGAGGATATCCTTTTCGTAGGACGGGAGGGGAAGGGGCTGAGCGCGCGGGGGGTCCAGCGGCTGCTGAAACCGCTCCTCCGCCATGCGGGCCTGAGCATGACGCTCACGCCGCACAAGCTGCGCCACTCCTTCGCCACTCACCTGCTCGACCGCGGGGCCGATTTACGCAGCGTCCAACAGATGCTCGGACACCGTCGCCTCGGGACCACCCAGATCTACACCCACGTGACGGCCGAACGGATGAAGAAGGCCTACGACGCCGCGCACCCGAGGGCGAAGCGGCAGGGGGCGTAGGGCCTGATCCCCTGCACCGCTGCGACCGAGCGGTTCGACGCGCCACGCGACCGTTGACCGCGAACCTTGAGCGCCTCCTTCAGCTCACGAAAAGGTTTTTCGAAGAGAAGTTGGGGTCGCTGGTGAGGTTCACGCCGAGGCGGCGGAGGCCGGCCTCGTCCCCGGGGGTCGGGATGTGCGTCATGTGCATCTCGCACCCGGCGAGGGCCTTCAGTTGCTCCATGCCGAGCTGGGCGGCGGGATTGTTCATGGCGCTGGCGCTGATCGCGATGAGGGTCTCCTGCAGGTCGAGGCTGACGCTCCGCGCGGCGAGGATGTCCTTCTTGAGATGGCTGATCGAGTCGAGCGTGGACGGGGAAAGGAGGTGGACCTTCTCGGGCAGCCCGGCAAGGTGTTTGACGGCGTTCAGCACCAGGGCCGAGGCACCGTGGAGGAGGGGGGAGTTCTTGCCCGAGATGAGGGTGCCGTCGCGCAACTCGATCGCGGCGCCGCAATAGATGCCCTGGTTGCCCTTGCCGGACGCCTCGGCTTCGCGCGCGGCGGCGCGGGCGGGTTCGACGACCGGGCGGTCGGTGGGTTTTGCATCGAGCGACTCCATCAGCCGCTCGGCCCGCTCCTCGCTGTCCTTGTCCGAGAGCCCCATCACGTACTCGCAGCGGTGGCGGAAATGGCGGCGGATGACCTCCTGCCGTGCGGCCTCGCGGACGGCCGCATCGTCGGTGATGCCGAACCCGGCGCGGTTGACCCCCATGTCGGTGGGGGACTTGTAGCAGGGGGCCTGGCCCATGATGCGGGCCAGGATGCGGGCGAGGAGGGGGAAGGCCTCGACGTCCCGGTTGTAGTTGATGGAGGTCTGCCCGTGGGCTTCGAGGTGGAAGGGATCGATGAGGTTGAAGTCCCTGAGGTCCACCGTCGCGGCCTCGTAGGCGACATTGACCGGGTGCTTGAGCGGAAGGTTCCAGATGGGGAAGGTCTCGAACTTCGCGTAGCCGGCCGAGATGCCGCGCTGGTGCTCGTGGTAGAGCTGGGAGAGGCAGGTGGCGAGCTTGCCGCTTCCCGGGCCGGGGGCGGTGACCACCACCAGCGGGCGGGTCGTCTCAATGTGGGGGTTGGCCCCGTAGCCCTGCTCGCTCACGATGAGGTCCGTGTCGGTCGGGTAGCCTCGTGTGGGGGCGTGGGTGTAGACGCGGACGCCGCGCCGCTCGAGCTTCTTCTTGAAGAGCTCGGCGGCGGGCTGGCCCTCGTAGCGGGTGATGACCACGGCGGCGACCTGGAGTTCCTGCTCGCGAAGGTCGTCGAGGTGTTTCAGGGCATCGGCGTCGTAGGTGATCCCGAAATCGGCGCGCATCTTCTTGCGCTCGATGGCGCCGGCGTGGATGCAGAGGATGATGTCGGTCTGGTCGCGCAACTGGCGCAGGAGACGGACCTTGACGTTCGGGTCGTAGCCGGGAAGCACGCGCGCGGCGTGGTAGTCGAACATGATCTTGCCGCCGAACTCGAGGTAGAGCTTGTTGCCGAAGCGGGTGACGCGCTCGCGGATGGCGGCAGTCTGCTCGGAGAGGTAGCGTTCGTTGTCGAAGCCGATTTTGGAAGGCATGGGGAGAAAGTGGAGTGCGGGGAAATAGGGGATGACGGCTCAATGAGAAGCTGGAACCTAGAAGTTTGAAGCACGAAGTTCAAAGCTCATTCGAGAAATTTTCCCACGGAGGAGGCATGGTACGCCCAGCAGCGAAAAACTTCGTGAGCCGAGGGACTTTTCGGAAATCGGCGGTTGCCGCATCCACTGCCGCAACTCGTGGCGGAACGTCTCCGTGACGATTTTCGAGGGTGGCCATGAGATGCTCTCGGGAGCCGCGATGTCCCGAACGGCGGACCTGGCGAATCCTAAACGCTGACCTCCCCCAGTTGCGAAATGCGGTTGCGATTCTGGCTCAATCTTCGCAACGAGGCTAAACGTCGCAGGGTCTCTGACAGGGTCGTTTCTCCCTTGAAAATGGCGGAGGAGGTGAGATTCGAACTCACGGATGAGTTGCCCCATCGCTCGATTTCAAGTCGAGTGCCTTTAACCACTCAGCCACTCCTCCTGAGGACCTAAGAATCCTAGATCATTTCCCCGCCGAAAGGCAAACCGGCGCCGAGTTCTTGCGTGGGTGGGGTGATCAACCAGTTCGTTGGTCATGCGGTGATGTCGCCGTCCGATTTTTCGTTTGCGGCCGCCGACACGGCGACCCTCCAGCGGGATCGCGGGGGCACAGGGGGACCCCCTGTGGCATCTCCTGTCTCCGCAAGGCTTGTTGGGGGCTACGCCTGGGGTTTCGCGGCCTGGATGCGGAGGTCGCGGAGTTGGCGGGGCTCCACCTCGCCGGGGGAACCGGTCATGAGGTCCTGGGCCTTCGCGTTCTTCGGGAAGGCGATGACCTCGCGAATGCTCTCCGCTCCGCAGAGGATGGCGCAGAGGCGATCGAAGCCGACGGCGATCCCGCCGTGCGGCGGCGCGCCGAACCCGAGGGCCTTGATGAGGTAGCCGAAGCGCGAGTCGGAGATTTCCTTCGGGATCTTGAGGATGTCCTCGAAGATCATGCGCTGGACTTCGGGTTGGTGGACGCGGATCGAGCCACCGCCCAACTCCACGCCGTTGAGGACGAGGTCGTAGTGCTGGCCGCGGACTTTCGTGGGCTCGGTTTTAAGGAGGGGCATGTCCTCGGGCACGGGGGAGGTGAAGGGGTGGTGCGTGCTGATGTGGCGCTGGGATTCGGCGTCGAAGGTCATCAGCGGGAAGTCCACGACCCAGAGGAAGTCCCAGGCATCCTTCGGGAGCTTGAGCTTGCCGAGCTTCTGGAGCAGGTCGGCGAGGATCACGCGCAGCTTGCCGAGGACCTCGCAGGCCGGGAGCCACTGGTCCGCGGCGAAGAGGACGAGGTCGCCCTCGGCGATTCCAAGGCGCTCGGTGAGCGCGGTCTTTTCGCCCTCGGAGAAGAACTTCACGATGGGGGATTTCCACGCCCCGCCCTCGACCTTGATCCATGCGAGTCCCTTCGCGCCGGCGGCTTTCGCCTGCTCGGTGAGGGAATCGATCTGGCCCTGGGTGGCATCGGCGAAACCTTTCGCGTTGATCGCCTTGACGACCCCGCCGGCGGCGACCGCCCCGCCGAAGACCTTGAACTTGCTGCCCTTGAAGGTGTCCGTGAGGTCCACGAGCCGCATCTCGTAGCGGCGGTCGGGCTTGTCGCTGCCCCAACCGTCCATCGCCTCGCGGAAGGAGATTCGTGGGAACGGGGCGGGGATCTCCACGCCAAGCGCCGTCTTCCAGATGCGCTTCATCATCCCCTCGAGGAGGCGGTAGATGTCCTCGCGCTCGATGAAGGACATCTCGATGTCGATCTGGGTGAACTCGGGCTGGCGGTCGGCACGGAGGTCCTCGTCGCGGAAACAGCGCGCCATCTGGTAGTAGCGCTCGATGCCGGCCACCATGAGGAGCTGCTTGAACTGCTGGGGGGACTGGGGGAGGGCGTAGAACATTCCCGGGTGGACCCGAGAGGGGACGAGGTACTCGCGCGCGCCCTCGGGGGTGCTCTTGAAGAGGATCGGGGTCTCCACGTCCACGAAACCCTCGCCGTCGAGGTGGGCCCGCACCGCCGTCGTCACCGAGTGGCGGAGGCGGAGGTTTCGCGTCATGCGTGGCCGTCGAAGATCAAGATAGCGGTATTGGAGGCGCAGATCCTCGTTCACGTTCTCCTCGTCGAGGGGCCAGGGGGGGGTTTCGCTGCGGTTCAGGATGTCCAGCGAGGCGGCCTGGATCTCGATCTCGCCGGTCGCGAGCTTCGGGTTGGCGGTGCCTGATGGGCGCGGCGCCACGCTGCCCAGGACGCGGACGACGTCCTCCGAGCGGAGTTCGTGGGAGGCGGGGATCTTCTGTGGGTCGAAGACGACCTGGGTGAGGCCCTCGCGGTCGCGGAGATCCACGAAGACCAACCCCCCGTGATCGCGGCGGGAGGCCACCCAGCCAGAAAGGGTGACTTCCTTCCCTGCGTGGGTGAGGCGGAGTTCGGCACAATGGTGGGTTCGGTAGGTGGACATGGGGGAGGGGAGAAGTTGGAAGTGAGAAGTGAGAAGGGGGAAAGTTTGAAGCAGGAAGCGGGAAGCTGGAAGCAGAAAGGGGCGTGGGGCGATCACCGACAGTTCATCCCCTGCTCCCGCCGCGATTCAGCTCCGGCACAAGCTTGACGGCGCGCTGGTGTGACTATAATGTTCATCATTATGAAAAAGGGATCCTCGTTGCGGGAAGCAGACACCATTTCCACGCACGAGATGCGCTTTGAGTTCCAGCGCGTCCTGGATGCGGCGCGGAGCGGGCGCCCGCTCACGCTGACGTATCGAAACAGGCCGCTGGCGCGGATTGTGCCGATGTGCGCCGCCGCGAAGCCGACGGCGGATGACCCGATCTTCCGACTTCATGACCTGGCCGAGCCCATGGGGCCCATGACCAACACGGAGATGGACGAGGCGATCTATGGCCGATGAGATCTTTTTGGATACCAGCGGCTTCTTCGCGCTGATGGATTCGCGTGACCCGGCACACGAGCGAGCTGTACGTTCCATGAAATCGGGACGATTCCGTCCGGTGACGACCGAATGGGTGGTTGGGGAGACGTGCACCCTTTTGGTTGCGCGCAAGAAGCCGCACCTCGTCGGGCGTTTTTTGGATTTTGTTGAGGGAAGCAAAGCCCTGCTTCTCCTCAACCCGGACGGGACCCTCCTTGCCTCCGCGAAGGCGCTCATCCGCCAGCAGGCGGAACAGGGCTATTCCTTCGTGGATTGCCTCAGTTTCTGCGTGATGCGCGAGCGGTCCATCCGCCAGGCCCTGACGAGCGATGGCCACTTCAAGAAGGCAGGGTTTTCTCCGCTCCTGGCCTGACGATCGCCGCCGTCACGATTCAAACTGCCGCACTTTTGCCGTCTGGCTTCAGCAGGCGTGCCAGCGCCGCGTCCAGTTCCGCCACGGGGACTTCGCGTTCGTCGCGTGAGGTGAGATCCTTGAGCTTGACCGCGGCGCGCTGCCATTCCTCGGGGGCGATGACGACCGCCGCGCCGGCGCCGCGCTGGGCGGCTGCGCGGAACTGCTTCCCCACGGCGGCGGCGACGAGCGGGTAGTCCACGCGAAAACCCGCCAGGCGGAGGGTGCGGCCCAGGGCGAGCATCTGAGGTCGGAGGGACTCATCCACGAGGATGAGGTAGACCTGCGGTCCCGAGTCGAGCTTCGAGGGCCAGAGGTTGCGATCGGTCAGCATCTCGCCAAGGACGACGTCCCCCATGCCGAAACCGAGGGCGGGCAGGGGGGCTCCGCCGAGGGCCTCAAGAAGATGGTCGTAGCGGCCTCCGCCCGAGATTGCGCGGAGCTCGCCCTTGCGGTCGAAGGCCTCGAAGACGATGCCCGTGTAGTAGGCCAGGCCGCGCACGATCGAGGGGTCGAACTCCACGAAGGCGCCGAGCCCCATGCACTCGAGCAGGCCAAAAAACCTTTGGAGGACGAGGACCCGCGCCGTCACCGCGGGAGACGACTCGAAGCGGGAGGCGATGCGGCCGAGGTCGCGGGCGGTGAGGAGGTCGAGGAGGTCGTCCGCAATGTTTGCGGCGAAACCTCCCTCGACCAGACGGGCACGGATCTTCTCGCGCGGTTCGCGCGAGAGCTTGTCCACGACGGCGAAGACGCGTCCGCGGGCCTCGTCGCCCGCGATGCCCAGCGCGTCGAGGACGGCCGCGAGAAGCAGGCGATCGCTCACCCGCACGGCGAAGTCCTTTGCCACCAGGCCGAAGGAGGAGAGGGTTTCCGTGAGGAGGGCCACAAGCTCGACCTCGGCCTCCACGGAGGCCTCGCCGAGGATGTCGCAGTTAAACTGGAAATGTTCGCGGAGGCGCCCGCGCTGCTGGCGCTCGTAGCGGAAGAGTTGCGGGATCGAGAACCACTTGATCGGCTTCGGCAGCGAGGATCCCTGCGCCGCGATCATTCGCGCGAGGGTGGGGGTCATCTCCGGCCGCAGCGAGACCTCGCGCCCCCCCTTGTCGGTGAAGCAGTAGAGCTGCCCGACGATCTCCTCGCCGCTCTTGCGACGGTAAAGATCCGTGGGTTCCATCGGGGGGCCATCGTACGGCTCGAAACCGAAGCGCAGCGCCGCGTTGCGCCAGCGCGAAAACACGTACTCGCGGCGCGCCGCGCGCTCGGGGAAGAAATCGCGAAATCCTGGGAGAGGAATGAGGTCCATGGAAAATTATGCCGCGACAGGTGAGGACGGAAAACCACCGACCGGGAGGGGTGAAGCCGCGGCGGCGAACGGGGCCGCGCAGGTCACGGTCAGTGTACGGCAACCGCCCGAATGGACTCGCGGACGGGCTCCGTGGCGCGAGGTGCGGGGGCCATGCGATTCGCAGGCAGCTTCGAAACCATCGCGCGGAGTTGCTTCCCCGGCTTGAACTTGACCACCACGCGGGGCGGGATGCGGATATCGGCCTCGGGCGCGTTGGGGTTGCGTCCCACGCGGGCCTGGCGAACCTTCACCTCGAAGACCCCGAAGTTGCGAAGCTCCACGGTGTCGCCCTGGGAAAGGGACTCGCTGAGGAGGTCGAGGCACCGTTGGACAATGGTCAAAACGTCCTGTTGGACCATTGCCGTGTCATTGCTGATTCGAACGACGAGATCGCGCTTTGTCATGACGGGTGGGAAAAGACGAAGATAAAAATTACGTTAGTTTTTTCTCACGGGGATCAAGAGGGGTCAAGCGCAAACTCGAAATTTTATTGAACGAAGTTGCGCAACGAAAATGATGGCGACCCCCGTCATTCGCAATCCCGCGTCGGCGTGCCCACCGTTGCGCCACGCTCCCCGTCCTGCTACAAACGCATTCCTCATGAATGCGCTCCGACTTCTCTCCGCCGGGCTCGGTCTTCTCGGCCTCGCCTCCGGCGTCTGGGCGTTGCGCCGTCCCGAGGAGGCCCGTCGGTTCGCCCGTGAACTGCCCCGGAACCCATGGATCGGGCGCGTCCTTTTTGCCGTGGACGTCGCCTGGGCCATGGTGCTGCTCGACCGGATGGATCTCGGAGGGCTGAACGCATGGAAGACGCTCGCCTACTGGGCCAGCCCCTTCATCTACGTCTACGTCATCCTCCGCCTCAACGCGTACCTGGGCGCCCAGGCCCTCGCCCTTTTTCTCGTCCTTGCGGCCAAGCCCGTTCTCGGGATCTGCTTTCTGCGCGACGAGCCTTCCCGCCTCGTCCTCGTGGTTCTCGCCTACGCGTGGGCGATCGCTGGCACGGTGTTTTTCTGCGCCCCTCACTGGTTGAGGGACCTCATCGCCCTCTGTGAGGCGACCCCTGCCCGATGGAAGGCCCTGGCCCGCCTCAAGATCGCGGCCGGGGGGCTTCTCCTCCTTCTTGCGTTGGTTGTCTACTGATCAGCCAGCGGCTCCCATGGACTCGGCGCTCTTTATCCGGGGGGGCGCGATCGGGGACTTCATCCTCACCCTGCCGTCCCTTCGCGCTTTCCGCGAGGCGTTCCCTGCCGCTCGCGTGGAGATGGTCGGCTCCCCCCACATCACCGCGCTCGCGGACCGTCGCTACTACGCGGACGCCGTGCGTGCAATTGACCAGCGTGGCATGGCCGCCTTCTTCGCGGAGGGTGCGGAGTTGGAACCCTCCCTCTGCGCCTACTTCTCCTCCTTCGATCTCGTGGTCAGCTTCCTCTATGACCCCGACGAAATCTTCCAGCGCAGCCTCGCAAGGGCGGGGGCTTCCCGTGTGATTGCCGCGGACAGCCGACCGCAGGCGACTCTCCACACGTGCGATCACCTCGCGCAGTGGCTGGAGAAAGCGGGCCTCCCGCGCAGGATCGAGGCCCCGCGCCTTTTTCCGAGTGACGTCGACGCGGTCGAGGCGGAGGCCCTTCATCCGAACGCCGGCGTCCCCCGGGTGGCCCTCCACCTCGGAAGCGGCTCACCGACGAAGAACTGGCCCGTCGGACGCTTCGTTGAGATCGCCCGCCTCCTCGACGCGAGGGGCTTCGAGGTCCTTGTCGTGGATGGTCCCGCGGACGATACGGCGCAGCGGGAGTTTTGGGGCACACCGCTCCCGCCCGGCGTCCGTCGCTGCGGCGGCCTCAGGCTCCCCGTCCTTGCGGCCCTCTTCGCGCGGTGTGCCGCCTTTATCGGCCACGACTCCGGTCTTACCCACCTCGCCGCGGCGGTGGGCGTTCCCGTCTGCGTGATCTTCGGCCCCACGGACCCACGTGTCTGGCGTCCAAGGGGCGCGAAAGTCATCGTCCTCCAGAGGGGGCCGGACCCCTCGTCTGTAAAAATCGACGAGGTTTCCCGCACCCTTCTCGGCCTGCTCGGGCGCTGATTCCCGGTTGCGTAGAGCCGGTTCGTTGGCCAGAATGGAGACCATGATTATTGTCCTGAAAGCCGGGGCCTCGAAGGGCCAGATCAACGCCGTCATCCGCGAGGTGCGCAAACTCGGGTACAAGCCGCACCCCATCCGCGGGGTCGAACGCACTGTCGTTGCCGCAATCGGGGATGAGCGCGTCCACCAAACCCTCGAGACACTGACCTCGATGCCCGGCGTGGACCAGGTGATGCCGGTCCAGCGCCGCTACAAGCTGGTCAGCCGCGAGGCGAACCCCAGCGGGAGCGTGGTCCGTGTACGGGGTGTCCCGTTTGGTGGGAGGGATTTCCCCGTGATCGCCGGGCCCTGCTCGGTCGAGAGCGAGAAGCAGGTGATCGAGACCGCCCGCGCCGTGAAGCGCGCCGGGGCCAGTCTCCTCCGCGGCGGGGCCTTCAAGCCACGCACCTCGCCCTACGAGTTTCAGGGACTCAAGGAGGAGGGGCTCAAGCTCCTCGCCGCCGCCCGCGACGCGACCGGCCTCGGGATTGTCACCGAGGTCCTCAGCGAGCGCGATGTCGAGCTTGTCGCCGGCTACGCCGACATGCTCCAGATCGGCACCCGCAACGCGCAAAATTTCGCCCTCCTCGTCGCCGCCGCGGAATCGGGGAAGCCGATCCTTCTCAAGCGCGGGATGAGCATGCGTATCGAGGAATGGCTCTTCTCGGCCGAGTATGTACTCAGCCGTGGCAACCCGAACGTGATCCTCTGTGAGCGCGGCGTCCGCACTTTCGAGACCCTCACCCGCAACACTCTCGACCTCGGGGCCGTGGCGTTGGCGAAGACGGAGACCCATCTCCCCGTGATCGTGGACCCGAGCCAGGGTGCCGGGCGCGCGGACCTCGTGAGCGCGATGTCCCGCGGCGCGGCCGCCGTCGGGGCCGACGGCCTCATCATCGAGGTCCACCCCGATCCGCGCGAAGCGATGAGCGACGGGGCGCAGCAGGTGACCCCCATCCAGTTCACGAAGCTCATCGCGGGCCTGAAGCCTTTCCTCAAGGCCGCCGGCCGCCGCCTGGCGTAAGAGGGTGGGGATACGAAGAAAGCGGTCGCTCGCCGCACGCGAGGGAGAACTTATCCGCTGCCCGCACGGGCGATTTCTTCCCGCGCGATCTCGACCCAGCGGCCGAGGCGCCAGGGCTCGTTCTGTACGGTGTGGGTGTCCTTGAGGATGATCTCGAGCGGATGGCCCTTCGCGCAGCGGAGGGTGCGGCACAGATCCTCGCGGATCGCGGCCTCGTTGAAGCCGACGCAGACGTGGGCAGGATAGGGCTTTCGGCTGAAGAGGTACTTTCCGTCGAGCTTCTGTGCGAGGACCTCCTGGTTGGCGGTCGGGGCCACCGAGATGCGGCGAAGGCGTGGGACGCCCTTGAGGATGGAGTCGATGCGATTTTCAAGGCCCTCGCAGCAGCCGTAGCAGTTGAGGCCGAACTTCTCGAGGAGCGGCACCTGATAGGGGAGCACGAACTCCTCGAACATCTTTGGGGAGATCCCCACGGTTTCCTGGGATTCCGCGAAACCCCAGCGCTCCCGCAGGCGGACCCCCACGTCGGTGGGTCCGCCGCCCGGGCGGAGCGTCCCCGTCGCCCCCACGCCTCCGGAGCCGACGTAATCCGTGGAGTCGTTCGGGGTGAGAAGCCCCTCGCTCTCGAACATCGTGATGAAATGCAGATGCTCGTCGCGCAGAAACGACATGAGTTGGTGGACGCGCTTAGGGTGCTCGCACATGGCGAGCATGAGGTTCTCAAGGCCGATGAGCTTGGAGGCTTCCCACGTCATGCCCATGGTCCACCAGAGGCCGGCGCGGAGGCGCACGGGAAGGATCCCGCGAAAGAGGTCGCTGGCGACCTCCATGTCGCGATCGGTACCGTCGCGATCCACGGTGATCGAGCGGAAGTCGAGCTTGGGCAACTCGGCTTCGAGATCGGTGATCGGGGCCTGCCAGACGTAGCTCCCGCGGTCGTCGCCGTGGGTCATCGGGATGTCGAACCCGTAGTTGCCCACGTTGAAGCGCCAGTTGAGATCGAACCACGGAAGGACGAAGGAATCGTCGCGGAGGTTCTCCTGGGTCCAGATCTTCGAGCGGAGCTGCCACTCCCAGCCCCGGAGGATAGGGTCCTGGCAGACGAAGGTCTCGGGAGGGAGGATCTCGCGCCAGGAGCCCTCGGGAAAGCAGAGGATGAGGGGGCGAGTGTTCTCGAGCGCGTTGTGCCGTTCCCAAAGTGTGCGTCGGCGCTCCATCTCCGGGTTCTTGGCGAGGGTGTGGAGTTTGCCCGCGAGTTCCCGAAGGACCTCACGTTCCCTCGGGCTGGGCTGGAGTGGGGACGGGCTCGGGGAGGGAGGCATGGGGAGGATGAAAATGGTGACCCCGCCCGGAATTGAACCGGGATTTGCGGTTTAGGAAACCGCTGCTCTATCCATTTGAGCTACAGGGTC
>CAZZBZ010000081.1:0-12365 GCA_964653025.1 uncultured Verrucomicrobiota bacterium
TCTCGGCCCTGCAGTTTACAGGGAAGCCACGGATCCCGCAGTCGCGGGACGGATGACAGAAGCAGAATACCAGGTCCGCTACACGGACCTGGTATGCTCCATGGACAAAACTCCGATATCTCCCGGCGGAAGACGCGCCGATTCCGTGTGGCGGAATCGGCGCTCTCCTCTATCCGTGAAAATCCGTGTTTCATCTGTGGCTTCTTCTGGTTCGGTTCTGCCCATCAAGCGCGGGAACCATGCCCGTTAGCTTGACGCCAATGCGCACCGGACGGGGCTCCATCGTCCCCTTGCGAAGCTGGGTGTCACCGTGATTTTCTTGACAGATCATCTCAGATTAGTCAATAATGTACAAAGTTAGACCATTTTAGACAATTATGACGGTTGCCGCGCCACAATCCCGGGGGAAGGCGGTCTCGTTCCTCAACCGCTCCCCACGCCTGCGCGCCACACGCGCCCTCAAGGAGTGGATCTCCGAAGGAGTCCTCCCGCGCGGCGAGCGACTCCCCTCCGCTTACGACCTCTCCGCACGGCTCAAGATCCCCCGCTCGACCGTGAACCTCGCCCTCCGGGAACTCGCCCATGAGGGTTGGATCTCCGGGGCGGGACGCCATCGCACCGTGCTCGGCGCCGCCGACAGGGCCGGTTGCGTGATGGACCACACCCTGGTCGTCCTCAGCGACCTTTCCCCGGAAACGGTCACCGGCCACCACGCGGCCGGGTGGCAGGAGTTCATCCAGCTCGGGGTCCTCCGCGCCGCGCAGGAGGCCGGGATGCATTCTCTCGTGATGCAGGACGCGCTCGCGCCCGAAGGACGGGCGCACCGTCTCGCCGAGGACCGCCCCCGCGGGGTGGTCGCCCTCCGCGGCGCGGTGGATTCGGAGCGCGGCCGCGCCCTGCTCCGCACGCTCATGGACCGCGGTTTGCCGGTGGTGGCCTACGGGGACGCCGGGGAAGTTCCCGCCTTCGACACGGTCTGCTCCGACCACGAGGCGGGGTCTTACGAGCTCACCCGGTGGCTCATCCGCCGCGGATGCCGTCGCATCCTGCGCTACTGGCTGCTCCAGCCGGCCCTGCCCCGCCGCCCGGGCTGGCTCGTGAGCCGCGACCGCGGCCACGAGCGCGCGATCCGCGAGGCGGGCCTGCCGCTCCTCCCCGCGCTCGAGGCGCGGGAACTCCTCCTCGCCACGGGCTCGCGCGAGGACTTCGACGCACTCGCGAAATACTCGGTCGGCCAGCTCTCGCCCCACCTCGCGGGCCCGCAGCCTGTGGACGCAATCCTCTGCGTCTCCGACGGGGCGGTCACCCATGTCGCCGCCGCCTGCCGCCTTCTCGGGAAACGGCCGAACGCAGACGTGGCCCTCGTCGGCTACGACAACTACTGGATGGAAGTCCCCGGGCGCCAATGGGAGCCGACGCCCCCGCTCGCCACCGTGGACAAGCGCAACCTGCAGATCGGCCAGGCGCTCGTGGAGCTTCTCCGCGACCGCCTCGCGGGCAAACTCCCCCCCGAACCCCAGCATCGACTCATCCCCCCGGAACTGGTCCCCTGCGAAACGAAGGCGGACTCCCCCTGATTTTCTCCGTCCATTTTCTTCTCGACCCTTCAGTATAAAGGAAAGCCACGGATGAAACACGGATGGCAGAAGCAGAATACCAGGTCCGCTACACGGACCTGGCATGCTCCATGGGCAAAACTCCGATATCTCCCCGCGGAAGACGCGCCGATTCCGTGTGGCGGAATCGGCGCTCTCCTTGTTCCGTGGAAATCCGTGTTACATCGGTGGCTTCTTCTGGCTTGCCATGCGCCACGAGTGGTTCGGTTCCTTAGCTTGACGCGCATTCGCGCCACGCGGGGCAAGCCCGCTCGCCATTCCCGCTTTTCCGCTTTTCCTCCCCATTTTTCATCGCCCGTTTTATATTTTACATTCCTCCGCCCCCGCTTTCCTGCTTTCCCGCTTTCCCGATTTCCCGCTTTTCCCCTCCTCCCTCCCCCTCCCTGCTTGCCGCTCGCCGCTCGCCGCTCGCCGCTCGCCAGCTTTACGCTCATCGAACTCCTGGTCGTCATCGCGATCATCGCGATCCTCGCCGCGCTCCTCCTGCCCTCGCTCAACCTGGCCCGCGCCCGCGCCCGCGCGACCAACTGCATGGCCAACCTCAAGCAGATCGGCCTCGGCTTCTCCCTCTACTCGAACGACTGCGACGGCTGGTGGCCCAACACCGACGAGTACAAGAAAACCTTCCTCCGCGAAACCAACGCGGGCCCCGCCTCCCTCACCATGGGAGCCAACTACCTTGGGAGCATCGCGGTCACCTTCTGTCCCGAACACCTCGCCCGCGACAAAGCCCTCCGACAGAGCTACCCCGGCGACCTCGCTGCCGGATCCGCCAGCTCCAGCCGCACCTCCTACATGGTCAACCTCAACGTGGTTTCCCCGAGACTCACCTACGAGGCGAACGGAAGTTCAGGCCACGCCCGCCCCACGGACGTGCGAAGCCCCGGCGAAACCCTCTACCTCGCCGACGCCGCCCGTTTCACCGGCGCATCGGGCAACGACCCCACCTGCCTGCTTCCCACCTACCTCGTCGCGCAAGCCGGGATCGAAAACTTCCCTCTCACCGTGGGCCAGTCGCCCACCTATGGTGCGGCGGTCCGCAGCGTGTACGTTCTCCACCCCGGCAACACCTGCAACGGGCTCTTCATGGACGGCCATGTCGAAAGCCTCCAATCCTGGAAGTTCGGCACTTCCATCAAGCGCGGTGACGCCAACTGCATCTGGGACGGCCTGTGAAATCGCGCGCTTGCTCAATCACGCGATTCTTAATTTGTAGGGCGGCCATTCCTGGCCGCCGTCTCCCCGGTCTGCTGACCAACCACGTCCGGTGGGCTGGGTATCCTGTAGGGCAACCGCACCGGTTGCCGTCCGGTCCATCTGGCAGGCGGAGCGCCTGCCCTACAGGAACTCGCCCGTCGAATATCCGTGCATCGCCCAATGCAGACTCCGACATCGGATTGGGAACGGGACAACTTCGATCCCACGGTCGCAGCATCGCCCTTTTCCTTTTGTCCCCGCTCCTCCTCGCCCTCCCCGCGCCGGCGCAGGCGCCGAAGCGCGTCGAGTACCGCTCGCTCGTTCATCCCCAGAACATGGAGCGCCTCGACTGCGCGATGCCGGACGAGACGAACCGCTTCGTGGCCAGCTCCGCCCCGGGCCAGATCTTCTTCGCGGACGAGCCGGTCCACGTCACCCTCGCCTTCAAGGCCGCCGCCCCCGGCACCCACGCGATCGAGATCCGCGAGATCGCCCAGCGCCGCCCCGACCCCGGAGACGCGAAGATCACCGGCCTCGACGACTTCGGCCCACCGGACCTGGTCGCCCCCTTCGGCGAGCCGATCCGCCACCCGCTCGCCGCCGTGGTCGCCACGAACCGCTTCGAGGTCCGCGACCTCCCCGTCCCCGCGAGGTTCGGCACCTACGCGCTCGTCCTCTGCCGCGACCGAACACGCACCTTCCTCGGCACCGTCGCGCGCGTCCCGCGCCCGAACCCCGCGGCCACCGTGGACAACACCCTCATCCTCGGCGAGGGCCTGTTCTTCCGGGGCGCGCCGAAGGATCCCGCGGAACTCTACGACGCGCGCGCCGCCATCTACGCGCGGATGGGCGTGAAGGGCGTCCGCTGCGAGCTCGGCTGGAACGAGGACGAGGCCGGCAAGGCCGACTGGGCGCCGATGGACCGCCTCTTCCAGGCCGCCGAGACCCACGGCGTGAAGATCCTCGCCACGCTCGGGGGCACCCCGCCGTGGACCTGGCCCTTCGCCCCGAACCAGACCCCCGCCGCCTGCGCCACGAACTGGGACGGCAACCCCTACAGCGGCCGCGCCGACTGGATGCCGGACCCGAAGCACGACGCCCGCTACGGGAAATGGATCACCGAGTTCTGCCGGCGCTACGGGAAGGAGGGCAAGGGCGCGCTCTGGGGCGTCGAGCATTACAACGAGCCCTGGGAAGGCGGCGGGATCTCCGGGTGGGCCGGCGACCTCCCCCGCTACCGCGCGCTCATGAAGCTCCTCGCGAACTCGGCGCGCGAGGCCTCGCGGGATATCCCGCTCTTCGCCGCCTCCTCGATCATGAACACCGAGGACAAGTTCTTCTCGGAGGGCGCGCGGGAGTACGACGCGTTCGTGGACGTCTTCACCGACCACTACGTCCGCCCCTGCCTGAGCTACGGCCCGCTCGCCGCCGCCGCCCACGGCAAGGTCTCGATGGAGACCGAGTCGTGGATGGTGAACAGCGAGTACCGCCTCCCGCTCGGCGTCTGCCTTTTCGTGGCGACCGGCCAGCGGCACATCAACCCGTGGCATCCGCGCGCGCTCTTCGACCGCGTCCCCGGCGCGCGAGAGCGCTACCTCATCCCCACGCCCACGGTCGTGGCCACCGCCGCCTTCAACGCCCTCACCGCGGGCAAGCCCTTCCAGCGGATCGTCTTTCGCGAGCACCTCCCCTGGGTCTTCCAGTTCGGGGCCGACGATGATCCCGCCGGCCTGCTCGTGATGTTCGGCCAGCTCCTCGGCATCGGCGCGCGAAGCCCCGCGCAGAACGCCGCCGAGCGCCCCTGGGCGCAGGTCGAGGCCGCCGAGGGCGGCACGATCACCCTGCGCAACGACGACGGCCTCCTGCAGTTCCTCGACCTCGCCGGAAACCCCGCCTGGGCCGGCCAGAAGTCGGTCGAGATCCCGCTCACCTACCTGCCCACCTACGTCCGCTGCGCGAAGGGGCCCGCCGCCGCCGCCGCGCGCCTCCGCGAGGCCGTGATCCGCGGCAAGCGCCCCGTCGAGATCCTCCCCCTCGATTTCTCCGCGCCGGTCGGCTCCCCCGCCGTCAGGCTGCGCGTGAAGGTCCACAACTGCCTCCCGCAGAAAATCACCGGCACCCTTGCCGTGAAGGAGCTCGGCGCGACCTCCGCGGCGGTCTCCCTCGCGCCGGGCGAGACCAGGCTCCTCGAGTTCCCGGCCGCCGCGCTCAAGCCCGACCCCGCAAACCGCTACCCGATGGAGTTCGCCTTCAAGAGCGATGCCGGCGAGGCCCTCTACCAGGAAACCCTCAACGCCGCGATCGCCCCACGCCGCGCGGTGACCGTGGACGGCGACCTCGCCGAGTGGGAGGGCGTCCCCGGGATCATGCTCGCCGCCCGGACCGAGAAGATGGACGCCGCGGAGCTCGCCCGCATGCCGTGGCTCGACGCGCGCGACAAGCTCCCCGACGGCACCTTCGTGGAAATGAAGATGGCGTGGGACGCGGAGAACCTCTTCCTCGCCCTCCGCGTCAACGACCCGACCCCGCAGACAGACAAGCCCCGACGCGCCACGGCGAACGAGGAGGACTGGTTCCACAGCGCCTCCTCGGACCTCCTCGAGCCGTACGCGGGCTGGCTCGCGAAAACGAAGGGCAAGGACGGCCGCTCGCTCAAGGAGGCGGGGCGCAGCTTCGCCGAGGTCCCGTGGGTCTACCGCCGCAAGCCGACCCCCCTCCTCGCCTACGAGGGCGACCGCGTCCAGTTCGCCCTCGACGTGCGCGACGACTGGCACGACCTCGCCCCGAACACCGACCGCATCCCGCTCGGCTTCTCCGCGGTGCCGGACTCGGACTACGAGTACTCGGCCTACCTGTGCGCCGACGGACAGGGCGAGCTCTGGCGCCTGCTCGCCCCCGGCATGCCGCGCGTGCACGGCTTCCCCCGCCAGCCAAAGCCCGCGAAGGGCCCCGCCCCGGGCGCCGTCGACGGCGCGAAGATCGCCATCCGCCAGGAGGGCGCCGTGCGCGTCTACGAGATCGCCCTGCCGCGCGCGGAGATCCCGGACCTCAAGCTGCAGGCGGGAACGGACTTCGGCTTCGTCTTCCAGGTGGGCAACCACCAGGGCCCGAAGATCGACTACGGCGAGGGCAAGGCCGCCTGCAAGCTCAACGGCCTCACGCTCCACCCCTACTACCTCGCCAGCCCCAACTGCGGCATCCGCTGGACCCTCATCGAATGAAAACTCCCTTCAAATCGGTTCTCTGGAGGGCCCGCGTATCGCGGGCCGTCTGCCATGCCCCCGCGAGGAAGGCATCTCCCGAAACTGCGGCCGCCGACACGGCGGCCCTCCAAAACCCGTTTGAATCGGTTCCTTGGAGGGCCCGCGTGTCGCGGGCCGTCTGCCGTGCCCCCGCGAGGCAGGCATCATCTTGGAAGCGTTCATGGGTTCCCTTCCTGCTCGCGCTCTTCCTGCTGCCGTTGGCCACCCTCGCCGCCGAGCCGATGCTCGTCCCGGCGCCGGACGTCAAATCCCTCCCCCCCCTCCCCGTCACCACCGGCGGACTGGGCAACACCCTCCTCCGCGGCACCCCGTTCAACGACCGGGCGCAGGGCTATCTCCAGCTCTACACGAGCGATCTCGAGGCCAGCCCCGAGGGCTTCGTCTACCTCACCACCCCGTGGGAGGAGGGCAGCCACGCCGCCGGGGTCTATCGCGACGGCGATGCCCTCCCCGGGTTCGCCCCGCTCGGCGTGAACTCCGGCGAGGGCGTCGCCGTCGGGGAGCGCCACGTCGTCTACGGGCGGAAGAACGAACTCCTCATCTACCGCCGCGAGCCGGGCCAGCCGCTCGACCCGAAATCGAAGCGGATCTTCAAGGTGGGCGAGGCGGCCACGAACCTCCTCGGCGTCGCGCTCGACGAGGAGCGCGATCGCATCTGGTTCGCGGACGGCAAGGGTCTCGGCGCGGTCTCGCTCGCCGACGGCCAGCCCCTGCCCTTCCGCATCCCCCTCGAGCGCGCGGCCAAGGTCCGCGTGGACCGCCGCGGCAATCTCTGGGTGATGCAGCGCGCCGCGCCCCCGGGGAAGCGCCGCCTCGAGGCGAAACCCGCGAGGACGCCCGACGGCGCCGCGGTCCTCGACTTCGGCCAGCCCACCCCGGTCTGCGCGCTCAAGTTCACGAACGGGACCGACTCCGATCGCTTCCGCGAGGTCTTCTTCCAGGGGTCCGCGACCGGCCCCAACGGCCCGTGGGTCAACCTCGCCGCGTTCGCCGACGTCCCCGCCGGCTGGCCCGACGAGTGGCTCACCGTGGACCCCGCCACGCCGTGGCGCGCGATCCGCCTCGCCGGCCCCGGCGTCAACGTCACGAACTTCGAGGCCTGGAGCCCGGTGCCCGCGGCCCCCGGGAAGGTCGTCGCCTTCACCCCCGAGGGAAAGCCGCTCGACACCTCGGCCCTCGCCGGCGTCTCCGAGCCGCGCGCCCTCGGTTACGATGCCGCGCGCGACCGCCTCCTCGTCGCCGACGACCAGGTCCGCTTCTTCGACCAGCTCGCCGCCACCCCGCGGGCCGCCAGCAGCTTCCGTCCCGAGTTCAAGAATGTGCGCGGCCTCGGCGCCGATGCCGAGGGGCATCTCTACCTCTGCACCGTCGGCGACCAGGGGATCGACCAGACCCGCCTCGAAAGTTTCACGACGGAGGGCGCGCTCCGCTGGCGCATGGAGGGGCTGGCCTTCCTCAATACCGCGGACCCCGATCCCGGCGACCCCGCCGCCGCCTTCTCAGGGAACAGCCGCTACCGCATGGACTGGACGCAGGCCGCGGGAAACGAGGCGACGTTCGCCGCGAGCACCCTCGATCGCGCGCGCTTCCCGGAAGACCCGCGGCTCCACGGGAACCCGACGCTCTACGGCGTGCGCCGCATCGGGGGGAAACCCTTCCTCGTCACCACCACCCAGGGCGGGCGCCCGCTCTGCATCTTCCGCTTCGAGGGCGACACCGCCATCCCCTGCGCACTCGTCAGCCCCCGCCACACCGGCGCGGAGTGGCCCCCGTGGCAGCCGCCCGGCTTCGGCCCTTTTCTCTGGCGCGACGCGAACGGCGACGGGCGCTTCCAGGCCGGGGAGTACGAGAAGGCCCTGCGCGCCGACGGCGAGTGGGCCTTCCTGAACCTCGACGACCGGGGCGACCTCTGGGTCCTCGACCCGAACGTCGCGAAGCGCGTCCTCCGTCGGATCCCCGCCGGCGCGCTCGATGCCCGCGGCGTGCCCGGCTGGTCGCTCACGTCCCCGTCCAACTCCGTCTTCGAGCTGCCGGAGCCCTTCGCCGCCAAGAACCGCGCGATCCGCCTCGGCGGGTTCGAGGTGGACGCCGCCGCCGGCGTCGTCTTCCTCTTCGGGTTTACCGGGGACCTCCCGTACTCCAAGGAGGTCGGCCATAACCACCCGCTCGGGCGGGTCGTCCTCCGCGCGAAAATCGAGGGCGACCTCCTCGTCCCCACGCACCTCCGCGAACTCCCCTACGACACGACCCTCGTCTCCCGCCCGCGCGACCAGGCCTACTGCTCGACACTCGCCGGGGACTTTCTCTTCGTCGGCTACATGCAGCACATGACCGTGCTCGTCTTCCGTGCCGCCGACCTCGAACTCGTCGGGCGGATCGACCCCGGGCCCTCCACGCTCACCCCGATCTTCGACGGCCCGCCCGAGTTGATCGCGAGAAAACTGGCGGAGGGCTACGCCCTCTTCATGCCCCAGTACCTCGGCAACGCGACCACCGTCCTGCGCTGGAACGGGCGCGCCGAAGGCGGGATGCCCGCGCCGAAGCCCTCCCTCGACGCGGGCGACGGCATCCCCGCCCTCGCCTGGGAGGCGGTGCCCGGTGCGACAGGTTGGCGGGTCGAGCGCCGCCAGCTCGAGCCGCGCGGCTGGGGTCCCTGGCGCGAGGCCGCGAGCCTTCCTACCGGTGCGCGCGCCTGGCGCGACGACCAGCCCGGTGCCCCGTCCACCGCCTACCGCCTCCGCGCCCTCGGGGCCGGCGACGCCCGCTCCGACTGGTCCGCCACCCTCTACCACCGCCCTCCCAACCGCTGAATCTCCTTTCCCATTTTTCATCGCCCGTTTTACATTAGATTTTTTAAGTTCTCCGTCCTCCTCTGCCCCTCTCCCCTCCGCTTTCCCGCTTTTCCGCTTTCCCAATTTCCCAATTTCCCATTTTTCATCGCCCGTTTTACATTAGATTTTTTAAGTTCTCTGTCCTCCTCTGCCCCTCTCCCCTCCGCTTTCCCGCTTTCCCGCTTTTCCACTTTCCCGCTTACCCAATTTCCCATTTTTCATCGCCCGTTTTACGTTTTACATTCCTCTCCCCTCCCTCCTCCCAACCGTGAACCGTGAACCGCTGAACCGCGCGTCAGCGCGCCCCGACGAAGGTCGGGGCTGAGCCTCGTTTTTTCTCGCTTTCACAACGTTACAAGGCTACAAGACAACCAGAGCCAAGGCCCTCTCCCGCGCCCCCCATGAAGCCCCTCCCTTCATCGCCGCATCTCCCCCGCGCCACGGGGCTCCTCGCCCTCGCCATGGTCTTTGGATTCCTCCTCGGTACGGGCACCTCTCGGGCCGTGACGAACTACTTTGACGTCATCCCGAGCACCTCGGTCCTCGACGGAGGTGCAGGCAACTGGGGCTCCTCCACCAACTGGAAAACCAGCACCAACAACCCCTCGGGAAACGCGTGGAGCGACTCCAGCGACGCGTGGTTCCAGTCGATCGCCCCCCTAACCAACAACCTCGGCGGCAACACCTACACGGCGGCGACCTTCTACGCGAACACCACGCTGGGGATGCTCGTCCTCACCAATGGCAGCCTCGTGATGGACAAGATCGTTGCCACGGGCAACTCGAACCTCACCCTCAACCTCGCCTCGGTCTCGATCGGGGCGGGCGGCATCACCAACGAAAATACCGGCGGCTCAAAAGTCATCTATCTTGGCTCAAACGCCAACCTCACCGCCAGCCAGACCTGGATGCTTGCGAAAGGCGGCAACGGCACGATTTCCGGAAAAGTGGACCTCGGGGGCAGCACGCTTTCGATGATCAACCTCAATAACGCCGGCGCAAACTATATTCTCGGGTATCTCACCGGGAATGGGAATGTGCTCCTCACCAGCACCGGCGGACCGAGTTCTCTGATCCAGTTTTCAGGGACGAATACCTACGCTGGTTATACCCTCGTGCAGGGACTTCTGCAGTTTGGCAACGACAGCAGAGGGGTCGCCGTGCAGGCCACGGGCGTGATTTCGAACCAAGGGCAAATCAAATTCACCGGAGGAGGAGGGGGTACGGCCATGATCGGCAGCCAGATCGTCGGGACGGGCGTCGTCAACATGGCGGCTACAGGTAGCGGCTTCTTCGTCATCACCAATGCGAACACTTACAGCGGTGGCACGTTAATTTCCGGCAACGGGCTGCTGACGTTGAGCAACGATACTGCCCTCAGCACGGGCCCCATCATTTTCGCGGCAGCCGGCAGGTTGGCCGCCGCCGGAACGACGGCGCGGACGCTCGCCAACAGCCTCGTCTTCAGCAACGGCACCATCTTTGGTGATGCCACCCAGAACGGCCTGCTCACGCTCAGCGGCAATGCCGACTTCGCCGGGGCCATGCGCCCGTTGACCATCAGCAGCGCGGTCATCATGTCCGGCATCCTTTCCAACGGGGGCCTGATGGTCAAGGCTGGAACCACCACCCTGACCCTTTCGGGCAACAACGTCTACACGGGGGGGACGATCATCAGCAACGGCACGCTGCAGATCGGCAACGGCGGCGCCTCCGGCTGGGCGCTGGGCGACGTCACCAACCTGGGGACGCTGGCTTTCAACCGTTCCGATTCCGTAACCTTCAGCAACGTGGTCAGCGGTTCCGGAAGCCTGATCCAGAGAGGCGCGGGCGATTTGATCTTGAGTAGCAACAACACGTTCACGGGAGTCCTTGGCGCCAGTTCCGGACGGGTGGTCCTCGCCAGTCCCTTGGCCGCATCCGGGGCCACTGTGAGCAACACCTTGGTGGGCGGCCTGGTACTGAGCAACGCCGCGACCGCGTGGACCTTCGGCGGCCTCGCGGGAACGCTCAACTTCGGGCTGACCAATCTCGCGGGCAATGCTATCACACTCACCGTGGGCGGCAACAACGCGAACACCACCTTCGGCGGCGCCCTCACCCAGAATGGCGCCCTCATCAAGACCGGCACGGGAACACTCATCCTGACTAATGGCGGGAATGCATTGAGCAGCGTAACGGTGGGCGGCGGCATCCTGTATCTGGGAGGCAGTGGCGTTTCTGGAACCAACGTCCTCGGAGCCGCGGTTGTTACCAACAACGCCATGGTCCTAATCGGAGGGAGTTCGGGGTTTGCCCTCTACAGCAACCAATTTGTCGGGTCCGGTTCCCTGATTATCAGCAATACCATCGCGGCCTACCTCTCCGGCTCGAACACCTATTCGGGGGGGACTTTCCTCAACAGCGGTGCTGCAAAAATCGCCGCCGGCAACGACAGCGCCCTCGGCGGAGGGGCCATCACCTTCATCGGATCCGGCTCCGCGCTTTACGCAACCGGCACCGCGACACGGACGCTTGCCAACAACCTGATCATCAACACCAATATCTCCCTCGGCGACTCGACTGACACCGGCCTCCTAAACCTCACTGGCGGCGTGGACCTCGGTGGGGCCATTCGGCGGTTGTCGGTTCCCAGTTCCGTGATCCTCGCGGGAGTAGTCACCAACGGAGGGATCGTCAAGCTTCTGGGCGGCACCCTGATCCTCTCCAACGCGAACAACAGCTACACGCTGGGCACGACCAACAGCGCCGGGGCGATCGCACTTGGGGACAACAACGCCCTTGGCAGCGGCACCCTCGTAATGAACGGCGGCACGCTCCAGGCCGCCGATGGCACGGCGCGAACGCTCACCAACGCCCTCGTGTTCGCCGCCAACCCCATCTTCGGCTCGGCGGGAACCGGAAATCTCACTCTGGGTTCCCCCTTCATTGACCTCGGAACGGGTGCCCGCCTGATCGCCGTCTCCAACACCCTGACCACCCTCCAGGGCATCCTCACCAACACCGCCTCGCTCATCAAGGCCGGCCCCGGCACGCTGGCCCTCGCCGGCGCGAACACCTACTCCGGAGGCACGATCCTCAGCAACGGCACGCTCTCGGTCGGTGCGGTCAATGCGCTCCTGGCCGCCGGCGCGGTCACGGTCGCCGGCGGGGTCTACGACCTCGGTGGCTTCAGCGTGACCAACGGCGCCTTCACCGCCACCGGCGGCGCCATCTCCAACGGCTCCCTCGCCGCCACTTCCTTCCTCTTCAACCCCGGCCCCACCACCAACCTCACCAGCCTCGCCAACCTGATCGGTGTCGGGGCCCTGGCCAAGAACGGCGCCGGCACGCTGGTGCTCAATGGCGCGAGCACCTACTCCGGAGGCACCACGAACACCGCCGGCGCCCTTGCTCTCGGAATCAACAACGCCCTTGGCAGCGGCACCCTCGTAATGAACGGCGGCACGCTCCAGGCC
>CAZZBZ010000082.1:0-11922 GCA_964653025.1 uncultured Verrucomicrobiota bacterium
GAACCCGCGTCATCACGCAACATGAAACGATCCCAACTGGCCATCAACTCCATCTCGACCTCGGGTGCGGACCTTGAGGAACGCCTTGCCGCCTACCGCGATGCGGGATTCCCCAGCGTGGAGTTCTACCTGCCCCACCTGAAGGAGTACCTGGCGAAGGGCCGCACGGTGGCCGACGCCGCGCGCCTGCTCGACCAGCACCAGTTGCGTTGCATCGGCGGCTTCCAAACCGTGGTCGCCTGCTTCGGGGACCGGAAGGCCAACGATGCCGTTGTGGAAAACGCGCGCCTGCTCGGCGAGTTGGGGGCGACCGCGCTGGTCGTCGGCACCGATGGCCCGGCGGACATCAAGGCTGAGAAGGACCCGGTCGGGACGATCGCCGCGGTGTTCGGAGAGCTGGGAAAACGCATCGAGGGCACGGGGGTCCAGCTCTGCATCGAGTTCAACTGGTCCCCGGTCGTCAAGTCGCTGAGGACCGCGGTCGAGGTCGCGAAGCGCTCGGGCGCGGCCAACGTCGGGGTGCTGTTCGACCCGGCGCACTACCACTGCACGCCGACGAAGTTCGAGATGATCACCCGCGAGAGCGTCGCGTTCATCCGGCACGTTCATGTGGACGACATGCGCGACAAGCCCGCGGAGCTGAGCCACTGCAACGCCGATCGCGAGTTGCCGGGGAAGGGCCACCTCGACCTGAAGAGGCTTTTCGGCGCGATCGAGGCCCACGGCTACCGGGGACACTTTTCGATCGAGATGTTCAGCGAGGAGCTTCGCCAGATGCCGCCCGGGAAGGCCGCGAGGCTGATGTTCGAGAGTCTTCTGCCGTTGTGCGAGTGACCCCCCGCCTGCGCCTTCGGCTCGAGACGAAATGACGACCTCCCCGCTTCGGCAGGTTTCCCGCGACTGGCGCGCCCTGTGCCACGAGATCGGGGATCGCCGGGCCGGTTCCCGCGGGGAACAGGCCGCGGGCGATTACCTCGCCGGGCGCTTCGCGCGGATGGGCCTGGCCGACGTGGCCCAGGAATCGTTTCCCTGCGAAACGACGGTTCGGTCCAGGGTGGATCTGCGCGTACGGGTCGGGTCGGCCTTCCGACGCGTTCCCGCGCGGGCCCTGATGGGGGCCCCGTCCACCGATGGCGCCCGCGCTCGCGAGGGGCGCCTCGTCTGGATCGAGGCGCCGGAGCAGGCCGCCCGCTTCTACCGCCCGTCCGTCCTGCGCGGCAACCTCGCGGTGGTGTTCGGCTCGCTGCCCGGCGATGTCGCGATGCACCGCCGGCTCGTCGCGGCGAAGCCCCTCGCGGTCATCCTCGTGGATGACCGCCTGCCCTTCGACTGGCTCAAGAGCGACGGCGTCTACCCCTCGTGGACCGCCCGATACGGCATGCCGCCGACGGTCGGGATCCCGTACCGCGCGGGGTGGGACCTGAAGAAAGCCGGCGCCCGGATCGGACGGATCCGGGTCGAGGTGGAACGGACCCTCGCATGTTCCCGCAACGTCGTCGCGGAGATCCCGGGGCGCAGGCCCGACCTCCCGCTCGTGCTGGTGTCCGCACACCACGACACCCAGTGCGAGAACACCGGGGCGGACGACAACGCCTCCGGCGTGGTCGCCCTCCTGGAACTGGCCCGGCGCCTGCGACAGGCGCGCCCCCTGAGGACCGTCCGCTTCGTCTCCTTCGCCGCGGAGGAACGGCTTTCGTTCGGCTCCGCGCGGTACGCGCTCCGCCACCAGGACGAGATGCCCGGGATCGGGGTGGTGCTCAACCTGGACAGCATCTCCTCGCCCCTCGGGCACTGGCAGCTGTGCCGGGCGGGCTCCGAGGCGTTCGGCACCTTCCTGGCGGGGACCCTCGCGCGGCGGGGGATGGACGTACGGGAGCACGACGAGCCGTTTCCCTATGCCGACCATTTCCCCTTCTCGGCGTTCGGGGTCCCGTCGGCAACCCTCATGCGCCCCAACGTGGGGACGCTCATCCGCTGGCAGCACCATGGCGCGGTTGACCGCCTCGGGGAGGTCTCCGCGACGGTGTTGCTCCATGCCGTGAGGGCTGTGGAAGGCGTGATCCGCGAACTGACGAACCATGTTCGATGGCCGTTCCCTCGCGCGTTCCCGAAGTCGCATCGGGAGGCCGCACGCAAGATCTGGCGGGAGCTGTTTGCCGGCGCTGGCGCATGATGAGTTCCACGCCATTTCGATGACGATGCAGCGTTCCCCGGGGATTCCTCAGGGTGGAAGACCCTGGCCGCATGGGGCCGTTGACCGTGTGAGAACTCAAAGTAACCGCGTCGCCGCGAGGTGGGGTGGGACGCAACAGAGAGAACCAGATCGGCGACAACGCAAGCGAACACGATTCGGCAGCAACGGGAGAGCAAGCCTGCGGCGGGAAAGCCCGATAAGTTGGTCGCGTGCCCAGCGACGGACAACCCCATTCCGTGCTTGACGGAGAGCATTCGACGAGTAAAGTTGCTCAGAATACTGAGTAATTTCAGGAGGATGCCATGAAGACGTTTCGCCGTCCCTTGTTCCAAACCCTTCTGGAGCGGCTTCAGGAACCCCGCCGTTTTCTCCAGGTCCTCGCGGGGCCGCGGCAGGTGGGCAAGACCACCCTCGCGCGCCAGGTGGCGAAAAGTCTGAGCCTGCCGGTCCACCACGTCTCCGCGGACGAGCCCACGCTTCAGGACCGGTCATGGCTGGCTCAGCAATGGGAGATCGCGCGGTCCCTCACCCGGAAACCGACGCGGCCATGCCCGGCCCTGCTCGTGCTCGACGAGATCCAGAAGGTCCCAGGGTGGTCCGAAGCGGTCAAACGTCTTTGGGACGAGGACACGGCGAGCGGCCTCCCGCTTCGCGTGCTGCTCTCCGGTTCCTCTCCGCTCCTCGTGCAGAAAGGCCTGACCGAGAGCCTTGCCGGCCGATTTGAGGTCATCCCCGTGCCCCACTGGTCGTTCCCGGAGATGAAGGCGGCCTTTGGCTGGAACCTCGACCGGTTTCTCTACTTCGGCGGCTACCCCGGTGCCGCGCCCCTGGTCGCGCGGGAGGATCGCTGGCGGCGCTACATCGTGGACGCGCTGGTCGAAACCACCCTTTCCCGCGACATTCTGCTCATGACGCGCGTGCACAAGCCCGCCCTGCTTCGCCGCCTTTTCCACCTCGGGTGCGAGTATTCTGGGCAGGTGCTTTCCTACCAGAAGATGCTGGGCCAGTTGCAGGATGCCGGTAACACCGTGACCCTTGCGCACTACCTCGACCTACTCCGGGGTGCGGGCCTTCTGGCGGGCCTCTCGAAGCATGCCGGGCAGCGGGTCCGCCAGCGCGCCTCCAGCCCCAAGTTCCAGGCGCTCAACACCGCGCTCATGACCGCGTTGTCGCCCGTTTCCTTCGCGGAGACCGTCGGCGACCCCGAGCGCCGCGGTCGCCTCGTCGAGTCGGCGGTGGGCGCGCATCTCCTGAATACGACGGCGGGGACGAGCATCGAGGTCCAGTATTGGCTGGAGGGCAACCGCGACGTGGACTTTGTCCTCGTTCGGGGACGCTCAGTCACGGCGCTGGAGGTCAAAAGCGGACGGCGCCGGGTCTCCTTCCCGGGCATGGCGGCCTTCGCGAAAGCCTTCCCCGTGAAGCGCCAGCTTCTCGTCGGCACGCAGGGAATTCCGCTGGAGGAGTTCCTTTCACGTCCCGCCGCGCACTGGGCGGCGTAGGCCCCAAATCCACGGGTAAGCCTCGTGTAGTTTTGTGATTATGCGTGCGTGGGCGGCGCATCTGGACTAGTCTGAGTTCGGGATCGCGGGGTCCCGAAATATGGAACAGGAACCTTCGCCCGTGACGCAGTACGCGGTCTCTGCGATCTCGCTGAGGCCCTATCAACTCCTTTGTCTCGTGTGCGGGCTGGGGGAGGCGCGCAGCGACCCGGCGGCGAGGGCCGCCTTCGAGTCGCTCAACCGCGAGCCGTTCTGGAGCGCCAAGGGCGCCTTCCTCAAGCGGATCCTCGAGGCGATCCGACGGCAGCCAGATATTCCCGTGGTCCTCCGCTGCAACGAGGGGGGGGTCTACTCCTTCCAGGACCCTGGGACGAAGGACGACAGCCCCGAGGGGGCCGAGTTCAACCGGAAGCGCGACCTCGACATCCTCGCGAAGCTGGACCTCGCCCCGGGCGCGGTCCTGCCGGCGCGGCATCTCCTGTACCGGGCCCAGAACCACCTCAAGACGGTCCGGGGCACCTGCGGCTACGGGGAGGCTTCCTCGTGCGCGTGGAAGGGGTGTCCCAAGGCCAACTCGGGCTTTTACGAGCGCGGCAACCAGGTGAACATCGACGAGTACATCCCGTTTGTGAGCGACGGGGAGCGCGCGGAAGTCAAGAAGCGGTCCGTCTCCGCCATGGACACGGCGTCCGCGATCCGGATCCGCCCGCACCTGCTCATGTGCGCGGTTTGCCAGTACGGCATGGGGATCCGCCCGCCGTTCGAGGCTGACAACCTGCCCGAGTTTCTGCAACTCGTCCTCGGGAAGCCGCAAACCCTCGTCACCCTCGTGAACGGGGCCGACGGGATGATGTGCGGCCCGTGCAAGCGCCGCGCGGCGGACACGGGCGCCTGCGTGAATGTCGGGGGAACGGGCGGGCTCTCCAACGAGCTGCGCGACCTCAACGTGCTCCAGTTGCTCGGCCTGGGATACGGCAGCACGCTGAAGGCGGGCGAGCTCTACCGGTTGTTGTTTGAGAGGATCCCCTCCTCGAAGGCGACCTGCACGAAGGACAACGCGCGGATCTCCGTGTGGGGCGACTGCTGCAGCGACCTCAAGGAGGGCAACGCGAGCTACGTGAAGGGGCAGGCGGAGTTCAAGAAGCTGGGTTTTGTCTGATCCTTGCGAATGACCCGTCCCACCTTCCGGGAATCCATGCTGCGGATCTTTCGCGCCCCCCGGGCCCATTTTGTCCGTGACGCCGAACTCGCGGACGAGGCGCACCATTTTCCCCTCGTAGCGAATCTGCCCGTCCCAGAACCGGCGTCGAAGAGCAGGACCTCGTGTCCCATCCGGCGAAAGGTTTCCGCGCAGTAGCGCCCCATCGGGACGGTCTTCAGGTGGCCGGGGGCCGCGATGCCGATCCGCATGCGCGGCATTCAACAGGGAACGGGGCACCACGGGAAGGGAGAAATCACCGGGGTCTTCCTGCGAAGTTGCCGTTGTGAGCCGCGGACGGATTCCCCAAACCGTGCATCGTGCTGCGATTTCGTGCTGCGATTTCTTCCCCGGCAACGCAGCTACGACATGCTATCCTTGCAGCCCAGAGCCATGCCCACCTTCCCACAAGTACCTCCCACCTCGGTCCGAGGCATCTGGCCGCCCATGCTCCTCTACTGGGACGCACAATGGCGGCTCGACCAGGAGACCACCGACGCCAACCTGGATCGCCAACTCGCCTCCGATCCCCACGGTCTTTACAGCCTGGATACCGCGTCCGAGTTCTTCACGCTGGAGTTCGAGGACTGGCAGGCCGTGGCCCGCCGGTTCGTGAAGCGATGCCGGTCCGCCGCGCCCGGCCTCCTCCTTGGCCTGGGCTGCACCTGGACCCATCAGGAAGGCGCCCTGGCGCGCATCCGCGTGGCCCGTGACCTTGGCGTCGACACCATCCACCTCTCGCCTCCGTACTGGCTCCCCCTGAACGAGGATGGGCTCTTGCGGTTCCTTGGTGCGGTGCAGGAGGTCGCCGGTCACCTTGGCGTGATCCTCTACGCGCCGCCTCACGGCAAGCTCACGCTCAGCGCGGCGCTCTACGAGAAGCTGGCGCGCGAGAATCCTTGCGTGATCGGGACCAAGACCGAGGGTCTCGATGCCCTCCTCCTCGCGGCGCCCGGGGGAGAACGGCGCCACAGCCACTTTGTCCATGAATCGAGGGTGGTCAACGCCGCGCGCCACGGCGGCCTGGGGATTTACTCCGCGTTGGCGGGGGTGAGCATGGCGTTGATGAAGCACTGGTGGAAACTCATTGAGGAGGGGCGCTGGCCCGAGGCCGTGGCCATCCAGGACCGGGTCAACCGCTTCTACGCCCAGGGAGTGCAACCGATCCGCGACCGGGGCATCCTCGCCGGGGCCATCGACAAGTCCATGGCCCAGGTCGGCGGCGCGGCGGGAACGCGCCTCATGCGGCCACCCTACCCCAGCGTCCCCGACGACCTGTTCGATGGGTTGCTTGGCGCCGCGCGGAGACACCTGCCGGAAGCGTTTGGATAGGGCTCGCCCGGGATTCGCATTCCCATCCGTGCCACGCCGCGCCGATGACTGTATTATCTTGAGGAGCAGCAGGCAGTTCATCAAGGACGCGCCCGTCATGGAAAACGTGGTGATCTCGGATTGCGTGTTCCGGACCAAGTGCGCGGGGATCCGGATCGGCTATTCCGGGTCCGCTCCACGCACAGGCGCGCAAACCGGGCCGGCGTGATCTTGCACTTCTGGGTGAACACGGTCGTGAGATACTGCACGGTCTTGAAGCCGCACTCCGCCGCCGTTTGTTTCAGCGAGCAGCCCCCGCTCATGAAATTCATCGCATGCCAGACGCGCAGCACGTTCAGGTAGTGCTTGATGCGAACGGTCGCCGAAGCGCCCACTCTGTTGAGAAGGCGGAGTAGGTTTCTGTAAAGGAAAGTCGCACTCTCGCGTTTCGCCGGGCTGCGTGCCGCGCTACCGTCCCCGCGATGCAACGACCGGGCTTCCACCAACTCCACGGCCTGTACGACGACCTGCTCCGCAACAACATCATCCCCTGGTGGTTCCGACACGCGATCGACCGCGAGCACGGCGGGCTGTTCACGTGCATCCACGACGACGGCTCAAAGATTTCCACCGACAAGTACCTGACCTCCCAGTGTCGCGCGGTCTGGACGTTCGCGGCGCTCTACAATCGCTTCGAGCCACGGCCCGAGTTTCTGGAAATCGCACGAGCCACCGCCCGGTTCATCCTTGAACACGGACGCGACGAGCAGGGGCGGTTCGTCCACAAGGTCACGCGTGAAGGCAAGCCCCTCGAAGGTGCGACGAGCATCTACAACGACTTCTTCGCGACGTACGGGCTCGGCGAATTGTATCGCGCCACAAAGGAGCAGAGATACCTCGACGAGGCGCTGCAAATCTACCGGAACGCTGTTCGGCGCACCCGGTCGCCCGACTTCGACGCCTTCGGGCCTTACCGGCCCACCAAGGAGATCAAGTACGTGCACAGCATCCCGATGATCGGGCTGGAGGTGGGACAGGAGCTGGCGGACGTCGCACCGGAGCGGGACATTCTCGAATTCGTGGACTGGTCGCTGCGTCGCATCATGGATCATCACGTGCGACCGGAGCTGCGCGTGCTGCTCGAATATCTCGGCCCGAACAGCGAGGTCGTGGACGCCCCGGCGGGCCGTTGCGCCAACCCCGGTCACTCGATCGAGAGCATGTGGTTCGTGATGCACCAGGCCATCCGCCGCCGGGACCGGGCGCTCGCCTGCCGCGCGGCGGAGGTCGTCCGTTGGATGCTGGAGTTCGGCTGGGACAAGGATCGCGGCGGCATTCCCCATTGCCTCGACTACCAGAATCCTGGCGGGCCGTGCTGGTGGCCGGCTGCCGACACCAAGCCGTGGTGGAGCGCAGGCGAGACGCTCTACGCGCTGTTGCTCGCGCACGAACGGACGCTCGAACCGTGGTGCATGGACTGGTATTGGAAGGTCCACGACTGGTCTTTCGCCCACTATCCGGACCACGAGCATGGCGAATGGCATCAACGGCTCGACCGCGAGGGGAAAGTCACCACCCGGTTGATCGCGTTGCCCGTCAAGGACCCGTTCCATCTGCCGCGCAACATCCTGCTGGCGTTGCCGATTTTGAGCCGCCTCTCAGCCGGTTGCGGTCGAGGGGAACGGTGATGTTGCCGGTGCAGGGGATGAGGGCCGGCGGCTGGGTCATGGAAGGTCTCTTCAAACGCGCGGGGGATGCTGCGCGCCTCCGGATCGAGCCCCGCGGGTGGCCTCCATG
This sequence comes from uncultured Verrucomicrobiota bacterium, assembly GCA_964653025.1. Lineage (GTDB taxonomy): Bacteria > Verrucomicrobiota > Verrucomicrobiia > JABWAM01 > JABWAM01 > JABWAM01. Next base: position 8,003 of record CAZZBZ010000082.1, read on the forward strand.
CCGTCGAGTAGCTTTCTGTAAAAAAAGCCCGCGTTCTCCCGTTTCTCGGGATCCCCGCGCATGCTAACGTCGGCCATGCCATGGATTCCCGTGCTCTCCGGCCTCCAACGGTTCCGCGACAGCTGCAACGTCTACGCCCTCGACGGACCGGGCGGGACGGTGATCGTGGATGCGGGGACGGGACGGTGGCTTGATCACCTGGACGAGCTCCCCGGCGGACGGCCCGTCGCGCTCCTCTGCACCCACTACTTCCGCGACCACTCCGCGGGAGCGGTTGCCGCATCCCGTGCGGGCATTCCCGTGCACGTGCCTCACGGGGAGCGCGCCCTCTTCACCGACCCCGGGCAGCATTTTCGCCAGCGCGACACGCAGATCATCTACGACAACCTCTGGGACCTCTTCGCCCCGATCGAGGGCATCGCGGTGGCGGGGAGCTTGCGGGACTACGACCGCGTGACGCTCGGGGGCCTCGAGTTCGAGGTGATTCCCCTGCCGGGAGCGACCGTGACCCAGGTCGGCTTCGGGGTGACCCTCCGCGGGAAACGGATCGTCTTTTGCGCCGAGGCCATCCATTCCCCGGGGCGCCTGCCGCGCATCGCCCCGCTCCAGTACAACTACAACGACCTCGGCGGGGCGGCAGAGTGCTACCGCTCCGCGCACATCCTGCGGGAGCGCTGCCCGGACGCGCTCCTGCCGAGCCTCGGCGACCCGATGGTCGGCGACGCCGATGCGGCGCTCGCGAAGCTCCAGGAATCGCTGCGCGTCCTGTGCGCGGGCCGCATGGGAATGACCGCCCAACTCGACCTCGTGCACGCCGACCCCCTGGAGAGGGTCACGGACCACGTGTGGCGGGACGCCCTCTCGTGGAGCCACACGTGGTACCTCATCAGCCGCTCCGGCAGGGCCCTGGCAATCGATTACGGCTACGACCTGCTCTCCTCCCAGGTCCGCCCCGCCTATTCGAAGCCCGAGCGGCGCCGCGCCCTCCTCCACGGCCTGGAGGGCCTGAAGCGAAGGTTCGGCATCGCGCGTCCCGACGCGGTTCTGGTCAGCCATTTCCACGACGACCATGTCTGCGGGATCCCCATCCTGCAGCGGCTCTTCGGGACCGAGTGCTGGGCCGCCGGGCATTTTGCCGAGATCCTTGAGCACCCCGAAGGTTCCGCGTTCCCGTGCACCTGGCCCGAGCCCATCCGCGTGCACCGACGACTCCCCGTGGAGGGCTCCTTCCAGTGGGAGGAATTCACGTTCCATCTCCACCCCATGAGCGGGCACACCCGCTTCGCGTCGCTCATCGGGTTCGAGGCGGACGGGAAGCGCTTCGCCCACACGGGGGACCAGTACTTCTTCAAGCAGGGCGGAGACCCGCGATGGGTCTTTCCTCCGGATGGAAAGTGGAGCGACCTCGAACGCTTCCAGAACCACGTCTACCGCAACGGCGCCCTCCTCGACGGCTACGACCTGAGCGACCGCTGGTTGCTCGACTGGCGGCCCGACATCGTCCTCCAGGGGCACCAGCCCGCGTTTTTCACGGACAACGACTTCTTCCGCCACATCGAGCAGTGGGGCCCCGAGTACAAGGAGATCCACCGTCGCACGATGGTCCTCGGGGAGGACGAGGCCCATTTCAACCTCGACAGTTGGGGTGGCTGGATCTGGCCCTATCGCACCCATCTTCCCGCGCCGGCACCGGTGAAGGTGCGGGTCACGCTGCGCAACCCGTTCCCCCATGCCGCGACCCTGGAAGCGCGGCTGGTCGGCCCCGCCGGTTGGGTGGGCGGGTCCGCCCGGCTGGCATCCGCGGCGCGCGCCGAGGTTTCCTGCGAGATGGAAATCTCCCCGTCAGGGAACTGCCGACGCCAGCCGATCGCCGTCGAGCTTCGCGCCGAGGGGCGGGACTTCGGCCAGGTGGCCGAGGCGCTGGTCACCGTCGGCGGGGCCGAGTTCTAGCCTGAGTTTCTCACCCATGGTGAGAAACTCAACTGGTCGCGTGCCCGGCGACGGACGACCCCTTTCCGTGGTTGACGGAGATCATGCGACGAGGAATTCCTTTCACGTCCCGCCGCGCACTGGGCGGCGTAGGCCCCAAATCCACGGGTAAGCCTCGTGTAGTTTTGTGTAAACTTTGCTCCGGGTTTGGTTTTGCCCTGTCGGACCGTCTGTGCTATTCTCACTTAAGATAGGTTGGTTTCTTTCAGGAGGCCCCATGAAAAACATATCTCCTCTCGTGAAGCTCGCCCTGATCGCCTCGGCGCTCTGGGTCGCGGTCCCCTCGATGTTCGCCACCGCGTACGTGTGGACCAACAAGTCCAACGCGTACTGGACGAACGCCGCTGCGTGGAACCCCAACGGCGTCCCGACCAACGGCGACAGCGCCAGCCTGCCCGCCTTCATCAACGCGAACGTGGCCATCACCTTGGATGGGGGAGACCGCAACCTGAGCGGCACGCTCGACCTTAAGGGATCCGGGAACGCCTACAACAACTCGCTGGTCGTCAACCTCGATTCGGGCGCCGCCCTGCGCGCGGCGTTCGAGTTGTACCGGTCGTTCCAAGTGGTGATCAGCAACGGCACCTTCATCGGCACGGGCGAGAACCGCGTTGGGGGCCAGCAGACCGGGGGTTCGGTCATCCTGGACGGGGGCAACCTCTGGATCACGAACGGCGCGGGCCTCTTCATCCAGCAGGGCCTGAGCGACGACAGCAAGCTCCAGATCAACTCCGGGGCGTTCACGTTCCGCGACACCACCGTCGGCTACAAGCTCACCGTGGGTAACTTTGTGGGCAGCGGCAACCATGCCGGCAGGGCGCTGATGAACGTGGCCGGCGGCACCGCCGATGTGAGCGGGCTCGGGAATGAGATGATCATCCTGTTCGCGGGGACGGGGAGGGTCGGCACCGGCATCGTGAACGTGACGAGCGGCACGCTCACCACGTTCACCAACGGCACGGGCGGCAGGATCGTCGTCGGGGGTCGGAGCGGGGGAGCGGCGAACCCGGGCTCCTGGTACAGCACCAACCTCGCGCAGTTGAACGTCAGCGGCAGCGGCGTGGTGAACGCCGGCGGGTATGGCGCCTTTGTGGGGCGCAACACGGAGTCCAGCCCGGGCGAATTCAACGTCAACGGGGGGGAGGCCAACATGGGGGGCCTGATCGTCGGCGACTGGGGCAAGCTTTCCCAGACGAGCGGCGTGCTCCGGTTCACCGCGCGCCAGAGCTTCCTCAACGAGGCCACCAATAACCTCCAGCACCTCTTCATGTCCGGCGGGACGACGTACTTCCAGGGGATCGCCTCCAACCGGATGACGATCAACATGGGGGGCGCGAACGCGGGGAACGTCCTCGGCCAGGGCTTCTACAACGTCCAGTTCGGCAGCAACGGCGGGAGCGCCTTCCGGATCGACCTGAGTTCGATCTTCTACGGGAGCGGAGACGCCACCGGCGGCAACCATGTCTTCGGGGACGGGATCAAGGACCTCGTGATCTGGACGAACACGAGCATCAACTACAATTCCGTCCTGTACAGCGGCACGAGCGGGGCGAACTCGCTCATGGACTTCGCGACACTGGCGACTCCCTGGGGCTGGGACGTGTCGGTGGGGGCCATCCCCGAGCCGGGCGTGGTCGGCCTCGTGGCGCTGGGCGGCCTTCTCGCGGGTCTCGCGCGTTCTCGCCGCAGGGCGTAGTCGGGGCGGGACTCTTCGGGCGGCTTCTGGGGGAGGGGCACGCTTCGTCGTGCCCACCGTTTCCTTGATGGTCTGCGAAGATGGGCACGACGAAGCGTGCCCCTCCAGGGGAAAAGGAGGCGCTCTACGGACGTTGCATGCCTGGTGTGGGAGGCGCGGCTTGGTGCCGAGGAATTCTTCTGTGGGAGGCGTGGCCCACGCCGAATCCGCTTCCGAGCCTGCCCTGCTGCCCTTC
>CAZZBZ010000083.1:0-11765 GCA_964653025.1 uncultured Verrucomicrobiota bacterium
TGAAAGCACGACCAAGGATGAACGATGAACGATCAACGATGAACCGAAGGGATCTTTTGGGAAGCGCTGAAGGATGGGCCCGCATGAATGAATCATGGGGCATGGTTGGGTGGTTTCTCATCGGAGCTTGGAAATCTGCAATGCGCAATCGCCCATCGACAGTTCTGTAAGGGGGCTCATTTTCCTCCCTGGGGCTTCGGGGTGGATGTCGGTGCGGAATTTTGCTGCATCTGCTTCTGAATCCTCTGCAGCCGCTGCTCGAAACGCTGGTTCATCTTTACCTGCTGCTCCGGTGTGGAGTTCATGATGCGCTGGAGCGCCCGCTGCTGGGAGCGTTGCTGGCGGGCGGGGCTGCCGCCGCCATCCATCATGTCGGCCATCCGCTGCGCCCGCTGGGCGGGAGTCATCGCCGCGAACTCGGCCATGCGCTGCCGCATTTCGGCTCGGCCCTTTTCCATCGCGGCCTGTTGCTCGGGAGTGAGCAAGGCCGTCTGGGTGGCGAACGGGTTGTTCGTGTTTCCCTCGTCGCCTCCGCCAAATATGCGAAAACCCCGGCCGTCGCCTCCGCCTCCGCCTTCCCCCCCTCCGCGATGGTCATGCCCAGAGCCCTCGCCTCTGCCTCCCCCCCCCCCGAATCCCCGTCCCCCGGCACGGAAGTGGTAGGCCACCTCCCACCGGGCGCTCGCGGCGTGCGCGAGGTCGCCGATGGCCGGGGCGATCCCGGGGTAGGAGGTCGCAGAGGCTTTCACAAAGGGGTTTAGTCCTTCCTGGACGACCACGGGGGTTGCGGAGCGGACGGCGATCGCGAGGGCGGCCTCCTGCAGGGGATGGGAACCCGCCAGCGGCTTGACCGTGCCCTTGCGAAGTTTCTCGGGATCGAGGGAGTCGGAGATGAAATCCATCCCGGTGATGACGAAAGGGGGACCCTTCTCGGCGACCTGGCTTTCCACCTTGCGGAGGGCGGGCTTGTCGCGGGCGACGAGAAGGACCTTCTGCCAGCGCCCTTCGGTCTGGTCGGAGACGACGTCGAGGGCTTTCTCAATCGTGACACGCTGGAACTGGACGGTCACTTTCTCGTTGAGGTTGGTTCGGGCGAGGACGGGGAAGCCGGACTGGCGCTGCATCTCGCGGAGGACCTTGGTGATAGGGGCGTCCTTGACATCCAGCGTGATGAGACCGCGGCCGGTCCACCAGTGATGAATCCATGAGCCGACAAAAAACAATCCGACGAGGGAGAGGAGAATGAGGTGGGACTTTTTCATGAGGAGCGTCGGAACAAGAGAAGCTCAAATCGGGTTTTTGCTTAATCCTATCGAGCCTCGGCAGTTGAGTTTTAACTATCCACCTTTAAACACCAGAAATTCGTGGGAGTTGCGGGGGGACCTCTTGGCCTTGTTTGGTGGGGAGGGAGGTGGTAGTCTATTTGACTCATGTTTGGACGTTCCGAAAAGCGGATGCGTCGCACCCTCGAGGAGCGGACGCTTCGCAACTTCCTGCATCGCAGCGCCGTCGTGCGATGGCTGATCGCGCTTGGCGCCACGGGGGGACTGGTATTCCTCGCGCTGTTTGGCGGGCGCTTGGAACCCCTCGACCTCACCGTGGGCCAGATCTCCCCCCGGACCATGGTGGCCCGCGTCGGATTTTCCTATCTGGACGAGGCGGCCACGACGGCCGAGCGCATGCGCAAGGCCGGCCAGGCGCCCAACGTTTACCGGCTCGCCATGGAGAACTTCGACCGCGACCTGGTGCGGGCGAAACACCTCATCGAGCGCGTGATTGCGCTCAAGAAGGGGGGAAGCATCACCGAAGCGGGCTTGCGCCAGATCGCCGAGATCTGGAACGAGTCCGCCGATATCCCCCTCGCCCCGAGCGATGTCCAGGCTCTTCTCTATCTTCCCGACCGCCCGGCCTTTCTCGCGGCACTGGAGCGCCTTGGGACACGGTTCACGGAGGCGGGCATCACGGGCGATGACCAGTTCTCGAACCCGGACACCCCGGTCGCTTTCGGCCTGAAGCCCGACGACTTTCCGCGTCTCCGTGCGGTTCGCGCCGGCAGTTTTCTCACCGCGATCCAGGGGCGCCAACGTTTTATGGAGCGGCTGATTGAAACCGTTTCCGTGCCGAGGGCCGCGCGGGCGACCGTGGAGAAGCTCATTGCGGACATCGTGACGCCGAACCTTCAACTCGATCTCTCCCTCAGCTCGCGGTTACAGGAGCGGCAGGGGAAGTCGGTCGAGCCGGTATATCATTCGGTGACCAAGGGGGCGGTGCTGCTGGAGCGCGGGGAGCGCGTGACGGAGGACAAGCTGGCGATGCTCAAGGCGCATGAGCAGGAGGCGAAGCGGGAGGATTCGAGCCAGACGCGCTGGCGGCAACGCCTCGGCACAGCAGCGATGGTGGCGGTAATCGTGGGCAGCGCGGTGCTGGCGTTGGCGTTCTCGGCCGGCAACGAGCGCCCCTCTTCGAACCGCGAGTACGGATTGCTGGCGACGATCGTGGTGCTCCACATGGCGCTGTGCCGCATGGCGCTCTTTGTGGCGGACACCTCAGGCCTGAGCCCCTCGCTGATCGCCGTGGTGCTCCCCGCGTGCCTCGGGCCGATGCTCTGCGCGGTACTCGGTCATCGTCGGCACGCGAACGCGGCGGCCTACGTGACCAGCTTCTTGCTCGGGGTGATCACCCACTTCAATTTTGCGGTGATGCTCAGCGCCCTCATCTCCTCGGTGGTGGGAATTCACTTTCTCACGCCGGTGCGGCGGCGGGCGCGCATTTTCGAGGCGGGGGCGCTGGCGGGCTCGGCAGCCGTAGGGGTGAATCTGCTGTTCGGCTTTATGGCGGAGGTGTCGTGGCAGGTCATCGGCCAGCAGTCCGCGATCGCGCTCGGCACGGCCCTTGTGGTGAGCGTACTCGTCAGCGCATTGCTGCCGCTCTTCGAGATGCTCTTCAAGGTGACCACCGACCTGCGCTGGCTTGAGCTGGCAGACCTCAACCACCCGCTGCTGCGGAGGATGGTCATGGAGGCGCCGGGCACCTACCACCACAGCCTCGTGGTGGCCAACCTCGCCGAGCGCGCCTGCGAGGCAATTGGGGCTAATGCGCTCATGGCGCGCGTCTGCTCCTACTTCCACGACATCGGGAAGCTCAAAAATCCAGAATACTTCTGCGAAAATCAGCCCGAGGGCCACAACCCCCATGAGGACATCGCCCCGAACATGAGCGCGCTGGTCATCATCGCCCACGTGAAGGATGGTGAAGACCTTGCAATTCAGCACCGGATGGTGCGCCCAATCATCGACACCATCCGCCAGCACCACGGCACTTCGCAGGTCTCCTACTTCTACCGCCTAGCCAAGCGGCAGGAGGAGGACGCCCGCCTCGGCAGCCGCATCATGCGGATGAATGAGAGTGATGTGCCGCGTGTCGAGGAGGAGACCTACCGCTACCCGGGTCCCAAGCCCACGACTCGTGAGATCGCCGTGATCAGCCTCGCCGACATGCTCGAAGCCGCCTCCCGCTGCATGCAGCGACCCACCCCGCAGAAGGTCGAGGCGCTCGTTAAGGAGGTCCTCGACCAGCGCCTGGGCGACGGTCAACTCGACGAGTGCGACCTCACCCTGCGTGAGTTGCGCGTTGTCGCCGAGAGTTTCACCAAGACCGTTCTCGGCATGACACACGCCCGTGTCGTGTACCCGAAGGATGACGCCAACGTTGACCAGCCTTCACCCCTCCCGTCGCCCGCCACTTTGTGAGTGGCGGCGCGCCTTTCGCCGGCTGGTGGACGCCTTGCGCGCGTCCCCCCCGCCGGGCTGCGGCTTTTTTCACCGCGAGGTGAACATCGTCCTGGTGGAGGATTCCCGCATGGCCGAGTTGAACTGGGAACACCTGCGGCACCGGGGGCCCACCGACATCCTGACCTTCGACTATGGGGATGGCACCGGCGAACTCGTGATCTCCCTGGATACCGCCGTGCGTGAGGCTGCCTCTCGCGGGCTGCCACTGCGCCGCGAGGTGGCTCTCTATGTTGCCCACGGGCTCCTCCACCTCGCGGGCCTGGATGATCGCACGCCGGTCCAGCGGCGAGCCATGCGGCGCGCGGAACGCGCCCTCCTTGCCGCCGCCATGCCGTGAGCGAGATTCCTATCCAGCTTCGGAAGCTCTTTGCGCGACGCCAGTCCGACGCGAAGTTCAGCCTCGATCCGATTCGGCGACTTTGCGCCGCACTGCGCCACCCCGAGCGAGGCCTCAGGTTTATCCATATTGCCGGCACGAACGGCAAGGGTTCCGTGGCCGCGATGTGCGCGGCGGTCGCGCAGGAAGCGGGCATTCGCACCGGGCTCTACACCTCCCCGCATCTGCACCGCTACCACGAGCGCTTTCGCCTCGACGGCGCCGAGATCAACGATGCCGAGCTCATCGCCCACCTTGACCGCGTCATGGAGGTCGGCGGGGAGGCGACCTTCTTCGAGGTTTCCACCGCGCTCGCGCTTTCGTGGTTCGCGGCGCGCGGGGCCGGGCTCGTGGTGTGGGAGACGGGAATCGGGGGAAGGCTTGACGCCACGAACGTGGTGATCCCCCTCGTCTCCGTGATCACCTCGATTGGCCTCGACCACACCCAGTACCTTGGCGACACCCTCCCGCAGATCGCTCGCGAAAAGGCCGGAATCATCAAGCCCGGCGCACCGGTGGTCACCCTCGATCACCCAACAGAGGTCGCAGCGGTGATCGCGGCGGTGGCGAAAGAGCGTGGCGCTCCGCTTTACGTGGCGGGAGAGAAGGACCTCGGGGCATTTGAGCCGCCGCTCGCGGGCGCGCACCAGCGCGCGAACACGGCGCTCGCGGTGGCTGCGCTGCGACATGCCGTGCCGGCTCTGGGGGAGGGGACGATCTGCACGGGCCTGCAAAAGACGCGCTGGCCCGCGCGTTGCCAACTCGTCGATCGAGGAGGAGGACTTCCCCCGATTCTCGTGGACGGCGCGCACAACCCACCGGGGGCCGAGGTCCTCGCGGCCGAGGTGCGTCGTCGATGGCCGGGGGGGGCGGTCACCCTTGTGTTCGGGGCCCTTTCCGACAAGCGGGTCGCGGACATGGCAAAAATTCTTGGCTCTGGGATGTCCGCGGTACTCCTCGCGCCGGTACCGAGCGAGCGGGCCGCGACCGCGGACGAACTCCGCGCGGCGGCACCCGTCGGGCGTTTAATGGCTTCGCTCGCCGAGGCCCTCGCCGAGGCGGACCGCCTCGGTCAACCCATCGTGGTCGCGGGTTCGCTCTTTCTCGCCGGGGAAGCCCTGCGGATCCTTGGCGGCGAGGGCGTGCGGGGGCACCCGAACGAGGTGTTGCGGAAGCCGCAGTGACTCGTAACTACAGCTTCGCACGGGTACGACAAAGCGTACCCCTCCAAGTGGAGAAAAGAGGTTCGCCGTAACTGCGACCGCGGGATCACCCAATGGGCGTCCCCTTGACGGGAATCCTCCCGTCAGCGCCCGGGGGGAAGCGGAGCGGCGGGCCGTCCGGTCTGCGGAGGCGGGGGTGCCATTGGCGCGGGAACCGGTGGCGGGGTCGTGTTGATCTGGACCCCGTACTTGGAGAGGATTGTGCGCACCTCGGGATACTGGAGACTGAATGACGCGGTATCCTGAAGGAGCGACTGGAGCGCCATCTGCATCTGGCGAGTCCGCTGGAACTGCTCCTGCTGCTGCTTGCGCTGGTAAATGAGCATCCGGTTCTGCTTCAGGAGAAAGACGTTCAGGCTCCCACTGGCGAGAAGGGCGGCAAGGCCAAGCACCAAGAGAAGCTTCCACTGGGAAACGATCGGGTCGAAATCGGGCTGCTCGTGTTCCTGGCTCATGGCGTTAGCGCTTGGGAGCGGGTTGTGAGGTCGTCTGGACGTTCACGCCGTACTTCTGCAGCAGGGGCAGGATCGCCGGCTGTCGTTGCGAGTAGGCCGCGAGGTCGTTGAGAATATTCTGTGCGGCGGCCTGGACCTGGCTGCTGTTGGCGAGCTGGCCGTGCAGGTTCTGAAGATCCTTGTAGATCATCAACTGTTGAAAAACGAAGAATCCGTTGAACAGTGCGCTGAGACCCAGCATGAGAGCCGCGACCCACGCGAGAAGGGGCAGGTTCTGCTTCATAGAGGACGGAAGAATATCAACTCCCCGTCGGGGGTCAATAAAAAATTTTATCGCCCAAACGAAGATGGCGAGGCGCCGTTCCTCTTGTCTTTCGTTCCGGATTTGTGTGTATTAGAAATACCTCAACCAAAACCCACATCTCATCTCCCATGCCCCTCAAGCTTCGTGACCAGTACGCGTTCGACCAGCTCGCCCTCGGTGAAATCATGCTGCGCCTGGACCCCGGCGAGGGGCGCATCCGCACCGCGCGCGAGTTCAAGGCCTGGGAGGGTGGAGGCGAGTACAACGTCTCCCGCGGACTGCGCAAGTGCTTTGGCCTCAAGACGGCCGTCTGCACGGCATTCGTGGACAATGACGTGGGCCACCTCATCGAGGATTTCATCATGCAGGGCGGGGTCGCCACCGACTTCATTCTCTGGAAGGCGGATGACGGGATCGGCCGCTCGGTGCGCAACGGCGTGAACTTCACCGAGCGCGGCTTCGGGATCCGCGGCGCGGTGGGCATCCCCGATCGCGGCAATACCGCGGCAAGCCAACTCAAGCCCGGCGACTTCGACTGGGAGATGATCTTTGGGAAGCTCGGCGTGCGCTGGTTCCATACGGGAGGCATTTTCGCCGCCCTGAGCGAGGGGACCGCGGCGCTCACCATCGAGGCCGTGAAGGCCGCCAACAAGCACGGCACGATCGTGAGTTACGACCTGAACTACCGCCCCAGTCTCTGGAAGAGCATCGGCGGCCAGAAGAAGGCCCGCGAGGTGAACCGCGAGATTGCGAAGTACGTGGACGTGATGATCGGGAACGAGGAGGACTTCACCGCCAGCCTCGGCTTCGAGGTGGAGGGGATGGACCACAACCTCACCACCATCGAGACCGACGCCTTCAAGAAGATGATCTCCAAGGCCGTTGCCGAGTTTAAAAACTTCAAGGTCGCCGCGACGACGCTGCGCAAGGTGATCACCGCCACAAAAAACGACTGGAGCGCCATCTGTTGGATGGACGGCAAGTTCTTCGAGAGCCGCAAGTACCCGGCGCTCGAGATTCTCGACCGTGTTGGCGGCGGCGATAGCTTCGCCAGCGGCCTCATCTACGGCTTTCTCAAAACCGGCGACCCGCAGAAGGCGGTGGAGTACGGCGCCGCGCATGGCGCCCTCGCGATGACCACCCCCGGCGACACCTCCATGGCCACCTGCAAGGAGGTGGAGAAGGTGATGGGCGGCGGTAGCGCGCGCGTGGTTCGCTGAGCGTCAGTGCGGGGCGATCCCCATGGGATTTCTCCGCGAAGAACGGCGGGCGACGGGGCGCGCGATCGTGCGCGCCTCACGTCGCTTTCGCGACGCGGTCTTGCGGACTCCGCCGCTGCCGCGCCCCGAAGGGCTTCCCCGTCGCATCCTCGTCATCCGTCCGTATTTTCTCGGGGACATCGTCCTCTGCCTTCCGGTCGCGCAAGTGCTGCGCCGGGCTCGTCCCGATGCGTGGATTTCGTGGCTGACCCGGCCGGAGTGGGTTCCGCTCCTGCGCGGTCACACGTCCGTGGACGAGGTGATTCCGCTGCCGGGGCGGGACATGAGGGATTGGATCGCCCTTTTGCGCGATTTCCGGGGGCGCTTCGATTTGGTTCTCTCGCTGGCGTGGGACCGTTCGACCTCGTGGATTGCGCAGGCGACGGGAGCGCCGGTACGGATCGCCATCGAGGAGCATGGTCGCCCGCGACTTTCTTCGCTGCTCCACACCCACACCGTCGTTGCCCCGGACCGGACAGTGGACCGTCGGCCGATGATGGACTTCTACTACGAGCCGCTGCGGCTACTCGGTTTTAGCCCTCTTGAAGAGATTCCTCGGCTCGCATCAACGCCGGACGAGGATCGCGAGGTTGGGGAACGCCTCTTGGGCGGCCTCGGCGTGGAGCGAGGATTTTTACTCGTGCACCCCGGGGTCCGGCTGAGCGATCGCCACTGGCCGGCGGAACGCTTCGCGGAGGTGCTCCGTGGACTCGGGGCCGCCGGGGAAAACGGGGTGGTCCTCGTCTGCGGGCCGGGCGAGGAGGGATGGGCGGCCAGCCTGGCACGGGACCTGCCGTCGGGGAAGGGGATGTTCTGGCCCGTGCCGAGTCTCGGCGAACTCATCGCCTTGGCAAAGCGGGCGAGGCTTTTTCTCGGAAATAACAGCGGGCCGATGCACGTGGCCGCGGCGTCGGGGTGCCGGGTGGTCGCGGTCTTCGGGGGCGATCCGTGCCGCTGGGGGCCGTGCGGGGAAGGTCACCGCGTGGTGACGGGTCCGTCGGGGATCGAGAGCATCCCCGCGAGCCGGGTATCCGCAGCGTTGCGGGAGGCGTTGGCTACTTGATCGACGCGGCGGGAACGATCTTCACGCTCTTCACGCCGACGCGGGTCACGGGACGGCTCTTCTCGCCGCCGCCGCCCATCGTGGTCGGGGTATCACCAATCTTACCGAGGATGTCGTCGCCCTTGATGAGTTGGCCGAAGCCGGTGTACTTCCCGTTGAGGAAGGAGGCATCGGCGAGGCAGACGAAGAACTGGCTGCCGGCGGAATCGGGGTCCGATGAGCGGGCCATGGAGAGAACGCCGCGGACATGGGGCTTGGTATTGAACTCGGCCTTGATCTGGTAGCCGGGGCCGCCGGTACCGACGGCAGCGTCGTCCTTCTTGCTGAGCGGGTCGCCGCCCTGGATCATGAAGCCCTTCACGATGCGGTGGAAGGCGGTGCCGTCGTAGAAGCCCTGCTTTGCGAGCTTCTTGAAGTTTTCCACGGTTTTCGGGGCGACATCAGGCCAGAAGGCCACGATCAGGTCGCCGGCGTCGGTGCTGATAACTGCCACTTCGTCGGGGGATGCGTTCATAGTTGGGGTTGAGTTTTGGGCCATCACCGGGAGGGTGGCGGCGAGGGAAAGGGCGAGCAGGAGGGAGAGGGGCATGGGAAGGAAGCGATGAATGATGAACGATGAGCGATTAAGGAAAAGAGGAAGACGGAAGGGGGGTGAGTGGGTTCAGGTCCAGCGGCGTGCGAGGCCCTGGAGACCGCGCCAGGCGAGCCCGCTGATCTTGCGCGTGAGGAAGCCGCGGACGCGAGGCACGACGAGCGGGGCCACCCAGCCGACCACTTTACCGATGCGGCGGAGGCGTCCCGAGAACAGGAGGGCGGCGCCACCGGCTGCGGCGGTCCAGCGGACGATTCGGTTGGCGGCAAGGGCGTGCCAGCCGGCCTCGACCGCGCGGGCGGGCGAGGTGACCTGACGGAAGTAGAGCGCCATCTCGGCTCGGTGGAGTTCCATCCGTGCCTGGGCGAGCCTCTTGCGCGCGGCAAGTTCGTCTAAAGGTGGCGCCTGACCCATTCGGAGTCCTTCTTGAGTTCCTCGACGGTCGCCTCGAAGACCTTGTTCGAGAGGCTGGCCTTTCGCTGGAGGCGGACGAGTAGCACGGCGGCGAGGAGGAGGTAGGCTCCGCTCACCCCGAAGAGCGCCAGGAAGCGGTGTGTTTCCCAGAAGTACGCCACGATGCTGAAGGTCAGCAGCGCCAGCGCCAGCACGCCGAAGAGCAGGGCGATCGAGGCGAGGACGAGCAACTCGATGATCCGACGCTTCTCCTCCTGCCACTCGATGCTGAAAAGCTCGAGTTTCGAGGAGAGGAAGCCCGTCGCCGACTCCAGCAGCCGGCGCAAGGGGACCGTGAGGCCGCCGAGCAGCCCGTGCGGCTCATCTTCCGGGAAGATCATGAGGCCGTGTTTGTGCGTTGCGTCAGCTCTTGCGGCCGATCACGAGCCCGACGAGGGCGCCGACCACAAAAGCCACGCCCACGGAAGGCCACGGATGATCGTTCACGAACTCGTCGGTGGCCCTGGCGGCCACCTTGGCCTGCTCGACGCCCTGCTTCTGGACTTCCGAGAGGCGTTCCTTGGCAACCTTGATGCCTTTTTCGAGGCGGGCGCGTGCTTCGCGGGCCTTCTCGCCGAGGTTTCCTGCGGTCTCCTGCAGGAGGAGGTCCGCGTCGCGCAGCACGGTTTTTACGTCATCTACCAGTTTGTCTTTGTTCACAACATCGCTCATGGGAATCTCCTTGTATGGGTTGGTCTTTAGGGTGCAGCCCTTGCTTGCTCCAAGTCTGGGGTAATTGCAAGGGGCATCGGAGTGGGTTTTTGAGGGGGGCTGGGAGCCTCTGGCTCCCTGCGGAGAATGGGCCTCAAACTCGTCGAGAAGGAGGTCGCGAAAAGAGAGAGTCCCCGCTTCGCGCCGACCTGCGCTTTCCTCTGTAGTAGAACGAGACAAGAGGCGACCAATCAGAGACAGGGTCCAGATCTTGTGACGTAGCGGCGGCTCTGTTGACCCCTCGCGACCCTGCATGGATGCGGAACGCCGATTGCAGGATGGTCATACCTCACGGCGCAGGTTCTCGATCACCTTCACGGTGTCCGCGGGCAACGGGTTTGGGGAAGACGCAAGGTCGAGGAAGCGTCGGAGGTGTGCCAAGTTCCTTGTGCCGCCGATGGTCGTTCGCACCCAGGGTTGGCTCAGGCCGAAGCGCAGCGACAACTCTACGAGGTCGGCGCAGCCGCTCGTCCGCACAATCGCGCGGAGGCGTTCCAGCTTCCCGTCAACCTTGGCCTCCTCGGGGGAGGTGCCATCCCGGGCGACGAGCCCGCCCGCCACGGTGCGCAAGGCGAGCGCGGGAAGGCCCTTCTTCTGTGAGACGAAATCGTACAGGGCATCCGTCATGTCCTGCTGGAGGAGGTTGCTGTAGAAAATCACGCCGTCGAAGAGGCTCGCCTCAAGCGCTGCAAGCGCTGACGGGGGCTTGGCTTTCGACAAGTACAGCACGGCCGCCCCGATCTTTCCCTCCTTCTTGAACTTCTGGATGAGGTTCCACCGTTCGTCGCGGACCAAAAACCCGGAGGCGATATCCCCGGGACCTTCCGTCTCGTTCACCAGTTGGATGAGTTCGAGTCGCTCGACGCCGAGGCGGCGCAGGGCGTCCTCGACCTCGAACTTCAGGACCCGCGGATCGGCATCGCGGATTTTGACGAGGAGAGGGGGCTGCTGTGATCGGGCCTCGTCGAAGGCCATCCGCAAGACCATGAAGGTGAACCCATTATTGTAAGTGGGGCTGGAATGGAACCAGACTCCCGCCTCCATCGCGGCCCGTGCGACGGCGATGTCGGACGGAAGGTTGAGCGGGGTGCGACCCAGCGACATGGAGCCAAACGTGTAGCGGGAGAGAGGGGGGATGGGCATGGGGTGCAGGGGACAGACCTCCAAATGGCAGCGTCCTGAAACTCTATAGGCCACTGGCAACGGTCTCGCCGGGCCTTGCTGTCAGGGTTGCTTCCCGCCGTCCTGAGGCTTCTTGATGATTTTGAATGGTTCTCTGCTGCGTCCCAGGGCCTTGAGTGTGTCGTCGCGCCCGAGTCGGATTTTATTTCAATAGTGCGGCACCCAGCGAGGGTTGTGTAGAGGGTGAGAGGGTTACGGTCAATGCTTTCCAGTCCCCGCGGGGGCACCGAGAGAGGAACGCCCCGCATGAGAGCAGCCGCCCTTCCCTCTGAAAACGGAGTTGGAGCCGGCTCCGAGGATCGAACTCGGGACCCACGGTTTACAAAACCGTTGCTCTACCGCTGAGCTAAGCCGGC
>CAZZBZ010000084.1:0-11703 GCA_964653025.1 uncultured Verrucomicrobiota bacterium
AAAACAGCGTCGGAAACCGCCTCCCCCTCGGCCTGCATCTCGCACGATGAATCGAGCTTCTGTGACTCCTGCGTTTCGCGAGCGCATTCGCTGCCTGTTTGGCGGCGATGAGCGGCTCCGCCTGCGCGGGGTGGGGGACATGGCGATCGG
The DNA here is from genome assembly GCA_964653025.1 of uncultured Verrucomicrobiota bacterium. Classification (GTDB taxonomy): domain Bacteria; phylum Verrucomicrobiota; class Verrucomicrobiia; order JABWAM01; family JABWAM01; genus JABWAM01. Next base: position 151 of record CAZZBZ010000084.1, read on the forward strand.
CTGGGGGCTGGAGACCCGCACCACGGCGGAGCACTACGGCTATGACGGGCTGAAGCGGGGGGTCCAGAGGGACCATCCCATTCTCCTTTTTAAGTACACGCTCGAGGGATTCGGGGCCTTTTCGTTCGAGGAGCGGCGCTGGAGGTTGCGGCCGGGGCAGGTCTTCCTGGCCATGACCCCCTCGCCCTATCGCTTCTGGCTTCCCAAGAGATCGGCTTCCTGGAGTTTCTTCTGGATCAGCATCCACCACCGTTACCTCGCGGAGAGGGTGTTTTCGACGCTCCAGAAAACCTCGCCGGTGTTCGCCCTGTCCGAAGATTCCCCGCTCATGAGCGCGTCGCTCGCGATTCTTGGGGGCGTGCTCCTCGGGCGGTTTCCGGACCTGCACGCGCGGGAGGCCGCCCTCTTCCACTGGCTGTGTGAGTACGAGCGCCTGACGGACCAGCAACTCCATCCCGCTGACAAGCGTGAGGAACTCCTCGACACGGTGAAGCGGGCCGTGATGGCCAAACTCTCCCGCCCGATCGACGTTGCCGCCGTCGCGGCCTCATGCGGCCTGTCGAGGACCCACTTCAGCCACCGCTTCCGCCGTGCGACAGGGCGCTCCCCTGCCGCGTACATGGCCCAGTTGCGGGCGGGCGAGGCGGAGCGGCATCTGCGCGAAACAGCGGAAAGCGTGCAGACTGTCGCCGCGCGGTGCGGCTTCGGCAGCTCGACCCAGTTCGGCCGGGTCTTCCGCCGTTTTTACCACATGACTCCCGCCGCCTACCGGGCCAGTTCCGGCTCGCCTCGCAAGAGCCCGTCGGTGAAATCGGCCTGAGAGACGAGACGGATTGAACCACGAACCCCGACCATCTCGTATTGGCGTCAAGCTAACGGGCATGGTTCCCGCGCTTGATGGGCAGAACCGAACCAGAAGAAGCCACAGATGAAACACGGATTTTCACGGATCAAGGAGAGCGCCGATTCCGCCACACGGAATCGGCGCGTCTTCCGCGGGGAGATATCGGAGTTCTGCCCATGGAGCATGCCAGGTCCGTGTAGCGGACCTGGCATTCTGCTTCTGTCATCCGTCCCGCGACTGCGGGATCTGTGGCTTCCCTGTAAACTGCAGGGTCGAGAAGAAGAAAGGGAGGAAGCGTAACCGTGAACCGTTGAACCGCTGAACCCCTGAACCCCCCCCATGATCCGCATCGCATTCCTCGGCGCCGGCTCGGTCGTCTTCGCAAAGAACGTCATCGCCGACATCCTTTCGCATGAAGCCCTCGCGGACGCGGAGATCCGCCTGATGGACATCGACCCGGGGCGGCTGGAAACCGCCCGAGTTCTGGCGCGGTCGGTGAACGCTTCGCTCTCGGCTCGGGCGAGGATCCTCGCGACCCCCTCGCTGTCCCGGGCGCTGGAGGGCGCGGACTTCGTGATCAGCGCGATCGGGGTGGGGGGATTCGCGGCCACGTGCGACGACCTGCTGATCCCCTTGAAGTTCGGCCTCCGTCAGACGATCGGCGACACGCTGGGCGTGGGGGGCATCTTCCGCGCGGCGCGGGGCATCCCAGTGCTCCTGCGGATCTGCGCCGAGATGAAGAAGCGCTGCCCGAAGGCCTGGTTGCTCAACTACTCCAACCCGATGGCGATGCACTGCCTCGCGTTGGAGCGGGCCACCGACATCCGCCACGTCGGGCTCTGCCACGGAGTCTCGAACACCGCGCAGTTCATCCGCGCCAGCCTCGAGATCGCGAAGCTCCCGCCCGCCGTGGTCTGGAAGCATTTCCGAAGTTCCACGCCGCAGCGCGTCCGCGACTGGACGGAGTGGATGTCCTGGGGCGACGACCCCGCGCTGGACTACACCTGCGCCGGCATCAACCACATGGCCTTCTACCTGCGCTTCGAGAGCGCCGGGCGGGATCTCTATCCCGCGCTGCGGAAGCTCCTCGCCCTGCCGCAGATCCGCCGCCTGGACCCGGTGCGCCTCGCCCTTTTTGAGCAACTCGGCTGGTACATGACGGAGACGAGTGGGCACATGGCCGAGTACGTGCCCTGGTTCCTCAAGGAACCGCGGGAGATCGCGCGCCACCACCTGAAGGTCGCCAGCTACGTGGGCACCTGCCGCGAACAGGAGAAGCGTTACCATGCGTTGCGCCGCGACCTTCGTCGCGGGAAGCCCGCGATCCGGACTCCCTATCGCCCGAGCAACGAGTACGCGAGCCGCATCCTCAACGCCGTGGTCACGGGTCGGCCCTACGTGTTCAACGGCAACGTCCATAACCGGGGTGGGGCGCTCATTTCCAACCTCCCTGGCGACTGTTGCGTGGAGGTTCCGTGCGTGGCGGACCGCGCGGGGATCCGCCCCACCGCCGTGGGCGAGCTTCCCCCCCAGTGCGCGGCGATGATCCGGACGAACGTGAATGTCCAGGACCTCGCGGTGCGCGGGATCCTCGGCCAGGACCGCCGCCTCATCCACCAGGCCGCGATGCTCGACCCGAACACCGCCAGCCAGCTCGACCTGGCCCGCATCGGGCGGGTCTGCGACGCCCTCTTCGCCGCCCACGCGAAGCGTCTGCCGAAATACCAGGGCTGAACAGATGCCCGCGCCCCCCTCTTTTTCGAAGGACCGGATCGCACGCACCTTGCGGCGCATCCGCGACTTCTGGCATGGGGTCGAACGGGGGCCGATATTCAGCCTCCTCGCCGCGCCGGGCTACCGCCAGGAGCCCGACCCGGATCGCATGGTGGAGCAGGCGTGCGAGGTGATTCGCCGCGACGCGGCCTCGGGAGCGGAGGACGTCCTTCCGACCTTCTTCCCGGACTTCGGCACCGTCTCGACGTCGGCGCTCTATGGCGGGCGCCGCATCCCGGGTCGCGACGGCGGGGGCGTCCATATCGAACCGGTGGTCAGGAACCTTCGCGATCTGGAGAAGCTTGCCCCCTGCGCATTCGAGCAGTCGGACTACCAGCTTGCCATCGATCTCTACCGCCGGGTCTGCGAGCGCCTGGAGTCGGACCATGTCTTCGTTCGCACGCCGGACTTCCAGGGGCCGATGAACACGCTGGGCCTGCTGATGGACCAGACCGACCTGCTTTGTGCCCTGTACGAGGAACCCGACCTGGTCCACCGCGCGCTGGAGCGGATCACCGAGACACTCATTGCCTTCAACGACCGCTTTCGTCGAACGATCGGTCCCGACAAGGTGGTGGGCAACATCTGGCCCTACACGATCCAGCCCGAGGGCTGCGGCGTGGCCATCACGCAGGACTTCATGCCGTTGCTGGGCCCGGACCTCTACGCACGGTTTGAACTGCCCCTCCTCAAAAGGATCGCCGACCATTTCGGAGGCGTTTTCATCCATTGCTGCGGCAAGTACGCGTCCCACCTCCAGAACCTGCGGTCGGGCGGGTTCAAAATCTGGGGGCTGGAAATGCACTGGCCGGAGACGAAGATCGATGAGATCCATGCAGTGTTCGGCGACGAGATTGCCTATGTCCCCTACGTGGCGCCGACCGGGGCGAAGGAGCACCCCGCGCTCGATTCCTTCGTGCGCTCGCTGAAAGGACGCCCCTGCGCCAGGGCGCGATTTTGGTTCAGCGCCACGGATGACCAGACGGCCTCCATGGGGACCCTGCGGGTTGCGGCGCGCGAGGGCCTCGGCTAGGCATAGACCGCCTCAGTGCGCCATGTTTCCAAGAGCTTTTTCACCGCTTGCCCCATGAAGATCGGAACAAAACCACTCCTCGGTCTCTGCCCCATCGGCAAGTTTGTCTTCAGTCACGAGGACGCCCTCCGCCAGAAGAGGGTGCTCCAGAAACGCCCGCCCTTTAGGCCCGCCCCCGGTTTCCAATCGTGAGTTGGCGAAGTGGATCGCGTTGCCCAGATGAGAGTAAACTCCCCCATGCACGATCTGAAGAGAATCCTGGAAAAACTCGCCCGAAAACAGCAGGTCATCCTCGTGGCCCTGGGTGACTCCAACACCGAGCTTACCTGGCACACGGCGGGGCGCCTCAACTGGGTCGGCCTGCTTCAAGAGGCGTTGTTCGAGAAGCACGGTGCGAATCTCGTGACCATGATCAACGCCGGCCGCTGCGGCGACACCGCCGCGGGCGCGCTGGAGCGCCTCGACCGCGATGTGGTTCGCTTCCATCCCGACCTCGTCATTGTTTCCTTCTCGATGAATGACGCCTTCCAAGGGGAGGCGGGGCTCGGGCGTTTTGCTGACGCGATCAGGAAGATCGTGGGGGAACTCCGCGGCAGGTGTGGTTGCGAGGTTCTCCTGAGGACGACGAATCCCGTGGTGGTCTCCAACCAGCGGGGGCTTTCCCCCGGCCATGTCCCGGGCAACGAATGTCCCGGCCTGGCCCACCGCCTCTACGCCGCACGGCTCGTGGAGCTGGCCGCCGAACTGGGCTGTCCCGTGGTGGACCACTACCGCCACTGGACCTCCGCCCCCCGGAGGAAGGACTGGGGGCAGGACCCCAACCACCTTTGGATGCGGATGTCGGACGCCACCCACCCGAACGCGCTCGGACACCTCTGCTTCTACAGGGAACTGGCCCCGCTGTTCGGCCTCCCCCCGCGCTTTCCCTGGGAGGAGTAGGAAAATTTCAGAACCGCAGTGGCGTCCTTCATGGGCTGAGAGACAAAAAAACCTGGCTTTGAGGTGCATTCCCGCGATGCTCTGAACTATTCCGTGGGCCGTGCATCCGTCCTTCGCAGAATGGAATATTGATCTTGTGACAGGTTTTCAGGACTGGTAATCAGGGCTTCCTCCGCTCGAAAACTGCAATCGGGAAATCCGCTTCCGCCCTCCGCCCACCGGGCCACCACCGATGCGGTCCGAAAGCGCGGGGTGCCCCGGGCGGGTTGACACGCCAGGCCCCCGTCCCTGTTTCTCCCTTCAACCCGTCGACAAAAACTCTTTTCCATGAATCTTCGAGAGGAAATTGGCCAGCTCATCACGGTGGGCGGAATCATCGGCGGCCTTGGCGCTGACGCCGACACCGAGCCCGTCCTGCGTGCGATTGCCGCCGGCGAGGTCGGCGGGGTGTACCTCGGATATCCCCACTTCCGCGACCCGGAGCGGGCGCTGGAGATGACGGCGGCGCTCCAGAAGATCGCGCCGCGGCCGCTTTTTTGCGCCGCCGATTTCGAGACGGGGCCCGCCTACAACTGCGAGGGAGACGCCGCGCATTTTCCCTACCTGATGGGGCTCGGCTTCGTGGACGATCCCACACTGACGGCGGCCGCGGCAGAGATCACCGGGCGGCAGGCGCTGGCGATGGGCATCAACTGGGTGTACTCGCCGTGCGTGGACGTCAACCTGTCCCCTGACAATCCCATCATCGGGATCCGTTCCTTCGGGGAGACGCCGGAGCACGTCATTCGGATGGGGAATGCTTTTATCCGAGGCGCACGAGAGGCCGGGGTGATGTGCACCGCAAAGCATTTTCCGGGCACCGGAAACACGGCGGCCGATACCCACGTGGGACTCGCGAGGGACCTCGGGGACCTGAAGACGTGGGAGGAGAAGACGCTCCCGCCCTTCGCCGAGGCCCTCCGCGCGGGGGTGGACTCGGTGATGACCGGCCATGCCAGCATGCCCTTCCTCGATCCTTCCGACCAACCCGCCACCTTTTCCAGGGTCATCCTTACCGACATCCTCCGTGGCCGCATGGGCTTCCAAGGGATCGTGATCAGCGACAGCCTCGGTATGGAAGGGGCCGCCGGAGAGGGAGTTCCCGAGCGATGCCTCCGGGCGTTCGAGGCGGGATGCGACGTGCTCCTGACGCCTTGGCACCCGGACATCATTCCTGCTTTTGAGCGTGCGATCGAGAGGGGACAGATCACCCATGACCAGGTCCGCGCCTCGGTTCGGCGCGTGCTCGAAGCGAAGGAGAGGCTCTCACGGCTTCCACCCTCCCGCGCTCGTGTGGAGGATGGGGCAGTGGCCGCGGAGATCGGGCGGCGCGCCGCCAGGATTGTGAGAGGTCGCGATCGCCTGCCGCTGCGGCGCGAATCGGTCGCCATCCTGACCCAGTGGCGCAACGACGAGGCGCAGTTCTTCCCGCGCGAGCCGGGCGTGCTGGCCTCGTTGCAGCACGGGTTGCAGAGCTTCGCCCCATCGGCGCCCCTCATCCCCCTGACGCGTGATTGTCCGTCCTCGCAGCACCGCGCCATTCTCGACGCGATCGGGGCCGCCCGCGCCGTGGTTCTCAGCGCCATCGTGAAGAACTACGCCGGCGACCCGTATGGCGGGCATCTCTCCGAAGGCACCGCCGGGCTCATTCGAACGCTGGCCACATCGGGCAAAGAGGTCGTGCTGGTGGTATTGGGGTCGCCCTACGCCGCGGCACGCGTGTCGGAGGCCGCGGTGGTGCTTTGCACCGGTGGGGACACTCCGGGCAGCGTGGAGGGCGTGCTGGATCTTCTCCTGGGCAGGGGCGGGGAGAGATGACCACGATCGGACCGAGAACATCGGCTCGATGTTCTATGCGGTCCGCTGCATGAGATGCTTCATATCGAAAAGGATCCACTTCAGTAATCCGAAATCAGGTTTCTTTCCATGCCTTCCTCTTTTGAAACTCTTTTCCCGTGGCGAGGGTGCCCCCGTTGATCTGCACCGTGCCGGCGCTGCCACTGAAGGCGAGGTTGGTGAGCCATGCGCTGGAGAGGACGAGCGTGCCGGGGCCGGCCTTGGTGAGGCCGCCATTCGTGGTGAATGAACTTCGCCCCTCCTATTGTTCGGGGCTTCAGTTTCTTGATGAAGCGGGCGAGCATCCGTCGCTTGTAACGTTCATCGAGCTATTGTTTGCATTTTATCCCTCGGATGGGAATCCGATTTAGCGCGCCTTGCAAAGCGAAGGCCACGCACCAGGCCGTGGAGAAGCCGGCCAGGTTTCCGTGGTTCCGAAAGTGGGGGCCGGTGTCCCAGGTGGATTTGCGGGGGTCCGGCTCATTGCGTTGGACCGAGTTGCCCAGGCAGGCCCAATCGATGAAGTAGAACTGCTCGGTCACCATGCCTTCGTAACCGTTGAAGTGCCCGTCCTCTAGGCTCACCAACTGGGCTAAGAAACGCCAGTGGTCTTCCGCGATCCCAGCCCAGCGCGGGTTTCCAGTCCATTTCGAAAGCTGGGTCAGGGCCTCTTCCGCGTCCACCCCGTACACGTGGAGGTGGTTGTTCTTGGCGGAGGCCAGATCCCCCCCGTGGCTGCGCAACCCGTAAGCGCCGATCAGGGTGCGCGGGGAAAGGCGCACGTGGAAGGCTCGTCGCCACAGGTACAGCCAGCGGGCGGCAGCCTCCAGGGTTGCCAGGTCCTCGGGGTGACGGTACTGCGCGTACAGGTCCGCATAGACGTTGAGGGCGATGTAAACATCCTCGCTGGTCATGCTTTCTCCCACGTCCTCCGGGGCGCCGTAGAGCAGGCCCTCCTCCACCGCCGGGCGATAGGCCTCGGCGCAGCGATGAATCAGGTCGCGATCGTCCCAAAGGCCCATCTGGTCCAGGAGAACCCAGACGGAAATCCAGATCATCGCGGCCGTGCCGTGCAAGGCCTGGACCTCGCCGCTGAGGGCGTCCACCGATAGCGGCAGGATGGGGTTGCCCCGCGCGAATCCGGCCATGAGTTGGGCCTGGCGGCGGATATCCGCGAGCAGGGAGTCATGGAAAGGCAGGCGCTTTCCATGGCGTCGAATCACCTGCAGCGCGCGCAGCACGGCGTCGCCGGTGGTGCGCAAATGGAGGTGCCGCGGGTTGGCCAGCCACCCGCCGTCCCAACCGTCAAACTTGCCCCCGTCGAACAGGGAGGGCAGGGCGGTCCCGTCGGCGGCACGGCGGCGGGGGACATGACGCGACCACCAGAAGCCCGAGGGCGAGGTCGCGCTTGCGGAGAGGTGCGTCCACAGGTTGATCGTCGCGTTCCATGCCTCTGCGTCATTGAAGCGTTCCGCGTAGTCCAGCAAGGGTTTGAAGATGACCCAGCCGCTGGTCCATCCCAGATGCATCTGGCCCTGGTCGAGGGTGCACCCGGATCCTTCCGCGATCTGCTGCGCGATCCGGTCGTACGCCACGGCGTACTTGAAGGTGGGCAGCGCCGGCTCGTGGTGCCAGTTCATCAGGCCGTTGCGCGTGGCGCGCGCAATGGCTGAAGCCTCCGGCCGGGGTGCCTCCGCCAGCGCCGCGGCGCGCTGCTCGTGGTAACGATTTTCGAGAAAACCCAGGAGATCCGCGCGCGAGCCAGGGAGCACATGGACGCGATAGGACCAGGTCAGCGATTCTCCCTCCGCCAAGCAGCACGTCTCCACGCGGGGATGCGTGTAATCGGTGCCGGTGTGACGGTAGGGTTCCTCGGCCGCGGGCAGGGCGCAGGTGAGAAACGCGCAGCCCTCCTCGTACGCGAAACCCATGGAGATCGCCCGGTCCGGACCGTTTCCGAAGGGGACGTAGGGATCGATCTCGAGGATGTGCCAGCGGCGCCCATCGTGGCAGGCGGCCACCGGTTGAGACAGGCGAGAGACATGAAACTGCCAGAAGGAACTGGTGAACGCGGCAGGCGTGGTCCGGTCCGCATCGAAACGCGGGTAAAGCATGGGGGTCCGGTCTTGTCGGTTGTCGCCCCAGAAAAGGCCCGGGAGACACCAGAAGGGATTCGCGATTCGACCCAGCGCCCAACGGCCCCGGATATTTCCCTCGCTCGCGGCGGTGGCTCGAAAGTTGACCTTGCGCCAGCCGTCGGCCGACAGCCCGGATTCGTGAACTTCTCCTGCCAGATGGGGAGACCATGCCAGGGATGTCGCGGACTCGGCGCTCATGCGGTGAGTGGGTTTTAGGGGTGCACGGGGAAGAGCGCGGGAAAGTATCGGGGACGCCGTCTTGACGGCAACCTAAATCGCAAACGCCCCAACTGGACCCGAGATTTTTCTCGTCTTCCATTCTAAAAAGAGGGATGAGCTACCGCCTCCCGTGCGCTCCTGCGACGGAAACCCCATCCCCTTTCCATGATGAGCCTCCTCGCAGCTATTCAACTCGCCAGCTTCCATGTTGATGTCACCCCGCCGGTCGGCCATCCCCTTTGCGCAGGCTGGTACGGGACGGCCCTCGGCATCACCGATCCCCTGCACGCGACGGGGGTGGTCCTTCTCGGGGGCGAGAAACCCGTCGTGCTTTGCGCGGTGGACTGGGCCGAGATCAGCAACCGCAGCCACTTCGCGTGGCGCGAGAAAATCGCCGCGGCCGCCGCCACCACCCCCGATCATGTCGCCGTCCACACCCTCCACGCCCACTGCACCCCGTGGCCGGACGAGATGGCGGAGCAACTTCTCAGCACGGAGACGGGCACCTCGCACATCATGGACGCGGCCTGGTGCGATGCCGCGATCGATCGCGTCGCCGCCGCGGTGAAGGAGTCGATCGCGCGGGCCCAGCCGGTCACCCACCTCGGGCTGGGGCAGGCAAAGGTCGAGCAGGTCGCTTCCAGCCGTCGCATCATGGGTCCCAACGGGAAGGTCAAGGCGGTGCGCTGGACGAAGACCGCGAACCCTGCCGTGCGTGCGGAACCCGAGGGCCTCGTGGACCCGTGGGTGAAGACGATCAGCTTCTGGAACGGCGAGAAGAAAATCGCCGTGCTCCACTACTACGCCGTCCACAACACGAGCTACGACACCGACCGGATGGTCACCTCCGACTTCATGGGCTTGGCGCGGGAGCGGCGGATCAAGGAGGACGACGGGATTCCTCACATCCTCTTCAACGGTTGCGCGGGCAATATCACGGCCGGCAAATACAACGATGGCGCGAAGGAGAATCGCCCCGTCCTCATCGAGCGCATGTTTCAGGGGCTCGTGGCGTCGGAACAATCGGTGGAGAAGGTTCCCGCGGGAAAAATCGAGTGGCGCGTGGCGCCGGTCTTCCTGCCTCCGCGCGCGGATCTCGTGGAGACCAACCTCCTCGCGGCGATTCGCGACCCCGCGAAACCCGCGGCGGAACGCAGTCGGGCCGCGATCATGGCCGCCTGGCTCCGGCGCGCCGAAACCCCGATCCCGATCACGGCCCTGCTTCTCGGGGATCGCGTGAGCATCGTGGGCCTGCCTGGCGAGTCATTCATCGAGTACCAGTTCTTCGCGCAGGAGCAGCGTCCGGGCGGGTTCGTCGCCGTGGCCAGCTATGGCGACTGCGGCCCCGGTTACATCTGCATGGCCAAATCCTACGAGGAGGGCGGCTACGAACCCACGGACTCGTTCGTCTCCCCGAAGTGCGAGGAGGTCATGAAGGAGGCCCTTACGCGCGTTCTCGGGAAATAACGCGGCGCGAAGGGGTGAGTTCGAAGAGGCGGGTCGAGGGATCGGCGCTTTCTATGAAACCTATTCGTTTTGGCATTGTGGGGGTGGGTGGATTCGGCCATCACCGGCGGGAGTGCCTGCGCAAGGCAGGGGTCTTCGAACTCGTTGGTGGGGTGGACGTGCGCGCGGAGGCGTTCGTCGCCGCCGAGAAGGAGGAAGGGCGTCCCGTGCCCCGCTTTTCCTCGGTGGAGGCGCTCGCAGCCGATCCTTCCGTGGAGGCCGTCTTCGTGGCCACCCCGGCGCGGCTGCACGTCGAGCAGGCCATGATCGCAGCGAGGGCCGGCAAGGCGATCTTCGTTGAGAAGCCGCTGGGCCACGACCTCGCGGCCTGCCGCGAGCTCGTTCGTTACTGCGAGGAGAAGGGGGTCCCCCACGGGCACGGCTTTGGCGCGCGCTTTTCCCCGATCTGGCAGGAGGTTCGACGCCTTCTCGAAATGGGCCTCCTGGGACGGATCGTCAGCGTGTCGGCCGCCACGATGCACACCGGCGGCCTGATTTTTTCCTCGGACAACTGGCGCTTTTGCGCGGGAAAAAACCCCGGCGGCCCGCTCTTCCAGTGCGGCATCCACAAGGTGGACATCCTGCGCTTTCTTTTCGGTGAGGGGCGCTGGGTTGCGGGGTTTGTGCAACGGACGATCACCGCCAGCCCGACGGACGATGCCTATGTCCTTCTCGGGCAGTTTGGGAAGATCCCCTGCACCTTCCACAGCCACTATGTGGCGAGCTATCGCCACGCGATGGAGATCTACGGCACGAAGGGCGACCTTTTCATCTCGGAGTTCCCGGATAAGCTCGAGCACAAGGCGACCGATCCCGCGGGAGGCGTCGAGCCGATCCGCGACCTCACCCCTGCGATTCCTGCTTCCGAGGCGGAACTGGAGTCCCTGTGCGACTTCGCCGCCGCGATCCGGGAACGCCGCCAGCCGAAGATGAGCGGACTCGAGGGTTTGAAATCTCTCGAACTGGTCTTCCAGGCCGTCCAAGTCTCCACAGAGATCGCCTGATCGCCCGGGTTTGGGAAGCGCGCAGGGTCAGTCGCCCGGGTTCTCCAACCGTTGAACCTCTTAACCGTGAACCCAAGCCCTCACTTCTCCGTCGGGATGATGATCCCGCGGAGGATGATCCGCTGGCAGAAGAGAAAGACGAGGAGGGTCGGCACGGAGGCGACGACAAAGGAGGCCATGCCGAGCCAGGGTTTCGCCGCGTTGATCGCCTGGAACTGGAAG
>CAZZBZ010000085.1:0-1427 GCA_964653025.1 uncultured Verrucomicrobiota bacterium
GTGAGGCCCGGGCGGAACTGGGGTGCCTTCGGGGGAGGGTTGGAGGGGGGGAGTTGGAGGGTGCCGTCCGGGGAGAAGGAGGGCTGCATGAGCCGTGACTGCTTGTCCTGGCCGGTGGCCTGGCGGCAGGCGTCCCACTGGGGTGGCTCGAAGCGCTGCTTCTGCCATGAGAATCGACCGGGGTGATACACGTTGTTCTCCAGTTCGACCCGCGGGGAGAGCGTAGAGAGTTCGAGGTCGCGACAACCATGGACCACGCAGGCCGTCAGGTGACAGGTGGCTTCGGGTCCGATGAGGACCCCGGTCTCCGCGTCGCGGAAGACGCAGTTCGACGCCATGACGCTGCCCTTGCCCTCGACCTCGAGGGCAACCTTCCCCCCGATCGCGAGGACGTTCTTGAGAACGCTTAGACCGAGGGCGGTCAGGTTCGAGTTCGCCAGGCCGATGTGTGCGGCAGGGGAGTGGTTCACCTTGACCTGGACCCCGGCGTTTCGGCGAACGACGGCGTCCACCAACTGGTGGACGCCCCCATGGAATTCCACGCCGCTGATGCGGTTTTCTTCCGCGAGGATCCCGAAGTAGGAGGAGCGCCCAGAATGGACGTCCTGGATGCCGTAGTCGTTGTGGTGGAACCAGCCATTGTAGACGGCCGAGCTGACGTCCTCGTGGATCGAGAAGCCGTCGTCGCCGTTGTGGCGCGCCTCGATGTTCCGGCACTCGATCCCCTGGCAGTCCCCGTGGATGTTGAAGCCGTCGTTCGAGAAGCCCTCCGCGACAAGGTCCTGGCAGAGGATGTAGCTGGCACCGGAGATGGCGAGCCCGCTCACGAGGAAGGTCCCGTCGATCGCGTAGTCCGCGGGAGCCTTCCCGGTCTCGGGGCGGAAGAGAACACCGGTTTCCGTCCAGCAATACTGACCCGGCGGGAGGCCCTCGGGTTTCCGCTGCGGCTCGACCCGCTGGCCGTTGAACCGGAGGTAGGGGCGCATGGGGGGGCGAGGATGGGGAAGAAACCAAACGCCGTTCTCCCTTTTCTGCCACGCCGCAGGGTCCACGGGCTTGAACCCGCAGACGACCGCCCCGTTTCCCTCGATGACGAAAGGTTGCGCGGGCGTTCCGCCGAGACGGTTGAGCTCGATGCTCTCCAGGTAGGCTTTTCCGGTCTTTGCGAGGACGAGTCGGTCGCTCGTGGCGCTGGCGGAGATGGCCTTACGGATCGTGGCGAACGCGGTGGCGGGGGTCCTGCCGTCCTGCGTGTCGTTGCCCTTCGCATTGTTCACGTGCCACGTGGCGGCCATGGCAGCGGGCAGCCCCGTGGCGATTGCGAGGAGCGCAAGGGCGAATGGCCGTACGGGCGCGAGGATGGGTGGGGTGGCGCGCAAGGGCTTCGTTCTCAGTTCCGGCGGATTCCGAGAGCCAAATGGGGTTGG
>CAZZBZ010000085.1:1527-3204 GCA_964653025.1 uncultured Verrucomicrobiota bacterium
AGGGGAGGAAGCTCCCATCTCCTGCTGCATCTTCTCCCCCTTTCCAAGGGGGAGATCGAGAGGGGGTATCGGACGATATCGCCAGGATTCATGATGTCGAAGAAGCTTCCTCCCGTCGGAAAGCGATGAGGAACAAGCATGGTTCGTGGAACTACCAGAGGGCGAGGTTGAATCGCTCGATGCGTGCCTCGGTGCCGGTGGGGTTCCTGAACACGAAGAGGTTTTCGCCCGGGCGCAGGGAGGCGGGGTCTACGCGGAACTGGCGGCAGTCCGCGGGGACGGCCCGCAGGGTCTTGGGGCGGTAGTGGTTCACGAACTCGACAAAGACCTCGGATCGGTACGGGCCGGCCCCGTAGTCGCGCGCGAGTTTCCGCGGCGCGGCGAGGCCGTTGACCTCGAGCGTGAGGTCGGCGCCGCACTCCACGTGGCCCATCGCCCGCCACGATGGCAACGCGGCGGCGGGGACGTGCAGCGGGACGGTGGCCGAGGCGCCGGGGGCGAGAACCACGGGGATCACCGGGGGCTGGTCCACACCCTCCACGCGGCTGCGCTGGTGGTTGACCGAGAGCAACAGGGGCTTCGCCGCGGCGGTCTTCGGGTCCTGCAGCCCCGTCAGCCAGTGGTAGGGGCGCGCCGCAAGCCGCTCGATCCAGCAGGCGATATTGAAAAGGTAGAGCCCGTCGGGCTTGCCGTCGTAGAGGCTCGTGCAGATGCCGCGGAGGGATTCGGGGAAGTGCACCTGGGGCCCGAAACCGAGGTCGAACCCGGCGTACACCGGGACGGTCGCGCTGCCCAGCAACTCGCGGAAGTCGCGGATCGGGATCTGCCAGTCGGTGGTGAGGAAGGGACAGACGACCAGGAGGTCCACGAGCCCGCGGCGCGTCCACTCCGCGAGGTCCATCCCTGCGTAATGGCAACCCGCGGGGCTGGTCGGCACGCGCGCCCCGAGGAGGATGCGGCGACCCGACGCGTCCAGGATCTTACGCACCTCGGCGGTGAACTCCGTGAGGACCTGGCGCTTTTCCCAGACCTGCTCCGGCGTGCCCGAGAGATGGCGCGGGAAACGCATCCAGTCGAGTTGGAGGCCGTCGATCGTCGCTCCGTAAAGCTCAATCAGTTCGCGGATCAGCGACAACTGGTAGTCGCGCACGTCCTGCCGCGTGTAGTCCATGCAGTAGGAGAACCAGCCCTTGGGCTTGCCGCTTCGAACTTCCTCCAGCCCGACGATGCAGTCGGGGTTCTCGCGGCGCAGGCGGGGGGTGTTCCACGCATCCGCATCGGTCGGGTGGTGGACGTCGTTCATGCGGAAGGAGAGAAAAGTCTCCTTGCCGGTGGCCTTGAGTTGCTGGAGCCACATCCCCAGCGGGTCCACGCCTCGCTGGTGTGCCGCGACCAGCCCGACGTGGTGCGTGCTGGCGCAACCGAAGCGCGTGGGCCAGAAGCTGGTGCCCGCGTTGCAGCAGACCAGGTAGGTCGTCACTCCCGGGGGGCATTCGCGCACCACTTCGGCCACATCGGCCGCCACGTCCTCACCGAGGTTGCCGAAGAAGTTCCAGCCGTCGTCGTCCAGGAGAAATCGTTTCATAAGGGAAGGGGGTCCGTGTAGCAGGGAGGTTCTTTGTTATCGTATCCACGCGCCGTCCGCGTTTGAAGCGCCATCCCGGTCGCCCGTGGTGG
>CAZZBZ010000085.1:3304-11445 GCA_964653025.1 uncultured Verrucomicrobiota bacterium
GACGAGGTCGTCCGCATTCAGCACGTAATCCCCGAGGATGCGGCGGCTCTCCCGCACCCCGAGCATCGGGGCGATCTCGAGAAGATGGCTGTGACGGAAACCCGGCACGTATTTTCTAAAAAATGCGACGAGTTGCGGGATCTGCCCGTAGACGCGGACGTAGGCGTTCGTCAGGCTTTCCGTGTCGGTCGGGTTGAGGCCCAGCACGCGCGTCATCACCACCAGGAACTGGTCGGGGCGGTGCAGCTTCACGCCGACGATGCGCGTCTGGGGGACGTCGAGGTCGCCCGCGAGGCGGGCCTTCTCGACGAGGCCCGCGAAACCCCCGCAGATGATCGCGGGCAGACGGTCGATGCGCCGCATCATCTTCTCCCACAGCGCGGGATCGTCAGCGATCCACTCCCGGTAGCGCAGCGCCGGGTCCTTGCAGCCGGCGACGAACCCCTCGCGGTCGACGCCCCCAAGCTTGAACACGAGTGTGGGCGCCTGGACGAGGCCGTCGGCGGTGCGCCCCTTCTCCCAAGTGGCATTGGCGCGGGCGGCGACATCGCCATCGCCGCTGCAGTCGATCACCGTCCGAGCGGAGAGGCGATGGCGACCGGACTTGGACTCCGTGACCACGCCGGTGACGCGATCGCCCTCGCGAATGGCATCGACGACCTGGGCGTGGAGCATGAGCCTGACACCGGCCTCCTGCGCCATGGCCATGGCGGTGCACTTGAAGTGGTGGCTGTCGAGGCTGAGGGCCGATCCGCACTTGGGGTCGAGGGCGAACTCGGCGGCGGCGCCCTCGCGCTGCAGGCGTCGCGCGATTTCCAGCGGCAGCCCTTTTACCACCAGGCGGTAATCGCGATCGTGGAAGCCGAGCCAGGGTAGCGTGGCGCTGATACCACCCAGAAATCCCTGATATTCGACCAGGAGCGTACGGGCACCGAGGCGCGCGGACGAGATTGCGGCGCAGAAGCCCGCCGCCCCGGAACCAACCACGATTACATCGTATTCACTTTGCATCATCGACGCTCTTCCATGGGATTTTCGGTGATGACTATTCAAATCTACGGGTCAGAGGTTGGGGCCTCGCAACGGACTGGCGTCGCTCCACGAGGTGCCGCCGCAGCGCGCGGTCGCCGGGCAAGGCTCGCCCGAGCAGGTCCGCCAGCTCGTCGGAGGCGCTGCGCGCCAGCGCGCCGCGAAGGTCGTCGGTGTAGCGAAGCAGGATCTGGAAGCCGCGCGGGTCCGCGCACCGGGCCAGCGCCCGCCCGATGCACATTTCCAGATAGGCCCGCCGCTCCAGCACGGGGTCTTCGGTGAAGCGCATGTCGCGCTCCCAGGGAAGCGCCAGGTTCCGCAGGGAGCGTTTCGCGAGGAGGACCTCCAAGGGGGCGATCATCCGGCGGCCGGGGCAGCGTTCGGCAACCGCGCAGATTCCCAGGACATACTCGAACTGCGAGTCTGTCTTGGAACCGAATCGCTCGGCGTGATCCTCGATTTTTGACGCGATTGCGGTCATTGCGGGGATCGCGGTGGCGCCGGCACCGGCCAGCCCGATGGCCCGCAGCGAGTAGACCGGCTCGGGCGCCCAGCCGTGCTCCGGCGGGACCGCGAGATTCTTCTCCCGAATGCGGGGCAGCTTTTTGCAGGTCTGTCGCTCGATTCCGCGAATCAGGTAGCTGACCCCCCGTCGGTCCCCGAGGCAGCACAGCGCCCGGGCGAAGCGGGTCTTGACCGTTTCGCGGGTTGCCGAGGCGAATGCGCGGCGGAGGGGCCCGAGGCTGGCCCGGGAACGCATGAGCCGCGACATCAGGAATGAGGATCGCCCGCGTCCCGCCGCAAGCCGCTGGCAATCGAGCCGTGCCTCCCGCGCCGTGTAACCGCAGGCCCGCTTCCCGAATCGCGCGCGGTCGTCGGCGCGGAGCATCCCCCTCCGCACCCATTCCTTCTGCAGCGCTTCCACGTCGAGTCCCGCCGCGGGCGCACCCGACTTTGCCGACCACGAGGCGGCCACCCCGGACGCACCGCCGAGGCTCACCATGTCGCGCTGCATCCGCGCCAGCGAAATGGCGTCGTGGGAAGCGGAGTAGGCTCGCCCCGCGACGAGCAGGTTGGAGATTCCCCGGGGCAGGATCGCGCGGTAGGGGACCGCCGCCTGGAACCGGTCATACACATCCCAACTCGACACCACGCCGCACGCGCCGAGATCGCTCGAGGCGACCCCCTTGATGTCGAAATTGGATTCGCAGACCATCATGACATCCGGGAAGGTCTCGCCGGCGAGGATGCCCCCGTAGGTGATCGTGGCGTCGGCGACGATCCGGCGCGACTCGCGGGGGGTGACGTAGTGCTGGGGCATCTCGTGTTCGAGTTGGCGCCACATGCCGGGGCGGCGGCGCGCGCGGACGATCGCGCGCGTGAAATCCCACGGGTCGCGAACCTCGAGGGAGGACTCGTACTGGCGGTTCGCCGTTCGTTTCTCGTGGTTGAAGTTGCCGAAGGAGGCCCAGAGCGTCATGGCGTCGCGGCCGCTGCCGTACTCGAACGGGGCGCCCGCCCACGCGGCCAGGTCGGCGTCGCCCGTGGCGTCCACGAACACCCTGGCTTTCACCACCCCTAGGCCGCGTGCCGTCGCCACGACCACGCCGTCGACCTGACGGCCCCGACGGATGACGCCAACCACGGCGCACGGGGCCAGCAACGTCACACCGGCGTCCAGCAGGCAGCGCAGCATCGCGAGTTCCTCGGCCACGCCGCTGCGGGCGGTGACCCGGTCGTAGGCCTGGTCGCACGCTTTTTGGAAGGGGGTTTCTCGACCAAACCAGTAGGAGCCGACCCCGCCGATGGTCCGCGTCCCCCCCACGTCGCCGTGCTGGTCGAGGAGGATCGTGCGGGTACCGGACTGCGCGGAAGCGAGCGCGGCGGGAACTCCGCTCGTGCCGGCGCCCACCACGAGCACGTCGGCCTCGGCGAGCACGGGCAGGACCAGGCCCCGCGGAATGGAAACGGTTTGCGTCGCATGAAGGGACGCCGCATCCGCGAAGCGGAAGGACCCCGCGGCTTCCGCCCGTCCCGCATGCGCGGGGTTGGCCAGGAGCAGTTTCGAGGCTCGGGGACGCGGCGGCCGGGCGGCCAGGATCTCCTCGGCGACGTGGCTGGCGGCGCGGGCGGCGCGGTACGGGTCGGCCAGCCGTCGTGCCTCGGGATCGCCGACGTCGGCGGCGGGTCCGCAGACCCAGAGATGGGCACCGCCGGGCGCGCGATAGGGGTTGCTGGCACCGGAGCCTTTGGCACGGACGAGGGGGGCGGTGAGCAGGCACCCGGAGAAGCGGTGAAAGTGCAGCGCTGCTTTGCCTCGCCCTGCGCGGCGCTTGTTGGCGTGTTCCCCGATGCGAACCAGGCTTTCGCGGGCCGCGACGGAGAGTTTCGCGGGCCAGAAGGGATCGTCGAGGTCGACCGGAAGGCGGAGGCTGATCTCCGCGTAGGGGCCATGCAGGGCGATCCGAGCGGAAACCAACTCGGGCACCCCGGGTACCGCGAGCGAGGGTTCGTCGATGGGCTTGATGTGTTCGCCGCTGGTCTGGCCGCGGGCGATGACCATGGGCCCCGATCGGTCGAACAGGCCGACCTTGGCCCCGAGGTGGACGGTGACGCGGCCCCCGGGGAGAATCCGTCGGCGCAGGGGAACTCCCGCCAACCCGGCCACGGTGGCCACGGCGGTGCAGTCGACGATCCGCGCGGCACGGATCAACTGCAGTCCGGCCTTTCCGCCGAAGACCACGCCCGTGGGGTGCCCCTTGCGGGCCACCTCGGCGCCGCAGGGGGTCAGCCCGTAGAACAAACGGACCCCGGCATCGAGCAGGAGGTCCTCGACGTCGGCCGCTAGTTTCGAGAGGTTCAGGAGGTGACCGGCGGGACTTATGCAGCCCTGCCAGATTTCCTGGAAGGCCGGGGGGAGGGAACTCCACTCCGACGGGCGGGTCCAGGGACGGCGGGCCACGACGATCTCCTGCGGCAGGGAGCAGCCGGAGACGGCCAGCACGGTCTTGCAGCCCCCGCGGGCCAGCAACCAGGCCGCCACGCATCCCGCCAGGGTTCCCTCGACGACCAGCGCCCCGGCGTCCGCGAGCACCGGAACTCTATCAGCGTTCGCGATGTGAGATGCCGCGGTCATTTTGCGATGGGGTGGTTTCGTTGCGCCGAGGGGGATCATCTTCCCATCCAACCCCCGTCCACCATCAGGAGGGCGCCGTGCACGTAGGCGGATGCTTCGGAGGCCAGGAAGACGACCGGCCCCTTGAAATCCCCGGTGTCGCCCCAGCGCCCGGCGGGAATGCGCCCCAGGATCTGCGCCGAGCGCGCCGCGTCGCTGCGCAACGCCTGGGTGTTGTCGGTGGCGACATAGCCCGGGGCGATCGCGTTGACGTTGACCCCGCGGCCCGCCCACTCGTTGGCGAAGGCCTTGGTGAGCGAGGCGATGCCTCCCTTGCTGGCGGCATAGCCCGGCACGGTGACGCCCCCCTGGAAGCTGAGGAGCGAGGCGAGGAAGATGACCTTGCCGCTCCCGCGCTCCACCATGCGCCGCCCGATCTCGCGGGTGAGCACGAACTGCGCGCTGAGGTTGATTTCCAGGATGCGGTCCCAGTCCTCGTCCGCGTGTTCCGCGGCGGGTTTCCGATAGATCGTCCCGGCGTTGTTCACCAGGATATCGATGACCGGTGTCTCGGCGGTGACCCGCTCGATGAAGGCATGGAGGGCCTTGCGATCGGAGAAATCGCAGGCGTAGCCGCGAAAGGTGCGCCCCAGTGCCGTGACCTCCTTTTCCACGGCGCTGCCCTTCGCCTCGAGCGTCGTGCTTACGCCGAGGATGTCGGCACCGGCCTCGGCCAGGGCGACCGCCATGGCCTTGCCGATCCCGCGTTTGCATCCCGTGACAAGGGCGGTCTTTCCCTTGAGGCTGAAGAGGTTTGGGGTGTTCATGGGTTTCCGCATTGGATCAGCACCTTCATGGCACCGGGTTGGTGGTCGAGTTCCTCGAATGCCACGGGGAGACGATCGAGGGGCTCGACCTTGGTGATCAACTGGTCGAGCGGGAGGGTCCGTGCGGCCATCAGGGCCAGGGCCTTCTCGTAGTCTTCCGGCTCATAGACCCGCGCTCCCTGCAGGCTGAGTTCCTTCCAGAAGAACTGGAACAGGTTGATCTCGACAGGCTGCGGGTGGATCGCCACCACCACCATCCGCCCGCGCTGGGCCAGGGGCTCGGTCATCGAGAGCACGGCCGCCTTCGCTCCCGAGACCTCGAACACAAGGTCTGCACCGCTTCCGCCCGAGCGCTCCCGGCAGAGTTGCGCGAGGTCGGTTTGTGTCGGGTTCACCGCCTCCAGCCCGAGCTTGCGGGCGAAAGTGAGGCGGAACTCGCTGACCTCGGAGAGGATCACCTTCGCCCCGGCCTCGCGCGCGACCAGGGCGACGAGGATGCCGATGGGGCCGCCCCCGAGGACCACCGCCAGTTCGCCCGGGCGAACCCGCCCCAGGCGCACGTCATGGCAGGCGACCGCCAGTGGTTCGGCGAGGGCCGCGGTCTTCAGGTCCACCCCGTCCGGGGCGCGGTGAAGGGTGAACGCCGGGACCGTCCAGGATTCCTGGAAGGCGCCGGGGGAATCGATGCCGATGAACTTCAGCCCGCGGCAGATGTGGCTGAGCCCGCGGTCGGCCGGCGTTTCGCCACGAGGATCCAGGGGGCGCACGACCACGCGGTCGCCGGGCTTGAAGTCGACCACGCCCCGGCCCACCTCGGCGATGGTCGCCGAGGCCTCGTGCCCGATGACCTGTGGGAGTTTTACGCGGCGGTCCATCGCGCCGTGGTAGATGTGCACGTCGGTTCCACAGATTCCGCAATAGGCCACATGGAGCCGTACCTCCCCCGGACCCGGCGGAACCAGTGGCGCTTCGTCCACGGTGAAGGTTCGATTTCCTCGATAGTAAGCGGCTTTCATGTGGGTTCGGATCGCCGAGATGGCGTTGGACGGAGCATTGGAGCCAGAAGGTTCTGACTTTGTCACGACCCAAGACCAAATATTCCACACTGCGTGTGAATATTTGGGCTTTCTGCGGCGTTCCGCCGCAGGGGTTTTGGTGGCAAGCCTTCCGACAGATCCCGTGCTGGGGACAGCACGGGCTACCAAGGAGACGTGTTATCCCCGGTAGCCCGCCGTGTCCCACGCGTGGCGCGTGGCAAGCCTACGGCGGGACACCAGCAAATGTGTCGCGCACCCAATCCTGTGTCCCCAAACCCAAATCCGCGCGTAAGCCGCGTTTCCAGAGTGAGACCCTCATCGAGACTTCATCGATCTACCCTTCGAAAGCGGTCTGGGGAGCACACGCGGCCCGCGTGTTGAAATCGGCGGCTCGCCGATTTTCTCATCGAGGAATGGCCGCCGAGCCGGCGGCCATGACACGCGAGCCGCGTGTGCTCCCCGAGAAAAAACGCATCGCGACATTCGTTACGCGAGGTTCAGGGCCAAAGCTCCTGCCTTGTCACCTTCCAACAACCATGCGAGCCTCATTTGATGAACTCACGAACTGTCGGGAAGAGCCGGATTCCAATCCTATCTGGCATTTCCCCTTCGGACGGACGCCTGCGGCTGGGGTGGCATTTTGACCTGCACACCCCCGACGGGGTGCCCGTGAACCGGAGGCCGGACGCGGAGGGGATCGCCGCCGCGCTGGCGGAGGCCGGGGCGGAGGAGTTGATCACGTTCGCCAAGTGCCACTACGGCCATGCCTACTACCCGACCCGTGTGGGGACGCGGCATCCCCGGATGCGCGGGGATCCTTTCGGGAGCATCCTGCGGGCCTGTCGCGCCCGGGGGATTCGCGTGCTCGCCTACGTGAGCTTCGGGATCGACGGCGAGGCCGGCGAACGGCATCCGAGCTGGTGCAAGGTTCGCCCCGACGGTTCGCGCGATCCCGAGGGTGGATTCATTGGCGTCTGTCCCTTCACCGGATACATGGACCGCTTGATGCTGCCGCAGATCCGCGAGATCGCGGAGGCCTACCGTCCCGACGGACTCTGGTTCGACACGATGTCGGCCCTGGCCCCGTGCTTCTGCCGTTCCTGCCGCGCCGCCTTCCAAAGGGAGACCGGCCGTCGCATTCCCGTGGCGCCCGGGGATCCTCTCCAGGCGCGGTACGGCAAGTGGCGACACGACCGGGGAATCGCCCTCGTCCAGCGCATCGCGGGGTTTATCCAGGGGCTCCTCCCGGGGGCGACGGTCGGCTTCAACCAGCTCGGAAGCCTCCCCTATCCCGAGCGGATGCCCGAGGGGGTCACCGTCCTGAGTCTCGACCCCGCGACGCCCGGACCGCAGTCGGTCCCCTTCTCGTTGAATGCCGCCTTCGGTGCGGCCGCCGGCATCCCGTGCCAGGTGATGCCGACCATCTTCAACCAGGGTTGGGGGGACTGGAGCCTCGCCACGAGGGCGCGACGCGAGCAGGTGGCCGTGGCGGTCTGGGCGCGCGGGGCGATGCTCGCCATGGGCGACCGCTTGCACCCGGAGATTCGACTCGAAGAGGCGACGCGGACCGCGATCGTGGACGTGCGCTCGCTACGGCGGGAACTGCTCCGGGTGTTTCCCACCGCCGAGGCCCGCCTGGCCCCGGATACCCTCGTCCTTCACACGCCGGCGGCCTGCTACGGGGACCATTTCGAAATGTTCGCGGCGGGCGATGTGCGCCATCAACTCGAGCGCATCCATGGCGCGCATCGCCTCCTCCTCGACGGCGGGGCCAACTTCGGGGTCGTGCCCGAACATCACCTCGGCGCATGGCTGGAAGGCGCGGGGCTCGCGATCCTTCCGGAAATCTCCTCCCTTTCCCCCGGGGCCGCTGCGGCGCTGCGGGCGCGGGTCGAGCAGGGTGGACGGTTGCTCGTTGTGGGCCGGGTTCCTCGGGTGAAGGGCAGGGTCCCCGACTGGCTCGATATTCGCCCGTCCCGCCGGCCGATCCAGGATCATGTTTACCTTCCCTCGTTGGGCGCGGGGGCGGGGACACCGCCCGTGCTGGTGCGCGGAGATTTCAGTCCGTTCACATGGAGGGGGGCGCGCGTCATGGCGCGCGCGATCGAGCCCTACCATGCGCGGCATGGGGTG
>CAZZBZ010000086.1:0-11166 GCA_964653025.1 uncultured Verrucomicrobiota bacterium
ATTTTGAGTCCAGCGCGTCTGCCAGTTCCGCCACCCGGGCTTCCCGACTTTTCAGGTATAACTGAAAATGCATTGATTGCAAACCTGACCGTGCGCTGCGTTGACGGCGCACAACGAAATGCGCCAGACAAGATCCCCCGTCCCATGATCATCAAGGAACGGCTGAACGGTCTAGGGCTCCACGATCTCCGTCTCTACTTCTGTTCGATGCGCGTTCAAGCTTGGGTAGCGGTGCCCGCGGCTTCGTTCTTTTGTTGCTGGGCGGCGTGGCGAATGTCCTTGCCCTCGTAGAGAAAGACGACGTCCTCGGCGATGTTCGTCGCATGGTCGGCGACCCGTTCGAGAAATTTCGAGACGAACATGAGGCGAATGGCGCGCGTGATCGTGCCGGGGTCCTCGAGCATGAAGGAGGTCAACTCGCGGTAGAGTTGCTTGTTGATCCGGTCTACCTCCTGGTCGCGAGGAACCACGGAACGGGCGAGCACGGGGTCTTTTCGCACAAGGGCGTCGAGGGAATCGTGGATCATCCCCATGGCGAGCGAGGCCATGCGCGGGATGTCGATGTAGGGTTTCAAGAGCGGCTCCTTGTTGAGCTCGCGCGCGAGACGCGCGATGTTCACCGCTTGGTCGCCGATGCGCTCGAGGTCGGTGGAAGCCTTCATCGCCACGGTGATGCGGCGGAGATCGGTCGCCACCGGGGCGCGCCGCGCGAGGAGTTTCAGGCACATATCGTCGATCTGGATTTCCAGCTCGTCCAACTGGTCATCTTCACTCTCGACGGTGTCGCAGAGGGAGGAGTCGCGCTCGGTGAGCGCGCGCATCGCACGGGAAAGATTGGCTTCCACCAACCCCGCCATCATGAGGAGTTGGTCTTTGATCTGATTCAGTTCCTGGTCGAGATGGAGTTCCATGAGGAAGGGGCGAGTTTGGATGGTTGGGTGCGAAACGAAAAATCGAAGGCAAGGGGCTGGCGCAATGGGTTCAGGAAGTCGCTGCCCCTTCCTATCCGAAGCGACCGGTGACGTAGTCCTCGGTCTGTTTTTCCCTGGGATTGGTAAAGATCTTTTCTGTGGCATCCACCTCGATGAGCTTGCCAAGGTAAAAAAACGCGGTGCGGTCCGAGACCCGTCCCGCCTGCTGCATGTTGTGCGTAACGATAATGATCGTGTAGTCACGCTTCAACTCCTGGATCAGCTCCTCGATCTTCATCGTGGCGATCGGGTCAAGGGCCGAGCAGGGCTCGTCCATGAGGATGATCTCGGGCTGGAGGGCGATCGCCCGTGCGATGCAAAGGCGCTGCTGCTGGCCACCCGAGAGACCGAGACCGTTGTCCTGGAGGCGGTCCTTCACCTCGTCCCAGATTGCGGCACGGCGAAGGGCCCGCTCGCATCCCTCCTCGAGCGTGGTGCGATCGCGCACACCGGAGATTCTGAGGCCATACACAACGTTCTCGAAGATGGACTTCGGGAAAGGGTTGGACTTCTGGAAAACCATCCCCACCTTCTTTCGGAGGGAGATCACGTCCACACCGGGATCGTAGATATCCTCGCGATCGATCTCGATGCGCCCGCGAATGGTCACCGAGTCCACGAGATCATTCATGCGGTTGTAGCAACGGATGAGGGTGGACTTGCCGCAGCCCGAGGGGCCGATGAAGGCAATCACCTGCTTGCGGGGAATGTCGAGGTTGACGTCGAAGAGGGCCTGCTTGGAACCGTAGAAAAGACTCAACCCGCGCGTGGTGATGTGCGCGTCGATCGGGGCCGCGGTCGAGACGGCGGGGCCGACACATAGGGAGGGAGTTTCAGGAGCTTGGGGCCAGGCAGGGAGGGTCATGGTTGGGATCATGTTAAGACGGAAAAGGAAGGTACTCAATTGAAGGCGCCGGTCGCGTAGCGACGCCGCATGAGGTCGCGGAGAAGGATCGCCCCGAGGTTGAGGGCGATCACGAGCAGGATGAGGAGCAGCGCCGTGGTGAAGACCATCGGACGGGAGGCTTCCACGTTCGGCGACTGGAATCCGACATCGTAGATGTGGAAACCGAGATGCATGAACTTCCGCTCGAGGTGGAGAAACGGCGAGATGCCGTCCACGGGAAGCGATGGGGCGAGTTTGACCACGCCGGTGATCATCAGGGGAGCCACCTCCCCCGCCCCGCGGGCCATGGCGAGGATCACGCCCGTGAGGATGCCGGGGAGGGATGCGGGCAGGAGAATTCTTATCAGGGTCTGGAACTTCGAAGCGCCAAGGGCGAGCGAACCCTCGCGCATCCCGCGCGGGACGGCGCTGATGGACTCCTCGGTGGCCATGACCACGACGGGCACGGTGAGAAGCGCGAGGGTGAGCGATGCCCAGAGGATGCCGCCCGTGCCCCAGGTCGGCGTGGGAAGGACCTCGGGATAGAAGAGGCGATCAATGCTTCCACCGAGGAAATAGACAAAGAACCCGAGACCGAAGACGCCGTAGACGATCGAAGGGACGCCGGCGAGGTTGTTCAAGGCGATGCGAACCGCGCGGACAAACGGCCCTTGGGTGGCGTACTCGCAAAGATAGAAGGCGGTGAGCACGCCGAATGGCACCACCGCGAGGCTCATCAGGATCACCATCATCGCAGTGCCAAAAAGCGCGGGGAAGATGCCGCCCTCGGTGTTCGCCTCACGCGGGTTGTCGGCAAGGAAGGTCCAAAGGCCCTTGAGATAATGACCGGCCTTGCCGACCACGCCCATGCGGTTGGGCTGCCATCCCTCGATCACGCCGAGGAGACCGAGCGTCTTCGCCGTCCCCTGGATGTCGGCAAGGGTCACCGTATGGCGCGCGCCCTCCTCGCGGAGTTTCGTGACGCGGGCAACCAGCGTCTCGTACTCGCGCTGGAGTGAGGCGGTGCGCTCCCCGAGATCGCGGAGGCGGCGCCCGCGGGCAGGCCCCGTTTCCCGTTCGGCCCGCAGGGTATCGAGGCGCGCCTTTTCGAGAAGCGCGTTCACGCGGCCAATCTGGACCCTCTCGACCCGGTAGATTTCACGCCAGATTTTCTGGGTTCGACGGATAGCGGAGGGCAGGGCGGCCGATGCGCCCCCCCCCTCCAGTCGCCGATCCCCCTCCTGCAGGGCCCGCACAAATCCGATGAAGGGACCGTACTCGTGCCGATCGAGAACCCACACCTCGGATGGCTTCTCCTGCGCCACGATGTCCTGGTCGTTGATCCAGACAAAGTCCTGGGAGTAGAAGTCGCGATTGGCCACCATCACCATGCGACGGTGCGGATTCCGGGTCAGCCCCTGGTCGCGGGCGAGGCCGGGGGGAACGGTCTCGGCCTGGCGGAAAATGGCGAGGTGCTTCGCGCCATCCTTCATCGTGGTAAGGGTCACCTCGCGTGGCCAGAAGAAGGCGAGGCCGTTGACAAGGATGATCCCCACCACGGTGATAATCATGAAGAGGCAGACCGCGAGCGAGCCCCCGGTCAGCCAGACCATGGGGTCGCCACGCTTCCACATGGATTCACTCTTCCGAACCGAGGTGGCCGGGGATCGTGGAATGGAGCTGAAAGGGTTGTTTTGCACGGGGAACGGTCACATCGCGCGATACTTCTCACGGAGACGCATGCGGACGATCTCAGCCGCGGTGTTGACGGCGAAGGTGAGCACGAAAAGAAGCACGGCCCCGAGGAAGAGGATGCGGTAGAGGGAGCCTCCGAACGGCGCCTCGGGAATCTCGACCGCAATGTTCGCGGAAAGGGTACGCATCCCGTTGAAGGGGCTAAACGACATCACCGGGGTATTTCCCGTGGCCATGAGGACGATCATCGTTTCACCCACCGCGCGGCCGAACCCGAGCATCACCGCCGAAAAAATACCGGGACTTGCGGTCGGAAGAATCACCCGGACTGCGGACTGCCACGGCGTTGCTCCGAGCGCGAGCGATCCGGAAACGTAGTGCCTCGGGACGTTCGACATCGCGTCCTCGGAGATCGAGAAGATGATCGGAATCACGGCAAAACCCATCGCGAGGCCGATGACAAGACTGTTCCGCTGCTCCACCTTCTGACCGAACGTGTCGAAGATCCACTGCTGGACATTGCCATGGAACAGCGACATCTCAATCGGGGTCGCCACCAGATGGGAGAGCAGGAGCGAGAGGACGACGACCCCCAGCATGATCCCGAGTTCGACCTCTTGCGGAATGCGGTGGCGGACACGCAACGGCAGGCGGTAGTAGAGGGAGGCCGCCGCGAGAATGAGAACCAGAAACATCGGGAAGACGATCGCATACTCGATGAGGTGTTTTTCGAGAAACGGGGCGATCCACAGACCCGCGAGAAACCCAATCACCACGCTCGGGAGGGCCGCCATGATTTCGATGCCCGGCTTGACCACCGAGCGGATGCGAGGGCTCATGAGTTGCGAGGTGTAGAGCGCGGCAAGGACCGCGATGGGAATCGCGAAGATGAGACCGAAGAAGGCACCCTTGATCGTGCCGAGCACAAGGGGCACAAGGCTGTACTTGGCCTCGAAGTTGTCGGAACCGCTTGAGGACTGCCAGATATACCCGGGCTGGTCATAGCCCTCGTACCAGACCTTCCCGAACAGTGCGCCAAAAGTGATGTCGGGATGTGGGTTCTGAAGCCCCCATTGGCGGATCATCCCATCCCCCCGAAGAATGCTGATGCCGGTGAGTTGAGCGTTGGGAGCCACGCCCGCAACCGCCCCTCCCAAATCAAAGGTGTATAGATTTCGAGCCGACGGGTTGAAGTGCATGCGCACGATTCCCCGCGTGTCGACCGTCCAAAAACCACGGTTGACACCCGAGGGAACGATGAGGTCCACGGAAGCAGCATGCGGCTCGAATGCACGGAAGCGCTTGAGCTCGAAATCGGTGTCGTCAGGACTTCGGCGGACGGCGCTCCATGCCTCCACGGCGCCATCGGACCAGCCCAGGATCCAAGTCGAGTTTCCGAGAAGCAAGCCGAGGTGCGTCACGTGGGCGCCCGGGCGGGCGCCCTCGATGATCTGGATGGGCTGGGCGGCGGACCCCCAGAGGTTCCATCGGTAAAGCCGCCCCCCATCGAAGGCGACCACAAGAAAACGTACGTCCATGTCCACGCCAAAATCGGTCAGCCTTCCCGCCTCGGGAAGCGGGACCTCCTGCAACTCGGCGGATTCTCCAGGAGCCGTCCACTTACCGACGAGAAGGCGCCCCTGTGCGGTGAGGAACGCCAGGCCGAGGGAATCGTCCACGGGATTGAATGCCCCGCGAATCCCACGGGGAACCCCCTTCAGCGGCACTCCCCCGACCGCGGGGGCCAGGGGTTGGAGCGCGGAGACTTTCAGGGAGGGTGTGAGAACCTTGGCACCATCTTTCTCGTAACTGATGGCGAATCGAACCACCGCCACGGCAAAGCGACCCTCGGCGTTCGCCACCACCAGGCGATCACCGATCGGGGAGGCCCACGCCGCGGACGGGGGAATCTTCTCAAAACCCGTGAGCGGCAATGCGTGGCGAACCGTGCCATCTGTATTTGAGAGGAACCAAACCTTTCCATCGCTCCCCACCCCGTAGCTGTAACTGTGGAACTCGTCGGTGTTCCACGTCAGGAGACGCGCGCCCCCCCCAAGCACGGGGAGGTGGAGATCGGGATGCGCCGAGGACTTCGGTGCACGGAAGAGGGGCACGGCCTCGCGACCGATGAAGACCAGGATCAGCGCGACCGCAAGGATGACGAACACCCCGAAGCCCGTGATCCCAAAGCGTGCCGCACGATCGGCCCAGACCACGTGGGCCGCGGGCCGAAAATCCTTGAGAAGCCGCGCCCGGGTCGGAGCGGAACTCGACGGGTCCTGAAAAGGCGTCTCGTTCATCAGAAATTCCGGCCGCAGTCTACCACCCAGCGAAACCTCCGCTAAAAATAGAGCCGGGAACCTGGATTGGACAGGTTCCCGGCTCGGGAGAGAAACCAAATGTTCGGCTCGGAGTCGATCAGTTCAGCGCGTCGCGGAAGTCGCGAACGTAGGCTTCCGTGAGCGGGAAGTATCCATCCTTTTCCACGATCTTCTGCCCTTCCTTCGAGAGGACAAACAGGAAGAACTCGCGGGTCAGGGGGGACAACCCTCCGCTCTTTGGCTTGTTGGTGTAGACGTAGAGGTAGCGCGAGACCGGGTACTTGAAGGACACCGCGTTCGCGTAGCTGGCCTCGATGGGACCGGCCTTGTCCACGAGCGGCACGGCACGGACGCCGGGGGTCTTGTACCCGATGCCGCTGTAGCCGATGCCCCCGAGTTCCTTCTCCACGCCCTGTACTACCGAGGCGGAGCCGGGCTGCTCCTTCACGTCGCCGGCATAGTCGCCGTTCATGAGCACGTGCTCCTTGAAGAAGCCGTAGGTGCCCGAGGCGGAGTTACGGCCGTACTTGGAGACGGGCTTGGAGGCCCAGTCGCCCGTCAGGCCGAGGTCGCCCCAGGTTACCACCGTCTTACCGCCGCGCTTGCGCGTGGCGGAGAAGATCGCATCCACCTGGGCGAGCGTGAGCGACTTGATCGGGTTGTCCTTGCTGACGTATACCGCGAGGGCGTCGATCGCTACGGGGACCTCGAGGGGGAACGCGTTGAACTTCTGGAAGAACTTTGTGCGTTCCTCGCTCTTCATCTTGCGGCTCATGGGTCCGAGCTGGGCGGTGCCCTCGATCAGCGCGGGAGGCGCCGTGGAGGAGCCCTTGCCCTCGATCTGGATGTTCACGTTCGGGTAGGCCTTCTTGAACTCCTCTGCCCAGAAGGTCATGAGGTTGTTCAGGGTATCCGAACCGATGCTATTGAGGTTGCCCGTGATGCCGCTCTTCTTCTCGTAGGAGGGCAGGTTCGGGTCCACGTGCGACGACTGTGCGAACGCGTTCGCGGCGACAAGCGCGGCGAAAGCGAAGGCAGCCAAGGTCTTGATGATTTTCATGCGATGTTGTTTGGGTTGATGTTGAACTGGGTTCGGGGGTGGCGGGGGCGGGCGTCCGAACCTCGGGCCGCCCGCCCCGCCTTCTTCCCCCAAGGATGGGTTAGAACTTCATGACCACGTCGAACTGGAATCGCTCCGTGTTATACTGATTCTGATTCGCCAGCGTCCCGGCGGTGAGCCCGTTCTGGAGGACGTCGGTCACGGCCGTCACGTTCCAGTAAGCCACGCCGAGGGTGACCCAGTCGGTGACCATGTACTGGGCCTTGATGATGTGACCCTTGTTGTTCGTGCCGCCGTTTCCAAAGTCCGAGTCGCTAAACCCGGAGAAGGTGGCGTTGGCCTCGAGAGACTCGTACCAGTAGCCGATCTGCCACTGGCCCCTCTTCTTCGCCTCACCGAGGATCGCGCCGACCTTGTACCCCTCATTGAGGTAGGCGTCGTTCCCGGCAAAGGTCTGGCCGAGGTTGTTGATGTACTCACCCTGGAGACGGATGGGGTACTTCTCCCAGAAGCCGAGCCTCAGCTCGTTATTGAACGCGAGCACCTGGAACTCATCTTCAATCACGGGCGTTCCGTTGCGAAGGGTCGTCGTGTTGCGCAGGACCGTGATGCCGGTGTCGGTGACCACCGACTGGCCGCGCATGTTGATGTAGTCGTAGAAGCCGACCGCCTGCTTCAACTCGACCTTCTTGGGCAGGATCTTCCATTCGTGGCCGAGCTGCCAGCCGATCATGTATCGGTCCATTCCGCGGGTCGACGGGCTGCCCACTCCTTCGGTGTTGTTCTCGGAGAGGACCCACTGCCCCAGGTTGGCGAAGATCGCGTACCCATCGCTCACCTTGTACTTGTACTGCTCCGAGAAACCCTCGGGGGTCAGGTCGGCGTCGTACACCATGTCCGTTTCCCAAAAGGTGTTCTCGTACTTACCTCCCGTGAGCGTCAGCTCACCATACTTGATGAAGTTCGGGGTGTACTTCAGGTAGGCCAGATCAACGTTGATGCTCTTCTTGGAAGCAAAACCGTCGAAGGACGTATTGGTGCTAACCGGGTCGCCATTTCCCGAGGTTTCTCCGGAAGCGAGGCGGAAGCCGGCTTCCCAGTCACCCGCCTTCGCGGTCATGCCGGGACGAAGGCGGTAGCGAAAACGGGTGCGGTCCTGCTCGTCGGTCAGCCCCGCAATGTTGGTGCCGACCTGCTGCCTGCGATTCCAAAACTGCTCGTAGCGCAGGCGCATGTCGCCGTAGATGCGCAGTTCGTCGAGCCAACTTCCGACATTGATCTTCGTGCCGGGCATCTGCTCGCGCATGTCGCGGAACGTCTGTTCCTTGACTTCGTTGGCTTCGCGGGTGGTGAGCAACCCCTTGCGTTGGAGCATTTCCACGAGGGCGTCAGCCTGTGCAAACAGGTTGCCCGAGGTGGTCAGCGCCAGGAAGGCGGCCAGCATCAGTGATTTCTTGAACATGTTCATTCTCCTTGGTGGTTTGGTTTTTCCGTGGGGCAAACTCTCGCCCGCACGCACGAAACCCTATGGCAGCCCTGTGACAGACAAAGGGCGGACAAGTGACAGTTGAGTGACGGCGACAAGGTCCCGATCGACGCAAATCACACCCCGCCCCAGGCGGAACGATTCAGTCGGAGCAGAATCGGCGCGA
The DNA here is from genome assembly GCA_964653025.1 of uncultured Verrucomicrobiota bacterium. Classification (GTDB taxonomy): domain Bacteria; phylum Verrucomicrobiota; class Verrucomicrobiia; order JABWAM01; family JABWAM01; genus JABWAM01. The sequence goes on from CAZZBZ010000086.1 coordinate 8,586, forward strand.
GCCGCACCTCCCACAGTTCAACTTGGCTTCACCGCAATAACCACAAAGTCACTTCCCCGAACGAATCATTCCGACTCAGACCGTGGGCAGGGTGAAATGGAAGACACTCCCCTGCCCCGGACGGCTCACCACCCAGATCCGTCCCCCGTGCCCCTGGACGATATGCTTCACGATCGCGAGACCAAGTCCCGTGCCGCCGAGGTCGCGGCTGCGCGCCTTGTCCACCCGGTAAAAGCGCTCAAAGATCCGCGCGGTGTGCTCGGGGGCAATCCCGGGGCCGTTGTCCTCCACCTGGCATTCCACCTCCGCCCCGGCCGCTACGGCGCGAATCACCACGGATCCGTTGGCAGGCGTGTATTTCACCGCGTTATCGAGCAGGTTCGTCAGCACCTGCGTCAGGCGCGCGGAGTCGGCGCGAACCAGGGACAAGTCAGACGGAATCTCCGTGCGGACGGAGTGGCCCTTCGCACGGATGGGACCCGCCATCTCCGCGAGCACGGTCTCCACCAGCGGACCGAGAGCCACGCTTTCGAACTGGAACCGTGCCTGCTGCGACTCGATCGAGGAGAGCGTGAGCAGGTCGCCGATGAGCGTCTCGAGGCGGACCGCGTTTTTCTGGATCGCCTGGAGAAACCTCCTCGCGGTGACGGAATCCGGCGGAGGTTCATCTAGGAGAGTCTCCACGTTACCCTTCACCACCGAGAGCGGGGTGCGCAGTTCGTGGCTCACGTTGGCCACAAATTCCTGGCGCAGGTTTTCGAGACGTTTGAGGCGCGTGATGTCGTGGAATACCATCACTGCCCCTCGGCTCCCGGGATCCACGTCACGCAGCGAAGCGACCGTGACCTCGAACAACCCCTCGCCGAAACCGGGGAACTCCATCTCTGTCTGGTGGAGACCCTCCTCCGCAAGGGCCCGCCCCGCCATTTCGTGGAGAGGCACGCTTCGGAAAACCTCCAGCACGTTCTGTCCGAGAATCTCCCCCGAAAAGCGAAACTGCACGCGGAGCACCTGGTTCGCGTGGCGGATCCGCCCCGAGGCGTCCACCGCGAGGAGCCCGTCGGTCATACCGGCAAGGATCGCGCGCAGATCGGCCTTCTCCCGCGTCAACTCCTTGAGGCGGGCCTCCAGTTCCCCCGCCATATGGTTAAGATCGGAGGCGAGCCCCGCAAACTCGACCGGAGACCGGACATTCGCCCGTCGGGAAAAATCCCCGCGTGCAACCCGCGAAGCCACCTCCCGCATCTCGAGTAGCGGACGTGTCGTCCGCCGCGCCACCCAGTAGAGAAGCGGGATCGCGGCGAGCGCCACCCCCGCGCTCGCCCACGCGACCGCCCGAAGGATCCGCTCCTTGAAATGGGCGACCTGCGTCAGCGGCATCGCGACGCGAACCAAGACCTTGGGCGTGCGCGCGGGACTCGCGACCGCCGCATAGAGCATCGGCGCATCGAGCGTCCCGCTGCGGCGTCGCGCCCAGCCAAACCCTTCCTTTAATGCCGCCTGCACCTCCGGACGGCCTAGATGGTTTTCCATGGTGGCCACCATGTCAGCAGGACGCTCGGACTCGCCCCAGACGACCCCGTCTGCGCCCATGACCGTGATCCTCAGCCCGGTCTCCGACCCGAGGCGGTGCGCGAGCGCCTGGACCCCGGCTCGGCGTACGGGGCCTTCTTCGACGAGCGGGGCGAAGGCGGCCTGGGCGAGACGCGCCTCGCGAAGAAGGTCCTCGCGCAAGCGTCCATCGAGATAGGGGGGAATCGAGACGTCAATCGCGAGGTTGATCGCCACCCACAGGACGACCAGCAGGCCGGCCAGGAATCCGAACCACCGCAGCGGCAGGTTGGGGGATATCACGGGGCTGCAAAACGATATCCCACGCCCCGAACCGTTTCAACGTGGGAGGCCGCTTTCCCGAGTTTGTCGCGGAGTCGCCGCATGTGGGTGTCCACCGTACGCGTGTCCATGTCGGGCGCATAGCCCCAAACGTCCGAGAGGAGGGCCTCACGGGACTGGACCCTCCCCCGCCGCTCCATGAGGGTCGTCAGCAGCTTAAACTCGGTGATGGTAAGATCCACGGACTTGCCCCGCACCGAGACCTCGTGGCGCGCCAGGTCCACCGTGATCTCGCCCTGCTGGAGGACCTCCTTCGGCTTCTCCTCCCCTTTGATTCGCCGGAGGATGGACTTGATCCGAAGAAGCACCTCACGCGGGCTGAAAGGCTTGGTCACGTAGTCGTCAGCGCCCAGCTCGAGCCCGAGGACGCGGTCCACCTCCTCCGCCTTCGCGGTAAGCATGAGAATGGGGATATGCCGCGTCCGCGCATCGGCCTTGAGGGTCCGGCAAACCTCGCCCCCCTCCACCTCGGGCAACATGAGGTCGAGGACAAGCAGCGACGGGAGAAGTTGGCGCGCTTTTTCGAGCGCCGCCTTCCCGTCGACGGCGATCACGGTGCGGAACCCGGCCTTCTGGCAATGGTAGGCCAGCAGATCGCAAACATCCGACTCGTCATCCGCGATGAGGATCGTCTCTGCCATGGGTTCAACCTATACCACAAAGCCGCGGTTTCCGTGTGACAGAATGG
>CAZZBZ010000087.1:0-10548 GCA_964653025.1 uncultured Verrucomicrobiota bacterium
GGGCCGAGAAGAAAATGGACGGAGAAATATCGCCCGTAGCTTGACGCGCATGCGATCTCGTCGGGGTTGCCCGTTTTACATTTTACATTCTTCTTCTCACTTCTCACTCCCCCTCGTCCCCTCGTCCCTTGCATCAAGGACTTCGCGCAACTTGCGAAGGAGTTGCTCTTCGGGGATCGGTTTCGCGAGAAAGGCGATCTCCTTCTGCAAGAGCACCTGGTCCAGAACCTTATGTTCGGAATACCCCGACATCAGGATCACCTTCATCTCGGGGCGCAGGCGAAGGGCTTCCATCGCGAGGTCCGTGCCCTGCATGCCCGGCATCACCACGTCCGAGAGCATCAGGTCAATGGAGATGCTGGCATTATTCAAGGCGAGAAGGGCCTCCCTCGCCTCGCTCGCGTGGATCACGTGATAGCCCTCGGATCTCAGCATCTCCGTGGTCACCCGTCGAAGCGCCTCCTCATCCTCGACCAGGAGAAGGGTCTCCGTCCCCGCCCCCATCCTCTCCCCCGATGAGGGCGCCTTCGCAAGGGGAGGCGCCTGCCTCGCCTCCGGCAGCAGGATGCGGAAGGTGCTCCCCTCCCCAACCTGGCTTTGGACGGCAAGGTGGCCGCCGAACCGCTTGATGATCCCATACACGATCGGAAGCCCGAACCCGGTTCCTTTGCCTTTTTCCTTCGTGGTGTAGAACGGCTCGAAAATGTGCGTCTGGACCTCGAGGGACATGCCCATCCCGGTGTCGCGGACGCTGAGCATCGCGTACCTCCCCTCGGGCACCTCCTCAAAACCGAAGGACATGGCGGCGGGCGCGGCGAGGTTGGAGGTCTCAACGGTCAGCGTGCCGCCCTTGGGCATGGCATCGCGGGCGTTGAGGATGAGGTTCATCAGGACCTGGCCCAACTGATTGGAATCCCCCATCACGGGGACAAGATCTGAGGCGCAGTTCCGAATCACCCGGACATTCTCGGACATCAACTGCTTCAGCATGGCTCCGGATTCCTCGACAATCGCATTGAGCTGGATCGATTGAACCTGGACCATCTGCTTGCTCCCGAGGGCAAGGAGTTGCTGGGTCAGGGAGGCTCCTCGCTTCACGGCTTGGCGAATTTCATCGACCATATTGCGCCCGGGGTGTTCCTCGGACAGTCGTTTGAGCAGGAGTCCGGCGTAGCCCCCGATGACCATCAACAGGTTATTGAAATCGTGCGCCACGCCGCCGGCCAGGCGCCCCACCGCCTCCAACTTCTGGGCCTGGAGCAACTGCCTCTGGACCGCCACTTCATGGGTCATGTCGCGTTTGACGGCCACATAGTTGATCACCTTCCCCTCGCCGCCGAGGACCGGGGAAATCGTGGATTCCTCCTCGTAGAGGGTTCCATCCTTCTTCTTGTTAATCACATGCGCGGACCAGGTTTCCCGTCGGTTCAGGGTCTGCCACATCTTCTGATAAAAGGCCTCATCGTGTTTCCCGCTCTTAAGAATCCGCGGGGTTTGGCCAAGGGCTTCCGCACGGGAGTAGCCGGTGATCTTCTCGAACGCCGGGTTGACGTACTGGATGACGCCCTCGGGATCCGTGATGATCACGCTTTCCACCACCTGATCGATGGCCATGGAGAGACGCTGGCGCTGCCCCTCCGCCCACCTGCGCTCGGTGATATCCTCCACCTGGGAGATGAAAAGCAGGGGCACTCCCTTGCGATCCCTGATGAGGGAAACCGCCAGCAGGGCCCAGACGGTGCGCCCATCTTTGCGGAGATACCTTTTTTCCATCCGATAGGTGGAAATCTCCCCGCTCAGCATCTGGCGCACATAAGCCAGGTCTGCGGCCAGGTCGTCGGGATGGGTGATGTCCTGGAACGTCCTCGCCATGAGTTCGTCCTCGGAATAGCCAAGGATCGCACACACGCTGGCATTGACCTTCAGCCATCGGCCATCGGGCGACACCAGGGCCATGCCGATCGGGCAATATTGGAAGGCGTTCTTGAAGCGATCCTCGCTCGCGAGCAGCAACGCCTCCGCATCCTGCCGCTCCAGTTCCCCCGCCGCGCGGATACCCACCAGTTTCAGCGTGGCCTCAACCGGCGCGCGGTCCTTCAGCGGGGTGCGCCCGATCACGGCGATCAGGCCGATCGGGCGGCCATCGTGGCTCCAAAGCGTCACGCCCGCGTAGCTCTCCGCGCGAAGGTCCCGGAGCACCTGGTCGCGCGGGAAAAACTGGCATACGCTGGCGGGGAAGCTGCAGACCTCCTTGCCCACCACGTCGCCACAGGGGGTATCCTTCAGGGCATAGGACACGTTGTCCTCGAAATGGCCATCGCACCAAACGGCCACCGTCTCCGCGTGCAACCCATCCCCTTTGAGGCGGTCGATGCAGACAAAGTCCATGCGCAGGCATCGGGCCAGGTATTGGGCCAGATCGCGAAAGAACGATCCCTCCCCGATCTTGCCGCTGGTTCGCGCCAGGAAGGTCTGAACCTCCTCCATCCGCTTGCGATCGTTGATGTCGCTGACCACGACGCGGCACACGGACACGCCGGCGGCGGGCGCCGCCAAGCCGGTCGCAAGATCCGTCACAACGGTTGCATCCAGATGCGCCCAGAACAACGTCCCATCCTCTTTCACCATCCGGAGCTCACACGACTGCGGCTTGCCGGTCTCCACGAGACGTTTAAAAAACAGGTAGTAGGAATCGCAGTCTTCCTTGACGATGAACCGTGAGAACAGCGACATGGCCAGCACGCCCCGGGCCTTTCCCAGCAGGGTCGCGAACGTGAGGTTGGTTTCCAGGATCAGCCCCTGATCGCTGATCGTGCAATAACTCACCGGCGCGAGTTCATAGAGATCGAAGTAGCGCGCCCGCAAGGCCTCCAGCTCCACCTGCACCCGCAGCAGCTCCTCGTTCTGCATCTCCAGCTCGATCTGGTGCACCCGCAGCTCGTGGAGTGTCCTCTCCGTCTCCACCTTCGACCTCGGCCCCTCGTCTCCCGACTTTCTCTGGCGCAGCCGTGCCTCGGCCTCCCGTCGCAAATCGGAAACGGCCCCGACCCCGGGCGTTGAACCGGATACTTTCTTTTTCATGGGGATTTTTTCAGCAGCCATTTCCAGGCCGACACAATCTGGATATCATGCTCAGCGAGGGGATGGCCGCCTTGCGCTGGAGCCGTCGTAGCCATCAATCTTCTGAAAAGCCAGCCTCAAAACCAGCCTCCCCAGAAGGCTGGTTTCAATCGCCGATCAGAAATCGCCATGCGGGTTCGGCTGTGGGAAAGGCTTGCTCCACGCCAGGGGCATATTCGTGATAGAGAAGACGTCCGCGGGCATCCGGCCAGCGCTTCTGGCCCAAGGTCGTGGCGCCTCTTTCACGCTGCATGGTTTCGGATTTAGTAAGATCAAAACAGGTATTGAAAAACAGTGCCCCCTCGCCATCGCAGAGATCCACTTCACCGCCGTTGGCATAGTAGAACCAATCTTTGCGGCGGCGGCGGAGATGCAGGAACACCGTCGTTTCCAGCTTGTGGCCAACGTCTCGCCCCGGATATGCCTTGAAGGCCGCCACAAGGCCGGGGTCAATCACATGCATTTTTTTTGGGTTGTGCGCCTGCTTCCGCAGGGAAGCCTCCTGCTTGGGCAGAAGGAAGATGAGAAAGGCGTCTTCAAGGTGCCCAAGATACTCGAAGAGCGTGTTTTTTGAGACGGTGAAGCCCAATGACGTAAAATCACGGTGCAGTTTGCTGACGTTGAGCAGGCTGGCGGTGTTGCGAAACGCATGGCGAAGCAGTTCACGCATGAGTTTCTCGTTGCGCACCCGGTAACGCTCCACCACATCGCGGTAAAGCATCAGCGAGGCATACTCCTCCAGAATCAAGGGGCGCAGCGTTTCGTCCGCCAGCACAATCTCGGGAAACCCGCCCCATTGCAGGTACGTTTCGAGAGCGGCGCGCAATAAACTCTCGTTGGCGGCGTTCGACGGCACGATCGGAATTTCTCGAAACGTCAGGTATTCGCGGAAGCTCAACGGAAACACCTCCAGCGTAAGACTGCGCCCACGGAGCGCCGTGGCGAGATCGCGCGTGAGCAGTCGCGAAGAAGAACCCGTGACGAAAAGCCTCACGTCCTCGGTATCCTGAAGGCGGCGGGCCCAGCGCTCCCAACCCGACACATTCTGGACTTCATCAAGAAACAGATAGATGCGTTGGCGAGCAGTCTCAGGAAAAAGCTCATGCTGGCAGCGCAGGACCAGATCAAGATCGGCCACCTTGATCGGCTGAAGGCGATCGTCCTCGAAGTTAAGATAGATGAGCAGACGGCGGTCCACGCCCTGCTCCGCCAGGCGTCGGATGGCGTCAAAAAAAAGAAACGTCTTGCCTGACCGCCGGACCCCGGCCAGCCCGATGACTTTACCGGTCTCGGTTGGGAGAACCAACTCCCTGGGGCGACAGGCCGGCAAGGTTCGCTCAACGAACTGCCGGAGCACATATTTCAGACTGTCACTATTCATAGGGATGATAATTCAATAATCATCCTTTCATGTAAAGATGATTCTTCAGAAAAGTGTAAACCCAACTTTCTTGTCGCACACCCTCTGGGTCCTCTGATCTGACAAATCTTGGTGGGGACGGCCTCGCCGGGCTGTCCTCCGGACCAGACGGCCGGCGACCTCGCCCTACCTCTGACACATCTTGGTGACTGCGGTCGGGACTCCGCTCATGGGGTCATCCGCGGTCCGTGAGCCACTCCCAAACCGGTCGCACGGCGGGAGGGAGGACCCGTGCTGGGGACAGCACGGGCGACCGAGGCAGCGACCTTGGCACCACACCACGAAAGCTCCTTACGCGCGGATTTTGGACAAATTTGTCAGCAGCCATTTCCAAGCCGTCAATCGGCCCCCATCACATTCAAGTCGGGGTAGAATCGTTGAAAATCGTGGGGGTTACGAGTGATCAAGCCACGGGCGCGGCAGGCGAAGGCCCCGATCAGGAGATCCGCCACCGGCCGCCGCGGGACGATCCCCTGCCGTTTCTGGCAGACCTGCCGCCACCAGCCATCGTGGGCGGTTTCGGTATCCGCCAGCGTCCAAGGCTCTTCCCAACCGATCCGCGCCCCGATCAAGAACCGCTTCAGCTCGGCCAGTTTTCCACCAAACGCGGGGGCCAACTCCACGAAGGTCACACCGCAAATCACCAGCCCATCCTGCAGGACATTTTGCAGCATCTGGGCGGACTGGACCCCGTGCACCGCGTCATTGAGGGCGACATCCAGCACCACGCAGGTATCCACCACCCAGGCCTTCATGGGATCTCCCCCTCCCGCAGTTCGCGCATCCATTCCTCCGTCGTGCGCGTATCCTGGGGATTGAACTTCCGGGCATAGCCCAGCATGGCAATCGGGCCGGGGCGATCTTCCGCCAGGTCATGAAAGATCCGGCATTCATTGTCGGCGACCTGCTGCCAGCGCAACTTCTGGCCCGGTTTCAGATTCAACTGCTTGCGAATCTTGGCAGGAATCGACGTCTGCCCACGCTCCGTAACGACGGTTGTGTTCATTTATGCATGATATCGTGTAAAAACATCATGTCAAGTGGTGAAATCCACCCTGATCCTCGCGTAACGAATGTCGCGATGCGCGTTTCTGCGGGGAGCACACGCGGCCCGCGTGTTCTGGCCGACGGCCCGTCGGCCAGTCTCCGAGGAAGAAATCGGTCCCGCGGCCGCGGGACGAGCCGCGTGTGCTCCCCAGACCGTTTTGGGAGGTAGGTGTTGTATACAAAATGGTGGAAACCGTTCCACTCTGGGCACTCCCCTTACGCGCGGATTTGGGATCCACGTGGGCGCATGGCCGTTCTGCCGGGTTTTGTGAACACTCAGCCCCTCGGCTCTGCTCGGGACTGTCCTGAGCCTGTCGAAGGACAGCTTCGCATGGGCACGACCCCTCGGCCATGAGCTCGGGACCGAATGGCGGAGCGTGCCCCTCCACTTTCAGAGTGCGCTTTTCCGTCCTCAGTCCTCAGTACTCCGTCCTCCGTCCCCCGCCCTCTCCGTCGTCGCGATCGCGTACATCTTCCCGTTCTGATCCATCAGCGCGGTGGAAATCATCGAGACTTCCACGACTGTGCCGTCTTTGGTAAGGCGTTGGGTCAGATACGGCTCCAGAACTTTCGCACAGCTCAGCTGCTTGACCCGGTCCAACGCTTCCGCCTGCAACGCCGACGGCGTCCGGTCGCGGACGTTCAGCGCCAATGCCTCGGCTTCGCTCCAGCCGTACATCCGCACCGCGCCCGGGTTCCAGGCCAGGATACGGCCCTCCAAGTCCTGGACGGTGACGGCATCGTGCGCGTCGCGCACCACCACCGCCAGTCGGAGCATCTCATTGGCTTTCCGCAAAGACTCCTCCACCCGCTTGCGATCGGTGATCTCCGCAAAGGTCATCACGGCGCCCTCAATCACATTGGCGAGCGTGCGGTAGGGCTGAATATGCAGCGTGTACCACTTGCCCGCCGTGGTCTGCACCTCCACCTCGTTGGGAATCAGCGTTTCCAGCACCGCCTGCGTGTCCGCCACCAAACGGTCGTAGCCCACCAGGTTGGAAACGATGTGAGCGACCGGCCGCCCCGCATCGGCCGGGATCAGATTGATGATCTCGTTGGCGGTCGGGGTGAAGCGCAGGATGCGCAGTTGATGGTCCACGAAGACGGTGGCGATCCCGGTGCCGGACAGCATGTTGTTCATGTCGTTGTTAACCCGCGTCAGATCCAGCATCTTGATTTGCAGCTCGGCGTTGACCGTGGACAGCTCTTCGTTGACCGATTGCAGCTCCTCCTTGGAAGTTTCCAGCTCCTCGTTGGTGGATTGCATTTCCTCGTTCACCGACTGCAGTTCCTCGTTGGACGATTTGAGCTCCTCGTTGGAACTCTGCATTTCCTCGTTCGCACTCTGGAGATATTCCTCCTTGGCGCGCAGTTCCGTCTGGAGCGCCGCAATCCGGGCATCGGGGTCCAGCGTCGGCTCGCTGCCGACCTCCTGATCCCTGGTCTCTGACTCCGGCGCTTCCTCCAGGATGACCAGGTAGAGCGGCGACTCCGTCGATGCGCCGGCGCCGGTCGTCACGGGACGCACCGTCAGGTTGACCGTGGTAAAATGGCTGTTGGTTTTGACGCGCAGTCCCGGATGGCACACCGTCTCTTTGATTCCGGCGGCTTTGCTCAGGGCCATGGTCAGCTCGTTGCGCAATCCTTCCCGCGCCATTTTCAGGATATTGTTGATCCCCGCCTCACCGGCGGCCGGTTCCAGAAACATGCCGGTGCGGCCGTGGAGATAGAGAATGTCGCCCTGCCTGTTGACGAGCGCGCCCGCCGCGATGACCTGCTGTAAAAGCGCCCGTTCGGTCAGCTCGCGCAACGGCGGTTTTTCGGAGAAGACCTGCTTTCGGTCGGCTCGCGACGGGTGCGCCGCTTCCACCGCGGTGATGAGCGGGACAAAATGTTCAATGGCCACGCGCCGTGTGCCGAGAAAATCTTCTTTGCGCTGATAGAGCTTCTGCTTGCTGTCCAGCGCGGTAAACAGACCGCTGAAATCGCCGGTGGTTTCAGACGTGCCCAGAAAGAGCGTGCTGCCCGGATTCAGCGCGTAGTGGAACAGCGGGATGAGCTTCTTCTGCAAGGCGGCACCCATGTAAATCATGACGTTGCGGCAACTGATCAGGTCGAGCTTCGAGAACGGCGGATCTTTGATCACGTCCTGCTCGGAAAAGACCACCATATCGCGGATGCCTTTGTGGATCCGGTAGGCGCCGCCGCCGGGCTCGATCGTAAAAAAGCGGGCCAGCCGTTTGGGGGAGATGTCGGTGACGATGCTGGCCGGATAAATCCCGACACGGGCGGTGACGATGGCCTGTCTGTCAATATCGGTGGCGAATACCTGGATCGCGAAGCCTTTTTTCCGCGCCTCCATGCCCTCCGTCAGCAGCATGGCGAGGGAATAGGCCTCCTCGCCGGTCGAGCAGCCCGACGACCAGACGCGGATCACGGCCCCCTCGCTCTTGTTGGCAAAGATCTTGGGAACCACCTTTTCTTCCAAGATCTGGAAGGCCTCCGGGTCGCGGAAGAAACTGGTGACCCCGATCAGCAGGTCGCGGAAGAGCGCCTGCACCTCGGTGGGATCCCGCTGCAGAAACTTGACGTAGCCTTCGATCAATTCGATCTGGTTGATGGCCATGCGCCGCTCAATGCGCCGGTTGATGGTGCTCGGCTTGTAGAGGGAAAAGTCGTGCCCGGTCTGGGCCCGCAACAGGATGAAGATTTTCTTCATCGCGGTTTCGGGCAGAGATTCCGTGGCGGTGTCCCTCCGGTAGGCGTTGCCGAAGGCATGGGCCGCATACGCGATGATTTTGGCGGGCATTTCCTTGGGCAAAAGTTCGAAGTCCACCAGGCCGGTGGCAAGGGCGTTGCTCGGCATCCCGTCGTATTCGGTGGATTCAATCTTTTGAACCATGACCATGCCGCCCTCGCCCTTGATCGCGCGCACGCCGAGGGTGCCATCGCTGCCGGTACCGGAGAGCACGATGCCAATGGCCCGCTCGTGCTGGTCGTGGGCGAGCGAGCGGAAGAAAAAGTCGATCGGCAACCGCTGGCCGCGCGGGGCGGCCGGTTCCAGAAGCTGAAGCGTTCCGTTGATGAACGCCATGTCGCGATTGGGTGGGATGATATAGACGCAGTCGGGCTGAACCACCATCCCGTCATCGACCTCGAAGACCTGCATCCGCGTATAGCGCCGGATGAGTTCGGTAAGGATGCTCGTATGGTCCGGGGCCAGATGTTGCACCAGCACGAACGCCATCCCCGGATCGGCGTCGGCGGGCATCCCGGAAAAAAAGGCCTCGAAGGCGGCCAGCCCCCCCGCCGAGGCGCCGATGCCGACGATGGGGAAGCCCCCCTCGCGGGAGGTTCCCGCGGGCGTGTCGGACGGAGTCCCCTCGGGGTGAGGCGCCAACGGCGGCGGTGGGGTCGTGGTTTTTTCCACGGAGACTGAACGGATCGTCCCTGTAGATTTCTTGCCGCGCTTTGGAGTTTTCATGGATTTCCTCACGGATGTTTGGGCCACCCAACGCCCCCGACGGGCTTTACCCTAAATCAAAAGCCACCCCTCCCGCGAACCATATTTACAGGGACCCCAGGGAGAGGGCAAGGCAGTTCCGCCGGGTTTTGTGAATGCTCCCAAATCCGCGTTTCTGCGGGGAGCACACGCGGCCCGCGTGTTCTGGCCGCCGGCCCGGCGGCCAGTCTCCGAGAAGAAATCGGCGAGCCGCCGATTTCAACACGCGAGCCGCGTGTGCTCCCCAGACCGTTTTGGGAGGTATAGGGACGGCGGGTCGGCGACCGCCAGGGCGAGCGGCTCAGGACCCTTCCGCGAGGAGGGACTTGCGCGCCTCCTTGAGGGAGCGCCGCTGCTCTTTCGTCACGACCGGATAGCGGAGATCGAGGCCTTCGAGGGTCTTCACGACGACGCGGGCCACGGCCGCGCGGGAGAACCATTTTCGGTCGGCGGGGATGACATGCCAGGGAGTCTCACGGGTCGAGGTGGCCTCGATTGCCGCCTCGTAAGCGCGCTGGTAGTCCCTCCACCGCGTGCGCTCGGCGAGGTCGGAGCCGGAGAACTTCCAGTTCTTCTCGGGCCTCTCAATCCGCTCGAGGAAGCGGCGCTTCTGCTCGTCCTTGGAGAGGTGCAGGAAGAACTTGAGGATCACGGTGCCGTTCTCGGTGAGGGTCTTCTCGAAGCGGCAGATCTGGGCGTAGCGGCGCTCCCACATGTCGACGGGTCGGCATGCGGCGGGAATCTTCTGGTGGTCGAGGATCTCCGGGTGAACACGCGCCACGAGAACCTCCTCGTAATAGGAGCGGTTGAAGATCCCGATCTGCCCCTTCGCGGGCAGGCGCGGGACGACCCGCCAGAAATAGTCGTGGTCGAGCTCCACCGCCGAGGGTTGCTTGAAGCTGCTCACGCGGCAGCCCTGCGGGTTGAGCCCCGACATCACGTGCTTGACGATCCCGTCCTTCCCGGCGGCATCCATCGCCTGGAGGATGAGGAGGACCGACCAGCGGTTATGCGCGTAGAGGACATCCTGGAGCTCGGCCATCCGCACGAGGTCCGTCTCGAGGGTGTCGCTCGCGTCCTTCTTGTCCTTGAAACCATGGGTGTCCGCGGGATCGTAATCGGCGAGGCGAAACCGTCCGCGACCGGCATAGCGCAGCTTGGAAACATGGAGGCTCATAGACTTTCTTTCGGTTGCGGGTGGGCTATCCCTCACAAACGCGATCTCACCGACCCTGTAAAGCCTGAAACTCTTATATTTCGCAGGCCCGGCGACTTGAATCCCACGTGGAGGGACGGCGTGTCGCCGTCCGTCTTTCCGCGTCCTCGGCCGCCGACACGGCGGCCCTCCAAAAGAGGGGCTCTTCACGACTTCCAGTGGATCGCATGGGCGAAGTACTCAGATTAGGATTTTCCCACGGAGGTCACGGAGGGCAGTCCGAGGTTCCGAGCGGAGAGGGAG
>CAZZBZ010000088.1:0-10273 GCA_964653025.1 uncultured Verrucomicrobiota bacterium
ATTATGAGTCCCCTGCTCTGACCGCTGAGCTAAGGGCCCGTTTGAGAGGGAAAAAACCGACTCCGCCCGCATTGCCAAACTCGCACTTGCATCCCGTTAAAAAAAACCTGCCCAAGGAACATCCTGGAGGCTGATCTGCCCGAGAACTCGACTCCCCGACTGGTTCGGATTGCCGAGAGCCTGTTCCGTAGGGAGCCATGCGGGTGATACTACGCCCAGAGGAAGAAGGACGGCAAGGAAATCGGACCGTGGCGACGCTCCGCCCCATGGACCATACGAATCAGGCCAAGAGTTTCGCCCTCCCGAGGCGAATCTGTCGGTGCCCGCCTTCGAAAAGCGCCCGTGCGCGGTCCACGGCCCCGGGCTCTGTCTCCCGCAAGGCAGCAGCTGCCTGCTCCATCACCCCCAACTCCTCGGCAAATGCCGCAAATCCAAATGTGGCCGCCGCGCCGCGCAGCTTGTGGGTCTCGTTGCGCAACGCTTTCCAATCCTTCGCGGCAGCGGCGCCCGCGATCCTCTCCAACGCCCGTGGCGTATCCGCGAGCAAGTCGCCGACCATCTCACGGATCTCTCGACTCGCGTCGGGCGCCACTTCGCGAAGCTGGTGCCATGAAATCAACGGCGATCTTCCCGCTACGCCCGCCGGCCGCGACGGCGCGCGCTCCAGGCCCACCGCGAGATCCCTCAACCCCAGCGGCTTGCTGAGGTAGTCGTCCATGCCGGCCTCCAGGCAGCGCTCGCGATCCCCCTTCAGCGCATTCGCGGTCAGCGCCATGATCCTCGGACGGGCGGACTTCCCGCGCGACTCACGAATCTTCCGTGTCGCCTCGAAGCCATCCATCTCCGGCATGTGGATGTCCATCAGCACGACATCGTAGTCGCGCAAAGCGATCGCCCGCAGGGCCTCGGCCCCGTCGCCCGCCAGCTCGGCGTCGTAACCCAGCTTCTCGATCAGGCGCAACGCCACCTCGCGATTCAGCGAATTATCCTCCACCACCAGGATGCGCAGAGGGTGGCGTGCGGCCATGCCGCCATCGAACGCTCCCGCCGCCGCCTCCGCCCTCTTCGCGGCGACGGTCTGCCCGTGAAGGTCCGAGGAGGAGGCGTCCGTGTCGACGACCCGACTCCGCCTCTCGAGGGGAAGGGTGAACCAAAAGATCGAGCCCTTGTCGGTCCGACTCTCGACACCCATCTTCCCCCCCATGAGTTCCGTGAGCCTCCGGGAAATCGCGAGGCCAAGGCCCGTGCCCCCATAGCGACGGGAGGTCGAGCTGTCCACCTGGGAGAAGACTTGGAAAAGCTTTTTCATTCCGTCCGCCGATATCCCGATCCCCGTGTCCCTCACCTCGAATCTCAGGACCGCCAGATTCCCGCGCATCTCCGCCAGGCACACCTCCACGACCACCCTCCCCCTCTCCGTGAACTTCAGCGCGTTGCTCACCAGGTTGCTTAGCACCTGGCGAATCCTCAGGCCATCCCCTCGGACATAGGTCGGGGTCTCCGGGACGATGCGGAGGGCGAACTCCAGCCCCTTCCCCCGTGCCGCCAACTCAAACGGGTCGAGGGCCTGGTCGAGCAGTAGACGGAGATCCAGGTCCTCCTCCTCAATACTCATCTTGCCGGCCTCGATCTTCGAGAAATCCAGGATCTCGTCCACGATCCCCAGGAGCGCATCGCTGCACGACTGCACATTGACCAGGAACTCCTGTTGCTCCGGGTCCAGTCGGGTGGAGGTGAGAAGCTGCGCCATGCCGAGGATGCCGTGCAACGGCGTGCGAATCTCGTGGCTCATGTTTGCCAGGAACTCCGACTTGAGACGGACCGACTCCAACGCCGCATCGCGCGCCTCCCCGAGTTGGGTGTTAAGCTGCCTCATCTCCTCCTCCGCGAGGACGCGGGCGCTCACGTCCGAGATCAACCCGATGTAATGAGTAAGTACCCCCTCCTTGTCGAGAAGCGGGGCCACGGTAAACTCGTTCCAGAAAACCGTCCCATCCTTTCGATAGTTCTGGATCACCACGGTGGTGGCGCGCCTCTCCTTGAATGCCGCCCTCAACTCGGTAAGCCCAGGCTGGACCTGGAGCCCCCCTTGTAGGAAGCGGCAGTTCCTGCCAATGACCTCCGACGCCGCGTAGCCCGTGATCCGTTCAAATGCCGGGTTCACGTACACCACCGGGTTATCGTGCTGGGTCGCATCGGAAATGACGATCCCATTGGCATTCGCATCCACGGCCCGCTGGAGTAACCGCATCTGGGCCTCGGCCGACTTGCGCTCCGATACGTCGGTGAGCGTTCCCGCCGTCCCTACCGTGTTTCCCTGCTCGTCGATGAGGAGACGGGCGTAAACCTCCATCCACTTGGCCCCCCCCTCCCGGGTCAGGTAGCGCACCTCGTGGCGGCAGGAGTCCTTCTTTCGGAGAATCAGGGGCTCGAACGCCTTCGCGTTGCGCTCCCGGTCGTCGGGGTGCACATAGTCGAGGAACATCTTCCCAAGGCTCTCCCTGACCGGGAACCGTGTCACTTCCGTCCACGCCGGGTTGAGGAAAGTCCAGCGACCGCCGGCGTCCGTCTGGAAAATCACCTCCTTCACCTGCTCCACCACGTCGCGGTACTTGCGGTCGCTCTCGCGCTGCGCCCGCTCGGCGCGGTGCCGCTGGATCGCCGCGCCAAGGGTGCCGGTCATCGCCATGAGGATGTCCTGCTCGCTCGCCGTCCAGACGCGCTCCCGTCGGCATTCGTCAAAACCGATAAACCCCCAGCAATCGTCCCCGATGTAGATCGGCATCGCCAGAAGCGAGAGGATGTCCTGAGGGTCGAGAAGCTTCCGCTCCCCCTCTGGGAAATCCTTCACCAAGCCCATGATCGGCTGGCGGGTGTGAAAAACCTCCAACCATCTCCGAAAACCGAGGTCGTCATACTTCAGGTTCTGAAGTTCCGGGTTGTCAATCTGTGGAGTCGCGCTCGCGGCGGCCCATTCGAATCGCTGGCTCATGCATGGCGAGCCATCCACGGGATGCAGGTGATCCTCGAAAATGTAGACCCGGTCCACCTCCGCCGCCTTTCCCAGCGCCTCCAGCGCCCGGGGCATGCCCTTCGCGTATTCCCGTTCCGCGAGCAGGATCAGGCTCGCCTCGGTCACCCCACGCAGCAGCCTCTCGGTGCCCCTCAACCGCTCCTCCACGAGCTTTCTCTCCGTGATGTCGCGCCCCTCCGGCAGCAGCATCGCCACCCGCCCGCGCGCATCCCGCACCGGCTTGATTGAAAAGTCCACCCACGCCACCTTCCCGTCTTTTCCGGGATGATTCGTCTCGAAGCGCACGGTCCCCCCTCGCGCCGCCTCCGCCACGGCCGACCTCAGCCGCGCCCGTCCTTCATCGTCCCCACTCCACCACGGCGTGTCCCAGAACGGCCGCCCGCGCACCTCCCCCAACCCCCGCCCGATGAAATTCAGGGCCGTCTGGTTCGCCTCCACGAGCAGACCCTCGGGGGTCAACAGCCCCTGGAACTGGAATGTGTTCTCGAACACCGCGCGGAAACGCTGGTTCGAGTGCGCGATCTGCAAGTCGTAGATGCGCGCCCGCACGAGCCCCACCCCCGAACCGAAGATGATCACCAGCAGGAAAATGGTTCCCCCGATGGGCAGGAGCCGCCGCAACGCGATCTCCCGCCCCCAGTGGTCCGCACGCACATCCATCCCCAACATCACGACGGTCCCCGTCCCTCCAACCGGGAGAGTTGGGGCAAACCCACTCACCCAGATCCCCCAGCGATCGGGAACCGGGCCTTCCACAAATCCCTTCTTCATGTCAAAGGCCCGCACCAACTCGGGCGTCGCCTCCACGTAGGCCTGGCCAAACGCCGAATGTTCCGAGGAATTATCCGGTTCGGAGTCGTCGTAAAAGAAAACCTTCCCCTCGCGTTTTCCCATGAGGTAGACGAAACGGCTGTCGGGGTTGGCCGCATGGATCCGCCCCAGGGACGCATGCAGCTTCCGACGCAACGGCGAACGCGCCTCCCCCGGATCGCCACGAAGCGACTCCAGCGGGCTGACATCAAACGCCGCCGCCGCGGTCCTCACCCGCAGGAGCAGGCTGGAGCGCATGTTCGCGTCCAGCACCTTCCCCACGTGGTAGGTCGCGACCGCACCCACGCACATCAGGAGCACCGAGAAGAGCGCCCCCGCCATGAAGGGCATCGGCATGAGATCCACCCCGGCCAGCACGGCACTCCGTCTCCGTACGCCATTTGCATAAAGGAGAAGCCCTCCCGCCAGGCCCATGGCCGAAAGTAGGCTCGCGAGCCCCGCGATGACCGCTCTCCATCGATCCTCATGCACCATCAGCCATGCCTGCCGCTCCATGCCGACATGGAGAGCCAGCCCCAATCCGAAGATCCCCGCGACCGTGAGAGCCAACCCCCTCGCAAAGAGCTTCCGCTCATCGCCCAGTCGCCCGAGCACCAGTCCCATCCACACCCCACCCAAACAGCCCGACGCCGTTTCAAGCAGGTTGAGCACCGACGACGTTTTTGAGAAAACGCCCACCGCGGCGACGACTCCCACCATCCCCATCACCCACGTGGGGGTCGGGGACGCCGCCACGCTCACCCAACCCGAGCGCGCGGCCCCCAGCAACAGGAGGATCGCCCCGAGTCGGGTCGCGTCCATCCCCAAATCGAGGAGAGTCCGCCCCCCGAGGCCGTTATCCAGAAGGGAAAGCCACAGATGGACGGCCATCAGCGAGCAGAAACCTTCCAGCAACCTCCATGGATGGTTTCCGAGGCCCCGCTCCTCCTCCACGGCCCGCACAAGATTGCAGGCGCAGGCGCCCAGCACCCACGCGACAATCTCAACCAGAGTCAATAGGTCAGCTTGAGCCGCCAAGGGACCAGACATTTCAAAGCAACATGCACCGAAACCAGCGGTCATTTCAACACCAATGCGGGTGCTCGATCAGGCTCCTGGAGGGCCACCGTGCCGACGGCCGTGAACAGAGCCGACGGACGGCGACACACCGTCCCTCCAATCGCGATATATTTTGACCGCGTCCCGGCGTTGACGACCGCGAGGCTGCACCGTATCTTGGGGACTGCCATGCACGCTATCGAGACACGCTCTCTCACAAAGCACTTCCGCTCGACCTGGCGCCGTCGGGTCGTGGGACTCGATTGCCTTAACTTCACCGTACGCGAGAACGAAGTCTACGGCCTGCTCGGGCCCAACGGCTCCGGAAAAAGCACCACGCTCAAGCTCATCCTTGGACTCTACCGGCCCTCCGAGGGCGAGGCCGACATCTTCGGGATGAGCGTCGAGCGCACCGCCTCCCGCATCCGCGTCGGCTATTTGCCGGAGAACCCCTACTTCTACCGCTACCTCACGGGCGAGGAGACCGTCCGCTTCTTCGGGCGGCTCTGCGGCATGCGCGGCCGCCGCCTCGAGGAAAAGGTCTCCGAGTTGCTCGCCCTCGTGGGCTTGGAGGCCCATCGCCATCGCCGCCTCGCCGGCTACTCCAAGGGCATGCTCCAGCGTATCGGCCTCGCCCAAGCCCTCGTGCACGACCCCCGCCTCCTTCTCCTCGATGAGCCCACGGCTGGCGTGGACCCCATCGGCTCGATCGAGATCCGCGATCTCATCCTCAAACTCCGCGGCATGGGCAAGACCATCCTTCTCTGTTCCCACCTCCTCGACCAGGTGCAGGACGTCTGCGACCGCATCGGCATCCTCCACTACGGGAAGATGATCCTCGAAGGCAACGTGAAGGACCTCCTCGCCCGCAGGGAGCAGTTTCAGTTCACCTGCGAAGGCCTCACCGATCCCGCCCGCGCATCGGTACGCGAGGCGATCCGCGCCGCGGGGGGCCGCGTCGTCTCCGAGGGGAACCCCGCCACCACGCTCGAACAACTCTTCCTCCAGTCCGTCCGCTCCGCCGACCGGAGCCCCCCCACCACCGAGGGCACGACGCGCCCCGTGGACATGCCGCTTGCCAACCCCTGAGGATTTTCCCCCATGGACACCCCAATTCCCCGCCTCGGTTTCTCCATCGGCCGCCTCTGGACCATCGGCCGCAACACGATGACGGAGGTCATCCGCCAGAAGTTCTTCTACATCCTGCTCGTCTTCGGGCTGGTCGTGATCGCGAGTTCCCGCTTCTTCGCGCAGTTCTCCAGTGTCGAGCAGATCAAGTTCATCAAGGACTTCAGCCTCGCGGCGATGACCGTGTTCGGCGCCCTCATCGCGATGGTGGGCACCGCGGAGTTGCTCCCCCTGGAACTCGACAACCGCACGATCTACCCGATCCTCGCCAAGCCGGTCTATCGCGCCGAGTTCCTTCTCGGCAAGTTCTCGGGCATGGCGATGCTCATCCTCCTCACGATCCTCCTGATGAGCCTCATCTTCGCGGGACTGCTCTTCTACACCGAACACCAACTCCTCGCCGCCTCGGTTCCCGCCGCCTCCGCCCCCGGCGCCGAGGTCAGCCCGCAGGAGATTGCCTCCCAGATCGTTCACCAGACCCGCGACCCCGCCCTCCTCAAAGCCATCTTCCTCATCGGGATCAAGGCACTCATCGTCTGCTCTATCAGCCTCCTCATCTCCACCTTCGCCACCTCGGTGATTTTCAACGTGATCTCCTCGGTCATCATCTATATCTGCGGCCACCTGGAAGCCGGCGCCCGCGAGGCTTCCCTGGGCGACCAGTCTCTCGGAGTCCGTGCCATGATGCTCGTCGTCGCCTTCTTCGTCCCCGACCTCAACGCCTTCAACCTCGCCGACTCCGTGGTGCTCGGCCAGCACGTCCCCCTGCGCCTCGTGCTCAACACCGCCTCCTACGGCCTCCTTTACGCCGCCGTCGCCCTTGCCGTCGCGCTCGTCATTTTCCAGGAAAAGGAAATCTGACGCCCGCCATGAGGAAACGCGCGTTCATCATCGTCGCAATCTTCGCCCTGGCCGCCGTCGCCAAATGGCCCTGGGAGGAGGCCCTGCGCCACTCGCGCCAAGAATCCCACCTCGGCTCCGGGGAAGGACTCTCCACCGAACTCCGTGCCCGCCTCGGCCAAAACCTCGCCGTCGCCTTGCTCAGCGGGTTCCGCGGCATCGTCGCCGACTTCGTCTGGCTCGGCGCCCACAGCGCTTGGGAGGACCAGAAGTGGTTCAAGATGAAGGAGGGCATCGAACTCACCGTCCTCCTCCAACCCCATTCCATCTCCTTCTGGGACATCGGCGCCTGGCACTTCGCCTGGAACGCCAGCTACGGCGAAAGCGTGAACCCGAAGTACCCCAGCGACGCCTACCGCCTCAAGGTCCAGCGCGACTGGATCCTGGCGGGAAAGGCTTTTCTCGAACGCGGCTTGGAAAACAACCCCGACAACTGGGACCTCAAGTTCAAGCTCGGCTGGCTCATCTACCAGAAACTCAACGACCCCCTCGGGTCTGTCCCCTGGCTCAAAAAGGCCAATGAGTACCCCGAGGCCCCCCTCTACGTCGGCCGCATGGTCGGGCACATGCTCGTCAAGGGCGGCCACCACCGCGAGGCGTACGAATGGTGGAAACAGCTTTGGTTCCAGGACCACGCAAAACACCCCGACCAGCTCTGGCACAAAATCGCCCAGTGGGGACGTGAGGCGGAACAAAAACTCGGAATCCCGCCTTCGCAAAGAGTCTTTCCAGCCGCTCCGAAATCGGGTAAGGTCCCGGGCTCCCGATGAAGTACGCGATCCTCGGCGATATCCACGCCAACCTTGAAGCCTTTCAGGCCGTCCTCGAAGACGCCCAGAAGGAGAAGGTCACGCACTTCGCGTGCGTGGGCGATGTCGTCGGCTACGCCGCCAACCCCCGGGAGTGCATGTCGATCATCCGCGATCTCAACTGCCCTGTCGTCAGGGGCAACCACGACGAGTACGCCTCCCAGGACGACGAGTGCGAGCACTTCCGCCCCATGGCCGCCGAGGTCATCAAGTGGACCCGCCGCATCCTCAACGTCGAGGAGCGCCAGTGGCTCCGCGACCTCAAGTTCGTCCGCTTCGTCGAGTCCTTCACCATCGTCCATGCCACCCTCGATATGCCCCAGAAGTGGGGATACGTGATGGACAAGCTCGCCGCCGCCTCCAGCTTCAGCTACCAGAACACCTCGGTCTGCTTCTACGGCCACACCCACCAACCGTGCGCATTCATCCGGGACGGCGTCGTCCGCGGGGGCCAGTTCGAGAAGCTCAAGGTCGAGCCCGGCAAAAAATACTTCATCAATGTCGGTAGCGTCGGCCAACCCCGCGATGGCAACCCCCTCGCCGCCTACGTGGTCTACGACATGCTCTCGAACATCATCACGCTCAAGCGGCTGCCGTACGACCTTCGTGTCACCCAGCAGAAGATCCTCGAGGCCGGGTTACCCGAAAAGTGCGCCACCCGTTTGGAAATCGGCAAGTGAGCCGTCCCCTTCTTTTTGCCGCGCTGCTGGCCCTCACGGTCACGCGCACCCTCGCGCAGATGGATGCCGAGATCGGTCTCGAACGCGACAATCTTCTTCTCTACGAACCGATCCGCCTCCTCGTCCAGCTCACCAATCTCTCCCCCGACCCCCTCGATCTCTCTCGCCTTTCGGGTGAGAAACCGTGGCTCGAGGTCTTCATCGCCCGCCCCGACGACACCGCCGTCTCGCGCACGGAGAAGCCATGGTTTCCCCCATCAGCGATCCTGATCCCCGGACAGAAACGGACCCTCGCCACCGACCTCCTCCCCGTCTTCCAGGTTCGCGAACCCGGGTCCTACCGCATTCACGTTCGGGTCCTGCTTGGCGGACGCACCGTGGCCTCCCGCGTGCTCAAGTTCACCGTGGAACGCGGCACCTCCGTCTGGCAGCAACAGGTCATCCTCCCCCCAGACCCCAAGGCGACCCCTCCCCGACCCCGCGCGCGTCTCTACTCGCTCCTCGTCCACCTCACCGGCCAAACACGTGACCTTTTCGTCCGCATCCAGGACCCGAAGGAGGATCGCGTCTTTTGCACCACGCACCTCGGCCCCTTCGTCAACTCCTCGGACCTCGGGGCGAAGGTGGACCGCGAGGGCGGGCTCCACGTCCTCCAGCGCGCCGGGGCGCGCATCTTCCGCTACTCCCACTTCACCGCCATGGGAAAACCCTTCCCCCAGCGCCTCTTCTCCGACATGGGTTCCTCCCCGCGCCTCGCCTCCCTCGGCAACGAGGACGTGGAGGTCGTTGGGGGCGAGGAGGTGGTCATGGGATCGAAGGAAGGGAAGCTCGAGGGCCTCATTCCCACCGCCCCCGTCGGCCAGTCTCCCCGCGACCGCCCCGCCCCCTCTCTCAAGCGGGACGGCTTCTAGCTTGATTCGGAGGCTCGATCCCGTTTCCAATCACTGCTTCTCATGGCTTCAAAAATCCTTCTCATCGGCGCCGGACGCTGGGGCGCCAACCACCTTCGCACCTGGCTCTCACTCGGCGTGAACCTCTGGGTCGCTGACGCCAGCGAAAAAACCCTCGCGAAATGCGCTGAGGCCGGCGTCCCCCGCGACCACCTCGGTCGATCCCCCCGCGACTTCCTCGGGCTCGTGGACGCCGTGGACATTGTCACCCCCGCCGAGACCCATCACCCCCTTTGCGTGGAGGCCCTCGCGGCCGGCAAAGACGTCTTCGTCGAGAAACCGATCACCCTCGCCGTCCCCGAGGGGAACGACCTCGTGCGGCGCGCCGCGGCCGCCGGGCGCATCCTTCAGGTCGGCCACATTTTTCGCTACGAGCCCGCCACACGCGTCCTCCGCGAGGTCATCGCCTCCGGCCGCCTCGGCGAGATTCGCTGGCTCAAGGGCAGCTTCAGCGGCTTCAAGCGCCCCCGCATGGACTCGGGTGTGATGATGGCCGACGGCATCCATTTCGTGGACCTCTTCAACCACCTACTCGGCCGCTCGCCCACCGCCGTCCGTGCCCGCCTCCTTGACCTCCTCGGCCGCGGCATGGATGACAATGCATGGGCCTGGCTCGACTACGACGGAGCCTTCGCCGAGATCGAATGCGGCTACTTCTCCCCCCTCAAGGCCCGCGAGGTCCTCGTCGTCGGTTCGAAGGGCTCCGCCCTCGTGGACTACGGTGCGAAACAGGACAAGCTCAAGGTCTTCTCCAACCGCCATGTCAAGGAGGGCAACGCCTGGACCGCCATCGAGGAGGGCATCGCCCCCGTCCCCGTCGAGGCCGCCGAACCCCTCAAGCTCGAACTCAAGGCATTCCTCGACAGCATGGCCTCGCGCGCCCCCCCCCTCGCCGACGGCGCC
>CAZZBZ010000089.1:0-10167 GCA_964653025.1 uncultured Verrucomicrobiota bacterium
CGAGGTGGGACTCGACATCGAGATCGGAATGGTAGTCCTTCGTGGAGTCCTGGTAGAAGCGCCGCACGTGGCAACGCCGCGAGGAGGTCGCGGGATCGATGGGCTTGCTCAGGTCCACGACGCGGTAGGGACCCAACTGCGCGAGGGAGGTGGGAGTGCTCATGGGAAAGGGAGAATGGGGAAGATCGGCCCGCGGCTCTATGGCGAAACGAACGCGCACCAGACCTCGGTCTTTACCGTGGCACGGCATTCCTCGCTGGGGTTTCCAAGCAGATCCCCGTGCTGGAACAGGATCGCGGGGTTCTCCACCGGGTGAAACGGCCCGGTCTTGGAGATGTTGGGCAGCGCGCTGCAGACCTCCGGGTCGCCGTCACTGAGTTGGCGGCAGTCGAAACTCCGCCCCCCGTCACGCGAGACGAGGTGGAACACCTCGTTGGAGGGATGCCCCCACACCTTGCCCGGGTCCACGCCCCCGATCCGCGGCAGAAGTGCCGCTTGGACCGCGATGTGGATCCCGCCGCGCGTGTCCACCGCGAAACAAGCGGCACACGAACCGCAGGGAACCCGCTCCGCGGGCAGGAATGCCGCCACGTCCACGGTTTCCCAGCGCCGTCCCTCCCAGCGGGAAAGCAGGAGGCGACGGTCGCTCGCAAGCCGCGAGGAGGCCAGCGCCCAGAGGTTGCCGTGGCGATCGACCTCCACGCCCCCAGAATGCGGGTCGTGCAGAGGCGACGGGTGCGGGACTGCGAAGCGGGGCCCGTACTCGATGGGAACCGCAGCCTTCTCGCCACACAGGTCAGTCCAGGTCTCCCCCATGTCGACGGACTTGAGGATCGCGATCCCGAGGGAGTGCCCCCGTTCCTTCGCATAGAAGTGAGCCGCCACGTAGAGGGATCCATCCGTCCCGCAGGTCAAGTGGCCCCCGTAGTAGGTGTAGCCGGGCTTGACCGCCTGCCGCATCAACTCGCGCGCATTCGACCATCCCCCCGACGGCACGCGCCGCTGGAACATGAGCGACGGCGGATTCTCCCCGCCGCGGTAGACGAGGCAGTCGTACCCCGACGGCGTGTTCACGGGAAACCCGTAGGTCGCGCGATAACCAAAACCTCCATGATCGCTCCCCAACCCATCGAGCGTACCGGGTTTCGGGGACTCCGCGTACTTGAACGAGCCGGCGGGCCAGGCCCACAGCGGGGCGTAGCCTTGCCACGACCCGTGCGGCCCGTAACAGAGGTGCAGGCAACCCTTCGCGTCAGCGGTCAGCGTCGGGTTGTTGTGGTTGTCAAGGCCCTCCCCCAAATCCCGGGTCTCGCCCCATTTCCCCGTCGCGTGGTCGTAGGTCCTCCCGCAGGTCGTCGCGATGGCGTCCGTCCAGACCACGTGGGTCTTCCCGCCGAGCGTGAGGCTCTTGTTGCTCATCACGTAGGCGGTCGAACGGTTCGATCCGCCTTTCGAGAGGAGGTGGAGTTGGGGGGATGGAGCCATGGGGAAAGTCCGCGGCACTGGACTTCCAAAGATGAGCGAATTCACGCGGCGATTCAATCCCGACCCTCGGCTGGTTTCAGTTTGAGATTCATCAGGAAGATGGAGCGAAGAGCAAAATTCTCACGCAAACTTGCCCCGCGTTGCGCGCATGCGCGTCAAGCTAAGGGGCATGGTCCCCGCGCTTGATGGGCGGAACCGAACCAGAAGAAGCCACAGATGAAACACGGATTCCCACGGATAGAAGAGAGCGCCGATTCCGCCACACGGAATCGGCGCGTCTTCCGCGGGAGGATATCGAAGTTTTGCCCATGGAGCATACCAGGTCCGTGTAGCGGACCTGGTATTCTGCTTCTGCCATCCGTGTTTCATCCGTGGCTTCCCTGTAAACTGCAGGGTCGAGAAGAAAATGGACGGAGAAATATCGCCCTTAGCTTGACGCGCATGCGACGAGATCGGGGCGCAAAGGGGAAGCCGTAGAGGAGGGCCGCCCCCACCTTCCCGTCTTCTCTCCTTTCCCGCTTTCCCGCTTTTCCCAATTTTTTCCTTTTTTCTCTCTTGGAAGCCCCGTTAATCCCGTGGAAAATGCGGCCTTCCACCATGATCCACACCTGGCTCTGCGATTCCCTCGTGCGCGTTTTCCCATGGTCCCGCCCGGGGCGATCCCGTCTCCGCCTCGATGTGGCGCGCGGGGAGAGATTCAGTTTCCAGGCCGCGGCCGTCATCGACGCGAAGACGCTCGTCCAGGTCCGCGTGAGCAGCCCTCCGGGGATCCGGGCCACGATCCGAAGGGTCGGGTTCGTCCCCCTCCTCTGCCGCACCCCTTCCACCCCGCCCGACGAGATCGAGGGCTACGACCACATCCCCGGGTTGGTGCCCGACCCGCTGTTCCCGGACACCAACACCTGCCTCCCCCCCGCTTCGGCGACCGCGTGGTGGATCTCCTGCGAGGCCGATCCGGATTGTCGTCCGGGCGTGAAGCGGGTCCGCGTCACCCTCATCCCCGAACCCCGGCATGGAAGCCCGAGGCACCTCGACGCGGAGATCGTCGTCCATCCCCTCCGCCTCCAACCCCGCCGGGGATTCGACGTCACCCACTGGTTCTACGCCGACGCCCTCTGCGACTGGTACAAGGTCGAGCCCTGGTCCGACGGGTTTTGGGACATCGTACGGCCCTACCTGCGCAACGTCGTGGCGCACGGACAGAACACGATCTACGTGCCGGTCTTCACGCCCCCGCTCGACGGGGTGAAGCGGTCCACCCAGCTCCTCGGGGTGCGGCGAACCGGGAAGGATCGTTACGCGTTCGACTGGCGCCATGTGGAGCGCTGGATCTCGACGGCACGGGCGTGCGGAATCGAGAAGTTCGAGTGGTGCCACCTCTTCACCCAGTGGGGGGCGCGCCACGCGCTCCGTGTCTACGAGAAGCAGGGCGCGCGGGATACCCTCCTCTGGCGGCCCGACACCCCCGCCACGGGAAAGACCTACCGCTCTTTCCTCGGCCAGTATCTGCCCCAGCTCCACCGCTTCCTGCAGCGGCACGACCTCCTCGACAAGTCCTTCTTCCACGTCTCCGACGAGCCGCACGGGGAGGAGCCCCTGGTCAACTACCGGAAAGCCCGCGCGATGCTGAGGGACCTTGCCCCCTGGATGCGGGTGATGGACGCGCTGAGCGACATCCGCTTCGCTCGCGAGGGGCTGGTCGACGTTCCTGTCCCGTCGATCACCCATGCGAAGGCCTTCCTCGATGAGGGCATCCCCTGCTGGACCTACTTCTGCTGCTCCCCGGTCGGGCGCTGGCTGAACCGTCTCCTCTCAACCCCGCTCGCGAAGGCGCGCATGGCGGGCTGGCTCTTCTACCGATTCCAGCAGCAGGGCTTCCTCCAATGGGGCTACAACTACTGGTACCGCCGCCAGACGCAACAGCTCATCGACCCCTTCCTCACGAACGACGGCGAGGGGTGGCCGGGCTGGATGCACGGCGATCCATTCGTCGTCTACCCCGGGAAAGACGGCCCCCTCGACTCGATCCGCTGGGAGGTCTTCGCGGAATCGCTGGAGGACTACCGCCTGCTCCAGACGCTCGGGATCCCCCCGACCTCGCTCGCCGTCGATTTCAAGGACTACGACCGCTTCCCGAAGTCGGCCGCCTGGGTACGCGCGCGCCGGCGGCGGCTCCTGGCCGGGTCCTGACCCCGGGCCTCTCATCTGCCTTCTGGTCGGTCCTGAACCAGGAGAAAGCCACGGATGAAACACGGATAATGCCTGCCGGGTCCGCTGACACGGACCTGGCAGGCGTCAGCCAACGCAAAAGCCTCCGGTATCCTCAACGGGATGCGCCGATTCCGTGTGGCGGAATCGGCGCTTTTTCATCTGTGTTCCATCCGTGGCTTCTTCCGGGCCCGCCGCCCTATTCCACAAACTTGAGCGGGGCGAAGTCGGAGAGGTTGTTGCTCGGGATCGCGTAGGTCGTGTTCATGCGCGTGTACTCCCGCTGGCTGCCCTCGATCTTCGCGCGGTCGGACTTGTTGCCCCGGTCGCAGACGCGGTGCCGCATGAAGTTCCCGGACCACTGCGTCTGGCTCGAGGCCCCCGGCGCGGGAACCGCCGCCTCGGGAAACGCCGCGAACGGCACGAACACCTCCGCGCTCCAGGAATCCTTGTCCACGAACACGGCCGTTTTCACCTGGTCCGTGTTCCATGAGAAGTCCTTCCCCTTCGTGTCCGCCACGGTGTTCGCCGCGCTGACGACAAGGTGGTAGAACTCGCCCTCGTTCTTGCCGGTCACGTCCATCAACAGCTCGACGTTGTCGTCCCACCAGAGGTTCGAGTCGTCGTGGCCGTTGACCCGTTTCTCAAGTTGGTCAGGGGTCGGCTCCGTCATCCGGAACCCGAAGGTGATCCCTTCCGGCGTCCAGACCGCGCGCACGGTCGTGGGGTACTTCGGCTCCTTCACCTGCTTGTCGTACGCGCGGATGAACGCGATCTCCTGCGCGCGCTGCCACACGGGGTCGTCGAGCTTCCCGTCGAGCTTCGGGTTCTCGCCCACCTTCTGGATGAGGAGCGGGCGGAACCCCCCGCCCTCGGCATAGCCCTTCGACTCCGTAAAGAAAGCCGCGAAGGGCGCGGCGTAGTACTCGATGCGCTTGAGCGCCATCTCGTCCGCCTTCGCCTCCTCGCGCGCACGGTTGAGCAACTCCTCCATCTTCACCACCGTGGCCCGCGGGTAACTGACTTCGTGGATCGCCTTGGCCGACATCCGACCGCCCGGCCAGCGGCTCTTCTCCCAGCCATCCATCTGGAGCTTCAGCAGTTCGGCCATCGTCTTCGCCGCGGGGCCGAACATCCGCTTCGGGAACACCTCGATCGCGGCGTCCACGCCGTAATCGGGGTTCCAGAGCACCTTCATCCACGCGTAAAGGGAGATGTTGCCGCGGGGCCAGTGGTCCCCCTCCCCGTTGATGAAGGTCCCCACGGTCTTGTCCCGGTTCGCCTGGTAGTAGGCCTGCACCACGTGCGGGTACTGGTAGACGGCCACGGTGCGGCTCTCGGGCCAGCAACTGTAGTGCCAGTTCTGGACCTTGCGGCCGGTAAGCTTCAGCCACTTGTCCACATTCGCCTGTTCCGCGGCCATCTCCGTCGGCTCCTTGTACGACGCCATGCCGGGCATGCCGCAGATCTGGGCCTCGACGTTGTCCGGGAAATCGATTCCGTCCGGCGCGATCGTGTAGTTCAGGTAGGGAAGGTAGATCACCGTCATGTCCGGCCAGCGCTTCTTGACCTCCCGCGCCAGGTCCGCGGTGAACTTCCCGATAATCCGCGAGGCCGACCCGTACTGGCCCCCTTTGTCGTCCCAGAGCTTCCGACACTCCGCGCAGTAGCAGGCGATCTCGGCGTCCCCCGGGGAAACGGTGATCGCCTTGCCGACCACCGCGGCGTAGGCGGGCTTCTGCCCCGCAACCGCCCGCTCGATGTTCTCCAGCATCGTCTCGAGCGTCTTCGCGTTCCCGTAGCAAAGCATCGTGAAGTCGCGCGTGCCGTCCGACCGAAGCTGGAAAACCTCGGGCCGTCCCTCCGTGTATTCCTTCACCTTCGTCCAGACTGGCTGGTGAACTCGAAGACTCACCGGCCACGAGTTCCCGTGGCGCAGGAAGGTCTGGATCGGCCCCAGGGGCGTCCCCGTCCCCTTCCAGGTGTTGGAGAACGAGGGCCACATCTCGCGGCGGCGGAAGTACGGCGCGTCCTCGATCCACACCGGCGCCACCGTGATCTCCTTCGCCGGGGGCACGGACCGCCCGAACTCGGTCGGCCAGTACCAGCGCGTCCCGATAAACCGCTCAGAAAACTCGTAGCACCCCCACTCGACCCCCTGCCCGTTGCCGTTGATCAAGATCGAGTCGCCCGCCGTCTTGATGGCAAACCCCTCGGGCGGCATGTTCGTGCTCACGAGCCCGTTCTGCGTGGCGAGTTCGCCGTCACCGATAAGGATCGCGGGGGTCTCAAACTTCCCCTTCACCGGCTTCACGATCGGGACCTCCACCCCCGTCGCCTCCTTGAGGGCGCGCTGAATCTCGGCGGGACCTCCCCCGGGCTTCGGCGCAAGCACGACGATCTTCAGCTTCGCCTCGCCGTTCACCACCACCGGCACCGGGTTCCCCGCGGGCGCGGGCTTGAACGTCACGGGGTTGAGATCTTTCGCCTGGATGTCGGCCGCAGGAGCACCGTCAACCAGTGACAGGGCGAGCGAGACGGCGAGGAGGAGATGGAGCGAGGGTTGCATCACTTTCGTTCCTTTCGGGTTTGGGCGAATCTTTGCGCCAGTCGACGGCGAAGGTGTGACCCCACCTCGCTCCTCCCCTTGGAAAGGGGAGGAAGGTCCCATCGAGCGCGCGGACTTCTCCCCCTTTCCAAGGGGGAGATCAAGAGGGGGTCTTTCATGCGGGAGATCGTGTTGCTGAAGTGGGGCATGTTGACCCGCTGCGGCAGACGATGGGGAAACCTTATTTCACACACGAAACAGACTCCCCGCAATGCGGCCGCCGGCCACGGGATCCGGTAAGTAGTAGACGACGAGGACAAGCCCGGGCTCGACCTCGACCGCATCGGGGTAGCCGAAGTCGGTGTTCATCCCCTTGTCGGGCGGACGGTCGGCCGGGACGGCATCGTCGCGGAGGATGAACTCCTCCGCGCCTGCGATGTCGCGGCATTCCGCGTCGAGAAGGCGCAGGCGCACCCCCGCCCGCGGGAAATGGCGGTAGCCATAGACCATGAGCACCCGTCCATCGGAAAGAACGACACCCTTGGTGGGATGCCCGATGACGCCGTTGAGGCGATCGAGCTTCCAGGTCTTCCCCTCGTCGCAGGAACGGCTGAACCAGATCGCATCGTGGATGTCCCATGTGGAGCGGTGGAAGCTCACCATGTCCCCGTTTCGCAAACGGGTGAACGAATGCTCGTCGAAGCTCGGGCCCTTCGGGTGGAGGTTCTGCGCCACCGGGGAAAGGAAGGACCAGGTCTCCCCGCGGTCCTCGCTCGCGAGGCACAGCGCACAGTAGGAGGGACCGGTGGTCGTCGCGTAGACAGGGAGGAGGAGCCGTCCGCTCGGCAACTCCGCGACCTTCCCCTCGATCGCACACAGCCCTTCGAGATATTTCTCCTTCGGCACGCTCACCGTTCGCCACGCAGAAAACGTGCATCCATCGTCGTCGGAGTGGCACACCATCCCGCCCATCATCTTGAAAACCCCCTTCCAGGGGTTGTTCGGCTGCCGGCGGTGGTAGGCGCGGGTAAAGACGTGCGGGCCGCCCATATCCTCTTCCCTCTCGGCGTCCACGATGCCCCATCGGAAGGAGCCGAGGAGAATTCGCCCGTCCGTAAGCGTCGTCAGTTGTGCGGACTGCTGCCCGACCCCTGGCGTTGCCTCGACTCTTCGCGGCTCCGACCACGTCCCCCCGCCATCGCCGCTGGTCACGAGGACCACGTGGCTCTCCGTGTCGATGTGCATGTTCCAGCGCCCTTCCTTCTGGCGGTTGGGCATCCGCCGGAAGCCCACGATCAGCCCGCCGTCCCGCACACGGCACACCGTCGGCGCGATCGCGTAAAA
Organism: uncultured Verrucomicrobiota bacterium; assembly: GCA_964653025.1. Classification (GTDB taxonomy): domain Bacteria; phylum Verrucomicrobiota; class Verrucomicrobiia; order JABWAM01; family JABWAM01; genus JABWAM01. The sequence continues at coordinate 7,586 of CAZZBZ010000089.1, forward strand.
ATCGTCGCTTCGGTAAACGATAAAATCACGGATTTTTTTCATGGCTCTTTCAAGACGTGAGAAGGAAGAAGAACGTTGGCCACGAAGAGGCGCAAGACATCACAAGAGATGCATGGAACCACGCGCAAAGGCGCGCCGATTCCATGCCTGCCCCGAACCCTTTCGCATGCGCGTCAAGTCAAGGTTACCATTTCTCCGTCTATTTTCTTCTCTGCCCTGCAGTTTACAGGGAAGCCACGGATGAAACACGGATGGCAGATGACAAGCGGCAAGTCCGCTGACACGGACTTGCCGCACTCCAACCATGGTTGAGATATCCGATCCTCTCGACGGAACGCGCCGATTCCGTGTGGCGGAATCGGCGCACTCCTTGATCCGTGGGAATCCGTGTTTCATCTGTGGCTTCTTCTGGTTCAGTTCCACCCATCCGCCAAGGGGACCACGCCCGTTAGCTTGACGCCAATGCGAACCCTTTCGGGGCGGCGGAATCGGCGCATCTCCGTTCTGTGAAAATCGGTGTTCATCCGTGGCTTCTCTGCTCATGGCGCCGGCACGGAAGGTTTCCACCACTTGAAGTACGCTGCGGGATCGCGCCCGATGGCATCGAGCAGGGTGTCCACGAAATCGGCGACCGGAAAGAGCCGTGAATCCGCATCGCCGACCCGTCCGCGAGCCATGCGCCCGAGGCCGTCCCACCAGGCCCCGAGGGCCTCGCGGTTGATCCAGAAGTACTCCGCCTTCGGGTCATGCCCGAGCCTCCGGTTCCAGTCGAGCACCTCGACGAGGTGCATGAACGTGGAGGACTCGTAATCCACGCCAAGCATCAGGATGCGTCCGCCCGCACGGTACGCCTTGAGATACGGCGAGTGAGTTCCGTAGGTCCTGCCCCAGGGCTCTTGGTCCCAAGGAGAGAGGTGTCCTTCCCAGCTGCGGTGGTCGCCGACGAACTCCCCCGCGTTCCGACCGCGTGCGGCGACGGAGTGGGAGTAGTGATCGGAGCGGACCGTGCCGGGCATCTGTCGAAAAAACTCCGTGAGCCAACCGACCGTCGAGGGGGTCGTGGCGTGGTTCCATGTGGAGGCGCGCTGCTCCTTCGCGACGAGGTTGAACGAAGGCATCAGGAGAAGCCCTTCGGGACCCACCGCATCCTCCAGCGCGCCGATCACCGTCGCCGCCCCGTCCTCCACCGGGCCAAGGGCCTTGAACGAGGCGTGAACGAAGAGGGAATCGCCTGTTCCCACGCCAAGACGGCGCAGGTCCCGGGCCAGGCTACTCCGGGTATGATGGAGAGTTGCCACTCAACGCTTTTTGCACATCTTTCGGAGATCCGTCAAGCCGCGTATTCGGAGACCTGTATCCCCATCTCCATCCATATTCCTGCTTGGAAACGGACTGATGAACGGGTAATGGTGTTGACGAGAGTTTCACCCCGTACTTGCACTTTTCTTGAACATTCATTGGTTCATCAATCCTCGGCGAAAGAGAAAGCCCTCGGGGCCTCATTTTCACTCCTTATTCCCCGCTTCTCGCCTCCTCGATCGACCGCTCACGGCTCGCCGCTTGCCGTTCGCTGCATTTACCCTCATCGAGCTCTTGGTCGTGGTCGCCATCATCGCGATCCTCGCCGCGCTCCTACTGCCTGCTTTGAGAACTGCACGGGACAAGGCCAAGCAGGCTGCCTGCATGAGCAACCTACGGCAGATTGGGGGCCTGATGCTCCTCTACGCGGGAGATTACAATGGCCAGGCACCACTCGCCTTCGGCGCCGCGTACCCCGACCAGGTGGGGAGCCCCGGCAGCCTTGCAATGCAAAGCGATTCCCACAGCGGGCAGTACATGTACTATAGCGGCCACGGTTTCGTCGGTTTCGGACTGCTTTACGAACTCGGCTACGCCACGGACGCCCACGTCTTCTACTGCCCTTCCCTCATTCCGACGAAATTCGGCGGCTACCAGTACCCGGCCTTCGGTTGGAACCAGAAAGGCGGGGCCAAGCGGACGGAGAACTACTCATGTTCCTCTTACTTCTACCGCTACGCCGAGGGAAAGCCTCCCACCGGGGTCATCGCCGACTACGGCCCGCCCAACACCGCCACGTACCAGATCAACTCCTACGACGGCAGGATCTACAACCTAGTACGGCAGAACATGGCGGCTGCGTGGGACAGCTACAACAACAGTTCCTCCAAGTTCAACCCGGGGTACCACTTGAGCGGCTACAACGTCCTCTTCTACGACGGGAGCGTGCGTTTCCTCGCCGCCTCGAAATGGATTGGGTTCCCGTTCAACGCCAGGGGAGATAACGTGGATGACCTCGACCCCACTTCGACCTACCGCTTTTACATCGAGGCCGACAAGCTCCGATGATTCTCAGCCTTTTATGAAGCGAAATCTCCTGCTCAGCCTGTTGGCATCGATGGCGGTCCAGATGGCGGTCGCCGCGGAGGCGCCCCGGTTGGCTCCCGTTGCGGGTGCAACCTTCCGGTTCTGCGACGGCCTGACGATCCTGATCCACAACCCCAAGGGAGCGGCGTTTACGTTGGGGGTCGATTTGCGGGACCTGAACCTGTTTGAAAACGGCC
>CAZZBZ010000090.1:0-8637 GCA_964653025.1 uncultured Verrucomicrobiota bacterium
GTTCTTGAAGCGGGTGAGGTTGTGGCCGATGGCCTGCTCCATCCACGGGTCGAAGGCCGCGAAATCCACGCGCGGGAAATCGCCCGCCTTGAGCCGCTCTTTCCGCGCGACGAGGACCTTGTCCAACGTCTCCGATTCCCCGACGGCCCCAAGCGTCGCGGGGCGCACCGCGTTGATGAGCGACCACTCCACCCCGTGGTCCCGCAGGTCGCGGGCGAAGCGGAGCGCGGGCTCGGGCTTGTTCACGTCGCCGTACACCTGCCCGGCGGCCGCGAGCACGATGAGCCGCTTGTCCGTGAGGCGGACCGGGTGGACCGTGAGTTTCACGGGCAGCGAGAGCTTCTCCCCCGCGGCAAAATCGAGATGGAGGGTCACCGTGTAGGCGCCGGGCTTCACGCCCGCCGTGGCGACGCGCAGCCAGAGCACCCGCGTCTCCCCGGGCGCGGGCATCGCGAAGGCGTTCCCGCCGGTCGCCTTCAGGTATTTCGGCGGCATCATCCAGAAGGGAAACTCCTTCGCGAGGTCCGGTTGCTTCGGCCAGGGAATCGGTGCCGGGGAGTCCTGCACGAGGAACTCGATGTGGTCCGCGGGGAACGCGCCACGATCGAGGCGCCACGAGGCGTTCCCGAGGGCGACGAGCGGGGTGAGGTTCAACTGGAGCGACTCGACCTCGTCCACCGCAAGGTCGGCCTCCAGCCCGGTAATGAGTTCTTTCTCTTCGGGCAACGGCGGGTCGAAGCGCGGCCCGTAGCGTTCGCCGCGCGTCCACTCCCGCTTCCAGACGAGCAGCTTGCGTCCGCCCTTGCGAACCGCCTGCATCTGCCCGGCCCGCGCGTCCGCGGAGGTCGCGGCGCCGGCGTCGTTCACGAGATTGGCGATAATCCGGAGCCAGCTCTCGTCGGCATCGGCCTTCGCGTTGCGCAGTCGGAAGATCTCGTGGCCGAGGTAGGCCACCCATCCCTTGCCCACGGTCGCGAGCCCGACGAGACAGCCCCTCGAGCTCCCGATGAGCGTCTCCATTCCCCCCTTGGGAGGGACGAGCATGGACGCCTTGACCATCCATTCCGGTTTCTTTCCCGCTTTGAGCGCCGCCTCGTCGAAGACGCCCTTGAGGATTCGGTGCCCGCCGGCGAAAACCTCGCACTCCTCGGGGGTCTTGTAGGAGATCGCCCGTCCGATACCGGCCCACTCGAGCGGCGAGGTTTTTGCCGAAGCGGCGGGCCCCATCATCGCGTTTCCCGCTCCCTGGATGAGGATCAGGTGTCCCCCGCCCTTCACCCAGGTCTCAAGCTTCGCGAAGCCACTCTCGTCCAGCGGGGTTTTCACCGCGGTGGCGACGATGACCAGCCCATACTTATCGAGGTTCTCCACCGGAACCTCTTCGCCGCAGTCCTCATACAGGACTTCGCGCTCCTTCGAGGTGAGAAGGACGTTGTTCACGATCACCTTCATCTCGTGCTTCCCATACGAGGAGGCGACGAGGGCGACGGGCTTGCGTGTCGATTCCGCTCCCAATGTCTTAATGGCAATGAGGAGCAGGAGTGGAAGAAGGAGAAAGCCACGGATGAAACACGGATAAAGAAGACTGAGCGCCAGGTCCGTTGACACGGACCTGGCGCGGGTCCTTCGTCGGAACGGGCTCTGGCTTCTTGCCGTAGACGCGCCGATTCCGTGTAGCGGAATCGGCGCATCCTTCGTCTGTGAATATCCGTGTTTCATCCGTGGCTTCCTCGGTTGGGTTGCGGCAATCCTACGCGCGGCTCCTCACTTCCGGTAATGCTCCGCGATCTTGCGAACCGCCTCCGCGGTCACAACGATGAACGCCTCGTCCATGCCCTGATTCAGCACGAAGAGGATTGCGGTGTCGAGGATCGCCTTGGTGCGCGGGGTGATTTTTCGCCGCACATCGGCGGGGTCGAGGTGGAAGCGGTCGGGTTCGAGATCCGCAAAGACCGTCCCCCCTTTCGCAAGAAGAAATCGAGCCCCATTGATCCCGAACCCACGACCGGTTAGACTGAAAGCCCGCCCGCAATGATCCTCGTCCCGCAAATCCCCCACTCCACCCCATGATCCCCCATCCCGAATCCCAAAGTCGAATGAACCCCCGAATGCGACGGGTATGGCAGGCCGCCCTTGCCCTTCTCAAGCCCCGCCGCAAGGACCTGGAACACGGGCTCGCGCTCCACGCCGAATCGCTGGTCTGGGACGCCTACGGCTTCGCGCCGGGTTGCGCCCCCGATGCCCGCGCCGTGAATGCCGCGATCCGGGCGGGTGCCTCGGATTCGGAACTTCAGGATCTGGTCGAGAGCGCACGGATGAGCCGCTGGCTCTCGGACGCTCGCGAGCGCGACGAATACCTCCGTGCCTGGGAGGTTTCGGGTGTGCATTGCATTTTCCAGAATGCAGGCGAGGAATGCCAGGCGCCCCTGCGCATCCTTAAACGGCTGGCGCGATTCACCCACGTGATGGACATGGCGCCGACGGTCATCTCCCGCGCGGCGAGACCCGACGACGTGGCCGGCGCCCCGAAGCGGGGCGTGCGCCACCTCTACCTGACAACCAACGGAATTCCCCTCGCGCAGGAATGGAACAACGTGGTCGAGGAGGTGCGTTTCATCCGCCTTTTCTTCCAGCTCGGTGTTCGCATGATGCATCTGACCTACAACCGTCGAAACATGATCGGCGACGGATGCGGCGAGTCTTCCAATGCGGGGCTCAGCGACTTTGGGCGCACGGTGATTGCCGAGATGAACCGCGTGGGGGTCCTCGTGGACGTGGCCCATTCCGGTGCGCGGACCTGCATCGAGGCCGCGCAGCTTTCGCAGAAGCCCGTGGTCGCCAGCCACGCGGTCTGTCGGGCGTTGAACCCCCGCTGCTGCCGCGGCAAGCCCGACCCCGTGCTCCGCGCCCTCGCCAGTTCTGGTGGGTACACCGGCATCTGCATGGTGCCGCCTTTTCTCGGGCGAAGCCACGACCTCCTCGCCATGCTGGATCATGTGGATCACGCCGTCCGCAAGGTCGGGGCCGACCACGTGGCCATTGGCACAGACTGGCCATGGCTCTCCTCCGCGTGGAAGAGGGAGCAGGCTCGCATCCGAGGTCCCCGTACGCGGACACGCTGGGCGAACTTCTGGCCTCCAGATGATCCCTATACCCGGGAGAAGGGCTGGGAGAGCACGATGGAACGGCGCGGTCTCGCGTGGACTAACTGGCCCCTCATCACCGTCGGTCTCGTCCAGCGCGGCCATTCGGATGAGGCGATCCGCAAGATCATCGGCGGAAATGTCCTGCGCGTCGCCCGCGCGGTATTTCCAAAACCCGTTCTTTGATTAGGTGCCGTCAATAGCCCATCGCCATCCCCATCCTTCACCAAGCCCACACAAGCCTGACGGCGTGCTCCCCGTCCTGTCCCGCGGACGCCAGGTTTTCTCAGATTCGGAAGGTCTTCGGGCTGATCGCCTTCAAAATTTCGCGCCCGACGGGTCGTTAGCAGGGGAGGCCCCTTCAAAAACCAGCTCCCCCATGGCCTCGATGCGATGCCATGCACCGCCCTTGGGCCAGCCACCCATCAATCCGGGACCGCCGCTGCTTTGCGAGCGGTTGAGCGAAACCTTCCAGCGATCGCCCGCCGCAGGCTTCGCCGTTTCCAGGGACGCCCAGGGGAGCCCGACGAGGAGATCCCATCCCCCCTCGCGCATGCGAATACGGAGGTCGGGCTTGAGGTCGTAGCCCGAATCCCACTGGCGCCCAAGGCAGCGTGCCATGAACTTGGCGCCGCCAATGTTGACACCCAGTTGGTAGTAGACGCCCGTGGATGGCTTCGGGCAGTAGAACATGTCCAGCCCGGAGACGTGGAAGACGTCGCCCTTGCGGACGCCGGCCCACTCGACGGCCTTTGCGAGGTCCTTCTCCCCGAGGCGGAAGCAGAGCCAGAGGGCTTCGTCGCTCCATCCCGCCGTGAAACGGCTCGGAGGATCGTAGGGCAGCCAGTTGAACCTCTGGCGCTGCTCGGTCCAAGGCAGGCGATCGAAGTCGCCAAAATCGGGCGCGCGGCCGAGTTTCGCGGCACGGAGGACCCGGCTCTCGGCGAGCGTCTTCTCAACCTCCCGCCGCGTCATCGCCAACTCGGCGGCCTGCCGTTGCAGCACCCCCACCCGCGCGCGGAAAACCGCGGGCGCGGCGGCCACCGCCTTCGCCGCCTCGGCCACGGCCTGCTCCAGGCGCGCGACATCCTGCGCGGACCAGATCCGCGGCACGTCCTGCGCGGCGAGGACCGGAAGGTCGTTGGGGAAGCGCTGCATCGCCTCGCGGTTGGCGCGATGATAGCGCAGGCCGGCGTCGGCCGCGGGGCCGTAGAAGTTCCGGCAGAAGTCGGCGAGAAGCGCATCCGCATCCGCCGCGCCATCGTAGAGCCCGCGCGCGATCGCGTACATCAGGAAGCTCGCGCTCCGCCAGACGTCGAAGTTGCCGGGAGCAACCTCGGACTTGAAGCCCTGCACCCCTTGTTTCCCGAGCTGGCGGATCGTGCGGAGCATCTCCTGCTCGTAGGGACGCGGGAAGGTGCCCCCGTAACTCTGGATGTACTCCGACCAGAAGATCGGCCCGACCTTCTCCCGCCATCGGGAGATTCGTCCGCGGTAGAGTTCGGCCCACGCGCTCCTCGAGTCGTCGAGCCCGCGGTTCACGGCCCCCGTGATGCACATCGAGATGGCGAGGCCCTCCTCGCGCGGCACGTCTGCGCCCGGCTCCGTATAGTTCGAGTAGGCAATCGTGCTCAACATGGTCCCCGGCCGCTTCTCCCGCACCGCGTGGGTGATCGTCTCCGCAAAGAGGTGGTTGCGATGGTGAAGCTCCCCCTTCGCGCGGTCCTGGGCCGTGTCCATGGCGACACAGGCGGGACACTGGCACCAGGCGTAACCGTCGTTCGGGGCGAGGCTCACGATCGGGAGGCCCGGGTGGCGGTCCACGTACTCCACGATTCGCTCGACGACCGTACGACGGAGCTCGGGATTCGAGAGGCAGCGCTGCCCCTCCTTGAGCCGCTTCCCATCCACGAGCGGGAAGAACTCGGGATGCTTCTCGTAATCCGAGGGCGGGACCCACTCGCCGTAGCTGTGACCGAACGCCAGCGGCTCGATCAGGTACCCCCGCAGCAGTGGCGCCACATCGTCGTATTGGCCAACGTGGATCGGTTTGAAGTTCATCCGGTTGCGCGCCATCCAGAGGAGCGTCTCGTGGTCGAAGTGCCCCTTCGGCTTCCCGTCCTGCGCCAGCCCCGTCCCGCAAATGTGGTAGCCGCGCCAGGGGAGGAAGGGCCTTCCCTCGGCGTGCCAACCCGCCGGCAGCGAGACCTGCTTCAGGCGCGGGATCACCGTCCCGAACTCTCCGGGGGCAAACCAGCGGCAACCGAGCGCCTCGAAGAAAGCCATCGCCCCGTAGTAAATGCCACGCTCGTCGCCCCCGCGAATGCGGACGATCCCCCCCTCCTCCCGCGCCGCGAACGCCTCTCGTCCGAGCGACGGGTCAAGTTCCAAGACCACCGCCGGGGCCTTCGCCTCGGCAAGGTTCGCGATCACACGGGGCCCGGAATGCGACCTCCCCGTGAGCTCCCGCAGGTGCAGGGCCATCTCGCTCGCGGTGAACCCGCGCGCCGCTGGCTCGTGGAGGGCATCAACGCGAACGGGTTCCGTTCCTTCACTCAGTTTCACGCGTTCCTCCTTCGCGAAGGCGGCCGTGATGAGAGCGGCGGAAACCACAGTTCCTGTGCACAGATAGACAAGGCTTCGGCGTGAGCCACGCCTCCCACAGTCCGAAACGAGCGTCTCCGGGTGTGGGAGGCGTGGCTCACGCCGACTCCGCTCATCCGCACCGTGATTGCTCATCGCATCCCCTCCAGGATCACCACCTGCCGAGGCATGAGGAGAAACACCTCCCCGTCCTGGACCGCGATCCGCTCGACGCGCGGGTCCCGCTTCCAGAGCACCTCCTTCCGCACCAGTGAGCGAAAGTCCCAGAGTTCGAGCTGGTGGCGGTCCAAGCGGTAGAAAAAACCCGGTCGCCCGCTGAAGTGGATGCCGGTCCCCGGCTGACCCCCGTAAGCGGGAAGCGTCCAGTCGGACGTAAGCAGCCGCCATGTGTCGAGGGCGGGCGGGCGGCAGGAACCCGCCCCGATCTCGAACAGCCAAAACCCCTTCTCGCGTTCTTCGGGGGCGCCCCAGGCGCCGCAGGCCCAACGCCCGCAGCCAAGCGGGCCGAGGATGCTCGCTGACTCGATCCCCACTGGGAGCGCGTAGCTTTCCCGGGTGGAAAGATCCCCGGGATCGAGCGCTGCGACGGTCGAGGTCTTCGCCACCGGGGGAAGGTTGAAGCAGTCGTTGTGGAGCGTGGTGGCGGCGAGCAGGCGTGCCCCCTTCGCATCGAAGGAGAGGCTGCAGACCATTTCCTCGGGAAACGGGTCTTTGCGATAGGAGGCCGTGCCGCTCGCAACGTCATAGCGCGCGAGCACCGAGCCGCGCTTCCCGTAGGGCGCGCTGCACGAGTACCAGAGCACCCGTCCGCCGCGCGTGAGGCTCAATGGGCGCATGCCGCCGGGCGGGTCGGCGACCACCGAAGGATTCTCGGGAAACCGCACCGGCTCATCGGGGCGGAGTTCCATAAGTTCCCCGCCCGTGTAGGCGGCGAAGTAGACCTTCCCTCCCGCTTTCGCCACCTTCGTGATTTGCCCTCCGCCGGGCGCCGCGCGCCCGCAGTCCACCCCCTTGCCCGTCCGGAAGTTCCGGATCCAGAAGCGCTGTGTGATGAACGCCGTGCCCAGCAGGCGGTCGCGGTCCAGTCGCGCCACGCAATCCACCCGTCCGACCGCATCGGTGCGCAACCGACGGGCGCACTCGAGCGCCCCAGTGGCCGCGTCGAACCGCTGGAACCTCCCGTAATAATTCACGCTGAGGATTTTTCCTCCGGGGACGAGCGCCACCCCCGAGCGAAACGCGTCGGCCACCTGGCACACCGGGCGGAGGCCCCCGCCCGCCATGTCCCATTCCCAAAGTTGCGCATCATTTCCCCCGCTCCCCACCCCGTAGGCGAGACGGCCGATCCTCCCGAACCACCCATGCTCCTCGGGTGGCCGAGGCCCGTCTCCGAAGGATCCCGTGGACGGGTTGTACCAGCCAAGCTTCGGCACGTAGCGCCGGCCGCCGTCCTCGAGAAACCGCGTGAAAAGGTGGGTTTCCGCCTTCGTGTCGAGACCCTCGCGGACCACCTTGAAGGAAACCGTGTCGTCGCGCGGGTCCCAGCGCACGAAGTTCACCCCGGGGATCGTGCAAACGAACGTCCACGTGCCGTCCCCGTTCGGGAACGAGCCGCGCATCGAATGCGCGTGGAAGCCAGGGATCGGGACCGTCCGAGCCTTCCCCGTGCGCGTGTCGAACGCGCAGCCAAAGGTCCCTTCTTGCGCGTGGAAGACGAAGAAGAGTTTCGCGGTCGGGGAATCGAAGGCCACACCCGCACAGACCATCGCCTTCGGGGCGCCCGTCTCGAACGCCTTCCACCTCCCGGTGCGCCAGTCCAGGCGCACCACGCAGTCGGAAAAGCCGCAAAGCCAGAGCGCGCCTTTTTCGCCGACCGCCGCGCTGTAGAAGCTCGCGAACCGCGCATCGCCGAAGCGGATCACCCGGTGCTCGCCCGCCACGTTCACCCTCACACCGAGACTTCCGTTGCCAGGGTTGCAGCTCGACGTCCAGAACCACTCCATCCCGTCCCTATCGGGCCCGAGCGGGGTCAGCGGGACGTTGACGAACGGGTCCCTCGTCCTCGGGATGGCGACGCGGCGAATCTTCATTTGGATCTCCTTCGAATTTCGATTTTCTCAGGGAGATCTCATGGCCTCACCCGCGCGGTGCTCTCGCGCGCGACCAGCGAGGGCGGGAAGATGCGCCCCTGCGCCGGCGCATGGCGCGAGGTCTCGATGATGGAGAGGGCCGCCGCCCGCGCCACCTCGTGCTTGGCCACCTCGATCGTCGTCGCCTTGGGCGAGAGCATCTCGGCAATCTCCATGTCCACCGAGCCGATCACCGACAGGTCGCGCGGCACGGAGAGCCCGAGTTCCCAGGCGACGCGGTAAACCGTGGGCAGGCTGCGGTCATTCTGGCAGAAGACCGCGGTGAGGTCGCCGCGGGCGAGGCGTGCCTTCAGGCCCTCGGCACCGACGGATTCCAGCGACATCGCCTCGGCCGCAAACCCCTCTCCCCCGCCCGCCTGGAAACCGCGCCACCGGGCGAGCGCGAAGATGTCCCGCTCCAGCGCCGGGACGAAATGGAGGTAAAGGCACCGTCGGTGGCCGAGGCCGGCGAGATGCTGGCCGGCCATGCGCCCGACCACCTCGTAGTCCACCGCGAAAAGCGGAACGCCCGCGCCTTGGGGAAGGTAGGTGGCGACCACGCGCGCCCCCGCCATCGCCGCAGCTTCGAGACGCGCCGTGGGGATCGGCACGGGACCGAGGATGATCCCATCCACGCGACGGGAAACCAGTTCGTCGAACGCCCGCAGGGCGTAGTCTTCCCGCCCCTGCGACATCATCACCATCATCCACCAGCGGTGCTCCATCGCCACGGCCTCGATCGTCTCCAGCAACTGCGGCGT
>CAZZBZ010000091.1:0-8561 GCA_964653025.1 uncultured Verrucomicrobiota bacterium
GGCTATCGGGTGCTGGCGATCTGCGTACCGACGGCGCCGAGGCGTGCGTTTGGGAAGAAATAGGCGAGAATCGCGTGATAATCCGAGCCCTGGATGGCCATGCCGCAGGCGCCGTGCTGGCAGAGCCCGACCCCGTGGCCATAGCCGCTCCCACGGAATGTGAACTGGTCGCCCACGCTCCCGTCCGGGAGCCGCTCGCGTTCGAGGGTGAAGAGCGTGCTCTTGAGGACCGACCAGCCGAGGAGAGCGCGGAGGCGTTCGGCGGCAAGGACCTTCTCCTCCTTGCCGGAACCCACCGCAACCTTGAGGACGCGTCCGTTGGGGGAGCGTTCCGCCACCCGCACGGACATCGGCCCCTCGATGGGCATTCCCGCAGCACGGAAAACCCGACGCAGGGTGCCCACGCTCACCTCGTACTTCCAGCGAATGGCGGCGGATTTTTCACACCACGGGCAGAGGGTTCCGCGCGGCATCTGCAACTCGCCGCCGTTGCCGAAAGGGTTCGCAATCGGCCAGACGACCGTGGCCGACTCGGTGCGGCCCCCGCAGTCGGAGTGGAAGAACGCCGGGAAAAGCAGACCCTGATACTGGAGCACCTCACCGCGCGTGGCCTCGAGGGCGAGGACCACGTTCTTGTGGAGCGTGGCCTTGCCCCGGTAGGCCTGTGAGAGGTTGGCCACCAGGTCGTAGGGGCGGTCGCGCGAGGAGATCGCCTCGAACAGCGCGTGCGTCCGCGCCGCAACCGCCTGTGCCTTGAGCGCCTCCAGTGGCCCCGTCGGGTCCATTTCGCGTCCGATCACCCCGAGCAGGTAGTCCTCCACGTCGAGCACGTTGACCGCGGTCCACGTGCGGGTCCCCTGCGGCACCACGCGTACCGTGCCGTGATATTCCCGCTGGCAGACCTCGCGGAGGGCTTCGTCGAACGTGGGCGCGTCGCGGACAACCGCGATACGGATCACCGCAGGGGAAGACGCGGGAGCCCCGAGGGCGCCGGCACCCCAGGCCGCAAGGCAGATCAACAGACGGGTCGAGTGCATGGGTGTTGACGCTCGGGAACCCGTAACCTACTCGCCCCCAAGGGCTTAAACAAGTTTTCTCCACATTTTTTGGGCACACCACGAGGCGCGAAGGAAGAGGGGGGTTGGAGGACCGGGGATTAAAGAGTTCTCGCGCAAAGGTCGCCAAGGCCGCAAAGGGGAGCAGGATGAAAAGGGCGAATACGCGCCCCGACAAGAGTCGGTGCTCACCGTATTCCCCCGGTTCCCCCTTTGCGTACTTTGCGACCTTTGCGCGAGAATTCCGTTCCTTTTCCGCCCTCAGCGCCCCCCGCGCCACGCGGGGCAAGCCTGCGGGAGAATCCGCTCCGGGGCCTGGCAGGTTGCGTGTCTACCCGGCGCGGGGGTCGAAGGCGCGTCGCAGGGAATCGCCGAGGAGATTGAGCGCCAGCACGAGGACGAAGAGCGCCCCTGTCGCTGCGGTGAGGTTCCACCAGACAATCGGGTCCCGGCTCAGTTCCATTCGCGCGCCATCGATCATCAATCCCCACGAGGCCGTTCCCACCGGTGCCCCGACGCCGATGTAGCTGAGCACCGACTCCGCGAGGACGAGTCCCGAAAAGCCGAGGACGAAATTGATGATCACCAGGTGCATCACGTTCGGGAGGATATGGCGCACCACGATCTTCCAGCGCCTCTGGCCGAGGGCGCGCGCCGCCTCAACAAATGGTCGCTCCGAAAGGCGGAGGGACTCACCGCGAATGAGGCGGCAGAGGCCGACCCACCCGGTCGTCCCGAGTGCAACGGCCATCGGCGCCAGACCCTTCCCGAGTGCCATTAGGATCGCCACGAGGAGCAGGATGTTTGGAACCGAGGCGAGGGTGCTGTAGGTGAACTGGATGGCGTCGTCCACGCGGCCCTTGAAGTAGCCCGCCGCGATTCCGAGCAGCACGCCGAGCGGGATGTAGATGAGGCTTGTAAGCCCCCCGATCACCAGCGCCGTGCGGCAAGCCTTCAGCGTCTGGTGGAGCACGTCCTTGCCCAGCACATCCGTCCCGAGCAGGTGGTGCCCGCGCAGCGGTACGGCATGCTGGAGCGAGAAGGAGGTCCGTGCGAGTGGGGCGCTGTAGGACTTTTCCGTCGCGACGCCGTAGAAGGCCAGGTCGAGGAGGGTTTTCGGCCGCGCGGTCCCCCGCGAGGGGAGTTGCACCGATTCGAGCGCCGCCACGAGCCCGTACACCGTGATGACCGCGAGGCAGGCAATCCCGAGGCGATCCCGTCGAAACCGCACCGTGGCCCGTCGCCAGCGCTCCCCCCGGGCAGCGAGGAACGCGGCCGCCGCGAGCGCGGCCAGTCCACCCAGTACGACCACGTTCTCGACCCAGGGAGGCATGGGGCGCGGACGGAGTCAGCCCGCGTCGGGCTTCTCTTTTGGGCGGACGAGCGATACGACCTCGCCCTCCTGGAGGCCGCCCTTGATCTCCGCGCGGTCGGAGGTGGTGAGACCCACCTCGATCTTGCGGCGCTCAAACTTCTCACCGTTCTTCACGAAGACAAAACGCTTCTCGCCCTCGCGAAAGACCGCCTCGATCGGGAGGCTGAGCGCCGCCTTTGCGTGGGCGATGGGAATTCGTACATTTGCCGACATTCCTGGGCGGATGCGGCGGTCCTGGCTCGTGACCAGGATGTCTACCGCGAACCCCTTGATGTTGTTTTTAATCGTCGCGATGGGGGCCACGAGCTGGATTTTCCCCTCGAGTTTGGTTCCCTCGAACGCGTCCACGGTGACCTCCACCCCCTGACCCTCGATCATCCGCGTGACATCCATCTGGTTCACATGGGCCGAGATGAGCATGTCGGTGAGGTTGGCCAGCGTCATCAGCAGGGTGCCGGCCGAGACGCTCGGGCCGCCGTTGACCACCTGGCCTTCGACCACCGGGAGCGTGGTGACCACCCCGTCAATGGGTGAGGCGATGCGTGTCTTGGTGAGCTTGTCCTCGACGGCCTGGAGGCGCTTGGTGGCGCGTTCGAGGCTGTTCGCCGCGATGTCGGCATCGAGCTTGAGGTTCTCGGCGTCCTGTTTGGAGACGAGGTCGCCGGCAAGGAGTTCCTGGGCGCGTTTCGCGTTCACGGCGGCCTTGCTGAGCTGTAATTTAGCGCCGGCGATTTCGATGGCGGTGGAGTCGCGCTCGGTGAGCAGGTCGCTGTCGTCGAGTTCGAGGAGGGGTGCCCCGCGCTTCACCGCGTTGCCGATGCTCACATGGATCTTCTTAATCTTGCCGCTGACCTCGGCCTTCACATCCACCTGCACGGAGGGGCGGAGGTCTCCCATGACCTCCACCACGAAATCGAGGTCCTTGCGTTCGACTTTGGCGGTCTGGTCGCCGCTTCCCCGTTGAGAGGAGCCCTCCTTTTGGAGCTTGGAGTCCTTCGGGGCGCAACCGGAAATTACCAGGGCGGCGGCGAGGGGCCATGCAAAGATTCGGAAATTCAAGTGGGCATTGTAGAACGCTCGCGGCGGATTTGCATCACGGAAAGCAGTCGGGTCGAGGGGGTCGATGGATTTTCCATAATCGTGGGGGTAACCTTGCGGGGGCAATCCCCGTCGGTCACCCCACTCTTCTGGTGGCACGCCCAGCGCGAGGATCACGATGGTTGAAGAGAGAAGTTCGAAGTGAGAAGTGAAAAGTTGGAAGCGGGAAGCCGCCGGAAGCCACGGATGAAACACGGATGGTTGAGGACGAGCGCATGGTCCGTGAACACGGACCATGCGCGTTCCTGACACTGGAGATATCCGCGCTCCTCTCCCGTAAACGCGTCGAGCCCGTGTAGCGGGCTCGACGCTTTCTCCATCCGTGGATATCCGTGTTTCATCCGTGGCTCATTCGTGCGGGATGCTTAAAGTGATCTACGGCTTCAGTTTCTTGATGAAGCGGGCGGGGTTGCCACCCCAGATCTCGCCGGGGGGGATGCTCTTGGCGACGACCGCGCCGGCGGCGATCACGGACTCGGCGCCGACGGTCACGCCCTTGAGGATGATCGCGTTGGTCCCGATGAAGGCGCCGTCCTCGATCCGCACGGGGCGATGGGGGATGTTCACGTTCCGAATCCTCTCGTCAAGGTCGAGGGGATGGAAGTCGGTGTCCATGACCTTGCAGCCGGCGCCGAGGTTCACGTCCTTGCCGATGAACACGGACTCAAAGGCGGCGATCAGGACGTTGGACATCCCGCTCCCATCTCCGATCTCGATGTGCGCGTCTGGTCCCTTGAGCATGAAGGCCGTGCGGGTGCCCCCGACGGGATTGGCCTCGAAGGAGGAGTTGATGACGATCCTTCGTCCGAGGGTGATGGCACCGGTCCAGCCTGGCGTGAAATCAGCGATGAGAAGACGGCCAAAGATCGTCGGGGGTTCCGCGCAGCGGACCCGGAAGCGAGCGAGCATCCGGCGGTTGTAACGTTCATCGAGCCATTGCTTCATTTTTTGCATTTTATCAGTTGGACTCCGCGGATCTTCCAGGGGAGCGAACTCATGCAGGGAGGGGCGTGGGGAGGAAGGTCCGTTTGGAGTTCATGCCTGCGTGGTTTCCCTCATTCGCGGGGCAGGTTCAAGGCCGATCTGCGGGATGACGGAATATTGATGGATTGCAAATTAGCACTTTCTTTCACGCTTATTGCACATGAGAATGCGCGGAAATCAAGCGACCCGTGCCCCGTCCCTCCTCCCATGTTCCGTTAGGGAATCTGCGCCCCCGCGAGCGGGTGGAGCATTTTCTTTCACGCTTTCTTTCGCAGAAGGGATGGAAAGAGGGGAGCCGCCTGCCGACCAACCGCGAGCTTGCGGCGCGGCTCAAGGTGAGCGTCCCGACGGTGCGGGCGGCCCTTGAGAAACTTTCGCACGAGGGAAGGATCCGCTCGCGGAGCGGCAGCGGCACTTTCCTCGCGTCCGCGCGGGGTGGACAGGGAGGCGAGATTCACGCGCTCGTCTGCTGTTTCGGGGTGACCGAGAAGGCGAGGGACGTCTGGGCGTCGCCCATTTACTCTGGGATTTTCCAGGCCGCGGGGCAGCAGGAGCCCCCCGTGGCGCTCCGGAGCCTCGCCTCCGAAACCGAGCCGGAACACCTCGTCGAACGTATTCTGGAGATGAGGAAGAAGGCCGACGGCCTGATCCTGTTTCCCGCCATCTTTCGGCCCGGCGAGGTCCGCGACCGCGTCCTCCGTGCGTTCGAGGAGGAAGGGAAGCCCGTGGTCTCCCTGAACCCGACCGTAGCGACGGAGACCGCCAACTTTGTTTCGGCCGATTACTTTGACTCGTCCCGTCAACTCGGGGAGGCCTGGCGGAAAGCCGGGCGAAAACGGGTGTTGATGCTGGTTCACAGTTTGTTTGGGAATTCCGCCTCGGCGCATCAAAGGTTTTTGGGTCTCGAGATCGGCTTAGCCCCCTCGGTTTTGGAGGGAAGGTCGGTTCGGCTTATGGACAGCGGAGGCTATACCGAGATGCAAGGCTTCGAGACGGGGAAGAGGATCCTTGCTTCCGAGAAGCCGTTGCCCGATGCGATCCTTTGCTCCGGCGACTACCTCGCGCTGGGGGTTTGCCGTGCGTTACGGGAGGCCGGTGTGGAGATCCCCGGGAATGTGAGCGTGGTCGGGGGAACCGGGATGGACCCCGCGGAGACTGCGGTGCCGGACCTGACGCGGACGCAGCACCCGCTCGACGCGCTGGGCCGCGGCCTTCTTGAGATGCTCGTGGCGCGCGTCCGCGCCAAGGGGGTGCCGGTGCCGGGGCGTTATCTCCCGATGCCGTTTGCCGGCGGGGCCACGACACGCCCCGAGGAGAACGAGTTGCTGGGGATCGCGGAAGCGGGCCGGCTCCGTCGTTCCCCACACGCCCACCTCGCGGGTTAGCTGGTCGTGGCGGTTGGTGAACTACGGGGACCTCAGGGTTTCGAGGTTCCGCTCCTCAGAAGAGGTGGCGAACCGGGATGAACCCGGCCTTGCTCCGACACCAATCTGATGAATCACGAGATGACCCGCGCTTCACTCCCCGAACGGCACAATTTTATAGCGTAGACCAACGCTCCCGGCATTGGGCGGTTCCTTCGCGGGGTCGCGCGGACCGGGGGCGCTCGGTGCGATGGCCTGGATCATCACGGTGTCGTTGGTGCCGCGCATGACCGGGGCCGGCTTCTCCAACTCGATGCGGACGCCATAACCGCCGCGGTCGATAACCACGGTCCCGCCTTCGCGCGGAGTCGCGTCAAGGTCCCCCAGCCCTTTGCCGGTCGCGTCCAGCAGCGTGACCTTCGTTTCGACCGCCGGTTTCTTGTCGCGTGGCGAACCTCCGGCCGACTTTGCGACAAAGGGAATCATCTCCCACGCCTCAGTCACGTAGCCGCGGAACGGACTCTTGAACCAGAAGCCTTGGAATGCGTCATCGTCGGTGATGCGCAACCTGACCTCGGCGACGACATGGTCGGGGTGGTAGGTGTAGGAACGGCTGGCCACGACCGAGGACTCGCGTACTTCGCCTTCGCCGGTGACGGTGTTGCCGGTCAGGCGCGCGTTGAGGTGTTCGCTGTCGGAGGAGACGAGCGGCTTGCCGTCGGCCGTCTGTCCGACCAGGGAGTGGATGTGGAAGCCGCGCCATTGGGACGGGTGCATGTTCTTGCCGTAACCCGGTGCGTTCAAGGTACCCGCCAGTACGGTGCCCTTGCCGGGAACCACCAACTGACAGATCGTGCCGCCGCTCCAGCCGATCTGGCCCATGAAACCCTCGTTCTGCCACTTGGGGGTCATGCGTCCGTGGTAGGTGAGGATGTAGTAGCTTTTGCGCCGGGCCGCGAAGAACTCATTGGCGCCGTTGATGGACTCGGTAAGATCCGGTCCCGGGTAGCCTTTCCAGGCAAAACGTCCCTCCTTTTCCGGTTTGAACGTCGGCCCGTGGGAAGTTCGGGCGCTGAACGGGTTGGCGTTCACCTCATCGTTCAACGTGTAGCTGTAGACGTTCAGGATTCCGTCCCGAACACGGCTGAACAGTTCATCCTTCAGGTCATCGACGACCGCGCCCCACGTGGCAATGGCGTAGGAGCCGTAGTGGTGTTCATAGGCGAACTCCTCCTGGATGAGGCCGGTCGGGCCGACGCCGACCCGCGGCCCCCAGCCGCCCGTCGTGAAGCGCTGGTAGTAGGTCTCGAACTGCTCGCGCAGGAGCGGGTCGCCGGTCGCTTCGAGCGCGTAGCGTAAACCGCAGACGACGGTGGCGAACGAGTTGCCGTTGACCCGTTCCCCGTTGTGCGTGCGGGCGAGCCGGTCGGCCGCGTTGATCAAGGCATCGCGCAAAATCTCCTTTACCTCGGCCGGCGCGTCGGACTGTTGCAGGATGCGCCAACCCGGCCGCCACCAATGCCAGCCGTACGTCCCGAACCGGTACGCGAGATTGTCCATGCCTTTCCACGTTGAAGTGACCGGGTAATCGCCCGGCCCCATCAGTCGCAGGCCGGTGGCCACGTCCCGGATGGCCACGTTGAGCGCCTGCCGGTTCTTGTGAAGGTCGTAGCTGAACATGATCGTATCGGAAATCGGCGCCGGTTCGTGGGGCCCGTTGAGCGGGCGGAACTCCGGGTTGCGATTGGGCGTGAGGTCGTAGGCGGGACTCGTGGACTCCCCCTTCGGGGTGAGCTTCACGATCTTCGCCGGCACCTCGAAATCGTTGCTGGCGACGGTCTTGAGCCACTGGTGGAGGCGCAGTTGCTGTGGCAAATAGAAGCGTTCGCCGTCGGCATCGATGACGCCACCTTTCAATGCCGCCGCAGTCTCCTTGTCCGGCGCGAAGAACGCCTGCAGCGCAGCCTGGGTCGAACGCGTCGGTGGCGGCGGACGCTGCGAGAGGAGCGCGCACTGGACCATGAATTCCCCCGGTCCATCGCCGATCTCCAACGTGAACACCTGCCCGTCCCACGCGTTGGACGTTGCCGGTTTGACCTCCGCAAACACGATGCCGGAGGTCGCCATGCCTTCGCAAAGAACCGTCCCTGCGGCGTCCTTCAGGTTGAACGTCCGCGTGCGCGGACGGTCAAACTCGGCGAAAGCGAGGTTCAGCCCCACCGTCCCCCGCGGCACATAGACGAAGCTCTTCTTGAGGCGATCGCCTGCCGGGTGCAGGAAATACGGATTGGCCGCGACCGCCCACGACAGCGCGGGATCCACCCGGACCGAGGCGACATGGTCCCGCGTCCCGACCAGCACCACCCGGTACGCCCCGGGCGCGCCGGCGGGAATCTTGCGTTCGATGACGCGCGCCGGTATGGCGGCCAGCCGATCGGGCGCCGCCAGTCCCGACCACTTCAACATCGGCGGGGCGCCACGGTTGTTCTGAAACAGGGAATACCAGCCCTCGTGGTCCCAGCCGCCGGTCGGCGACTGGCTGACCGGCGTGACCACGCCGTCGTCGGGAATCACCTCGCGCACGAGAGCCTTGCCCTCGGGGTCATAGACCTTGAGCAACACCTCGCGCGGGCCGTTTTCAAACAGGTTCAGGTCCCGCAAATCGACCCCCAACGTAAACGCCGC
>CAZZBZ010000092.1:0-8521 GCA_964653025.1 uncultured Verrucomicrobiota bacterium
CGGGCCACCTCCGCCGCCTGCGGATCGAGAAGCGCCTCGGTTTCAGCCTCCTCGGCTCTCCCGCCGCCGGGGATTGAAATGGCATCTCGCCTCCTCGCTCATCCAGCACATGGGGTCGAGCGCCACCACCATTTTCGCCGCCATGCCAATTCCTGGCTCCGGGTCACTGGTGTTTGACCTTTCCCGGTTCGTCTGGGAATTTAGCGGGGCGTGACCGCCCGCGTTCAACACCCCTTGCTCCGAAGTCTCCGTCAACTGGCGGCGCTCGCAACCTTCGTGGCGGTCACCGCCGCCGCCTGGCTGCACTTTCACGGACTTCCCGACCGTTGGCGGAATGCCGTTGTTCGCGAACTGGACCGCCAGGGCGTGTCACTCACCTTCCGTTCGCTCCACTGGGACCTCTTCAGCGGCCTCGTCGCGCGTGAAGTCACCTACACCCCCGCCGGGGGCCAACCCTGGAGCGCGCGCATGGAGATGCTCTCCTTCAACGTGAACCTTCCGGCGCTCGTGATCGGGAGACTCGCCCTCGACGAGCTCGCCGCCGAGGCCGAACAAGTTTCGGTGGATCCCGGTGACGGCGGCCCTCCTCTCGAGATCCGGCGTGCCGGGGCCGAGGTGAAACTGGCGGGTAAGGGCCGCGTCGAGCTTCGCCGCATGGAGCTTGTCGTTGCCGGCCTTCATGCGGATTTCGAGGGGTGCCTTGCGCTCTCCGGGGTGACCGCCCCCGCCTCGCCCACAGTCCCCATGGCCGACGGCTGGCAGACCGCCCGCCTCTGGCTGGACCGCGTCGCCGCTTTTCGCCACCCCCTCCAACTGAGCCTGCAGGGCCACCTTGACTCCGCCGCCCTCGCCGCCGCCTCGCTCGAAGGCACCCTTGCCGCGCGACCCTTCGCATGGGAGATCTGGCGCGCCGGATGCGTCCACGGCAAGGTGGTCCTTCGCGATGGCCGGGTGACGCTCCAGTGGTTCTCCCTCGAAACCGGGGATGGGCGCGCAACCCTCTGGGCCGAGTGGCCGCTGCGCGAGGGACGCGCCCGATTTGAGTTCTCCGCCGACCTCGTCCCCGGCGAGTTCGTGGATCGTGCCGAGGCCGCGGCGAAGGGACGCGGCGAGTACCCGAGAATCGACGGGCGTGCCGAGGTGCGATTACAAGGCACCCTTGATCCACGCGCGGAAAGCATCTGGCGAAGCATCGAGGCGGACGGAAACCTCGCCATCCGCGACCTCTCTTGGCGCGGGGGTTTCTGGACGGAGGTGCGCCTCGACGCACGCCTCCGCGGAGGCATCCTCGATGCCCCGCGTCTCCTCGTCGCCCAGGACGGCGGTCGCCTCGCCGGCGCGGCCGCCTACGATCCCTCCACCCACACCGCCACCTTCGACGTCACGAGTACCCTCGACGTGGCGCGCTTCATGCTTCTCCTCTACCCCGGCGAGAACAACTGGTTTCGCGGCGTGCGTTTCACCCGTCCCCCGCTCGTCCGCCTCGCCGGGACCTGGGCCGTGCGCGATCCGAACGGCCTCCACGCGAAGGGCGACTTCGACTGGCAGGACTGGTTTGTCAACGGCGTGGCGATCCGCCAGGGCCGGGGGCGTGCCGAGTTCGATGGGAGACGCTTCGGCTTCAAGGATGTCCTGATCCGCCGCGACGAGGGGAAGGGCACCGGCGAGTTCACTCTCGATTTTGCGAAGCAGGTCGCCGAAGTGCGGCTCACCACCACCGTGGACATCGCCCCGCTCTGCCGAATCCTCGGGCCGAAGACCGAGGAGATGTTCAGCTACTATCACTTCCTCACCCCGCCACAGGTGGAGTGGAGGGGCGTGGTCGCCCTCGATCGCGCCAAGGCCTCGGACGACTTCGAAGCCCGTGTGATCCGCGCCGACCGCTTTGGCGTCTGGCGCCTCGAGGGAACGAACGTCTCGGCCATCGTTCGCTTCCGAAACAAGGGCCTGGAGATCGCCCAATACCGCGGCGGGCTCTACGGGGGCCTCCTCGAGGGGGACGCCCTCTTTGATTTCTCCACACCACGCCAGGACTGGGCCTTCCAACTCAAGCTTGATCGCGTGGACTTCGAGCAGCTCACCCGCGCGCTCTGGGATTACCGGGGAGTCAAGGGCCTGATGAACGGCACCGCACGGATGAACGGCACCTTTCGCTCCTCCGCGGATCTTCTTGGATCCGGAAAGGTCACCGTCGCCGAGGGCGTCCTCTGGAAAATCCCTCTTTTCGGCGAGCTCTCGAAGTTCATTCCCATCCTCGGCACCCATACCGCGCGCAAGGCCGAGGCCCTCTTTACGGTGAGCGACGAGCGCGTCCGCGTCACCGAGATGGACATCGAGGCCGGCATCCTCTCCCTCACCGCGAAGGGCGATTACAAGTTCGACAAGTCCCTCGACTTCATCGTCCAGGGCCACTTTTTGCGAAACCTCCTCCTCGGCTACGTCTTCGACCCCTTCACGAAACCCTTCGAGTATCACCTCGGCGGAAAACTCAATAACCGCGTCTGGAAGCCGCGCTTCATTCCCAAGGAACTCCTCCTCCAGTTCGGCAACGGGAGCGACACGAATACCGCCCCCGATGCCGTTCCGCCCCCAATTGAAGAGCCCCGATAGCCACGGATGAAACACGGATGGACACAGACAGGGGATGCGCCGATTCCGCTACACGGAATCGGCGCGTCTCCGCAGGAGATTTGCCAATCTGGCTGCCGGACAAACTGCGGCAAGTCCGTGTCAGCGGACTTGCCGCCATTCTCTGCCATCCGTGTTTCATCCGTGGCTCTCCTCCTCTTTTTATGAGTCCGCGAAGCCAGCTCGAACACCGGATGCTCTACGCGATCCTCGATGCTGCCTGGCTCGGCGATCGCGACCCCGGCGCTGTTGCCGCGCAGATGGTGGCCGGCGGCGTGGACCTCCTCCAGGTCCGCGCCAAGGACGCCCCCGATGCCACGATCGTCGCCATGACCCGCGCCGCTCTCGCGGTTTGCCGCCCCGCCGGCGTCCCCGTGATCGTCAACGACCGCCCAAACCTCGCCGTTGCGACCGGTGCCGACGGCGTCCACGTCGGGCAGGACGACCTCCCCGTGGAAGAGGTCCGACGGATCGTCGGCCCCGATCGGATCATCGGGAAGTCTTCGCACTCGCTGGAGCAGGCCCTCGCCGCGCAAGCGGAGGATGCGGACTACTTCGCCGTCGGCCCCGTCTTCGCCACGCCAACCAAGCCGACCTACGTCCCCGTCGGCTTGGAACTGGTCCGACAGGTCTCCCCGGTCGCGGAAAAGCCCTTCTTCTGCATCGGCGGGATCAAGAACGACAATGCGGGCCAGGTCCTCGCCGCCGGAGCGCGTCGGATTGTGGTCGTCTCCGGCATCCTCCATGCCCCCGACATTTCCGCCTACTGCCGCGCCCTGAAGGCCCTCCTCAACTCCGCCGCCTGCTGCGGATAGAGGGAGGCGCCCGCCTCCCCCTCACTTAATAAACGCTCCCTCGATTCCTCCTAGAATAAACTGAATTCCAAGTGCCAGCGTGATGAGGCCAAATACCTTGGTGAGGACATCCATCCCCGTTACCCCCAGATACTTGATGATCACCGGTGAATATCTGAATGACACGTAAATGATGACCGTCATACAGAGGATGGCCGCCATGAGCTTGAGCGCCAAAGTTTCGGAGTGTTGAAGATTTTCGGTGAAGAGAATGATGGTCGACATGGTCCCGGCTCCCGTGGTCAGGGGAATTGCGATGGGAATGACCGCGATGGAGACCGCGCTGGAAAAGGAGGCGTCCTTGGCGATGGCCGTGTCTCCCTGGCTCGATTTCAGCATTCCCAATCCGGTATTGAGGAGAAGAAGCCCGCCCGCCATGCGGAATGCATCGATGCCAATCTCAAAGAAGTTCAGGATCGCCATGCCGGTGAACATGGCAACGAGCATGGTGATGAACGAGGTGAGCGTGGCAGTGACACAAAGCTTGTGTCGCTCTCTTGGAGTGACGTCTTTGCATAACGCCAGATAGAGAGGGATCGCAGGAATATTATTGGCAACGGCAATCAGGCCAAAGAGATAATGTTGAAACGAATGTTCATTCATCGCGTTCTCTAGTGTCAAATCGTGAGTATGTGAAAAGCGATGGATTCTCCCATGCAAAAAGGACGGCACCCATCCAAAACGCCTCGATTCGACGCTTCGAAAGTCGGGCGAAAAATCAGGGGAGGCGTCAGCGGCCGGCGGCCTGCTTCACATAATCGATAATCTTGCGGTCGTCGTCGCGCGCGGCCCAGACGTAGCGGAGGAAGTCGGACGGGTGGATGTTGACCTTCTTGAGGAAGCCACGGTCGCCCCCGCAACCGTACATCGTGTCCGTGGACATCTCCCCGCGGAGCTTCGCGCGCGCCTTGGCGATGATCCGCGGCAGCCATTCGATCCCTTCCACGGCGTCGGTCTTCGCGGGAAGCTGCTCCCGGGCAACGACCTTCCCCGAGGGCTTGCCCTGCTGGACAACAAGAAAAAAGTCGCGGCGTGCCGAGGCGATGAGGAGGGCGTCCTCGTAGCTCGGTTCTTGGTGACGCTGGAGGTCCTCCACGAAGTCGAAGATCTCCTGGGCGGTGTGCCCGATGGACTTGAGGAAGGCGAGGTCTGCGGCGTCGAGCCCGGCGCCGGGTTTCGTGTCACCGCTTTTATAGGCGGTGGATGCCTTGTCGAAGCAGCGACGGAAATGCTGGGTCCAGATGGTATTTTCCATGACGACAAATGTAGCCCAACTCCCCCACAACTTCCAGCAGTTCCCGCTCAAGCACCGCTTCGCAACCCCCTTGCGTCATCCACCGCCCGATGCTATGCCCTTGCCCATGAAACGCACTTACGGAGTCGGAGTCATCGGCGGCGGCGGCGGGATCGGCCTGAATCATCTCGACGGGTTCCGTCAGAGTCCCCACGCGAAAATTCTCGCCATCGCGGAAACCAGCGAGGCGCGCGGGCGGGACGCCTGCAAGCGCTTCGAGGTTGCCGACTGCCACAAGGACTATCGTGCCCTCCTGCGTCGCAAGGATATTGAGGTCGTGAGTATCGCCCTCCCGAACTACCTCCACGCGAAGGTCGCCATCGAGGCGCTCAATGCCGGCAAGCACGTGATGCTCGACAAGCCCATGGCCACCAACGCCCGCGATGCCGCCAAGATTGTTGCGGCCGCAAAACGCGCCCGCCGCGTCTTCATGGTCGGCCAGAACATGCGTTTCTCCCCGGATTCCCAGCGTCTCAAGGGACTCATCGAAAAGGGACGCCTCGGCGAGATCTACCATGCGCGCGCCTTTTGGTATCGCCGCGGCGGCATTCCTCGCATCGGCTCCTGGTTCACCCAGAAGAAGTTCGCGGGAGGCGGCGCCTGCTATGATATCGGCGTTCACCTCCTTGACCTGAGCCTCCACCTCATCGGCAACTTCTCCCCCGTGGCGGTCTCCGGCTCGGTGAGCGGTCGTCTCGGCTCGAAGGGCATTGGCGACGGCGGTTGGGGCAAGTCGGAAATCGACCCTCGCAAGATCTTCGACGTCGAGGACCGGGCCGTTGCCCTCATCAAACTCCGTGGCGGTGTGACCGTTTACCTCGAAGTGACCTGGGCCTCGCACGAGGAGATCGACAACCAGTACGGTGTCGAACTTTACGGGGTGAAAGCCGGCGCGCGCTGGAATCCTCTCAAAATCTACGGTCCCGGCCCGAACGGCTATGTCGTCGAGCAGGTGGCCAAGGGCCCGGTTCCCTACCCCACTGAGCGCATGGTCCACTTCATGGAGTGCGTCGCCCGCGGCAAGAAACCGCTCGTGAAACCCGAGCAATCGCTCCAAGTCCAGCGAATCCTCGATGGTATCTATGAGTCAAGTCGCACCGGCCGTGAAGTTCGCCTGAAGTGAGGCTTGCAAAATAGTAAATAATAATACTTGCCATCACCACAAAATCCGCTAACCTGTCCCTCGTCGACCAATTGTTCAGCTCGAGAGCTTTTACCATCGTACGATGGTTTCACCCGATGATCGGGAAGCACGCAGCCAAAACAGTGCGTTGATTTCTATCATGAGTGTCAAAATCTACGTTGGAAACCTTTCCTTCGAAACCACCGAAGGCCAAGTTCGTGAACTCTTCAGCCCCCACGGCACCGTGACCGAGGCCAGCCTCGTCATGGACCGCATGTCGGGCCGCTCACGCGGCTTCGCCTTCGTGACCATGGACTCCGCAGATGCGGCGAAGGCCGCGATCGGCGCCCTGAACGGTAAGGACCTGGGTGGCCGTGCCCTGACCGTCAATGAGGCCCGCCCGAAGACCGAAGGCGGCGGCGGTGGTGGTGGTGGCCGTGGCGATCGTCGCTACTAAGCCTCCGCAGTTTATCTATTCGTTTGTCCCGCCGTCGATCCCCTCACGGGATCGGCGGCGGGCATTCTTTTTTATGCCGTTTTCACAGCTGGGCCTCTCGGCCTCCATCCTTCAGGGTGTTCGTGCCGTTGGCTATACCGAACCGACCCTCATTCAGCGCCGTGCCATCCCTCCCATTCTCGAAGGCAAGGACATCATCGCTTCCGCGCAGACCGGCACTGGCAAGACCGCCGCGTTCGCACTCCCAATTCTCACCCGCCTGAAGTCGCACGGGCGCTGTCGCTGCCTGGTCCTCGAACCGACGCGCGAACTCGCGGCGCAGGTGGAGACCGCGTTCCGCGATTTTGCGCGATTCACCGATTTTCGCGCCGCCCTTCTCCACGGTGGCGTCGGTTACCACAACCAGCGCCGTGACCTGCAGCGCGGGGCAGATCTCGTGCTCGCGACTCCGGGACGGCTCGAGGACCACCTCCAACGACGTACCCTGAACCTCAACGACATCGAGATTCTCGTGCTTGACGAGGTGGACCGAATGCTCGACATCGGCTTCCTGCCGGCGGTGAAGCGAATTGTGTCGCACTGCCCAAAATCGCGCCAGACGCTCTTTTTCTCAGCCACGGTGCCCCCGCAAATCGCGGACTTCGCCGCATGGGCGCTACGCGATCCCGTCCGCATCGAGATCGGCGCAAGCCGGGCCGTTGCCCCCTCCGTCACCCATGCGGTCTACACGGTCTCCTTCGACCAGAAGCGCGACCTGCTTCTCGAACTGCTCAAGGCCACGGAGTTCGACAGCGTGCTCATTTTTACCCGCACCAAGCGCGGGGCCGACAAAGTGGCCGCGATGCTGCGCATTGCCAACCATACGGTGGTAGCGCTCCACGCGAACCGCTCGCAAAATCAGCGCATGGAGGCGCTCGCGGGGTTCAAGTCTGGCAAGTACGACATCATGGTGGCCACCGACATCGCCTCGCGCGGCATCGACGTCGCGGGGGTGAGCCACGTGATCAACTTCGACGTGCCCGAGCATCCGGAAGATTACGTCCACCGCCTCGGCCGCACGGGACGTGCCCAGAAGGTGGGCGATGCCTTCACCCTGGCAACGCGCGAGGAGGAGAACCGCCTGCGAGCTATCGAACGATTCATCGGCCAGGCAATCCCTCGGGCGACTCTTCCCGGCTTCACCTATGTGGCTTCGCGCGCTCCAGCACCCTCTTCCCGCCCGTCAGGCGGGCGATTCGGCGGAGGAGGCGGGGGCGGACCCCGTCGCTTCGGCGGTCACCGTCGTCCCGCGCAGGGAGGCGGAGGATTCCATCGGCGACCGAGTTTCCGCAAGTAGGGCGAAGCTTCTTTCCGCCCATCACGGCCAGGCGCACCCGCTTTCTCCAAAGTGGAGGGGCACCCGCATGAGGGGGATCGTGCCCTCTCCCGTCAGGCGCGTATGCGCGTCAAGCTAAGATGGTGGATTTATCCACAAAGGAGGACCCTTTCACCCGAGTTTACAGAGCAACGAAGGGCACGGAAAAGAAGGAGAGAGCAGAGTTCTCGCGCAAAGGTCGCCAAGACCGCAAAGGTGAGCAGGATGAAAAGGCCGAATACGCGCCCCGACAAGAGTCGGTGCTCACCGTATTCGGCCTGATCTCGCTTGAAGACAGATCTGTGTCCGCAACCCCAGCGATGGGGGGGGGCTGAATACGGAGAGGCCCGATGCGGATCGGGCCGCGTATTCAGCCCTCGGTTCCCCCTTTGCGTACTTTGCGACCTTTGCGCGAAACCTCTGTTTTCCATGGAGAATCTGAACGTTGCTATGCGCCAGGCGAGGGACAGGCGTAACGGCAGACAACCCCTTTGCGATTGAGGACGAACGGTCGACACGCGGGCGCGGCCTTCTCACTTCCCACCAGCCCGTAGAGACATTCCTGAGACTCGCCCTACCTTCGGAAATTCGGCCGCCGTTTCTGGGGAGGCATGAGATTCTTGGTCAGGCGGTAGACGATCCGTGCCTTGCTGAGATCGTACGGGCTCATCTCCATCTTCACGCGGTCGCCAACGACCATGCGGATGAACCGCTTGCGCATCTTGCCGGCAATGTGGGCGAGCACCATTTGCTTATTGGGCAGCTCCACACGGAACATGGTTCCGGGGAGCACCTGCATCACAGTGCCTTC
>CAZZBZ010000093.1:0-8382 GCA_964653025.1 uncultured Verrucomicrobiota bacterium
ATCCGTGGCTTCCCTGTGGATGGCTGGGCCAAGTAGAAGATGGAGCTGAGAAACCCCACCCTTAAACTGACGCGCTTGCCACGGTTTTTCGGGATTGCTCCCGCTTCGACTCTTGCTCCTACTACCGCCTCTCATGTCCCCCTCCCGCTCTGGCATTCTCATCGTTCTCTCCGCC
This sequence comes from uncultured Verrucomicrobiota bacterium, assembly GCA_964653025.1. GTDB lineage: Bacteria > Verrucomicrobiota > Verrucomicrobiia > JABWAM01 > JABWAM01 > JABWAM01. The sequence continues at coordinate 176 of CAZZBZ010000093.1, forward strand.
CCGTCGGGGGCCGGGAAGAGCACCCTAATCAACCGTGTGCGGGCGAACGGGGAGTTCGTCTACTCCGTCTCCTGTACCACCCGCCCCCCACGCGTGGGGGAGAAGGATGGGGAGGCATACTGGTTCCTCTCCGATGCGGTCTTTCAGGAGCGCATCCGCGCGGGCCACTTCCTCGAGCATGCCGTCGTGCATGGCTACCGCTACGGGACCCCTCTGGCCTTCGTGAAAGAGAACCTCGCCGCCGGACGGGACCTGCTCCTCGACCTGGACGTGCAGGGCGCCGCCCAGATCCGTGCCTGCCTCGACACCGCGGTGCGGCGGGGGCTGGCGACCGTCTTTCTTACCACGCCGACCTTCCCCGAACTGGAGAGGAGGCTTCGCCACCGGGCGACCGACTCGGAGGATACCATCCAGCGCCGCCTGCGCAATGCGAGCGAGGAGATGAGTCACTGGCGGGAGTACGACTACGCCATCCTCTCGGGTGCGGGGGAGGAGGACGAGCGCGCCTTCCGCGCCATCGTCGAGGCCGAGCGCCTCCGATCCTCCCGTATCAACCCCGCCTCGATCTGGTCCTGATCACGCGCGGGCGCGGGCGTTGAGCGCGGCCGAATCGGCGAGGTAATCGTCGAGAAGTTGCAGGCCGAACTCACGGACAACGTCCATCGCCGTGCGCTTTGCCGACTCGCTGTAGAGGATGGCGGGTGCGAGATTCGGCGGGATCACGATCCTCACCTCGTCGCGGTACTTGCGGAGGATCTCGGGGAACTTTTCCCGGTTGTAGTCCAGGTGAATCACCGCCCGATCGAGGTTGATCCGCGCCCGCGCGACCGAGTTGTAGACGTCGGTGAGGGCGAGAGGCTCGCCGAGGGGGTCAAGGATTCCCCCTCCTACAAAGTGCAGCGCCGAGACGAAGAATGAGCGGCAGGAATAGGCCCACATCTGTTGCATGAACCCGCCATGGTACATGCTGGGGAAGACGAGGAGGTCCGGCTTGAGCGCCGCATACTGCAGCCGCAACTCGTTAAAATTAAGGTCGAAGCAGACGATTCCCCCGAGCCGCCCGATGGCGGTCTCCACCACGACGGGGCCCTTTCCGGGAGTCAGTCCCTCCTCGATCTCGCCGCGAACGAGGAAGGTCTTGTGGTAGGCGCCGAGGAACTTCCCGTCGGGGCCGAGGAACGCCACCGAGTTGTGCGCGCGCCCGTCGACGCGGAGCTTCACCGAGCCCGCGACGTGGCACCGCTCCTTTGCCGCGAACTCCATGTAGGTCTGGAGAAGAGGGCCGGGGCGCGCCGCGTCCTCCGCTTGGTCCACCGTCTGGGCGAGCGCCTCGATTCCCTCGCTGGTGACGACAAGGTCCACCCCAAGCCCGCGCAGGCTGTCGAGGGACTCGCGGGTATCGCGAAGGATGACCTCCCGCGCCGACGGCTGCCCGCAGAGATGGTTCTGGGTGAAAAGCAGCGAGGCGACATGGATGTGGCGGGCCATGCCATCCTTCTCCCCTTTCCGCCCTCCGTCTTCAAGGTCGATTCGGGTCCATCGTTTTGACCGTCTTGCCCATGGCCCATCTTCCTCCTCGGTTGATGTGAAGACGGCCCCCCGAGGGAGGGGCAAAGCCCGCGAGAATGGCTTCAGAATATTATGCCGCCGAATCGATTGGGATCAGAGTGAGGGGCCCCCCTCGATCATTTCGCGCAGCTTGCGGAGGAGTTGATCGTCGGAGATGGGCTTTGGAAGGAAGGTCACATTTTTCTGCGAGACCACGCGTTCCATGATTCGATCATCGGAGTAGCCAGACATCAGCGCCACCTTCAGCGTGGGGCGTAGGCCAAGGGCTACCTCCGAAAGTTCCGTGCCTTGCATGCCGGGCATCACCACGTCGGAGAGCATCAGGCAGATGATATTCTTGGGTTCGCGCAGGATGCCAAGGGCTTCCTCCGCTCCGCTCGCATGAATCACCCGGTACCCCGCGGATCTCAGAATCTCCGTGGTGACTTTGCGGAGGGCTTCCTCATCCTCAACGAGCAGGATCGTCTCCTTGCCACCCTTCGACTTCTTATCCAACTTGGACGGGGTCCTGTCAGATGAGGTTTTTTCCTGAAACTTTGGCAGCAGGATGCGAAAGACGGTCCCCTCCCCGACCTGGCTATGGACGGCGAGATGGCCGCCGTGCTGCTTAACGATCCCATGCACGATCGAAAGCCCGAGCCCCGACCCTTTGCCACGGTCCTTGGTGGTATAGAAAGGCTCGAAGAGGTGCGATTGGACTTCGAGAGTCATGCCCACACCGTTGTCGCGAACACTGAGCATTGCGTACATTCCCTCCTGGAGTTTCTCAAAACCGAGAGAGCCGGTGGAAGCTGAGTCCACGTTGGAGGTTTCGACGGTCAGCGTCCCTCCCTTGGGCATGGCATCTCGGGCGTTGATCATGAGGTTCATCAGGAACTGACCAATCTGGTTGGAATCGCCCATCACGGGAACGAGATCCGGGGCAAGCTTCAGGACCACATGGATATTCTCACGCAGAAGCTGCTTCAGCATGACTTCGGATTCTTCGATGACCGTGTTGAGCTGGATCTGGCGAATCTGGACCACCTGTTTTCGCCCGAAGGCGAGGAGTTGCTGGGTCAGGGCGGCCCCCCGCGCCACCGCCCTGCTAATCTCATGGAGCATGAGATGTCCCGGATCCTCCTCGGGCAACCTTTTCATCAGGAGGCTGGCGTAGCCCCCGACCACCATCAGCAGGTTGTTGAAATCGTGCGCCACGCCGCCGGCCAATCGCCCCACCGATTCCAACTTCTGGGCCTGGAGCAGTTGCCTCTGGAGGACCATCTCCGGCGTCACGTCGCGTTTGACGGCCACATAGCTGACGATCTTCCCTGCGGCATCGTGCACCGGGGAAATGGTGGCCTCCTCCTCGTAGATGGCGCCGTCCTTCTTCCGGTTGAACAGGTGCCCGGCCCAGACGTCCCCCTTACCCAAGGTTCCCCACAGCTCCCGGTAAAAGGCCTCATCGTGCCTTCCGCTCTTGAGAATGTGCGGATTTTTCCCGAGGGCTTCCGCACGGGAGTAACCGGTGATCTTCTCGAAGGCCGGGTTGACATAGATGATCGTGCCGTCCGTCTTTGCAATCATGACAGCTTCCGAGATTTGCTCGATGCTCTTGGAGAGCTGCCGCTGCTCCTCCTCCACCTTCTTGCGATCGGTAATGTCGCGGGCGATCCCCTCATATCCGAAGACCGTGCCATCCTCGCTCTTTAAGGGCACCGCGGTGGTGGTGTGCCAGCACCAGGACCCTTCGACGTTTCGCACGCGGTACTCGACGCCCTTGTGGCGTTGCCCCTTCCCGATCACGATACTCATGAACGATTTAAAAACCTCGGAGTCCTCCGGATGGATGAACTGCTGGAGAGACTGTCCGATAATCTGGTTCGTCGGATGACCCAGAATCAAGTTCCACGCCGGGGAAACGAAGGTGAATGCCCCCTCCGCGGTAAGCGTATAGATGATGTCGTGGCTGTTCTCGATCAGGAGGCGATATTCGTTTTCGCTCCGCTTTAGTTCCGTGGCCAGCGCGGCCACTTGCCGCTCCTTGAATCGGGTAAAGAGAAGGGTCGAAAACAAACCAAAGAGAAACAGGCTGACGCCCGAGCCAGCAAACCCCACGAGCCAGACCTTGATGTAGGAGGTCTGGCTTCCGGTCTTCGTGAAGTGCAAAGTCCATGAGCGTCCGGCTGCGACAATCTTTTTCTTGAAGCTGATTCGCGATGCGTCCGAAACTTTTCGAAGTTTCGCGGAGACCTGGCTGTCGTAGAGCAGGGTCTCGGGAGCAGCCTGCTCGCCGTCGAAGATTTCCAGACGGATTCGTTGGAGGTCCTCCAAATCCCAGCTCCCCAGGATGCCGCGCATGAGGTCGGTCATCCGATAGGGACTATAGACCCAGCCCCGAATGGCGGCGCGTCTTTGAGCCACCGTTTCATTGGGCACCCCTAAGCGATAAACTGGCATAAACATCAGGGTGCCCGTCTGGATATCTCGTTCGGTTTCCTGCTTCAGGCGAACGATTCCTGAAAGCGCGGGGGCATTCGTGTCCCGCGCCCGCTCCATCGCCGCGCGGCGGACCGGCTCGCTCAGCATGTCGTAGCCGAAGGCGCGGAGATTTCGACCCGCAAAGGGCTCGAGGTAAATGATGGCGGAATAGATCTCCCGTTCCCCCTCGGGCCACACCTGGTACGAGGGGAAGCCCTGGGCGCGAATCCCTTGAACATGCTGGGTCAACTTCTGGCGCGGGATCAGTTGCGCGAAGCCGATCCCCTGGATCCCGGGGAGCTGCTCGCCGAAATTCTGGCGTTCATAATAACGTTTCCAGTCCTGGCGACTCACAAGCTCGTCCACATGCTCAATAAATGCCGCTCCCGCTCGCAAGATCCGTTCATGGGTCAAAATGCGTTCCTGAATCTCGGCCCAAACTGTCGAGCAGGAGAACGCGAACTCGTTTTTTGCGGCCTGATCCACTTCGGACTTTGCGAAACGGACCGCCAGGGCGGTCACGATCAATCCCCCCAACAGAAGGACCCATGCTCGCCAAGTCCCTCGACAGCTCTCCCCCACGGACATTTTAGTTCGGCGCATGGGAGTTTGATTTAATGCGCTTTGAGGGAGCAAGCAGAGAGACGACCTCTCCGCGACGACCACCTTCACATAAGCCGCCCCCCCGTGTCTAGTAGGCTCGATGCTTATTCTCGTGTAGGGAAATTGACTACAAAATACCGATTTGTAGTCCTTCAGACCCACGATTGACTTCTGTCGTTTTACATCAACGACCGTTCGTTCGCTAAAATTCCCGGATGAGACCCAGGGTCGTCTCCGCTTCCTTCAGTCTCCCCTGAATGCCCGCTTGAAGCCCTCAGCCCCACAGAACTAACGGCAGGCCTCGTAACACTCGGTCATAGTCCTTTCCCCAGCACAGCGGGTCAGGGTATTGGATCAACTTGCTCATGACGGGAGGACTGCGGTAAGGTTCCGCCGTCGTCGGACAGGTGGCAGAGCCCGGTTGAATGCGCCTGACTCGAAATCAGGTAGGCCCGCAAGGGTCTCGGGGGTTCGAATCCCTCCCTGTCCGCCACTTCTTTTTCAGAGGGAAGCCCCATTGGAAATTTAGGTAGCACGGTATAACAGATTCGTATAACAAATCCCCCCGAGGAAAAGTTCCCGGGCAAAGCGTGGCTGCACCCCCCATTCACGTCCTTGCGCCGTCGCTGGAAGCTGCGAGGGATGGGGATGAAGGGAACGGAAGCGATCAGGTCACGACAGCAAGGTCGCTGGCGGCAATTTCTACCTAGCTCGAAAAGGACGGTCCGCTCAGAAGGGTGCGACGGCGCCCGTGCTTTCCCTGCAAGTGGAGGTAAAGATTTGCGCGGACATCACCTCCATTCAGGGGTACATTTGACCGCAGTCATCACCCGAAAAAGTGGATCCCATGAACAAGGCTCTTTCGAACACACTCGCCATCGTCGTCTTCAATTTTTTCCTCACCACCATGGTTGACGGTGCGCGCGGCGCGACCATTGACTGGTCGGATGCCACGGATGGGCTTTTTACCGACGCGGCACGGTGGACGGGCGGCGTGGTGCCAGGCCCGGGCGACCTCGCGAGCCTTCCCCGCGAGAAGAACGCCACCATCACGATCAGCGGAGGCAAGCGAAGCGTCGGGGGGCTGCAGGTGCGGAGCAAGGGGGGCTTTGTCGTCAACATGGACCCTGGCGCGGTGCTGTCCGCCGATCTGGACATCTGCGGCGGCGGGCAGATCCTCGTGTCGAAGGGAACCATTGAACCCAGGAATACCGTCGTGGGCGGCGAGTTCGGCGCCATCGGGACCCTGATCCTGAGCGGAGGAAATTGCGTCGCCACGTCCGGCGCTTTCAATATTAATGGGGGCGTCTCGAAAATCGGCCACAGCTGCGTGCAGGTCAATGCCGGCAGCACCCTGACCTTCAATGAGGAGGAACGCGGACACGTTTTCTCCATCGGAAATTCCGTGAACTACCCGGGCGTCACGCTTGCGAAATGCGCCCTCGAGGTGAACGGCGGCACGGCCAACATCAGCGGCTCGGCCAACGAGATGAAGATCGGGATTTGGAGCGCGGGGACGCTCAGCGAGGTCGTCGCCGAGGTGAGCGTCACCTCCGGAACCCTCAACGCCTTCGTCGAGTCGGAGAAAGGCAGGATCCTCGTGGGGAGCCGGGCCAACTCGGTCCTCGATCGCCCGGACTCGGATTTCGACGATTGCGTGGCCCAACTGAACGTGAGCGGGACCGGGATCCTGAACGCGGGCGGCGAGGGGTTGTGGGTGGGGCGCAACGAGAAGGCGAGCCCCGGCCAGTTGAACGTCGAGGGAGGTGAAGCCAACCTGGGCGGCATGATCCTCGGCAACCACGGAAAAATCACGCAGTCGAAGGGACTTCTGCGATTCACCGGCAACAAGGATTTCGTCATCGAGGCCGCGAACGGCCAGCAGCACCTGTTCATGACGGGCGGGGTGACCCTGTTCCAGGGGGTGCATTCCAGCGAAATGACCATCGCACCTGGGGAAACTCGCGCCGGAAACGTCCTCGGGAAGGGTTTCTACAATGTGGAGTTTGGCGGGCCCAAGATGGCGCCCTTCCGGATCACCCTGGCCCAGGAGTTCTACGGACGCGGCACCTCGAACGGCGGCAACGGCACCCCGGGAGACGGGATCATGGACCTCACCGTCTGGCCGAACGTGACCATCGTTTACAAAAACACGACCTACAAGGGAACCGGCGGGGCGAACTCACTCGGCGCCTTCGGCACGCTGGCAAAGAGTTGGGGCTGGGACTTCGTCCTCGCCACCGCGCCCAAGGGCAGTCCGTAGCCGCACCCTTTCCCTTGGAGCCGCGGTGCCATGGAGATCTCGCCATCCGCTGGAACATAAAACATGAGAAGCCGACTCCTCCAACTCATCCCCGCCCGCCATCCCGTCCCTCCCAGATCGAAAATCCTTGAGGGAGTGATCACGGATTACGGCATCCGCGAACTCATCGAGTACACCGTCGCCCCGGGGGAACGCGTTCGAGCCTGGCTCCTGACGCCGCGTGCCAGGGGGCGCCTCCCCGGTGTCCTCGCCTCCCATCAGCACAACGGCCAATACTGGCTCGGGAAATCCGAGCCCGCCGGCCTGTCGAAGAACACCATGTACCACTACGGCATCGATCTCTGCCGTCAGGGTTATGTCGTTCTCTGCCCTGATCATCTCGGGTTCGAGGAGCGCGCCCCCCGGGAAATCGACCGCATCGAAGGCACACGGCCCGCCAACCGTGAATACGAGGCCTTTCTCTTTGCCGACCAGATCCTTCGTGGCTCCAGCCTCGCCGCCAAGTACCTCTTCGACATGTGCCAGGGACTGGACGTGCTGGAATCCCACGGCCGCGTCCGTCCCGACCGCATGGGGGTCCTCGGCCATTCGCTCGGGGGACAGACCACCCTCTGGCACGCCTTCTACGACGAACGCGTCCGGGTCGCCTTCTCCTCCTGCGGTTTCAGCACCCTCGCCGCCGTCCAAAAACACTGCATCCCGCACAACTTCGCCGCCTATCTTCCCAACCTTCTCAATGTCGGCGACCTCGACGACGTGGTGGCCGCCATCTCCCCGCGCGCCTTTGGCATGAGCAACGGCACTCAGGATTCAATCTTCCCCATGGAAGGCGTCCGCCAGATCCATCGCAAAGCCCGTCGGGCCTTCCCCCGGGGCAAGTTTCTCGCAATCGCGTTCGAGGGTCCCCACCAGTTTCCCGACTCGGTCAAACGCCAGGCCTACGCCTTTCTCAAGCGCCACCTGAAGACTTGAACCGTCGCGAAAGCACCCTCCACCTCGCGGAGGTTCGCTCCTGGACGTGGGAGCCCGACGCCTGCCCCAACCCCGTGCTCGGGACAGCACGGGCTACCGAACCGGTGAACCATGGCACCCCGTTGCGAAGGGGCGTTGCGCGTTTCTGCGGGGAGCACACGCGGCCCGCGTGTTCTGGCCGACGGCCCGTCGGCCAGTCTCCGAGGAAGAAATCGGCGAGCCGCCGATTTCGACACGCGAGCCGCGTGTGCTCCCCAGACCGTTTTGGGAGGTAGGTGTTGTATGCAAAATGGTGGAAACCGTTCCACTCTGGGCACGCCCCTTACGCGCGGATTTGGGC
>CAZZBZ010000094.1:0-8068 GCA_964653025.1 uncultured Verrucomicrobiota bacterium
GCCTGTTCATCTTGCTCCCCTTTGCGATCTTTGCGACCTTTGCGCGAGAACTCTTTGCTCCCAGGCCTTCCCCCCTTCTCCCTCTCCGCTCGGCATCTCGGACTGCCCTCCGTGACCTCCGTGGGAAAATCCGAATCTGAGTGCTTAACCCATGCGACCCACTGAAAGTCGTGAGGAGCCTCCAATATGGATTCTGCCATTCTAGCGCCCATGGGGTTTGGTGAAATCGGTGAGGACACCGCCCTGGACCAGCAACTCATCCATCTCGAATGAGGCCCCGGGACCGGTGAACGGGTTGCCGCCCACCGTCAGGATGCCCTTGCCCACCGGGGGCGGCTCGGGCGCCGCCTTCTCCTCCACCTTCTCGCCGTCGCGAAAGAAGCTCACCGTGCTGCCGGTGGTCGCGGGAGCAACGACGAGGGCCACGTGGTGCCAGTCGCCATCGAGAAGGTCCTTTCCCCCGCTAAATCGGGTCTTGCCATAAACCAGGAAGTAGCGGTGGATGCCCGGGAACTTTTCCACCAGGAACAGGATCTCGAAGCGTGGGTTCTGGGTGCTCATGAGGACGAGGACCGCGCCGGGGGACTCTTCGGGTCCCGCGCGAAACCAGAAACTCACGGTGAGGCCGGCGGAGGGATCGAGGCCTTCGATCGCGTGGGCCGTCGCCTTCGGGCCCGCGAACCCCATCGTCTTCCCCTCGATGCGAAGGGCCTTGCCCTTGCCGCCGTCGAGGGACGGGGGCTGCGGCGCCCACGCGGGCGAGGCGTCGGCGACGCCCCCCTTCTGCGAGGTGAAGGCGAGGGGCAGCCCGTTGGGGGCGGCATTCGCCGCGCGGTCGCCCTTCCCTTCGTCGAAGTGGAAGAGAGCGAGGGTTGAGGCGTCGGGTTGGTTAACACCGTTCCATTGGAAAGCGTGGGTGGTGGAGGCGAACGCGAGAAACGCGGCGACGAGAAGGAATCGTTTTTTCATGGGATCATTCCTGAAGCGAAGGCTTGAGTCCGCAGCCGTAGTTGTTGCCAAGGGCGTCGTTGGGTTGGGTGAAGAATTTTACATGGCCGTCCACGAACAGGACCGACCATCCGCCACGGTGACCGACACTGGTACCCCCGATGTTCGCGGAAAAGAAACCCGCATCCCAGATCATCGCGCAGCGGGCCGAGGGTGTGGTCGCGGACGGATAAATGGCCCCGCTACCGTCCACGGAGCTGTTGCCAACATCGGACGGGGACATTCTCCCAAGGAAACGTCCTGGTTTCGATCCGGGCATGTAAAACGCGTGCAAATATCCGAGATGAGCCGCGTTCCAAATCCCTCCGCCAAAGCCGATGTTCGCCCCCCCACTGCCAGCGTCGAATTCCCCCGCATCCAAACGGCGACGAAAGGACGGGCAGATGTAGTTGGGATCCGCCCCGTTGTACCGAAGGTTGCTTTGGACAGACGGGGGTGAAGCGGGAAAGTAGCGTGCGTAGGCGTTGTTGGTAAGGCCCCAGAGGTAGCGCCACTGGGAACTTGGGTTCGCCGTGTTGTTGGGAAAGAACCCCTCGTTATCCTGCAGGTACATGGCCACGGCGGTCCCGTGCTGCCTAAGGTTGTTCATGCACTGGATGCGGATGGCGGACTCGCGCGCGGACTTGAGCGACGGGAGAAGCAGCGCCGCAAGGATCGCGATGATCGCGACGACGACCAAAAGCTCAATTAAGGTGAAGGAGAGGGAAGCGGGAAGCGGGAAGAGGGAAGCTGGGCGAGACCGGAAACGTGAGACATGGGATGCGGGGATGCCGACGCACGGAGCGGGGACGGCCACGGGGACGGCGGTGCGGGAGAAGGTCCCGGGCGCAAGGGGCGCGCGGCGCGGCATACCCATGTGTCTAGGGGCTGAGAGCGGCCAAGTCAACGGTTCGCGTGAAGGGAAAGGGGGCGTCACCCCATCGTTACAAATATCACCTTGTTATTGGCGGGAAAATTGCTAGGGATTGTCGGCGAGAATGAGGTTCGCCATGCCAACGGTCTTTTTCCCATCCCCCCGAGCACAGTTCGTACGGAGGAGCGCTTTTCTCGCGCTCCTCGTGGTGGCCGCCTCAGTCCACGCCGCCTACAACGGCGACTTCACCTCCGCTGCGGTAACGAACGATTTTCGCTATGCCCTGATCGGAACGTTTGGATCCGTAACGGGCGCCAACAACGCCGCCTACTGGACGAACAACGCCCTGCGCCTTGAGGGACGCTATGGCCAGTGGGCGTCGCGATCCCTCGCGGTGAGCGGGAGCGGTGCCTCGACCGACGGGCGCTACTCCAACGACGTGTCGGCCACGTTCGCCTTCACCTACACCACGAACAGTTCCTCCACGAACGTGGTTGTGGGCTTCGGGCTCGACACGTTCACGAACGCGGGGGTGAACACCTACCCGACCTATCGCCTGGTGATCGCCACCAACGCGCTCGTGCTTCAGAAGCAGGCGGGCTTCAGCACCGCCACGAATTACACGGCCACCGGCCTCCCGCTACTCGGGTCCACGAACGTCTACCGCGTGACCTTTGGCGCGTTCAACCTCGGCACGAACGCCTACGGGAAGATCGTGGACCTGACCGCGAGCCTCTACGAGAACGGGAGCCTCGTGGCCGAGCTCAACTACACAGACACTCCCACCTCCAGCGCGAACCAGAACCTGGGGACCAGCCTGGCGGGCGGTTACATTGGCATCGCCGCCGGCCAGGGACCGCAGAATACCGGCACCTTTTACGGGATCAACCTGACCGGTCTGGTCGTGGCGATTCCCGAGCCATCCGCGTTCTTGCTCCTCGTCGCGGGGTTGGGCGGCTTCGTGGCCCTGCGCCACGCCCGCCGCTGACAAGGCGTGCTGCTGCAGGCGGGGCCGCTGCCCCCGTCCCAACTCCCTGTTACGGTCAACGACCGCGTCCACCCCCAGGTAAAGTCCGAGGGCGGTGAGTTGGTTGATGGGGAAGCGCGACGGATTTATTCGCATTTCCCGCCGTGGGGACACGGCGGGCGACCGCCCGTAGCCCGCGCTGTCCCCAGCACGGGAGGGGAAAGTTGCCCATGATGCCAATAAATTTGTCGTGCACCCTTCATGGCGCAGGGATGGAAGATGTCTTGCGGGACGGGAAAAAACGCCCCAGCTTTCCAGCAGACATGACCCCTTGCCTCTCCGCATTCGCCCCCCGCCTGATGTCCTGGGCGGGGCACTCCCACGTCGTCCGCTCGGGCAAGGTTTCCGTGACGATCGAGGGTGCCGTGGCCATCACCCGGAAGCTCGGGCTGAACTACTTCGGCTTCGGCTCGCCGTGGGATGAGGAAGATCGCCGCGTCTGTGCCGAGATCGAGGCGTCCTCCGAAAGTGTGCAACGCTACTTCGAGGGCGCGTGGAAGGGGCGCGATCTGCTCCGCGCCCATCGTTTTGCGGAGTGGCGACGCCGGTTCTCGGATGCGTCGTTTCTCTTCGGGGTGGACAACGAGAGCCCCAAGGGTCGCTATGGCCACCTCTGGTGGATCGGCTGGCACCCGGACTTCCCCTTCTTCCACGACTACGACCAGCCGAACGAATGGTGGATGCACCACGGACGCCAGGGCTCACCACCGCCCTACGCGCGGCGTGAGATGGCGGACATCCTCGACCTCCAGCGCGCGCACGGCGCCCTCGCCGTGATGGCTCACCCCACGAGCTGGTGGTGGGACGCGAAAGGCGGGTTCGTCACGAATCTCGCCTCCGAGCTTCCCCTGCTCCTCGCGACCGGGCACGCCCCCGACGCGATGGTCGTCATGGGGTATGACGCCGACCATGCCGGTTACCAGGGATTCTGGCACCACCTCATCGGCAAGGGCTTTTACCTTCCCGGCGTGGCCGAGTTGGACTGGTCGCTCGACGATCCCTCCTCCCTCGCGCACATCCCGCTCGTGAATCTCGTTCGTCTCGACGAAGGCGAGGCGTGGACCGAAACCCTCCTCAAGGAGAAGGTTCGCCGCGGCGCGGTCGTGATGACCTCTGGACCCAGGCTCTGGGCCCAGTTGGCAGGGAAAGATCCAGGCTCCGAGGTCCCCGCGGCAGAGGCGGACGCGATGATGCTTTCGTTTTCGGAGGGGGGCGTGCCGGTCCGACGCGTGGAGCTGCTCCGCAACGGGGCGGTGGTTCGGACGGTGGAGCACGGGGGGGGCTTCGGCAGCTTCACCCTTCCGCTGGGCGACGCGCGCGACGGGTGGTGGATCGTCAAGGCTTTCGGCGCGGATCCCGTACGGCAGGTCGCGATCTCCAATCCCTTTTTCGTCGGCGCCCGGAAACGTCCCGCCCCGCGCCCGCCCTTCCTGATGCCGCACCCCTACCCGTCCGCATGGCGGGATCTGACGGACTACCTCGCGCTCGGCCATTTCCACCGCGACTTCAAGGGCCTGCGACCGGGGGAGCTTCCCCCGGAAGCCTTCCGTCTTGACGATTTCCTGCAAGCCGTAGGCCGCTGAGCGGGAAAATACACGGCGCGACCAAAACCCGTCCCGAACACCCTCCCTCCATGTCCTCCTCCCCCGCCACAATCCAGGAACCGGCGCGCAACCTGCCGGTGATCCACGAGTGCGATGTTTGTGTGGTCGGGGGCAGTTGCACCGGGCTCTTCGCCGCCGTGCGCGCGGCGCGACTCGGGGCGCGCGTGGCCCTGATCGAGCAGCAGAACTGCCTCGGTGGCGTGGCCACCCTCTCGATGGTGAATGTCTGGCACAGCCTGCTCGACGCGGAATACCGTCGCCCCATCATCGCGGGGCTTACCCAGGAGGTTGTGGATCGGCTTGGACGACGCAATGCCCTGCGCCGTGTTGAAGAGAGCCCGAGCATCGGGTTCATCTTCAACTCCGAAGAGCTCAAGGTGGAACTGGACCTCCTTGCCGCGGAGGCGCGGGTGCGCGTCTTCCTCCACACGCTCTTCGCCGCCCCTTATGTGAAGGACGGACGGCTCGAGGGAATCCTCGTGGAAAACAAGTCGGGCCGCGGCGCCATCCGTGCCGCCGCCTTTGTGGATGCCACGGGCGATGGCGACCTCGCGGCGAGACTCGGCCTCCCGACGCGACGCGCCGAGCATCCCCAACCTTCCACCACCTGCGCCCGCTTCGCCGGGTGGGAAACCCTCGGGGGCATCGACGTGGGGGCGGTCGTGCGCGCCCACGCCGCGGAATACGGGCTGCCGGAGGGGTTTGTCTGGGGGTGCTCCGTTCCGGGGAGCGAGATCTACATGCTGGCCGGCACGCGGGTCGCCGGGGCCGACCCGACCGACGCTGACGCCCTCACCGCGGCGGAAATCGAGGGACGCCGCCAGGTGCGCGCGATCATGGACATCCTGAAGAAGGTCGTGCCCGCCAGCCGCCTTTCGCTTCAGGCGCTTCCCTCGCGGATCGGGCTTCGAGAATCGCGGCATGTCGTGAGTCGCCACTGCCTCACGGGAGAGGAACTCCTCTCTGGCCGCCGTTTCGAGAACGCCATCGCGAATGGCAGCTACCGCGTGGACATCCACCATCCCGACAAGCCGGGCATCACCTTCCGCTACCTTGACGGTCGCGAAGATTATCTCCGTCCCGGTTTTCCTTCGGAGTCAGGACGTTGGCGCGAACCTTCCCAATCGAACCCCACCTTTTACCAGATCCCGTACGACTGCCTGATCCCCGGAGGTCTCCCCAACCTGCTGGTGGCGGGGCGCATGATCGACGCCGACCCCGTGGCCCACGGGGCGCTCCGGGTGATGGTAAACATGAACCAGACAGGGGAGGCTGCCGGTGTGGCCGCGTGGCTTGCGTTGCATTCCGGCGTTTCCGTCGAGGGGATCGATGTCCATCGCCTCCGCCATCTCCTCGCCAAAGGAGGCTCGATCGTGATCTGAGACACGATTTGATTGAGCATGTTTCATGTGAAGAAAGTGTCCATGCAGAAAATCATCATCGACACCGACCCCGGGCAGGATATTGACGACCTCCTGGCGTTGACCTTCGCCTTGCGCCGTCCCGAACTGGACATCAGGGCGATCACCACCGTCACGCAGCCCTCCGACAAGCGGGCCCGCATGGTCAAGCGCCTCCTGCGCTACATGGACCGATCGGACATCCCCGTCGCCGCCGGAAGGCAGTTCCCCTTGCGCGAGGTTTCTCCCGCGAAGGCTCAGGATCCGCATGAGTTTCTGCGCACGATGAATCACTACGCCTTTGCCGAACCCGAGGATCCCCGCGATCAACCGGGAAAGGAAGATGCCGTGGACCTGATCATCCGCACGGTGGAAGATTCCCCCGGTGAGATCGCCCTCGCCTGCATTGCCCCCCTGACCAACATCGCCTGCGCCCTGCGGAAGAAACCCGGGGTCGCCCGAAAGATCAAGTATATCGCCATGATGGGAGGCGAAATCGCACTCAACCGCATCGAGCATAATGTCGCCTTCGACGAGATCGCCGCGGATGTGGTCCTAACCTCCGGCGTACCGATCTTCATGGGCACCTGGGACGTCACCCGTCGTTTTGTCCTATCCAAGGACGACTGCGAACTATTCAGAAGGAGCCCCTCCCCGCTTTGCCAGGCACTGGGCCGGGCCATCGACCTGTGGCATCCGGTCCAGAACTGGAAACCCGGGCCGGTGATGTATGACATGTTCCCCATCGTCTGGTCGTTCGACCGCTCCTACTACACCACCACGCCGAAGTCGGTTCGGGTCGAGACCAAGGGGGAGATCACCCGCGGGATGACCGTGGTATGCGGCAATGTTCCGAACATCGAGGTCACCACAGACATGCGTTCCTCCGAACTCCGCGACCTGTACCTCAAGACGATCCTCGAGAATCCGTAATCCCCCCGTCCGATCAGTTGCATCAGACGGCCATTCTCCGAATCGGTGCGGTTGAGTAAATGCTCAGCTTCGCATGGGCACGACGGAGCGTGCCCCTCCAATCCTGTTGGCCAAGGGAGGGGCACGCTCCGTCGTGCCCTCGGCAGCCCGTGGATAAACCTGACACCTGAGTAAGTTACGCGATCCAGCCCCCGCCGAGGACGGCGTCGCCATCGTAGAACACCGCTGCCTGGCCGGGCGTGATCGCGCGCTGCGGAGCCTCAAAGAGCACCCGTACCCCGCCATCCGACCTCGGATCGAGCGTCGCCGGTGCGGCTTCGTGCCGCTGGCGAATCTGGACCTTTGCCGGCGTCGCCGCCGCCACGGGCCCGCCCGGTCCCCACACGCAGTCCCGGGCCACGAACTCGCACCCCCAGAGCGCCGCATCATCGCCGACGACGACCTGCCGCTTCGCCGCGTCCACCGAGAGCACATAGAGCGGTTTCGAGGACCCGACGTTGATCCCCTTGCGCTGCCCCACGGTGAAGATCTCGATCCCGTCGTGGCGACCAAGCACCCGCCCGTCGGGCGACACAAACTCCCCCGCATGGAGTCCCCCCGCCCCAAGGCGCTTCTTCAGCCACGCGGCGTAATCGTCCTCGGGGAGGAAGCAGATGTCCTGGCTGTCTTTCTTCGCGTGGACGCCCAGCCCCAACTCGTGGGCAAGGGCGCGGACCCGTTCCTTATCGAGTTCCCCCAGCGGCAGGAGGAGCCCGGCGAGTTGTTCCTGCGAGAGGCGATGGAGGAAGTAGCTCTGGTCCTTGGCGAGGTTCTTCGCGCGGCGCAGGACGCAGCCCGTCGGCGTCCGCTCCACGCGCGCGTAGTGCCCCGTGGCGAGGTGCGCCGCCCCCATCGCCCGCGCCGTCTGGAGCAGGTTCCCAAACTTTACTTGCGGATTGCAGACCACGCAGGGGTTCGGCGTCCGCCCCTTCCGGTACTCCGCCGAAAAATACTCCAAGACCTCCCGCTCGAACACCGGGGTTTCATCGAGAATGCGGTGTGGAATCCCGAGCAGTCCGGCGACACGGCGTGCATCCGAGAGCGCATTCGGCCCGCAGCAGCGGTCCTCGCGCACGTCGTCCTCGCTCGCGGGCCAGAGGCGGAGCGTGATACCGATCACCTCGTATCCCTCGCGCTGGAGCAAGGCGGCGGCGACGCTGGAGTCCACTCCCCCGCTCATCCCGACCACCACTTTTCCTCGCGA
>CAZZBZ010000095.1:0-8043 GCA_964653025.1 uncultured Verrucomicrobiota bacterium
GTCGTGAAGGAGGCGCCTATCTCCAGCCACGCTGGTTCGCCAGCCCGCGCACGGGCTGTGGCGAATACGTGCGCCCGGGGGCGCCGGCGAGCTTCCCGTCCTTCACCCATGCGAGGTCGTTGCCGTAAAGCTGCGACACCAGGATCTTCTCGAGTTCCGCGCGCATGGCCGAGTGGGCGGGATCTCCCGCAAGGTCGTTCATCTCGCAGGGATCCTTTTCGAGGTCGAAGAGCTGCACGCGGTTCCCGAAGGGGTACCAGATAAGCTTGTGGCGCTCCGTGCGGACCATGCGCGAGGCCCGCTCGTTCTCCGTGTACTCGCCATAGATCCAATCCCTTCGGCGATCCCCGACCATCGAGAGCCCCTCGACCGAGGGGGGGATCGGCAGGCCGCAGAGGTCCAGCACCGTCGGCATCACGTCGCGCAGCTCGACGAGGCGGTCATCCACGCGGTGGTGCCCGGTCCGCGCGTCGCTGCCGGCGGGCACGAGGATCATCGGAATCCGCGCGCTTCCCTCGTACATCGTCGATTTCGCCCAGAGCCCGTGGTTGCCGAGCATGTCCCCGTGGTCGCCGGTGAAGAGCAGGATCGTATTCTCGAGGATGCCCTCCTCCCGCAGCGTCCCGATGAGGAGGCGCAACTGGTGGTCGATGTAGGTGCACTGCGCGTAGAAACCCATCCGGGCGAGTCGCGCATCTCGAGCGTTCAGGCGGGGACGGTCGTTCGTGTGGACCTGCAGGGCGAGCGGCATCGCCGAAAGGTCCCGGGCCCACTCGCCCTCGTACGGCTCGTCCACGCCGACGTCGCGGTACATGTCGAGGTAGGCCCCGGGCGGGGCGATCGGCGGGTGGGGCTGGGTGAAGGAGCAGTACCAGAAGGCGGGTCGGGTCGGGTCGCGGCGCTGGATCATCCGGCAGGTCTGCCACGCCGTCCAGTTCGTCGGGTGGAAGCGTTCCTCGAGGTGCCACGGGCGGACCATGTAGAGGTTGCTGCCCATTCCGTGGGTGAACTCCTGCCCCGCCACGCCCTGGTCGGCGAGGAACTGCTCGTAGTCGTCGCGCACGAGGTCGAGGTGGCGCCCCTCCTCGTGGAGGATGACCTCGTCGAACCCGATGCGGTTGCGCTGCGGGTGGACGTGGAGCTTGCCGACGGCGCACGCCTGGTAGCCATGGTTTCGAAACGCCTGCGGCATCGTGCACAGCTCTTGCGGCAGCGGCGCGGAGGTGAACTTCCGGTCCCCGTGGGTGCGGGCCGTGCAGCCCGTCATCAGGTTGCGCCGCGCCGGGATGCAGACCGGCACCTCCGAATAGGCCCGCGAGAAACGCACGCCGCTGTGGGCGAGCATGTCGAGGGTGGGGGTGAGGATGTGCGAGTGGCCCGCGCAGCCAAACAGGTGGCCGGGCCAGTGGTCGACGCAGACGACGAGGACGTTGGGGCGGTTCACGGCACCATGATGCGCGCTGCAACGGGGCGGTCAAGCCCCCGACCTCAACCTTCCAGGGAAAGGTAGGCCCCGGTTCGGGGCTCGATGCGAAGCGCCAGGTCGAACCAGCCGGGCTCGGGGGACGGGCGAATCGCATGGAGCTTCCCGTTGGCCAGGTCGATCGCCCGGTGGGGCCGGCCACGGGCGCGGAAACGCGTGGTGAGTTCCAGCGGCTCCCGCTGGTGGCTGTAGAAGAGGAGGAACTCGCGCTCGCCGCGGCGGACCAGTTCCTTGTAGAGGAACGCCTGCCCCGTCCGAATGAATGAGGGAGGAAGGCCGAGGTGGGCGAGGAGCCGCGCGAGGGTGTGGCCCGCAATTCCCCGGGTCGTCTCGCAGTGGACCGCGCCGTCGAGGGAGTCGGGGTTCGTGTCCCAGCCCGCGAGGAGCACACCTCCCGCACCGAGGGGAAGCTCGGCGAGGAGCGCCTCGCCCCGATCGTCGGGGAGGAGGATGCGCGCCCCGCTCGCGCGAACGCCCCGGGCCAGGCCCGTCGCCGTGCCGCCACCGAAGGAGGAGGGGAAGGCTACGGTCCGCCGTTCGCGCAGGGTGTATCGGGTCGCCTCGATCCCGAGGGCCTTCCGGAGGTGCTGGTTGGGATCGGACGCACCCGTGTCCGGGAAGACGAGGACGCGGAGACCTCGCCGCACCGCCTCCGCGAGCGCCGCGTACCATTCGCGGTCGGTGGGCAGGAGGGACTGCGTCCCGCGTGCCGAGGCAAAGGTCTCGTTGGGAGGCAGGACGAGCAGGCGGTAGCGGGCAAGGTCGAAGCGATTGAACGAGGCAAGGAGGTCCACGGGCTGGTCGAGGCGCGCGCCGACATGGGCGAGGCTCGTGAAGTCATTCCACGCCATCCGATCGATGATTGCCACCCGCGGCTCCTCGCGTTGCGCGCCCGCGATCGAGCGGCGGATCGCGGCAATCCGCGCCACGTCATCATTCCACGCGCCGAGATCGGGGCCCGGGATGGTGAGGTAGGCAGCCCCGAGCCGAACGGACTGGAAAAGGGCGTCGTCGTAATCCCCGTAGCATCCGCCGACCTGCCAGGCCTCCCCCCCCCATTCGCGCCCGCTGTTGTGCGCCTCGGCCTTGCGCGGCTCGCCACGGTCCACCGCATCCCAAAGGCGGCCCTGCGCCGCGAGGGCGTAGGTCCCGAGGTCGGCGATCGAGCCAAGGCCATGCCCCGGGAGATCCGGAGGCAGTTTTTTGAGGGCATGGCGGCGGATGATCTCCGCCGCCTCTTTCTCCCCCTCATAGACGCCCCATGCGCGGAACTCCTCGTAGATGAGCCATGCCGCGGTCTGCTCCGAGAACGGCACGGGGATTTCCTCGTGATGGGCATAGGTGCGTCCCCAGCGACGGGCGACCTCGTCGAGCGGCATGCGAACCGTATCCCGCAGCCAGCGGGCAAAGGCCTCCTGTTCGTGAGGCGAGTAGTCGAAGATATCCCCCGGTCCCCCATAGTAGTGGTAGCAGTAGGGGAAATCCGAGTTGCCGAAATCGAACACGAAACGCAGGAGCCGCGCGTCCGTCGCGTAGCGGCGGCAGAGTTGCTCGAGGTAGCCAAAATAGCGCTCGCGGTAGAACGGGCTCCAGATGCACGGGAAGTTGCCCGCCTTGCCGTGGCGATCCACCGAAGGCTCGCGCAGGACCCACGACGGCACACCGGCATCGCCCAGGCCCGAGCCCCGCGCCGTCGGGAAAATCCAGAATAAGGCCGGGAGCCCGAGGTCGCCGGCGAGTGCAAGCATCTGGTCGAGGATGGACCAGTCGTACTTCCCCGGCTCCGGCTCGGTGTCCTCCCACGAGACGGCAAAGCGCGCGTATTCCGCTCCCTGCCGCTTCATCTCGCCCACGAAATCCACAAACGCCGGGTCGAGTTGCTTCCCCCGGAAAGACCAGAAGGTGGAGAAGCCAAGGCCGTGCGTGGGCGCCCCGTCGGCAAGGAAGCCACAGAGGGGACGGCCATCGGAGGCCACGTTCCCCGCCACGTCCCGCGCCTCGGATTCGAGAAACTGTGGGCCGGGACGGGCCTTCACGCGGGTTTCAATCGCGAGGACGGTTTCGCCCGGACCAAGGCGCGCAACGGTTTCCCGAGCGATCTCACCCCCCCCCTCGCGCAGGAATACGGAGACCGCCTCCGCGGGTTCCGTGCTGAGATTTCGGACCCACACGCGAACAGGCACCGCCTTTCCCCCCGGCGCGCAGGGATCCAGGTCGAGGACCACTGCCAACGGCGGCGCCTCCACCGCCGAGACCAGGCCTGCGACCAGTTGCGCGAAACCGGGCCATTCGCGGTCGAGCGGACCATAGTCGGGCTGCCACGGCCGCTGGCATACCCCGAGGATGTTTTCACGCGGTTCGCCGCCCTCATAGCCGGCCATCGCGAGGCGCGCCCCGAGAAAACGCCGCGCCCGTCGGCGGACGAGGACGATCGGGGCGATCTTCTGGAAGCCCCCGACGGCGGTGGCGAGGGGCACCGTTTCGTCGGGGGGAAAGGCGATGCTCCGCACCGAGGTGATTTCTCGAGTCGCGAGTGCTTTCCCGCCGGGGAGATCGCCAAGGAGCGCCCGCCCCTCGGGGGTCACCCCGGACCAGCGCCCGCCATCGCGGCAGGAGGAAAGTCGGAGGAGCGAGGCCTGCTTGTTCCGGAGCGGGTAGGCACGCCCGACATGGGGGGTGTCGCCGAGGAGGACGATCCCGCCGCCCGCCTCGTGGAAGGCGAGCAGGCCGTCCCATTCCGCGTCATTGAGTTCGCCGTGGAGGTAGGGAAGCACGACGACGGTGGCGTGCCGACGGTCGAGCGTGGCGAGGTCGGCGGCCCGGAGGGGGTGGGCGTCGCACCCGCGGGCACGGAGCGCGGAGAGGACGTCCTCCCCCGTGCAATGCGGAGGCGTGGCAAAGCGCGGGTCGGCGACGACGGCGATCATCCCCATCAAGCGGCTAGCGGATCTTCAGGGGCGGGGAAATCACCAGTTCGGGGTAGGCGACCCCGGCGCGCTCGGCGAAGCGGAAGGTGACCACGCCGGTTTGTTCGAAGGCGACGCACGGTCCCGGGCGGAGCGGGGCGCCGATGAGGTACTGGAAGAGGACGTTGAGGCTGCCGCCGTGGGCGACCAGGACGAGGACGCGCTTGCGAGACCGGGGTGAGACGAGCCATCCGCCGCGTGCGGCGCAGATTCCCTCAGCGCGGAGCATCTGCTGGAAGCCGGGGATGATGCGGTCGGCCATCTGGAGGAGCGACTCGCCGGCACCGGTCTTCCAGGTCTGCTCGACCGGGAGGTCGCCGTACCTGCGCATCATCCGCTCAAACTGCGTGCTCTCGGCTTTCATCAAATCTGGGTTGGGCCGCCACTCGACGATCCATGGGGCGAGCTCGATCCTCAGCTTGCGCCCGCGCAAGAGGGCCTGGGCGGTCTGGAGCGCACGCCCGAGGGGGGAGGCGACGATGCGGTCGAGGCGGACCCCGCGGAACGCCCGTGCGAGGGAGACGGCCTGGCGGACCCCGCGGGCGGAGAGGCAGTTGCGGACCGGGGGCTTGTCATGGCGATGGGGGTCGCCCTTCATTTCCCCGTGACGGATGAGGTAAAGGATCATGGAGGGATCTTCTCATGGCTGCGGGTAGAGAGGCAACCTTTTCGGGTCGGTGATCGGGCGGCGGTTTTTGAGCGCATCGTCCGGTTTCCATCCGTCGGGGAGGAGGGAGGCGTAGGCCGCGGCGATCGGCCCGAGGGACTCGTACACGGTGAACTCGTTCTGCGCGGGCACGGAGGCGGGGTGGGCGTAGATGCGACGCATGATGGGGAACTTCGTGTCCACCGCCTCCTGGATCGGGAGGGAGAGGGCGCGTTCGTTGCGCTCCGGGCCGGAGAGGGCATCCATCTTCGCTTGGATCGCTTCACGTCCCAGCTCCGACGGTAGTAGACAGAGGCCGAGGCCGCTGAAGAAATCCTTTACCGCGGGATGACCGAGATTGATGAGTCCGAGTTGGCAGCGCCAGGTGTCGGGGGCGCAGCCGTAGGTGAAGCAGAAGGGCGGGATTCCCGGGACCGGCTCGAGCAGCGGGTCCGTTTCGGAATGGATGTGCTGCAGCGTCATCGTGTGCTGCGTGCCGATCCCCGTCTGGAGGGCGCGCCCGAGCTCGTTGCCGCCGAGTTCCCAGTCGCAGCCGAGAAGCGCCGCCTCGCGGTACTTCGGGTCGCCCGTCCAGCGCCAGGCCACAATGGGAAGGAGCGCGCGGCGCGCGGAGTGGATGGTGCCCCATCCCATGAACGTGTAGTAGCCGTGGGTGGGCGGAAACCAGAGGTTTCGGTAGGCAAGCGCCTCCTGCCCCGCAAGAAACAGGTCGCACGTGGCGAGAAACGCCTTCCGCATCTGCTGCATCTCCGTCTCCGTGGCGAAGTCCTTGAGACCGATCAGCGTGACGAAGGCGGAGGGGCTCACCCCATCCGGCATCGCGCGCGCCAGCGATTCCGCACCCTTTTCCTGCGTCCAGTCCTCGAGGTAGCGCGCGTCCTTCGTCGCCGCGTAAAGTTGGATGTCCGCGAGGATCCGCGCGAGATAGGTGTTGCCCCCGTTGGTCCCCGGGAGATCAGGCTTCTCGTCGAAGAGCACCGCCTTACCCACGAGGCCCCGGTCGCGGCTTCCCTCGGCGATGGTAAACTTCAGCCCCTTGATGGCGTGCCCGGGATCCTTCGCCCATTCATAAGCCTTCCGCGCGGAGTCGAGGAGATCCTTCGAACGCGGTGCGTCGAAGGGCGCAAGGAGGCGCCCCACGTAGGCGGCCGCCGCCGCATACTGGAACGACGACATCCGGTCGGGCAGCGAGCAGGAAAACGGGTTCGTGTCCTCCGCGGGCCCTCCCGGGCACGACGGATGGCTCTCCTGCTCGATCCAACTGCTCACACCTCCCCCGGGGGTTTGCGTCTTTCGGAACAGGTCCACCTGGATCGCCGCCTCGTCGAGGAGGTCCGGGATGCCGTTCCCCGACTCGGGGATGTTGAGTTGGCCGTCCGTGAACTTCGCGGGAGCCATCTCGTAGGCGCCGCAGAGGTTCCAGATGACCCCGTAGTGGTGGACGCGGCGGTCGTAGTCCGCCGCATCGTGCCAGCCGCCCTTCAGTCCCTCGATCACCTCCTTCGTGATCGTGCTGTGAACCATGGTGAACGAACCCACTTCGAG
Organism: uncultured Verrucomicrobiota bacterium; assembly: GCA_964653025.1. Lineage (GTDB taxonomy): Bacteria > Verrucomicrobiota > Verrucomicrobiia > JABWAM01 > JABWAM01 > JABWAM01. Next base: position 6,662 of record CAZZBZ010000095.1, read on the forward strand.
CGGTTTGCCCTCCCCGTCGCGGAAACCGTAGTGGGCCTTCCCGTTCTCGGGGGAGTTGTCATACTTCAGGTTACTGTACCAGCGATCGGTCTCGGGGAGGAACCCGCCCCGTCGCGTGGTCGTGTGACAGGCCTTGCGCGTCCAGGCGGTGAAGGGTTCCTTCAACTCGATCCCGCAGCGCTGGATGTAGAGCGCCTTCATCGTGGTGTAGAACGGCGCCCCGTAGGCGTCGTCCCCGACGCGAAACGGCCAGGATCGGCCCAGCCCCGGCACCACGACAGCATAGGTTCCCGTCGCCTTGAAGGCGCCGAAGTCCATCTCGTAAACATCCTCGCCGCTAATCGGAATTTTCCCATGGAGCTGGGCGCCCGCCTTCATCCGAAGGCGGATCACCCCCTGGAAGAGGGACTTGCCCACAGCCGAGGTGCCATCCCACGCGCGGATCTCGAAGGGCTTGCCCTCGAAGCGCGAAAAATCCGCCGCGCCCGCCGCCCCGAGCCACATCCCGAGGTACGCGAACTTGCGCACCGCGTCCGCGCGGTAGCCAACCTGGTTCACCTTGAGCGCCCAGCAGGGCGTGGAGGCCTCGTTGAAAGTGAACCTCGCGCTCCCGCCCCCGGTAAACTCCACGGCGCAGGACGCGCCTGCCTTGAGCGACGCCGGCAGGCGGAGATAGACGAAGTCAGCGATGCGGGGCACGAGACCGGCGGACTCCGACGGCGCGGGCCAGTTCGCATCCCACGCGGGGAACCCCCCGATCGTCTGGGGCCAGAAGGTCACGCGCGGCGGCGGTTGACCGTTGATCTTCCACGAGGCGGGGTCCTCCATCTGCTTCGCCCATTTCGGCCGCACCTCTCCCCACGCGGCGAGCGTGGTGAACTGCTTCGCGAACTCGTACTGCCAGTTCAGGGGCGTATCCCTCTTCGGCTTCGCCGCCTGGAGTTGCTCGCCGAAGCGGGCGTCGCGCGCCTGGATCACCTCGGCGGTCCGATCGAGCACCACCGCAATCCACTCGTCGGAGAGGACGCGCACGTCCTGGATCGGCGCAACGGTTTCGGCCGCGGAAAGGCGCGCCGCGATCCACGGAAAAACGAAGGCCAGCGCGAGGAGGGTTCGGGGGAGGAGGCGAGGTTTCATAAAGATGAAAAACTTTGGGGTGATTCGGAAAAATGGGTTCCTCGTGATTTTCAGTGGAACTGAAGAGGTCGAGGAGATTGCCGCCTCTCACAGCCGATCCGAGTGTTTAAATCCTAATATCGAAATCCGAAGGAACCGAACCGGAAATGCCCGCGGAGAACACGGAGGATGGAGAAGAAGCAGGAAACGGAATTCTCGCGCAAAGGTCGCAAAAATCGCAAAGGGGGAACCGAGGGCCGAATACG
>CAZZBZ010000096.1:0-7998 GCA_964653025.1 uncultured Verrucomicrobiota bacterium
TGATTGGCTGACCGTCACCGACCCGATCACGGGACAGCTCCTGCACCCTTGCGTCCAGAGGGGTGGGGGCGGGGGCGGCGGAACCGGGGGGGTGCCGTATGCACACTGACCAGAAAGGGAAAAGGGTCGGGTGTCGAGGGTCGAGTGGGGATTCTGGGAGAGGGGATGGGACCGCGGGTCAAGTGGGTGCGAGGCTGTGGGTTTCCACGAATCGGAATTCTTCCCCCCTCAACCCTCGACCCTCGACCCTCGATCCTCATGCCTCTCGGCGCGGCCAGGCGCTCGCGGAGCTCACCATCGGGCTGATCGCGTTCGCGGTACTGTTCCTCGGGTTGCTCCTCGTGGGCCAACTCTGTCGGGCACGCGTGGCGGCGATCCTCGAGGCGAGGGCGACGGTTGGGTCGGCGGCCATCCAGGGCCAACTCCTTTCCGACAGCGCCCTCTTCTACGGTTCTGCCGCGGCTTCGGAGGACCTCCAAACCAGCGTGCTCTCCCCCATGGAGACGCCGATCGCCTACAGCCAGTACCGACCGGGAACCTATGCGTACATGCAGGACAATCTCGTGGCGACCCTGCAGGGGGGGACCCTGGTCGGGGCTTTTACCTTGGTCCAGGACGATGCCGCGAGGACGGTGACCAACGACATGTTTCTCGTGCGCATGGGAGTGGGGTCGGAGTTCATCACCATCCGTCAGCCGGTCTGTTTGCCGAAAATGACGGATTTTCCGTGAGCCGAACCCATGCCGTCGGAGCAGAATCGGGGCGAGCCGCGCCTCCCACAAAAAACACCCCATCTTTCCTCATGTGGGAGGTGCGGCTCGCGCCGAAGGACCTGCCAAACACGCACAACTTTATCACGCACCCATGACGGAGTGAGAGCATCGGGGTGACTCGGCTTCCGATTGATTTTGCGCTATAGTGGCTCCATGCGGTGGATGACTTGCATTTGCGTGGTTGTGGCCCTGGTCGTGGCATGGATTTCCCCATGTCCGGCCCAGTCGTCCGCGCGTCCCCGGATATCGATTCTCACGGTGGACACGAACGTGGCTTTCGGTTTTCTCCCGCCGCCCAAAGGGATCCTCACCAACACGGTCTCTGAGGCGACGGTGTTTCAGGGCAAGAGGCTTCAAAAGTTACGCAACGATGGGGATATCCTGCGCTCGGAGGTGCTTCAAACGATTGGCGGCAAGCCGGGGGAGAAGGAGGCCGACGCGGAGCAGCGGCCGAACACCGCGCGAGATGCGGCCGCTTCCGCCCAGAGGGACGAGATCATCGCCACCACTCCGGTCATGCCCTCCGAGCCGCCTCCCGACGAGAAGAGGCCAGAGAAAGAGATCTGGATCAACCTCAAGGCGAAGGAGGAAACGTCGCGGGGCCCGCAGATGCCGTTCGATACCTGGGTGCTGAAGCCCGGTGAGGGGCACGCCACGCCGTCCGCCCCGATCGAGAATCTCCGTGAGCCGACGTCCCCGGTCGTCCATCCCACCGCGCCGTTTGATTACACGCCTTCCCCCTTTAGTCTTGGCCCGGTAAACAAGCCCGTGGCCCCCGAGGCTTTCTCGGCGAAGGGGATCCTTTCCGCGAATCCGATGGATTTGCCTCTCTTCGGAACCCGTCGCGAGACAGCCTCCCCGCAGCCCCAGAAGTTTCCATTGGCGCCCCCTCCTCCTGTGACCGCCACGAAGGTGCCGGTCGTGTCGCCCTCCAGCCCTTTTGCGCCGGTGGAGTTCAACTCCCCCTTCGGCACCCATCCGTCGCAGGGAAGCCCACCCTTCGGGGGGGCCATGGTTCCCCAGCCGCCGTCCGTGGGCAGCCCCGCCACCATCTCGCGGCCGCCCTTCGCGAATCCTTTCTCAACGGAAAGCGCTCGAGTTCCCGTAAAAACCCGCGACGAGCAGGCCGTGGAGAAGTGGGAGAAGTATTTTGAGGACCGCAAGCGCGGCTTCTGACAACCTTGCCTCCGGGAGGTTTGCCGTGTCAGATGATGGGCACGATGAGCCCCTCTTCCTTTAGGAAACTCCGTCGCGAGGTGTGGAAGGCGAACATTGGCCTCCCACGCGCCGGCCTGGTTACGATGCACAGCGGTAACGCCAGCGGGGTGGACCGTGCCCGTGGTCTGATCCTCATCAAGCCGAGCGGGGTGGACTACGAGGCCCTGCGTCCGGAGGACCTTGCTTTGGTGGACTTCGAAGGAAGGCGGGTGGCCCGTGCGCCGGATGGCGTGGCGAGCCGGCTCAAGCCAAGCGTGGACACCGTTCACCATGCGATTCTCTACCGCCTCGACCGATCGCTCGGGGGGATCGTGCATACGCACTCGAACCACGCCACGGCCTTCGCGGCGATCGGGGAGCCGATCCCCTGCGTCCTTACCGCGATGGCGGATGAGTTTGGCGGGGATATTCCCTGCGTGCCGTACGTGGACAACGAGGGGGACCACATCGCGCGGGCGATCATGAAGTATCGCACGCGCGCGCCGGCAGTTTTGCTTGGAAACCACGGGGTCTTCGCCTTCGCGGCGACGCCCGCCGCGGCGCTCAAGGCCGCGGTGATGGTCGAGGATGTCGCGCGTACCGTATGGCTCGCACGGCAAATTGGAAAGCCGTCGCGAATCCCAAAGCGAGAGATCGCCAAGTGGTGGAACCGCTATCATTCCACCTACGGGCAGGGGTAGGAAGCGTTCGACGTTCTAGTGTGGTGTCCACGAAATACTTGTCACTATGGATCCCGCACATTTCGAGAAGTTTGCTTTGAATGATGGAGGGGCACGCTCCGTCGTGCCCTCTGCGGCGATCGATGGCCACGACGGAGCGTGGCCCTCCACCCACGCAATAATAGCAGGCACTTCAGGGACAGCAGACTAGCGGCGCTTGAGGCCGCGGCCGCCGCGGCCGCGGAAGGTGAGTTCCGCGATGCCGGACTTGTCGAGTTCGCCGAGGCCGGCGCGCTTCATCCGCTCGTACTGGCGGGCCGTCGCGGCCGCGAGGGGGAGGTTGAGGCGGAGCTTGCGTCCCAGCCCGAGCGCGATGGCGGAGTCCTTCGCGGCGTGTGTCGCCGAGAAATAGCAGTCGTGCTCGCGGTTCTGCATGTCCCCGCCGTCGGTCTCGAGGACCCGTGAGTTGGCTCCCGTTTGGGAGAAAACCTCCCGGAGCATGTCCAGATCGAGCCCGAGTGCGTCCCCGAGGGCGAGGCCCTCCGCGAGGCCCGCGGTGTTGATGTTCATTACCATGTTGACGAGGGCCTTCACTTGCGCCGCGCGACCGGCGGAGCCGACGTAGCGGGGGGCCCGGCCGAGCGCCTTGAGCACGGGAAGAAGGGTGCGGTAGGTCGCACGGTCCCCTCCGCACATGAGATAGAGGGTCCCCTGGCGGGCCTGGGTGATGCTGCTGGCCATGCAGGCCTCGAGCGTGCGCGCACCGGCGCGGCGGGCGAGGCGCTGCACCTCGACGTGCACCGAGGGGGTGACCGTGGCGCAGTTGATGAACGCGCGGCCGCGCGCGCCCCGCAGAAGGCTTTCGCCGCGCGGGGCGAAGATGGCCCGCATCGCGCGGTCGTCGCTCACCACGGTGATCACCACGTCGGAGAGCGCGGTGACACACGAGAGGGTGGGGGCCGCCTCCGCGCCGAGCTCGGCGGCGAGGGTGCGGGCGACGGCGGGGCGCGCGTCGTAGACCGCTGTGATGGGGAAGCCCCGTTCCACGAGACGGCGAGCCATGTTGGCCCCCATGCGTCCAACCCCGACGACTCCGATGCGTGGATGCTTTTTCATATGGAAGAGGGAGGTGCCTTGCAGGTTTTGGGCAGGGTGGGCGGATGGGGATTGCGGGGGCACGGCGGGGTCGGCGACCCCGATCCTTCGGAATTTCGATTCTGATTCCTGGTAGCCCCGAAAGCTTTCGGGGGAGCCGTCCGAGGTATTGTTGAACGGTCCGCTACGCGAAAGGGTTGTTCTCAAGCTCCGAGGCCACCGTGGTCGATGGGCCGTGTCCGGGGCAGAGCAGCGTTTCGTGCGGAAGGGAGAGGATCTTCGTGCGGACGTTCTCGCGGAGGCGGGAGTAGGAGATTTGGCCGCCACCCATCGAGCCGGCGAAGAGGGCGTCCCCGACCACGGCTACGGGAGCAGGCCAAGCCGCGTTGCCAGTGACAATCCAGGCGAGGTGCCCCCGGCTGTGGCCGTCGGTGAGGCGCGCGCGCAGGCGCAGGGCGCCGGCGGAAAGCCCCGTGCCCTCGGAGGCGAATTCCGCCCCGTCGAGGGGTTCGTCCTTTGGCGTGACGACGCGGAGGCGAAACTCGCGTGCGATTTTTGGAAGCGCCTCGACGTGGTCCACATGGGTGTGGGTCAGGCAGAGGAATACGGGTTCGAGCCGGTGGGTGGCGATCGCGACCCGTACCGCTTCGGCATCCGTGCCGGAGTCGAAGATCACCGCCTTTTTGGAAGTGGGGTCCCAGACGATCCATGTGTTCACGACCATGTCGTGGTAGCGGCTGGGGACCTGGAGAATGGCGGGCCAGCGCGCGGAGTCGAGGGGGCCGGGGTGGTAGGTCCCCGCGGCAAGGCCGACGAACGGACCGGGGCGTAGGCCGAGGGCGGTGGCGAGCGTGCGCAGTGCGCCTTCATCGGGCTTCTCCCCGCTGAGAATTGCCTTGAGGCGGGCAGGCGGGAAGCCGGTCGCGGAGGAAAGGAGGGCTTCGTCGAGACCGGTGCCGCGCATCGCCTTGCCCAGTACATCGGTCCACGAGTCCTCGAGGGGAAGAGGGAGAGTGACCATGGAAGTTGCGGGAAGAGTTAATCCACAACTCGCCCCGGTGCAAACCGGACCATCTGGACGGAGCGAAGCGGCGCACCGCGATCAACATTCTTGTCGCGCGCAGCCATTCGAGATCGAGGCTTGCATTACGACCTGCAGTGAACCATCTCTTCAAATCGCAAGGCAACTTGATGAACGGCTCGCATTCGCATCGGGTTCAGTATTCGCAGATAAAAATCATATTTATGCGCTTCATTTTCATCATCGCGATCGGCGCCGCTTTTTTGATGATCGCCCCCCCCTCCGTAAAAGCTCAGGGCGCAGGCAAAGAGAAGGCATCTCGGGTGATCGAGGGCAACCTTCGGAGGTTCGATTTTGCCGACGACCGCATCCTTGTGGCCCTCGTTCCCTGCCCGAAGAATGGCGATGAAACGCAGACGTTTCGGGTGACCGACGCCACAGTCTACCGCCTGGATGACAAGGAGACCGCCAAGGACGATGCGCTCCGTCCAGGCTTGCGGGTGAAGGTCACCTTTGCCCCATCGAACCCAGAAGTGGCCCTCAAGGTGCGCGCCTACACCAGCACCCTCGGGGAGCCGCGCTCGGTCCGTCGCCCCACGCTGTGAGGGAGGGAAGAGGCTTGCGGCGCCGTTCTCCAACCGCTACAAGGCGCACATGGCCCTCGACGACGTCCTCCTGGAGACCGAGGAGAAGATGCTGAAGACCACCGAGGTGGTGCAGCACGAGTTCTCCTCGATTCGCACCGGTCGCGCATCCTCCGCCCTCGTGGAGAGCATCATGGTGGATGCTTACGGCGTGCACATGAGTCTCAAACAACTGGCGGGGATCAGCATTCCCGAGCCGCGTTTGATCGTGCTCCAGGCCTTCGACCCGAGCAATGTCTCGGCGATCGAGAAGGCGATCCGCGAGTCCAAGCTGGGGGTTTCCCCGGTGGTGGATGGCAAGGTTATCCGCCTGCCGATCCCCGAGCTGAGCGAAGAGCGCCGCCGCGAACTTGGCAAGCTCATCAAGAAGATGGCCGAGGATGGTCGTGTCGCGGTCCGCCATGTTCGCCGTGATGCGATGGAGGAGATCAAAAAACTCCAGAAGGCCGCCGAGATCAGTGAGGACGACCTCAAGCACGGGGAGCAGGAAATTCAGAAGCTCACGGACCAGTATGTCGCCGAGATCGAACGCATCCTTGTCTCCAAGGACAAGGATATCATGACCGTTTAGGCGGGGAGGCTTCCCTCTCCAAGAGGTCGCGTACCCTCTGGAAGAGGGTTGCCATCGAGAAAGGTTTCTGGAGGAAGGCGCTGGGGACCGGGATCTGATCGGGCTTCACGACCGTCGCTCCCGTGTGGCCACTGATGAAGAGGACGCGCATGCACGGGCGCTCGGAGACCAGTTGGCGTGCCAGGTCCGTTCCTGAGAGGCCGGGCATCACGATATCGGTGACGAGCAGGTGGATCGGCCCGTCGACTTCCCGGGCCTTCGTGAGCGCATCGTTCCCATCGTTGGCAACGAGGACGCGGTAGCCTTGGGAGGTGAGAACGTCCGAGAGTAAGTCGCGTACATACGCCTCATCCTCTGCGATGAGGAGGGTCTCGCCCCCCTGGTGAGGCAGGTGGGCGGATATTTTCGGCTCTTCCGTTCGCGACCCCTCGATGGCGTGCGGAAGAAAGACGCGGAAACGGGTGCCCTCGTTCACGCGACTCTGGACGTCGATGATCCCTCCGCTCTGGCGGACGATCCCGTAGATCGTGGAAAGGCCGAGTCCGGTGCCCTTGCCGACGTCCTTGGTGGTAAAGAATGGCTCGAAGAGGCGCGAGAGCGTCGCCTCGTCCATGCCGCTGCCGGCGTCCGTGACGGTGATCACCGCCCATTCTCCCTGGGGAAGTCCGCGGAGGGCCGCGACCGACGCAGCCTGCACGCGGTCCATGTTGGAGGTTTCGATGGTGAGAGTGCCTCCCTTCGGCATGGCGTCACGTGCGTTCACGGCGAGATTCATCAACACCTGCTCAATCTGGCCCGTGTCAGCGAGGACCGGGTGGAGGCCTGTTCCGGGCTTCACGGAGAGGATGACATGCTCCCCGATCACGCGACGGAGCATGGAGTCCATGTTGGTAACCACTCCGTTGAGGTTGATGAGGCACGCCTTCATCGGCTGCTTGCGGCTGAAGGTGAGGAGGTGCCGTGTCAGATTGGAGGCGCGGTCCACCACCTTCTGAATTTCGTTCGCATAGTGGCGAAGCGGGTTGTCCTCGGGCAGGCGGAGTTGAAGAAGTTCGCTGTAGCCGGAGATCGCGGTGAGAAGGTTGTTAAAGTCGTGGGCCACCCCGCCGGTGAGGCGGCCCAGGGCCTCCATCTTCTGGGCGTGGACAAGCTGGGCCTGGAGTTCGTTTCGCTCGGTGATATCCTCGCCGATGGAGGTACAGCCGCAAATCCGACCACGCAGGTCGCGGAGTATTCCGTGATTCCACGAGATCGTGCGGTGGCGCCCGGAACGCGTGACAATGTCGACCTCCGCGTGGGGAGGGAGATTTTCCTCGCGCATCCAGGCGAGGAAGCGCTGGCGGTGGGACTCGCGCGCCTCCGACGGCACGAAAAGATCGAACCAGTTTCGTCCGATCACCTCCTCGCGCTCCCAGCCGGTGAGGCGCAGGATAAAGTCATTGCAGAACGTCACCGCACCCTGGGGGTCGAGACTCGCGGCAATGAGATGGGCGTTCTCAAGCATCTCGCGATAGCGGCGGACCGATTCGCGCAGGGCATCCTCGGTCTCGTGGCGGTCACTGATATTGGTAGTGATCCCGAGGAGGCGTCGTTTGCCGTGCGGACCGTCCACGACCTGGATCCGGTCGCGAAGCCAGACGATGCGACCGTTGCTGGCCAGCATGCGGTACTCCTGGCGAAAAGGTTTTCCATCGGTGACGGCCGCCTTGCGGAAGGCTTCCGCCTCCTCACGGTCTGAGGGGTGAAGGTGATCGCGCCAGAATGTCGGTCCCTCGATCCACGTGCGGACAGGGTAACCGAGGATCGATTCGGCGTGCTGGTTGACGAGAAGGTAGCGCCCGCTGGAAGCGTCAGCCTCCCAGATGATCACGTCGAGGGCGTTGATCAGGTCGGTATGGTTCCCGACGGGCGTCGGACGGCATGCCCATCCGAGGGCTTGGAGGAGGGGCTTAAGCATGGCCATGGGCACAATAGTTAATCTTACCTAGAGTCTCGCCCCAAAAAAAGCACCATTGCG
>CAZZBZ010000097.1:0-7942 GCA_964653025.1 uncultured Verrucomicrobiota bacterium
CGCCAGTTCTGGATGACGGCAAACGCGGGCATGTTGCCTCTTCTTCACGGTGCTTCTTGACCTTCCTGACTGGTCATGTAGACTGGTCATATGACGATTCAAGCCTATGAGTTCAAAGCCAAGTGCCTCGCGCTTCTCGACGAGGTCCAGCGCACGGGCCGCGCCATCCGCATCACCAAGCGCGGCAAGGTGGTCGCCCGCCTCGTTCCGGACACCCAGACCGACGAGAAGCCCTGGCTCAAGCTGAAGGGCACCGGGCGCTTCATCGGCGATCCCTTTGCCCCGGTCGTCCGTGAATCCGACATCGAGGCCCTCAAGTGAACGCGCCCCCCCTGCTCGACACCCACGCCTGGCTGTGGTGGCTCCTCGGCGACCCGAGGCTACCCGCTGCGGAGGCCCGCGCGCTGAACGCCCTCCCCCCCGGCCAACGCCCGTGGTTGAGCGACATCTCCCTCTGGGAAACCGCGCTCTTGGTCGAACGGAAACGCGTGGCGCTCTCGATGCCGTTGCGCGAGTGGCTGGAAATCGCGGCGGGACCCGCCAGCGTCCGGGTCCTGCCGATCACCCCCGCCGTCGCGGCCGAGGTCGCCCACCTTCCCGACTCCTTTCACCGCGACCCGGCGGACCGGGTCATCGTCGCCACCGCCCGCGTCCTCGACCTTCCCCTCGCCAGCCACGACCGCCTCATCCGCGGGGCACGCCTCTGCCCAATGTGGAGGCCCGTTTGAGCTTCCGTCTCACTGCGATTCATGATTCCAAGGGGAGCACATGCGGCCCGCATGTGCTGTTGGGCGGCTCGCCCAACAGTCTCTCTCATAAAATCGGCGGGCCGCCGATTTTGAACACGCGGGCCGCGTGTGCTCCCCAAAACAAAATCCCGGTATTGAAACGCGCCGCCCCGGGGCCTTGAATGGGCACCCTTCACCCAATCCCATCCCATGAAACCCCGTTCCCAGATCCTCCACGAACTCGTCAACCCCGGCATCGTCGCGGTCATTCGCGCCGATTCCTCCACCCAACTCCTCCACGTCGCCGAGGCGCTCCAGAAAGGTGGCCTCCCCGCCATGGAGGTCACCATGACCACCCCGAACGCCCTCCAGGTCATCGAGGAGGTCACCCGGAAGTTTGGTAAGGACATCCTCATGGGCGTCGGCACCATTCTCGACACGGAGACCTGCCGCGCCGCGATCCTCGCCGGCGCCGAGTTCGTCGTCACCCCCGTCCTCAAGCCGGACGTGATCGCCCTCTGCCGCCGCTACGGCCGCCCGATCATCTGCGGCGCCTACACGCCGACCGAGATCCTCACCGCGTGGGAATGCGGCGCGGACTTCGTCAAAGTCTTCCCCGCCGACGGGCTGGGGCCGAACTACATCAAGGCGGTGAAGGCCCCGCTCCCGCAGGTTGAGATCATCCCCACGGGTGGCGTGGACGTGAACACCGCCGGCGACTTCATCAAGGCGGGCTGCGCCGCGGTCGCCGCCGGTTCCAGCCTTGTCAGCAAGAAGGTGCTCCAGACCCAGAACTGGGCCGAGCTCACCGACACGGCGAAGAAGTTCGTCGAAGCCGTCGCGAAAGCACGGGCAAAGTAGTTTTCCGGAAGAGAAGCCACGGATGGAACACGGATAGGGGAAGAAAACTGACAGGCCCGCCACACGGACCTGTCACCCTTCGGGAAGAGACTCCCAACTCTGCCGAAAAATGCGCCGATTCCGTTGTGGCGGAATCGGCATATTTCCCATCCGTGTTCATCCGTGGCTAATTCTTTGTGATGCTTCAGACTTCTGGGGCCCGCATGAAATCCCACGCCAAAATCTCGAACGCCACCCGCCTGGCGCGGCTTGATCGCCGCTACGTCTGGCACCCGTTCACCCAGATGCGCGACTGGCTCCGCGCGGAGCCGACCGTGATCGTCCGCGGCGAGGGGCCGTGGCTCGTGGACGCCCGCGGAAAGCGCTACCTCGACGCGAACGCTTCGATCTGGACCAACCTCCACGGTCACCGCCACCCGCGGATCAACCGCGCCATCACGAAGCAACTCGGGAAGATCGCCCACTGTAGCGCACTCGGCCTCGCCAACGAGCCGTCCTCGCTCCTCGCTGAGCGCCTCATCCGCCTCGCCCCCCGCGGCCTCGCGAAGGTCTTCTACTCCGACGACGGCTCCACCGCTCTCGAGGTCGCCCTCAAGATGGCGTGGCAGAGCGCGGCGCAAGAGCACCGTGCGGCTCACGGTTCACGGTCCACGGTCCACGCCTCCCGTCGGTCGTCGGTCGTCGGGCGTCGGTCATCCGCTTCCTTTCTTGCTCTCAGCTCTGCCTACCACGGCGACACGATCGGGGCCGTGAGCCTCGGCGGCATCGAGGCGTTCCACGGGGCATACCGCCCGCTCCTCTTCCCCACGAAACGGGTGATGTCGCCCTTCTGCTACCGCTGCCCTTACAACCGCGCGAAGCCCGAGCGCGCCGACGCACGCGAGTACCGAAAGTGCCACTGGGAGTGTGTCGGCCAAGTTGAGCGAGCCCTGGCACCCGGGCCACTAGCCTCAAGCCTTAAGCCTCAAATATCTGCTGATTCCGCGGAACGTGAAACGCGGAACGCGAAACAGACGCACCTCCCCTTGGTGGCCGCGGTTCTCGAGCCTCTGATCCAAGGCGCAGCGGGGATGGTCGCGCACCCGGAGGGCTACCTGCGCCACTTCGCAAAGCTCTGCCGCGCCGCGAAGGTCCCGCTTATCCTCGACGAGGTGATGACCGGCTTCGGGCGGACCGGGACCATGTTCGCCTGCGAGCACGAGGGCGTATCTCCCGATTTTCTCTGTGTCGCAAAGGGGTTGACCGGCGGTTACCTGCCGCTCGCGGCCACGCTCACGACGAAGCGGGTCTTCGACGCCTTTCTCGGCGACTACGCAGAGGTGAAGACCTTCTTCCACGGCCATAGCTATACGGCCAACCCGCTCGGCTGCGCGGCGGCGCTGGCAAACCTGGAGATCTTTGAGCGCGAGCGGACGCTCGCGAAGGTCTCACGGCTCGGTGCGGCACTCGACACCTCGCTCGCGAAGCTCTGGAAACTGCCCCACGTCGGGGATGTCCGCCGGGTCGGCGCGATGGCGGGGATTGAGTTGGTCCAAGACTGGCGGACGCGCAAGCCCTTTCCGTGGAAAGCGCGTGTCGGGATTCGCGTCTGCGAGGAAGCAAAAAAACTCGGTATCCTCACCCGCCCCGTGGGAAACGTTCTCGTCGTGATGCCCCCTTACTGCGTCACCGCCGCACAAGTGGAGAGGATCGTCAAGGCCCTCACCACCGGCATCCGCCGCATCTGCGGCTGATCACCGCCTCGGAGAACCTTGCGCAAACGCGGCAATCGAGGATTGCCCGATTCTTGATTGCCTCTTAGAGTGGAGGTGCCCGCAAGGCAAATGATTGGTGGGGCAAGGGGGTCTTTCGAGAGGTCCCCGTGCCCGGAGTATCCAATCGGGACCGGGTTCCACCATGCGCATCCGCGAACTCACCCAAAACCTTCTGGTGCTTGTCCGGCGTGTCTTGCGCGCAGCCGAGGAGGCCGTTGCCCCGGCGGAAGAGGAAGCGGAACCGCTCCGCGCCGAGCTCTTCAACATCGCCCAACTCCGCCGTCACGCGGAGGCGCTGGCCCGCGGGCACCGGGCCCGGTGCCAGCGCGGCCCTGACCGCCTCCTGGCGCGCCTGGCGGACAACGAGCGTGTCCTCGTCCAGACCCTCGACCTGATCACCCTCGCAGTCGCCGAGGGACGGCATGTGGCACCCGCCGCCGAGTGGCTGATGGACAACTTCCATCTCATTCAGCAACAGATTCGGATGACGCGGCTCCATCTGCCGGCCGGCTACAGTCGGCGTCTTCCGCGCCTGACCCGAGGTCCGATGGACGGGCATCCCCGCGTGTACGGCCTGGCGCTGGAACTGATCTCCCACGTGGACGGTCGCCTCGATGCGGAGAACCTCAGCGTGTTCGTGGAGGCCTACCAAGGAGTCTCTCCACTGGACCTCGGCGAACTCTGGGCCGTGCCGATCATGCTCCGCCTGGCGCTGATCGAAAACCTCCGTCGTGTGGCGGTGCGCATCGCGAGGCGGCGCCGTCACCGCGACCTGGCCCTGGCGTGGGCGGACCGCATGCGGAAGGTCTCCGAGGAGAAGCCCCACCTCATCATCGAGGCGCTCGCCGAGTTGGCGCGATCTGAGCCCCCCTTCAGCAATGCCTTCGTGGAGGAGTTTTCCCGACACCTTCAGGGCCACGGGCCCAACGTGGCCTTCGTGCTGAGTTGGATGGAGCACCGCCTGGTCGAACAGGGGCTCACGATGGAGCAACTGAACCGCGCCGACAGTCAGAGCCAGGCCGCCGACCAGGTCTCCATCGGAAACAGCATCAACAGCCTGCGTTTCCTGGGCGTCATGGACTGGCGCGAGTTTGTCGAAACCATGAGCTTCACCGAGCAGGTGTTGCGCCAGGACCCGGGCGGCGCCTACGGGGACATGGATTTCGGCACGCGCGACCACTACCGTCACCGCGTCGAGATGATGGCCCGCCGCACGGGACAAACGGAGCCAGAGGTGGCCCGCTCTGTGGTTCGGTTGGCGGCCCAGTCCGCCGCAAGGGAAGGCCCGAGGGCGCGTTCTGCGCACGTCGGGTTTCACCTGGTCGGGGACGGCCTTGCGGCCCTCGAACGGGAGGTTGGGGATCGCGGGACGGTCCGTCGATTTCTCCGCAGATGCGCCCGTCCCGCCGCCCTTCCCCTATACGTCGGGATGATCGGTGCGCTGACCGTGGGAACGGCCGGGCCCCTGCTGTGGCTCGGGGGAGGATGGGCATGGAGCGACTGGCGCACCATCTTGATGGCGGTCGCCGCGGTGACCGTGGCCTCCCAGTTTGCGACCTCGGTGGCCAATCTTGTGGCGACCGCGCTCCTCCGTCCGCAGGCATTGCCGCGGATGGATTTTCAGGAAGGCATCCCGCCGGACCATCGCACCATGGTGGTCATCCCCACGCTGCTGGGAGACATGGACGCTGCCGATGCGCTCATGGAAAGGCTGGAGATCCATTACCTGGGTAATCAGGACCCCAACCTCTTCTTCGGCCTTCTCACTGATTTTCCCGATGCACCGCAAAAGGACATGCCCGGCGACGCGGCGCTGCTGGCGCGTGCGGGGGACGGGATCCGGGCGCTCAACGAGAGACATGCCGCTGAGGGCGGTTCTATTTTCCACCTGTTCCACCGCTCCCGCGTGTGGAATCCGCACGAGCGCCTCTGGATGGGCTGGGAGCGGAAACGTGGCAAGCTGGAGGAGTTCAACGCCTTGTTGCGGGGAGAAAAGCGTTCGGCGTTCACCACGGTGATCGGTGAGCTTTCCGAACTCTCCTCCATCAAGTACGTGATTACGCTCGACACGGACACGCAACTGCCCCGCGACACGGCACGGAAACTGGTGGGTCTGCTCGCCCATCCCTTGAACCGGCCGAGGTACGATCCCGTGGCACGGCGAGTGGTCGAGGGGTACACCATCCTCCAACCACGCGTATCGATCGGCCTCGCCCACGCGGCGCGCTCGCGCTTCGCCGGCCTATGCGCGGGAGAGACCGGAATCGATCCGTACACCCGCGAGGTGTCCGACGTCTACCAGGACTGGTTTGGTGAAGGCTCATTCGTCGGCAAAGGCATCTACGACGTGGACGCGTTCCGCGCGGCGCTGGAGAACCGTTTTCCCGAGAACCTGATTCTCAGCCACGACCTGCTGGAAAGCGGGTACGTGCGTTCCGCGCTCGTCAGCGATGTGGAACTCATCGAGGACCACCCGAGCACCTACCCGTCCGACGCGAGCCGTCGCCACCGATGGATCCGGGGGGACTGGCAGATCGCGGGCTGGCTCCTACCCTGGGTGCCGGGCCCCGACCGCCGGCGTCAGCGCAACCCGCTCACCGCCCTTTCGCGCTGGAAGATCCTCGACAACCTTCGCCGCAGCCTCGTGGCTCCCGCACTGCTCCTCCTGCTGCTCGGCGCCTGGCTGGCGGGCTCCTCCGCGGCGGGGTTCTGGACGGGCGTGGTGGTGGCGCTGACGCTGTTGCCGCCTCTGCTCGCAGCGGTGCCCTCCGCCCTGCGCCGTCCGTGCGAGGCGGCGTGGCGGCTGCACTTGGCACTGGTGCTCCACTCCACGCTCCAAAGCCTTGCGAAAGCATCGTGGCACCTCCTGTTCCTGCCCTACGACGCGATGGTGTGCCTGGATGCGATCGCCCACTCGGGCCTACGGATGGGATTCACGCGCCGCGGCCTGCTCCTCTGGCACACCCCGCAGTACGCGCGGCGCAACGCGCGGCGAACGGCGGCCGGGCATGTGGCGGAGATGTGGATCGGGCCGGCGGTCGCGGTGGGCTCGGGCATCGCCCTCGCGCTCGGGAATCCCGCGGAACTGCCCTTGAGCGCTCCTTTTCTCGTGGCGTGGGCGTTGTCGCCCCTGGTCGCATGGTGGCTCGGCCAACCCGCGGGCCCGGTGCAGCCGTCGCTCGATCCCGAACAGGAGAACCTGCTGCGAATCACCGCCCGCAAGACGTGGCGCTACTTCGAGGAGTTTGTAAACGAGGGGGAGAACTGGCTGCCGCCCGACAATTTCCAGGAGGAGCCCGGCCCCATCCTGGCTACGCGGACTTCCCCGACCAACGTCGGCATGTCGCTGCTGGCGAACCTGGCCGCCTACGATTTCGGATACCTCACCGCGGGACGGTTGATCGAACGCACCGAAAAGACGTTCGCCACGCTGCAGAGACTCGAGCGCTACCGCGGCCATTTCTACAACTGGTACGACACGCGGACCCTGAAGCCGCTGCCCCCCTCGTACATCTCCTCGGTGGACAGCGGGAACCTGCTGGGGGCGCTGCACACGTTGAGGGTCGGACTTCTGGAACTAAAACAGCAGACGGTGTTCCCTCCCCAGACATGGACAGGGCTTGCCGACACCCTCCGTGTGATGCGGCGACTGGCGGAGCACAACCCCGCGGTGCGCACCCGCGCCGACCGACTGCTCCATCAACTTGCGGAGATCGAGGTGGAAACCCCTGATGCCGCACAGCGCGCACTGGCAACCCTGCATGCGGCCGCAAAAGCCCTTTTGGCGTCCATCCCCGAGGGCACCGACCCCGCACTGGACACCTGGGGGCTGGCCTTCGAGCGCCAGTGCCGGGACGCCGCGGCAGAGTTGGAGTCGTTTCTGCCCTGCGCGTCTACCCACCTGCCGACGCTGGAGGAGTTGGCACAAGGGGCTCCGTCGGGCGGGCGGGCGGGCGGGGAGATCCAGCGGATTGAGCGGCTGGCCGTCCTCTGTGAGGAACTGGGGAACATGGATTTCGCCTTCCTCTATAGCCGTGAGCGCAAGCTCTTCTCGGTGGGTTTCAATGTTGGGGAGCGTCGGCTGGATCCCTCCTGGTACGACTTGCTGGCCTCCGAGGCCCGATTGGCAAGTTTTCTGCTCATCGCCGAAGGACAGTTACCGCAGGAGCACTGGTTCGCGATGGGACGGTTGCTCACCCAGCCCGGCGGTTCGCTGGCGTTGCTCTCATGGAGCGGATCGATGTTCGAGTACCTGATGCCGCTCCTGCTCATGCCGACCTACGACGGAACCCTGCTGGACAAGACCTATCGCGCCGTCGTGGCGTACCAGATCTGGTACGGGCGCCAGCACGGCGTGCCGTGGGGCATCTCGGAGTCCTGCTATCACACAACGGACGTGCACCGCAACTACCAGTATCGGGGGTTCGGTGTGCCGGGCCTGGGTTTCAAGCGCGGCCTGGCGGATGACATGGTGGTGGCGCCCTACGCCTCCCTGCTCGCCGCGATGATCGCGCCCGCCGCGGCGTGCGACAACCTCCGCTCGCTTGCCGCGCTCGGGGCCGAGGGCCCGTACGGTTTTTATGAGTCGGTGGACTTCAC
>CAZZBZ010000098.1:0-7892 GCA_964653025.1 uncultured Verrucomicrobiota bacterium
AAGGCGATTTCTCCCGTGAAAAAGAGATGGTGCCCGGGGAGGGACTTGAACCCACTTTAGCAATTTGTCGATTTGAACCAGAAAAGTCGATTTTCCCTCTGAAAAATGCCCCTAGATTTTCTTTTCAAGTTGCAACGAGAAACAACAAGCGCGCGTAAAAGTGTCATATTCTGTCATACGATTTCGCTCCACGATGCCCCAGGAACGATTTTGATTCGGCGGGTGCGGTGTCCACCCTCCCCTAGCAGCAAGCGCACGGCACGGGCCAGCGTGGAAACGAAAAGGGCCGGCCCCGCGCATGGCGAGACCGGCCCGGTGGTCGGTTGCGGTGTCAGCGAAGACCGGCGGCGGCTCGGCCTTGCATCTCTCCAACAGCACACCACCAATTTCCCTCTCCGCAGTTTCCATGAAGGAAGACGGAGACGTTGTCTTCAAGTAGGCCGATAACGTATTGCCGAACATCCGTAGCCTCACTGTCGGCGGAAACCATATCAATCGCCTTCTTCATTTCGGGCGTGATGAACACGGTGAGCGGGACAAGCTCCTGGGCCTCACGGTCAAGGCGCTCGGCTTCTACCTGCTCGTAGGAGGATTGCGTCGAGGGTTTGCGTTTGGTCTTTGCGTTCATGGCTTTTGTTTGGGTTGCCGGGCGCATCGGCTCGCGGGTTCGTGGTCGCGATGCTTCGCGCCCGGTGTCCTTATCAGCGGCGAACGTCAAGAGGGTGCAACAAAAAAGTGAGCACAAAAACAGACCATCGGTCTCGTGATAGAGGATCCTCGCTCTGCGGTGATTTCCCGTTGCCAAAAACTATTTTTCAACGCATCCCGCTTGCGGCGCTCGCGGCGGTCCCGACACTAAAGACCTTGGAGATGTACCTGCCGATCTTCTCGCGACGGGCGGCCTTCTTCGCCTCTTCCTCTCGCTGACGGGCGAGGGCGGCACGCTCGCGGTGCCACGGGTCGCAGGTGGACCCCGCAACCAAGTCAGGAAGGTCTTCCACCCATCCGGGCGGGCGGACGATGCAGGTCGTTTTCGCGTCAAGGTCAAGTGGTCGGTGGTTCATGTTTTTTGTTTCGGGAGTTTGGCGGACGACCGGCTGAACTCGAAAGACCGGCCGCCCGCCTCTCCCCGGCCTGCCGTGTATGGCCTTCGCGATAGACGTGAAGCACGGCGGGCAAGATGTTAGAGGGTGATCCCCAAGACGGGTTTGAGCACGTCCGAGGGTTTCGGTGGCACCGGGATGATCTCCCTGCCGTCGGCGACCTTGCGACTGTAGGCGCTTTGCACGTCCATCGTCGCCGCCTCGATGCGGAGGAACGCGGCGATGGGGCAGGTCACGAAAGCAGCCACGTCCCACCGTGCGGCACGCTCCTTCATCGCGTCGGTCTCAACCTGGGCCTCGGCACGGAGGAGGGCGGCGACCCGCTCGAACGTCTCCGCGAGACGCGGGGCGACCTTCTCCGCGAAGATGCGGGAGGCGGCGACCTTGGCGGCGTTGCTGGTTTCGCGGCCGTCTTCATCGCGGCGTCGAGCACTCTCGAAAAGCGCCGTCGCCTCGGGGCTGATGGGGTTCTCCATCGCGCGGTGGAGTTGGGCGCGGCGGGCGACCTTCATCTTCGCCGAGTTGTTGTTGCCGACGATGGTGAGCAAGCGGTCTAGCTCAACGTCGGCCTCGCGGAAGACCTTGACGACCTCGGTGGGGAGGATGGTCTTGCGGTGCTTCTCAATGAAGCGGGCAAGCGTTGGTCTCGGGATGTTCGGGATGGGAACGGTGTTTGTCATAATGGGGTTTTGGTTTAGCAAACGATCTTGGCGGTGAGACCGGGGCGGGCCTTCATGGTCCCGGCGGCGAAGAGCAACGCCCCGAGACGGTCGCGGCGGAGAAGCAACTCCCCCGAGGTGGAGCACGCATCGAATCCACCGTTGCGCTCGATCAGGCGACGGACCCCGCGCTTGTCCCTGCCGATCTCGCGGGCGACTTGGGACAAGGTTGAGAACTTGGGGAGGGTGTTGGTGGCGGTGGTCATCGGGTCTCCTTCAGGAACTGCTCGCGGTGCTTCATGTAGAAGGCGTGCTGCTTCTCGACGGGGAGGGCGTGGTATTCCTGCCAGAGCGAGACGGGGAGGACCTTCGGGATGTTCGAGTCGCCGACCTCGCGGGCGAGGGCATCGGTGACGGGACACTCCAACTCCTTCTCGACGCCGGCCTCCATGCAGGCGTCCATGAGTTGCTCGACGCGGGCCTTCGGGGTCTGGTTCGCGACGGGAGGCGGTACGGGTGCGCCGGCGCGACGGAGGATGAACTCCGCGATCTTGCCGTGCTCGGTGAGGTTGCGGGCGGCAAAGGTCTGCCAGCCGGTCGAAGGTTTCGATGTTGGTGTCATACCCTAAAGCGCGAAAGTCAACTTCGCCCCGCTCGGCGCGGCACGGTTGGAGCCACGAGGCGACGCTCGCGAGCCATTCGGCGTCGGTGCCTCCTCAACAACTTGTCGAGGGCGACGCGGAGGGCCTGGGCGTGTTCGGGCAGGAGGGCGCTCATTCCTTCACCTCCGCCCCGACGGCGATGCGGACGGCATCGAAGGCTTGGTCAACGGCATCGTCTACGGCCTTCCTCAACCCGGGGACTTCGGGCATGGCGGCCGCGAGGCGTGTCCCAAGGGCCTCCAGCGGCACGCGGAGGTGGTCGGAGAGGGCGTGCGTGATGCTCGCCGAGCAGGCAACCTTGTCGTGGACGCGGGCCTCCGCGATGTCGCACTCGTGGCGGAGGCGGCGGGCCTGAAGGGTGAGAACCTCGCATTGAAGTTGCCGGCGGCGATCCAAGACCTCGCCCTTCCCCTCTACGCGGAGGCGGCGATCTTCGATCCATGCGGCGAGCTTGGCGGGGTCGCCGATCGGTGCGCCGGCCTTCTGCCAGTTGCCGAGGGTCTTCGGGGTGATCCCCAGCGATGACGCGAGGGCCTTTCGGGTGGTTTGTGTGCTCATAGGTGGAAAGGGAAACGGGGTTTTCGGAGTCCGGGTCCGGAGAGGCAACGAAGTGCGAAACCCGCGTGTGATTTTTCGGTCGTAGAATACTGGTTAGCCGGGGGGTGGGGTGCCTCCCCTTCGCTCCCCCTTGGCGTGTGGCGCGTCTTCATGCTGACCTCGTGAGCTTGGCGCGGATCGTGGCCGCGTGCGCCAGCCAGTCTCCCTTGTGGAATAGCCGACACTCTGATGCGGCTTCCTCCATGATCTCCTTCATCACCTCTGGGTCTTCCACGTTCGGCTTGGTCACGAGCGTGGCGGCCTGGGCGAGTACGGCCTCACGCCATGCGTCTTGGTCTGTCTTGGTCAGGGAGGAGAACGGGGTCGCTGTTGGCTTCACGGTTGGGACGTGGACACGCTCCCACGCTCGATCTGCGATCCACTTCTCGGCCTTCGGGATGTACTGCCCAAGCTTCTCCTTCCAGCCTTCGGAATCCTTGAAGGCTACCAGAGCAACGAGGATGCGACGTTGAAGGGCGGCATCGGGGTTAAGAGCGTCCCATGCCTCCTCTGCCTTCTCTTGGTTCGTGTGCTTCGGATACGCTTCCCAAAACTCCTCCCAACCTGTTGTTTCTCGTGACGAGGCTCGTGACGAGGCTCGTGACGAGGCTCGTGACGAGGCTCGTGACGCTGTATGTATGTCTGTCTTGTCTGTCCTGTCTCCGGAGGGGGGTGTGGGGGGAGGCTTCCCAAGGCGGGACTTGTTCATGGCCTCCGTTCGCTCGCGATAGGACTTGGCGAGCTTGTAGGTCGTTTCCCATTCCTCCACCTCGATCCCGTCCCCTTCGCGGAAGACGTAGCGGGCGGCCTCCAGGGCGGGCAGGAGGGCCTCGGCGTCACCTTCCCACTCCAGAGCGGCGGGCAGGGCCTTGAGGGCCTCGCCGACGATCCTGCCGTCCATGTAGAAGTCCGCGCAGAGGCACCAGAGGCGGAGCGGTAGCAGCATGACCTCGGGTTCGTTGCCGAGACGCGAGCGGAGGATCCGGAGGCGCGGGTCGCGCTCCCATCCCGTTTCGAGTCGTATCCAATTCACAAGGCACCTCCGTTCACGGCGACGGGCAAGTTGACTCCGTTGGTTATAGTGTCACTCGCCGTGACTTCCCCCGCGTGGCCGAAAGGTTGCCGGGGGTTTTCTTTTTGCCATTCCTCCACCATGCGGAGGGCCTCGGTCTTTTTCTTGTGAGCATTGCGGACCCCCTCGGCGATCCGCGCGCGTTGCTCTGGGGTTCGTTGGCGGCGATGGGAGAGGATGCCTTGTGCGGCAAAGTCCTTTTCCAACTCGACGCAGACCTTGTGCGAGGCGGCGCGGGTGACTCCATTCCGTCGGGCGATCTCCGCGAGGCTATCAGGCGACGCCCCTTGAATGCTGGCGAGCACCTCGGGACGGAGGGACGGCATCCCCATGATCCCGTGCGACACTTGGCGCACGATCTCGATGCGATCCTCGGCGATGGCCTGCTTCCCGATCCACTCGGCGGCGGCCCTCGCGGCCTGGGGGCCTGATAGGTGGCCGAACTTCTCGGCGGCGGTGTCGCCGGCGGTGTCCAGGTCGCAGACGTTCGGCTCGTAGGGCATGGCGTCGTCGCTGACCTCGGGCGACCCGTGGCCGTCGAGAGGCACGAGGGCGTGGTCGAGCTTGGCGCGCTTCAGGGTGGCACGCTGGTCGGGCGGGAGGGTGGCGATCCATGCGGTGTATTCCTTGCGGTACTGCCGATCATAGGCGGTTTGCCTCGTGGCGTAGTCGTCCGTTTCATTCTCTCGCCGTGGCATTGCGATCATCGGTTCACCTCACCTTTCCCGGGGACGCGGTTGGCCTCGATGTAGGCGGCCAGGTCCGAGGGTTTGAACCGGATCAGGCGACCAAGGCGGACGTGCGGCAGGTCGCCGGTGGCGATGCGGGTGTCCACCGTGCGGACGCTGAAGTTGAGTAGTTGCGCCGCCCCGTGCCTGTCTAGCAGACTGGGCGACCCGTTGGGGGTTGATGGTTGTGCTTGCATCGCCGTTGACATATTTGGTCATGTTGCGTATTATGGTGACATGGCATCCCCCAGGCTGAAGACGGTTGTCCCCCTCAAGACGGCATGCTTTCTCGCGGGGGTCTCAAGACGGACGGGGACGCTCCTAATCGCGCAGGGGAAGCTGCGCGTCCGAGGAAGGCGGCGGTCTCGTCGCGGAAAGCCGGCCCTTCTGGTCAACTGGGGCGACCTCCTACACCTCGCGCAGAAAAACAAACAGCCGACATGGCGGCGCTTTATGGCGTCATGCCTCAAGGCTGGGCGCGATCCCGATGCGGTGCTCTGGATGCTGATCTCCGGCTGCAAGTCAGACGGACAACCGGACCCCGATATGCTCCGCCATGCGCTTTGGAATATCCTCGAGGGTTCCCAACGTCTTTTTCTGGAAGCACTCCACGGACGCGAGTTTAAACCCGGTGCGCCATACGAGGTGAAGACTTCCGCCATACCGGACCCCTATGTCACGGACGGCGAGCGCTTCGCGGGACGGGTCGTGCGCGGCTCGGAGGTAGGAACCGCCTGTTCTCACCAGTTGCGTCTCGCCAAGATGATCCGAAGTCAGGCGGTCCCTCGGGATGGTTGGCGCCGCCCTCGGTCCTTCCGTGCCTCGTGGCGCTGGGCGGTGGATGCTTTTCGACGTGCTCAACCCTCTGTTCGTCCCATTCTTGAAGTCAGAAAAGACAAGACCTTTCCAGCCTATCAGCCTGCCTATTGCGACGGATGGAAGGAGCGGGCGAAGTGGTCATATCACTCCGTCTTGCCCTTGAAGTTGCGGCCGGAGCTTCGACTGCCGTTGCGGGGAATCCTGAACAAGATCACTCCTACGCTCACGGAAATCCGAGCGGGAGAAGTTGTCGCAACGCCCCTCCTTCACGAGTTGACCAGAGCACTTGGAGAGGCGGCTCGATCTCTCGCCACGGACTATCACAGGATGGAAGACGATAGACCGGATCCTCTCAATGCTTACGCCGAGGATGAGGCTGGTCTCTTCGGCCCCGCATTCGTTCGAATCCGAAAGATTGTGAAGCGTGGTGGTGTCAAGATAACCGAAGGGCAGGCCGTCTTCCTTGCGAAGGTGTGGCACGAGTTATCGAACGTCCAGCTTACCCCGGCTGGAGATGAAGTTGAGAAGTTGAGCGAAGACGACAAGTCTGAAGCGCAACGAGGCACGCTCACCGTTGCGATGATCAATGCGGTCTTCTGTTCCAATCGGAACGTGAAACGCGCGGAGCCGGAGAAAGTTGCGGCGATGGCCGGACCTTGCGCCGCCGAAGACCTTGCGCGATGGATCAAGGCGAACTGGTTGGACGAAAGTGACACGCTCGACGAGGCGATACCACTCGCGGACCTCGACCTGTCCAAGAGCGACGTGAGGGACGCGCAGGCGTTTGCGTCAAAGCAACTCCATCTCGACCTTTCCGCCGTACTACGCGACCCGCGCGCCACGGTGGGCGACCTTCTCGCGGTGGCGAGGGCGGCGAGCTTGGTCTGATGATCTACGCGGCCTCCTGCTTCGGAAACTCGATGATCTTCCCCTTCTTCGCCTTGGCGGGCGGCATGATGGCGAACCACTCCGTCGCTTGCGTCGGCGTCACGAGTTGGCGGTAGTTGCCGAACACCATCGCGGGGGAGTTGCCGGCTTCCAGCGCGACCTTCGCCACGTCCTGAATCTCTGCCACGCGGTAGGAGATGTACGAATGACGCAGAGCGTTGATCTTCCAATCGACGCCGGCCTTCTTGCTCAACGCCTCGGTGCTGTCCCCTGGGTGCCGTCCTACGAATACGGGACCCGATTTCTTCGCGATGGGTGCCAGCCATGCGGCGAGGTTGGTGGAGATGGGGACGATGCGCCGCGATGCCGTCTTGGCCTTGGCGGCGGTGATCTCGATGAAGTTGTCTTGGAGTCGCACGTCGCGCCAGTCGAGGCGGCAGACTTCCTCCGTTCGTAGACCGGCGAACCCGCCGAGGAGAAGCCATGTCCGAAGGTCGGCTGGAGAAGCTTTTAGAAGTTTCTCCATTTCCTTGGGGGTGAAGATGGCGATCTCCTTCCCTTCATCATCCTCACGATCAACCCGTTCGGCGGCGGTGATCTTGGCCTCGTCCAGCCATTCCTTCTTCTTCGCGAAACGGAACAAGGTCACGAGGGCGTTGCGGTAGTTGTTGAACGTGCGGGGGGACCCACCGATGCGGCGGAGCCATGCCTCGATCTCGTCGGCGGTGATGGTGCCGATGTAGCCGGCGAAGGCGGTGGCGAACGCGCCAAGACGCAACTTCACGTCGTGGAGGTAGTATTTTGACTTCTTTTCCTTCGTGGCGAGGAAGGCGTCAACGACCTCTCGCACGAGCTTCGGCTCCTTGGCGCGGTTGCTCTTGGCATAATCGCGCGCGGCATCCAAGACGCTCCCCTTCCCCGCCAAGACCTTGACGGCCTCGGCGAACTCCTTCGCGGCGAGAATCAGACCGATGCCGGTGGGCCTCAACGTGGTGATGGCCTCGGCGTAGGTGGCGGCGTCGCGGTTGTTCAACCCGGCGGCCACGGTCTGTCCCGTCGCCAACTTCTGGACGGCCTCCCTCCCCGCCTTCCGTGCCTCTGCCAACTTGCGGAAGTTGCGACGGATGCGCCGTCCCCCTTGGCTATAGGCCAGGCAGTAGAGCGGCCTCCCTTTGTTGGTCCCCGCGTAGAGCTTGGCGGAGGCGAACCCCTTTTTGATCACGATGGGCTTGGTCTTCATGGACGCCCTTTTGTCATACGGGCGTCATACGGTCAAGCTCAAACGGGTCTTTTTTTGCGATTTCTCCTATGAAAAAGAGATGGTGCCCGGGGAGGGACTTGAACCCACACACTGTTGCCAGTAC
>CAZZBZ010000099.1:0-7164 GCA_964653025.1 uncultured Verrucomicrobiota bacterium
CACGGGCAGATCCCTCTTCAATCCCGGTAATCCTGTAAATCCTGTCAAAAAATCCTTCGATGGGGATGGACAAATCCCAAACCAATTCCCAAAATCGGCGGCGCATTTAAATCAAACCTTCGCCTGAATCGGGGAGCGAGGTTCGTTCGCTTGAGGTTCAGACCCCACCCCTATGAATTCCACAACTGAACGGCCGGTGATCATGAAAGCGACCCTCGCCATTTTGATCGCGCTGGTGGTTGCCCTGGGCGGGATGGGAGGATACCTCCTCTACAAGGGAGGGCACGACCGCGACGAGCTCAAAAACCTCTCGGGGCGCTTGAGCGATCTGCAGGAGCAGAATCGCATCCTGACCTCGCAGGTGGAGCCCCTCACTGCTGAGAGGAATCGTCTGCAGGAGGAAAATGCCGCGCTGAAAAAGCAGGGTGATGCACTCGGGAGTGACAAGGAAACCGCGGAGAAGAAGCTCTCCTTGGAACGCCAGAAGTTTGATGCAGACCGGGCCGCCATCGAGGCCGACAAGCAGAAAGCCCTGGAAGCCCAGAAAACCCTCGAAGAAAATCTTCGGAAGGCATTGGAGGGCAAGGAGGTGGTCATTTCGCAGCTCGAAGGACGCCTCAAGGTGGATGTCGCCAGCAAGATCTTCTTCAACTCCGGTTCCGCGGACCTGCTGCCCGGCGGACGGGAACTCCTGGACAAGATCGTCACCGCGGTGGCGACCGCGGGCAACCAGGAGATTCGCGTGGAGGGGCACACGGACAACGTGCCCATCAGCAGAGCGTTGAGTGAAACCTATCCGAGCAACTGGGAGCTTTCCGCCTGCCGGGCAACCAGTGCCGTGCGCTATCTCGAAAAATCCACCGCCCTCCCGTCCAAACGCCTCAGCGCCTCGGGCTACGCGGACACGCGCCCCGTGGCGCCCAACGACACCGAGGAAAACCGCGCCAAGAATCGCCGCATCGAGATCATCCTGACGCCCACCCGGGGAAACTGAGCGAGGCACCCATCGCGGGAGGCGGGAGAAGGAAACAGGTGCTCCAGCGGGCGCATGGCAGTTCTTTCAGGTTTTGCGAATCCTCAGCTTCGCATGGGCACGACAAAGCGTGCCCCTCCAATTCTGATGGCCAAGGAAGGGGCACGCTTCGTCGTGCCCTCTTGCCTGTGCCTAGCCCGCTGCGAAGTTCAGATTTGACGGCTCCCCGCCCTCTTTAATCCGGATATCCTTCCGGGTGCTTGCGGTGCCATTCCCAGGCGCTGGCGACGATCTGGTCGATGCGGGTAAAACGCGGGGCCCAACCGAGATCGCGAATGGCGCGGTGGCTGGCGGCGATGAGGCGCGAGGCGTCCCCCGGGCGCCGTGGGCGATCCACGATCGAGATCTCCTTCCCGGTGATCTTCCTTGCGGCGTTGATCACCTGACGAACGGAGTTCCCCTCCCCGCTGCCAAGATTGTAGATCCCGCTCTCGGCGCGCTTGAGGGCCAGCATGTGCGCCTGGGCGAGGTCCACGATGTGGATGTAGTCGCGGATGGCGGTCCCATCCGGCGTGTCGTAGTCCGTCCCGTAGACCTCGACGTGCGGCTTCTGCCCGAGGGCGACCTTGAGGACGTTCGGGATGAGGTGGGTCTCGATCCGGTGGTGCTCCCCGTAACGCTCCGTGCAGCCCGCGGCGTTGAAGTAGCGCAGGATCACGTGGCGGATGCCGTGAGCGGTCTCGAACCAGCGCAACATCTGCTCGAACATCTGCTTGGAAAGGCCGTAGGGATTGAGCGGTTTCTGGGAGTGGTCCTCCGTCATCGGGATCCGCTCGGGGTTGCCGTAGGTCGCGCAGGTGGAACTGAAAACGATGCGTTTCACCCCGCAGTCCCTCATCGACTCCAGGAGGTTCAGGCCGTTGGCCACGTTGTTGCGGAAATACTTCCCGGGGTTCTCCACCGACTCGCCAACGAGGGCGTGCGCCGCGAAATGGAGCACCGCCTCCGCCCCGCACTCGCCGAGCGCCTTTCGCACCGTTTCACGGTCCGCCAGGTCCCCCTTCACGAAGGTCGCCCGCGGATCGACCGCCGAGCGATGCCCTTCCGACAGGTTATCGAAAACCGTGACGCCATGCCCGGCGTTCAGCAGTTCCTCCACGCAAATGCTCCCGATGTACCCGGCACCCCCCGCAACAAAGACTTTCATGGCCGTACACCCTTGCCGCAAAGCGCCCGCGACGGAAGCCGGAAAATGTCTCCTTCGGAGGAGGGTGGGGGACAGAACGGGATGAGGCGAGCGCCGACGCGCACGCCTCATTTCAACCAGAACTCGGCGCTGACGACCGCTTTGATGCTTTTCTCGAGAGAGGTGGTGTCAAGTTCGCCGCCCGCGGAAATCTCCGTCGAGTAGATCGGGGTGATCTGGAAGACGCCCTGCTGGGCCGAGCGCAGCCCGCCCACCTTGCAGCCCGCCTGCTTCGCGAGGACCTCCGCCCGGCGCTGCGCGTCCTTCACCGCCTCGCCGAGGAGTTCGGCGCGGAGGTCCTTGAGCTTCTGGCAGTAAAACTCCGGCTGGGAAGGATTCATCTCCAGGCCATCGCGCAGAAGGGCCTCCGTCGCCGAGGCGAACTTCGGGGCGAGACCGATGTCGCCGCTTGCCACGCGCAAGTTGCGGATCACCGTGTAGCCGGAAACCTCGGATGTCGTCATCCCTCTCTCGTCGGTCTTGAAGACCGGGTTGACACTCGTGGAGGTGACCTCAACCAGGTCGGCGGGGACCCCCTCGCGGACCAGGCCCGCGCGGAGGCGGGCCTCGTCAACCTGAAGCCGGGCGAAGGCCTCCTTCGCCGTCTTCGCGCGCGCGACAAGGCTGGCATGCCAGACGGTGAAATCGGAGGTGATCCGCCGCTCGGAGAAGCCGCGCACCGTGAGCTTCCTCTGGGCATGGACGAAATCGCCAAGGGGGCCCGACAGCACGAGGGCCGACAGGAGGAGGCAGATGCCGAGGATCCACGCCCAACGGTTTCGACCGCGCGCCGGCTTGTCGTCGTTCATGCCCCTGCTTGTAGCCGAAGAGTTGCAAGCTGCAAGCCCCAAGCGGCCCCAAACGCGTGATGAGCTTGCGCGGATCGGAGAGATCCCAGCCCACTTCATTGCGCCACGGGATTCACGCCCTTGACCCTCGACGTTTATTCCTTCCTACTTTCCACCTTCCATGCGCCCCAAAGCCCTCTTCCTTCTCGAAACGGGTCCTCTGTCCCAGATCTACGGCGACGCCGAACGCCGCGATGCCGAACGTCTTGCCGACTTCGTCGCCCCCCCGCAGACGAAGGCATCGATCGCCGCCGACCCATCCCCGCTCCGGGAGGCGCAGGTCATCCTTTCCGGTTGGGGGATGGCGAAGATGGACGAGGCCTTTCTCGCCGCTGCCCCGAAGCTCCATACCGTCCTCTATGGTGCCGGATCGATCCGTGGCTTCGTCACGGACGCCTCGTGGGCCCGCGGGATTGCGGTAAGCAGCGCGGTGAACGCGAATGCCGTCCCTGTCGCCGAGTACTGTCTCGCCGCGATCCTCTGGAGCCTCAAGAACTGCGTTCGCTTCGCCTGGCGCGCCCGCGAGCAGGGCCGGTGGCCGCGCGGGGAGTTTCCGGTCTTCGGTGCCTACGGCTCGAAGGTCGGCATCATCACCCTCGGCGCGATCAGCCGCATTCTCCTCGACCTTCTCAAACCCTTTCACCTCGAAGTTCTTGTCTACAGCCGCTCGCTCACCGACGAGGGCGCGAAGAAGCTTGGGGTCCGTCGCGCCTCGGTCGACGAGATCTTTCGCGAGTGTGAAGTCGTCTCCCTCCACACCCCGTGGCTCAAGACCACGGAGGGAATGATCACCGGCGCCCATTTCGCGTCCATGAAGGAAGGCTCCACCTTCCTCAACACCGCCCGCGGCGCCGTCGTCCGCGAAACCGAAATGATCGAGGTCCTTCAGCGCCGTCCCGAAATCACCGCGATCCTTGACGTGACCCACCCCGAGCCTCCCGTGGCCGGCTCCCCGCTTTACACCCTCCCGAACGTGGCGCTCACCCCGCATGTCGCCGGTTCCACGGGTCCCGAGTGCCGTCGCATGGGTCGCTGGATGGTCGAGGAACTCGAGCGCCTCACCCGGGGCGAACCCCTCCTCCACACCGTCACGAAAGAGCAGGCCGCCAACATGGCGTGAGGGCGTTCCGCACCGGATCCCGGGGATGATCGCGTAGCCACGGCCTGCTGGTCCAGCAGACCACCGTCTGGCACCCAAGGGCTGACCTTCGAAACTTGATTAGAAGGGAGCGGGAGAGGACACGGCAGTTCGGCTGTGTTTTATGAATACCCAGCTTCGCACGGGTGCGACGAAGCGTGCCCCTCCATAGTCCGTCAAGCCCTCGGCAACCAGAATCCGAAAACCCTTTCTTGGCAGGTCGTCTCTGCCATAGGTGGGATTTCGGGTCAGGGCTTGCCGCCCAGGAGGGGCTTGCCCTCGCGGCCCCGCGCAAACAGGCCGCCGAGTTCCTGCGCGGTGAGGACCTTGCCCCAAACCGCGACCTCGTCGAGGGCGCCGTTGAGGAAACAGCCGCCCAACTGGCTGAAGCCAATCGTAAACGGGGTCTGCTCTGCCGCGTGAAGCGGCGCGTCGAGTACCTTGGACTCCCCCGTGTCGAGGGACTTGTCCATGCGAGCGGTGAGATGGAGCGTGGCGGTCTTCGTCGCGGCGCGGTAAACGAGGGCCACGTGGTACCACCCGTCGAACTCGATGGGTGATGGGTGGCGAAGCTCGATGAGCTTCGTGCCGTCCGTGGTGAGCAGCGCGACGACATACTGCGAGGTCCTCTGGCCGACGAGGCGAATGTCGAAATGCGCCTCGCCCCCGTAGGCAAAGCGCCCGACGATGCCCTGGACCGCGTCGGGGGTGGGCCCTTCCGCCGCCTTGAACCACGCGCTCACAGTGAAGTCACCCTCCATCGGGAGATCTTTCGGCTTCGGGGTGCGGAGGTAGTCGCGCTTCTCCCAGGCGAAGGCGATCGCCTTGCCGACGACCCCGGGGACGTACTCAAGCTTCTTGTAGGGATCGAGCAAGGCGACTCCACCCCCGCCGGCATCGGTGAGTTCGTCGTCGAACGGCCAGTACGCCAGCGGGGCGTCCGTCGCCGCGCGGGCGAACGTCGACAGGCAGAACAGGACGATGGATAGCAGAAACATGGTTCGGAAGGAGTTCATGGTGCGGGAGGGGTAGGAAACACTTTCAGTGATACATCGCCCATCGAGCCGAACTGGGCGGCAAGATGGATGCTTTTGTCCATACCCGCATCGGGTAGCACGGCGGCCGTCGCAACCGCAAGCCCAAAGCCCCTGGCCCTGGGGAAAACCTCGGCAAGCGACAAGCGTGGCTCCCACAGGAGTCGCCGTTGGCAACGGCTCCTACAGGTCTTTCATCCACATCCGCCATCTCGCTCTCCCTGGTAGCCCGCCGCGTCCACGCGCGGCGCGTGGCAAGCCCTGCGGCGGGCCGGCCCCGTGCTGGGACAGCACGGGCTGCCAAGCTACCGCGTCTCACGCGTGGCGCGTGGCGATCCCACACGAGACTTCTTCTCGCGAAAGCGCAGCGGGGACATCCCGAGGTGAGTGTGGAAATCGCGCGAGAAGAAGAGCGGGTCGCGGTAGCCGACCTCGCTCGCAATCACCTTGATGGGCAGCGAGGTCGCGAGAAGTCGCTGTTGGGCGAGGCGCATCCGCTGCTCCTTGACCCACTGCTTGGGCGACATCCCGACCAGGTCGCGGAAAGTGCGCTCGAAGAAGGATGAAGGCGCCCCCACGGCCGCCGCCCATTCCGCGAGGTGAAAGGGACGGACCAGGTTCGCGAGCGCCCAGGACTGGGCCGCGCGGGTGGTCTTCGTGGCGCGGTCCCGCGTCTCGGGTGCCTCTCGTAGGGGGGAATGCGTTTCGAGCAGGATGCGCTCCGTCACCGCAAGAAGCGCCGCGGGCACCGCGATGTCCCGAAGGGCCGTGGGGGCCTTCAGCGCGCGGAACACGCGATGGAAGGCGTGGCGCATCTCCACGGGATGGCGCAAGACATGGCGGTGGCGGAACTCGCGGTGGAGGAGGAGGTTCTCCTCATCCCCCTGCGAGACCGCAAACCCCAGGCCGAACGCCGAGTGGGGCCGCCCGAAGGCGGAAGCCATGGAGCAGACCTCCCCCGGCCGCAGGACCATGAGGTCCCCCTGACGGTACAGGATCCTCCGCCCTTCGACCTCCGCCCAGAAACCCCCGCGCTCGGCGAGGCGGAAGGACATCTTTCCCGGGTACAGGGGTGCGGGTCCGAAGCGCCAGCCGGACGACTTCGTCTCGCGCAGGGCCGAGTAGAGTCGGACGCCAAACCGCGCCTCGAAGAGAGGCGGGTAAAGGCGCGGGACAACCAATCGGGGCATGCTCGGTTTTGTCCATGTTCCCCATCAGAAAGTCCATCACAAAAGGAGCGCCTCGACCGCCCTCGTGTGCTATAGGTTCTTCAAGCAGAAAGCGGATCCCGATCCCTCCCGCGCCAACGCAAGGAATGACCATGAAAACCCGATCCTTCCCCGCCCTTCTCGTCGCCTTGATTCTGGCAGGCCTCGCGGCCCGGTCACCCGCAGCGACGAACGTGGCGATCACCACGGTGATCAACAACGCCGGCACCAACTACACGTTCTGGTTGGGATCGGGCCAGTTCAACAACACCCTCTTCATCACCAACGGGGGCCAGCTCACCAACGTGGCCGCGGGCATCATCGGTCCCCACGCCGCCGCAGGAACGAACCACGGCCTGCTCGTGAGCGGTCCCGGGTCCACTTGGCAGAGCTCGAGCACGCTCCAGATTGGCGAGAACGCCAACGGCCACTTCAACTGGATGACCATCTCCAACGCGGGGGTGGTCACCTCGCTCGGGGGCTTGGCCATCGGGGGCAGTGCCAGCTCCACCAACCGGGTGGTCGTCACCGGCTCGGGCTCCGTGTGGAGCAACACTGGTTCGACCAGGATGATCATCGGGAACAACGGCAGTGGCAACAGCCTCACGATCAGCGACAGCGGAACGGTCGTCAGCGCGGGAGCAATCTTTGGCAATAACAACGCCACCAGCCGCGGCAACTGGGCGCTCGTGACCGGGTCGGGGTCGGTCTGGAACG
>CAZZBZ010000100.1:0-7159 GCA_964653025.1 uncultured Verrucomicrobiota bacterium
TTGACACGGTGGGGGTCAGAGGTTCAAATCCTCTACAGCGCACCACTTCTTCCCTCTCAAACCTCGTCTGGGTTTGAAGGGTAAATCCAAGAATGTGAATCCCATTCACAGATTGGAGGTCGCCCTATTGAGTCCGCAAAAGCTACCCCGGTGTCGTGCCTCCGTGACCGCATTTCGGCTCAACCCGACCGGTTTCTCGTCAACGGCCGATATTTCTTTGGGAGGCGGTGAGTTTCTCCATCAGGTGGCGACGCCGCACGAGGAGCGCGGCGCCCAATGCGGTGGCATGGCCCGGCATCTCCGACAGTTTGACCACAAGGTTCTTCAGTGCATCAGGGAGGCAGCGCAGTGCCAACACGTCGCGCACACGGGCGACCAATGGCTCGCCCACCAGGGTGAGTCCCCCGGCCAGCACGATGACCCGGGGGTTAAGAATCGTCACCGCCATGGCCATGGCCGCCCCGACATGAAAGCCCATTTCCTGGATGAGCGCACGTGCGGCTTTGTCGCCTTCGCGATGGCTTTTGGCCAGTTGTTGAAAGGAAAAATTCGCTGCCCCGAGGGCGGTTTGAACCCCCTGTTCGTTGAGTTCCTCCACGCGGCGGCGTAAAGCCCCGAAACCTGCGAATGCTTCGAGACAGCCCCGGTTGCCGCACTGGCAGAGTGGGCCGTCCTCGCGAATGACCAGGTGGCCGATTTCCATCGCGCAATGGGTGTCGCCCATCATCGGTTCGTCTCCGCGAATAAATCCCCCCCCGATGCCGGCGTCCAGTTGGACGTGAAGCAAGCTGGCGGGGAACGCGGGGCGGAATGCCGCGGCTTCGGCGTAGGCGCGGGCGGCCGTATCCGGGGAGATGCGCGCCTCCACCCCCGTGATCTGTTCCAGCCATCGCTGGGTGGGGAGGCCCTCCCAGCCATCGAGATTGACGGCGCGGATGGAAACCCCGGCCTGAACATCCACCACCCCGGGATCGGCGAAACCAACCCCTTGAACCCTCTTCCAGCGCGCCCCAAGGATTCGGCGGAGTTCGGCAATCACCTCCTTGATCTCTCGTTCAGCCTGCCGGCGGGTCTTGGGCGTGGGCGAATCGCGCCGTGCGACGGCCACGACCTCTCCCCCGGCGTCAATACAGACGCCGACCGTGCACGGAAAATCGAGGTGAACTCCGGTGAAGTAGGCCTGATCGCGATGAATCCGAACGGGGGAAGCGCGTCGCCCGGTGTGCTTTCCTTTGCGGTCCGGTTCTTCCAGCACGCCGCGACGAACCAGGGTCTGAAGCAGGACGGAAAGCGTGGCGGGGCGGATGGGCAGGGCCTCCAGGATCTCCCCTCTTGTCGCCTGTCCCCGCGTGATCAGGAAGGCGAGGAGCTTCTCGGAAATCCAGTCCTTGTGCCGAAATGCAGGGGGGAGCATCGGAAATAGAATAAAACGATTCTGATGATAAACAACGATTTTTTTGTGGTATTCGGTTGATAAACATCAAGTTCTGAATATTCATGTGCGGTCGAACCCTTCATTCCGAAGGAAAGAGAAAGCGCTGAAACTCTTAAAAAGGAGATCTCCCGTGAACGACCGACTTGCGATTGACGGCGGCAAACCCCTGAACGCCGAGAAGTTCCCCATGTGGCCCAGCTTCGAGGCCTCGACCATCGAGAAGGCCATGGAGCC
The DNA here is from genome assembly GCA_964653025.1 of uncultured Verrucomicrobiota bacterium. Taxonomy (GTDB): domain Bacteria; phylum Verrucomicrobiota; class Verrucomicrobiia; order JABWAM01; family JABWAM01; genus JABWAM01. Next base: position 1,670 of record CAZZBZ010000100.1, read on the forward strand.
CTTGCGCTCCGGAAAAGTGAACTACTGGACCGGAGGCGTGGGGGTGAAGTTCGAAGAAGCCTTCGCGAAGTGGTGTGGCACCCGCCATGCGATCTCAACCAGCAACGGGACCTCCGCGCTCCATACCGCGGTGGCGGCCCTGGGGATCGGACCCGGCGACGAGGTAATTTGCCCCTCCTACTCGTTCATCGCCTCCTCCTACTGCGTGCTCCAGGCCGGGGCGTTGCCCGTCTTCGCCGATGTGGACGAATCCCACACGCTCGATCCGCGGGACGTTGAAGACAAGATTACCGAACGTACCAAAGCGATTCTCGTGGTGCACCTCTACGGGGTGTTCACCGACATGGACCCGATCCTGGCCATCGCGCGGAAGCACAAGCTCAAGGTGATCGAGGACTGTGCGCAGTGTTTTGGCGGGCTCTACAACGGAAAGAAGGCGGGGAGCGTGGGCGACATCGGGTGCTTCAGCTTCTGCCAGAGCAAGCACTTCACCACGGGGGGAGAGGGTGGAATGGTGGTGACGAACGACGAGGACCTGCACTGGGAATGCCGTTCGTTTCGCGATCACGGTTACGACGTGAAAGAGCGCCTGCGGCTCCTCGAACTCGAGGCCAAGCTCATGTACATCCACCGACGCGTGGGGTTCAACTACCGCATGACGGAGATGCAGTCGCAGATCGGCCTCTGCGAGCTCGGCCGCTTCGACACGTGGAATCTCCCGCGGCGCCAGGTCAACGGGCGCTTCCTCTTGAATGCGCTGAAGGGTCACCCGATCGTGCTGCATGGCCCCGTCGATACCCCCAAGCGGGTGAACGCCTACTGGTGGGCGCCTTTCGTTCTCGATGCCGACCGCATCAAGGTCCCGGTCAAGCAGTTCATCCACGCGATGGAGGCCGAGGGCGCCCCCGTCTATGGCGTGCAGTGGCCCGAGATGTACAAGGAGCAGGCCTACATCGAGCAGAACGGCTTTGGTTCGGCGAAGTATCCCTTCCGCGATCCGAAGGCTCGGAAGATCGATTACAGCCAAACGTGCTGCAAAAAGGCCGCGTGGCTTGCATCGCGGACCCTCTCGTTCTTCACGCACCCGGTGTACGAGGAGCGGCACATGCGGGTATACGTGGACGCTTTTGAGAAGGTCGCCAAGGCCTACCAGAAATGAGCCGATCCGCCCCGAGGACGGGAACGCTTCTCGCGGGGGCTGCGGAGGCCTGCATCACTCCGAATCGACCGGTCGAGCTGGCGGGTTACCACGGGGTGCGCGTGGCGAAGAAGGTGCGCGACGGCCTCTTCTGCCGCGCCTGCGTCCTGCGTTCGGGGAGTTCGGCGGTGGGGTGGGTCTCCTGCGATGTGATTGCCCTGCCCGAGGGCGTGGTCGCATCCATCCAACGCGAGGTGGCCCGGCGGCTGGGGCGGGGGGTTTCCTGCATGATCGGCGCCACGCATACTCACACCGCGCCGTCCCCGGTGGACCTGCTTTCCTCCACGGTCGATCGCCGATTTGTAGTGGCCCTGGTTCGCGGTGCGGCCGACGCGGTCGTGAGGGCTTTCCGAGGGGCTGCGCCGGCCCGTCTGGGATCGGGCTCCGGGCTCGAAAAGACCACTCTCTTCCATCGGCGGTTTCTCATGCGTGACGGCCGCGTGAAAACCAATCCGGGCGTGCGGAACCCGGAAATCGTCCGCACCGAGGGGCCCGTGGATCCGACGGTGGGGTTGCTCAAGGTGGAGGGGCAGGGAGGGCGCCCGATTGCGGCGGTGGTCACCTTCGGCAATCATGTGGACACCCTGGGCCGCAACGAGGTGTCGGCGGACTGGCCCGGCGCTTTGTCTCGTCATCTCAAGCGCCGCTTCGGGAAGAAGTTTGTCACCGTTTTCCTTTGCGGGGTGCAGGGCAACGTGAACCACGTGAATGTGCGTGGCCGGGGACCGATCATGGGGCCCCGCGTGACCGAACGGATCGGGCTTCGCGTCGCCGCCGCGGTCGCGAAGGCCTGGAAGCGTATTCCCGTTGTGTCGGAAGCCCGCATGGCAACCCTTGAGCGGAAGGTTCGGTTTCCCCGCCGCCGGATCGCCCGCAAGGAGCTTTCGGGGGCGCGGGTGCTGCTGAAGGGGGTGCGCCTTCCTTACCGCGTGACCCGCCCGCTCACTTCCTTCGACTTGGCGAAGGGATCTCTCGAGGGAGATCGCCTCGAGGCGCAGGAGATCTTCGCGTTGGCGCGCTTCAAGGGGCGGAGGGAGGCGGCCGGCCTGCTGGGAATCGCCGTCGGGAACACGGCATGGCTGGCGGTACCGGGCGAGGTGTTCGTCGAAACGGGGCTCACCCTCCGCCGTCGGAGCCCCTTTCGTCACACCTTTGTGGCTGGCCTGGCCAACGGCTATCTGGGTTACATGCCCACCGATGCGGCTTTTCGCAAAGGGGGTTACGAGACCATGCCCGCCCGTTCGAGCCCCCTCGCTCCGGGTACGGAGAAGATCGTGTTGCGCGAAGGTCAACGGGTGCTCAAGAATCTCTTCAAACTCAACCACAAGAGGAACCAACCATGAGCAAGCAGATTCGATGGGGAGTGATCGGAGCGGGGGGAATCGCCGACCGACGGACGATTCCCGAGGGAATCCTGAAGGCCCGCAACGCCGAGTTGGTGGCAGTGATGGACGTGGATCCCTCCCGCGCGGAAGCGCTGGGTCGCAAGTACGGGGTGCCCTCGTTCACTTCCGAAAACGCCCTGCTATCGCACCCCGGGGTCCAGGCGGTCTACCTCGCGACACCGAATCACCTCCACCCGCGACAGGCCCTCAAGGCAATCCGTCTCGGGAAACATGTTCTTTGCGAAAAGCCGCTGGCCAACTCCCTGCGGGAGGCCGAGGGCATGGTTCGCGAAGCCCGCCGAGCGCGCGTCAAACTGGCCTGCGGCTACATGATGCGCTTCCATGCGGCGCACCAGGCCATCGCCGCGATGGTGCGTCGGGGGGAGTTGGGAAAGCTGACTTTCGGTCGGGCCCAACTCACCTGTTGGTATCCCCCGATCAAGGGGGCGTGGCGCCAGAATCCAAGACTGGGCGGAGGGGGAGCCTTCATGGACATGGGGAGCCATTGCGTGGACCTGCTCGAGATGTTCTTCGGCAGGGTCCGGCGCGTGCAGGCCGCGATGAAAACCCTGGTCCACTCCTACAGGGTTGAGGATACATCCCTCGTCACCCTGGAGTTCGAGAGTGGAGCGATGGCGGTGGTGGACAACCAGTTCAACGTGCCGGATGTGGCGGCACGCAACCGTCTAGAACTCTATGGTTCCAAGGGGAGCATCCTGTGCGAGGGGACGGTGGGGCAGGGCCCGGCCGGTGAGGTGACGGTTCTTCTGGAGAAGCGGACCGGGGGTTACGCCGCTTCGCAGAAGCGTCTCACAGGGGGCGGGTTCTCCCTGAAATACGCACCGCGCAACACCTACCGTGCGGAGATCGAGGATTTTTCGGCCGCCGTGCTCGGCAAGCGGAAGCCGCTGGTGGATGCCGAGGAGGCCCTGTGGAACCTGAGAGTCTGCCTCGCCGCCTATCGGGCCGCACGCACAAGGAAGGCCGTTGGGATCTAGGACAACTTACCGGGGGCGAGCAAGGAGAATGGACCTGAGGAAAGCCGAGGTCTTCACCGCGCTGCCCTCACTCACGATCTTGTCCATGGCCTTGCGGTGCCGGTTGACGATCTTCTGGAAGCCCTCCAGCCAGCGGAGGCTTTCCTCGACGGCATCCCGCCCGTCTTCCCGGTAGGGATACTGGTCCATGGAGTACCAACCCGAGTAGTTCATCCGGTCAAGCCAGTAGAGCATCTCGATCTGCTCGATGGTGTGGACCGAGCCGAGGATCATGTCATCGTCCCAGGCGCGGAAGTTGTCGTTGAAATGCATGTGGAAGAGGCGGTCCCCGCAGAGCACGACCGATTCGCCCAGGTTCTCGTAGGCCATCAGCGCATGGCCGCTGTCGATGCAGATCCCGATGTTCTCCAGCCCCACATCCCGTATCATGAGCAGCGTGTCGGAGACGCGCGCGAGGTAGGAATGGGTGCGGGGCTCCTTGAGCTTGTACTCGAGGGCGAACCTCAGGGTTGGGAATTCACCGGCGATGGTCGCCAGCGATTCGGCGATCCAGGCGCGAGCCGCGAGGTAATCCGACTGGAAGGGGTAGTCGTATCCGTCCTGCCCCGGCCAGACGTTGATGAGGCCGCAGCCGAGGGAGAGGGCGATTTCGCAGTTCGCGCGGAGTTCTTCAAGGCAGGCCAGGCGGACCTTCGTTTCCCGTGAGGCGAGGGCTCCGCGGCCCCAGATCGGACGGGAGAAGATGTCCGGAAGGATGGAGGCGCATAACAGGCCATGGTCTTCCAGGAGGCGGCCGATTTTGCGGTGGTTCTTGCGGGTGACGTCCCAGTTCCCGACCAGTTCGAGGCCCGAAAGTCCCCGGATCGAAGCCGCCTCCGCGATCATCTCATGGGTTTTCTTCGCGGTCTTGTAGCCGCAGCCCATGAACCGGTCGCGGGTGTTGCCCAGGTTTCCAAGGATGACACAATATTTCTTCTTCATGGTGGGTTCAGGCTTGGAGCGGCGAGGTTTATGGGATCGCGGAAGCACGGCGGGGGCCCGGGGGGCCGACCAGTTTTTCGGCGTTGAGGCGGCAGATTTTTTCTAGGGGTTCGCGCGGCAGGTCGAGATTGAGGAGAAAACGAAAGAGGTCCTGCCCGTAGGTGTCGCGGCCGAAGAGGAGTCGGTCCTGCCAGGCCAGCAGAAAGCGGCGAGCATGTGCGGGATCGCGCTTCAGGGCGCCCAACCCGGATCCGGCAGAGAGGTCCGCGTAAAGGTTCGGGTGGCGGTCGAGGAGTTGGGGGACGCGCCCGCGCTCCACGACGGGGCCGGTCGGGTAGGCGGCGGGGTCCCGGTCGGCGTCGGCGCTGATGCCCCGCCAGAAGCCGGGGGCATGCCCGATGAAGGTGGTGTCGGGGCATGCGGCCAGCGCGCGCTCCAGGTTGTCCAGCGTCCCCGCGGTCCAGTATGACTGGTAGATAAGTTTCCCCTCCGGGCCCGGGAGCCAGGGGTCGTTCATGTCGAGCACGACCGGCATGCCGAGCTCGCCTGCGACGCGGAACATCTCGATGGCGCGGGGATCGTCGAGCACCATGCGGTGGGCCCACTCACCACAGACGCGCACGCCATGGATCTCATGCGCCGCGCGGAGCAGGTCCGGTGCGCGGGGCAGGGCGGGGTGGGGGCAATAGCCGAGCACGAAGCGGTCGGGGTGATGGTCCCGGGCGATGAGCATTTCCCGCAGGGTCATACCCCGCGGCTCACCGTTGCTGTGGAGATTGATCGGGCTGGTGGAGCGTGCGTAGTTGGCGTGGGTCTCGCCCGGCGCCATGTCCCAGGAGAGAAGCCATGCGTAGGCGATGCCGTGCTCGTCCATGTCGCGGATGAGCCCGTCATCATCCCGTCCGCTCCAGAACACGTGCTGGTGGGT
>CAZZBZ010000101.1:0-7151 GCA_964653025.1 uncultured Verrucomicrobiota bacterium
GCCTCGTAGAGGTGGATGAACTCCCATCCGAGCGCCTCGCAGGCGTCGTACTTTCGGACCGGGGTGAGGGGTACGCTCGCCCCGAGTTCCTCGACGATCTCGCGTCGGGCGCAGGCATCGTAGCTTTCGCCGACGGCGAGGTGGCCCGCGGCGGCGGAGTCCCAGGTGTTTGGGGCCATGTCCTTGAGCGGGGAGCGGCGCTGGAGCAGGATTTCCCCTCGAGAGTTCCTCACGAAGACATGGACCGCACGGTGGAGGAGGTGCTCGGCGTGGACGCGGCGGCGAGGAACCCGGTCCACCACGCGGTCGTCCTTGTCCACGACCTCGAAGATCTCGTCGCCGGGATCGGCCTCGGGGTCGGTCCGGTCGGCAAAGGAGATGGCTGTGGCACGCGCCCATGCCTCGAGATCGAGTTCGGCGGGTCGGCGGGGGCGCAGGATCGGGTCGGGGAGTTCGTTCCCGAAAACGGCGCCGAGGGTCTTGCGTCGTTGCTGGAAGGCCCGTCGGACGATCCTGCCGAAGCGCGCCTCCTCATCGAGGGTGGGGAAGGGAAAACCCGCGTGACGGGTGAGGACGACCGTGGCGGACTTGACCTCGGGGGCGGGCCAGAAGACGGAGGTGGGGATTCGTCGGGCGATCTCGACCTTGTAGAAGGGGGCCACGAGGAGGGTGAGCAGGCCGTAGTCCTTCGTGTCGGCCCGGGCGGCGAGCCGCTCCGCCACCTCGAGTTGGATCGTGAAAACCATCCGTTGGGGGCGGAGGTCGGGTTCCGCGAGGCGGACAATGAGGGGGGAGGCCACGGAATAGGGGAGATTTCCGACAAATGTAAAATCACCAACGGCCAATGAAAAATGGGCAATGGCGGACGAGGAAGCGCCAAAATTGGATGCGTGGGGCGTGAGGCGTGGATCATCGAGCACCTTCAGAGCATCGCCCTCGATGAGCTCGGCCGAAGGGAAGCGTTTGCGGAGGAAGGCGGCGAAGCGGTGGTCGCGCTCGAGGAGAAGCAGGCGTCCGGGGCGGGCCTCGATGAGGCCGCGGGTGAGGGCCCCAAGGCCGGGGCCGATTTCCACCACGGAGTCGCCCTCGCGGATCCCGCAGAGCTCGACAATGCGGGCGGCGACGTTCTTGTCATGGAGAAAGTTCTGGCCGAGCTGACGGCTCGGGCGAACGCCCATCTCCGAGAGGGCCTGGCGGATTTCGGTGAGCGTCATCCTCAGAGCGTGTTTGAAAACTCAACTACCCTCTGCGAGAGGCCATCTTGGCCAAAGCCAAGGCGCCGAGGCGCGAGAATCCCCACAGCGGGTTTTGAGCGCCGAGGCAACGATGGATTTGGCCAAGATGGCCCGCGCCCTAGGGGTTGCGGCGGCGACGGGATTTGGGCGGTCCCGCATATGCGGGATCGGCTGTCCCGCACATGCGGGACCGCTGGGGGGATTGGCCAGCCTCCACGCCTTGCCCACAAGCCCGTCTCGCCAGCAACAGAGGGCAGGTTAGTTTTCAAAAACGCTCTAAGCAGAGAGCGGCTTCTTGAGGACCTTCGACTTGCGTCCGCCCTCGTCGTATTTTTGACGGCGCTCGGCGGGGAGGTCCTCCGTTCCGCCCTCGACGAACCCGCCCTTCTGCTGGAAGTAGGCGAAGGCCTGGGTGGAGAGGCAGAAAATCTCGGAGCAACCTTTCTCGCGGGCCTGCATCTCGATGAAGTTCATCAGCTTGCGGCCGACCCCCTCGTTCTCGTGGTGCGGGCTCACGTAAAGGCATGCGAGTTCGGCCTTCTTCTCCGCGGGGAAGAGATGGAGGGCGACGCAGCCGACCGGGGTCTTGTCCACGTCGAAGACGAAGTAGTCGCCGAGGTGGCGCTCGATCTCAGTGCGGCTGCGCTTCACGAGTTCCGCGGTTTCCACGGAGGGCTTGATCAGCTTGAGGATCATGCTCACGTCGCGCTTCGCGGCGGGGCGGATCGCCTGGTACTCGTTCGCGTGGATGAGGGTGCCGATTCCCTCCTTGGAGAAGACCTCGGCGAGGAGTCCCTCGTCCACCCGCCCGTTGATGATGTGGACGCGGTGGACACCGCCCTCGGCGGCCCGGAGGGCGTGTTCGAGTTTCGAGACCATCGACGGGACGAGCTCCGCGCGGCTTTTCTTCAGCAGGTCGGCGGCCTCGGGGATGGAGAGCTGGCGGATGAGCTGCCCGCCCCGCTCGACGCCATCCCGCGGAGTGATGTAGATGAGCTTGGCGGCCTTGAGGGCGAGGGCGATCTCCAGGGCCACGGAGTCCGAGTTGAGACGATAGGTGCGGCCGTCGCCATCGAAGCCGAGCGGCGGGACGACGGGGATGATGTTGCGGTCGAGGAGGGTGTTGAGCAGCTCGGTGTCGATCCGCTCGATCTTTCCGGTGAACTGGTGGTCCACGCCGCCGAGGATGCCGGCGGGATGGGCGACGATCGCATTCGAGGCGGCGGCGCGGAGATCGTTGGAGGCGAGGCCCTCGAGAATCTCGTGGGTCAGGCGGTTGCCGGCGAGGAGGGCGACCTTGAGGGTGGCGGAGTCGGTCACGCCCGTGCCGTCGTCGTTGCTGAGGGCCTGGCCGGTTTCGCTGGCGATCTGCCGAATCTGGAAGCTCGCGCCGTGCACGATGAGCACGCGGATGCTCAGGCTTCGGAGCACCGCAATGTCGAGGAGCAGGGTGGGGAAGTTGACGTCTTCCACGAGCTCGCCATCCACGGCGATGACGAACACCTTCTCGCGGAAGCGGGGAACGTAGTGCAGAATCTCTCGAAGGTCGGTGAGTTTGATCATCGTGTCGCGGGACAGTTGATAAGCGGGAGGGCGGAAGACGCAAGCCCGAATCCATGCGGGGCGAGGATCGGGCGCATGGCAACCCCGCCGGGATTTTCTCTCAGCCAGCTTGGCGCAGACAGGAGGGCACGACGAAGCGTGCCCCTCCATTGGCCAACAGAATTGGAGGGGCACGCTTTGTCGTGCCCATGCGAAGCTGTCCTTCGACAGGCTCAGGACAGTCCCGAGCAGAGCCGAGGGGCTGAGGATTCACAAAACCCGGCAGAACTGCGATGCGCCCCCGTCTTCCTGGAGTGTGCAATTTTCCTGAAACCTGCTACCTTGAGCTGGTACGATATCCCGCCATGAACCCGCCTCCAAGGTTTGCCGTGGTAACCGGAATGACGCTGGTGGAGACGGTCGTCTGTTCCGGGATCCTTGCCATGGCGGCGGCTATGCTCCTGCTCGGCTTTGTGAAGGGGCAGGAGGTCGCCAAGTTCCAGTCGGCCTATCAGGTGGCGGTGAGCTATGCCGAGCAGGGGCTCGAATACACCCTCTACACCCCGTATACCGATTTCCTGACGACCAACGACAGCACGGCGCCGATGCGCTATGTGTCGGCAATCCCGACGGCAACGACTCCGTCCCTCTTCTACTCGCGCGTGGTCTCGACGAATATTTTCCCGACCACTCGCGGGGGAAGGTCGATCACGATCACGAATGTGAACCGCCTCGCCACGGAAACGAACCTTCCGCTCGACGACCTTGGAAGTTTTGTCACCGACCGGTTTATCCTCGTAAAAAAGCCCTCCGGCACGGACACGAACCTCGACTATGTCATCATCACGGTGAGCAACCGGTGGAGATTTCTCGGACGAACGCAACTCCCGATCGTATTGACGACCATCCGGAACAACCCCTCCATTCTCCAGTGAACGCACCCCGTTTCCACGCCCGCCGTGGCATGACGCTAATCGAGATGATGATCACCGTCGGGGTCTTCTCGATCCTGATGATGGGACTGCTCGCATTCTACCTCTACTGTGTCCAAATTTCATCGGGGGGGATGAACCAGTTGAACGTCCAGCGCATCGTGCGGAGCGGGGTGGACCGGATCACCGATGACCTGCGGATCGGCAGCACGGCGACGATTTTCTACAACTACGGCGCCAACCCCGTCGCGAGCACCAACGGGGTCGGGGCCTACTTCCGGGTCTATGCGCCCTCAAACTCCGTTGCCGGCCAGGTCTACCGCCACTTCTACGTGAGCAATGCGGCCGGCCCTTTTACGAAGGGGATCTATTTTTATTCCGGCGCGACCACCAACGAGGGGCCGAGCGCAGCCCAAGGAGAGCCGACCTTGATCATGGATGGGGTGACCAACACGAACGACGTCTTCCAGCAGGTGGGAGGCTCATTCCTGATCAACGTTCGCGTGGTGGACCCGAACGATCGCGACGGCAAGCAGGTGATCTACATCCGCACCAATGTGGCCTTCCGCAACGCGGGGCTCTGGTAACGGACGATTTATGAACGCCCAGTATCCGTTTCCGCGGCAACCGATCCGTGGTTCCGCACTGATCACCACGATGGCCTTCGTGGCCGTCCTTTCGGTCCTGCTCGGGACCCTCCTCCAGTGGACCGGGACCGAGTCGGTGCAGGTGACCCGTCGACACCTGCGCATCGACTCGTTTTACGGGGCGGAGGGGGCGATGCGGCGGAGCATGGCCCAGGTGCAGCAGCTGATCATCAAGGACTACCCGATGAACGGGTACGTCTCCGGCCCCACGGCCCCGACGCAGACCGTCCTAAACAACCTGGTGAGCGGCAGCCCGCCGAGTTCGGTCGCGGCGCTCGCGAACTTCACCTACAGCGGGATCAGCATCGGCTACGTGACGAACGCCGGATCCACGAACATCTACGTGAGCAGCCAGATCCCGCCGCAAAGCACCGACGCGCTCGCGGGCCTCTACAGCATCCGGGGCACGGTCCGGTGCTCCGCGACCGCGACGCGCGCCGGGCGCTACAGCATCCCGAAGACGGTCTCCCAGGAGTTCTACATCGATTACATCCCGATCTTCCAGTACGCGGTCTTTTACAACATGGACATGGAGGTGTTCAACGCGGAGTCCATGACCATCAACGGCAAGGTCCATGCGAATGGGACCCTCTACTTCGCCCCGCTCGCCAGCCTTTCCATCAACGGCAACCTCACCACCTCCAGCGAACTCTGGTACGGCCTCAAGTTCTGGAACGCCAGCACTTCCAAGTGGCAGACGGGCGTCCCGGGGTGGAACTCTACCAAGGGGGACTTCAACGTCAAAAACCCGGTCTCCGGCTCGTATGTGAATGCGCGGAGCGGCTCGGGCAGCTCCTCGACCTACTACGACAGCAAGGTCGCGGACTGGAACACCGGCTCCGTCTCGCGCTGGAACGGGGGGGTCAAGAACTCGGACCATGGGATCGGGACGATCACCCCGCCGCTCCCGTCCGAAGTGCTTGCCAGCAGCAACCCGAACCAGCCGTACGCGGGCTTCAACAACCCGTACCATGTGATGATCGAAGCCCCCGTGCTGACCACCTCCGACAATGTCACCTGGAGCATCAACACGACCGCCGACCCCGCTGCGAAGCAGAAGGCGAAAATGGCCTACTCGGCGTCGCTGCTGATCCACCGCAGCGGCACGAACGTCTACTTCAAGGTTCCCCTGCGCGATGGCTCCGGAAACGTGACCTCTTACAAGACGATCAACCTCCTCAATAAGAGCCAGATCGTGCCGAATACGACCGCCACGGTTCGCGACCAGCGCGAGTACCTGATGGACAACAACAAGGTCGCGATGACGGAGATGTACCTGGAGAAGCTGTATGCGGCCATCGACTCGAGCGACCGCTTTCTCGGCGCCGGCGGTGTCCCGATCACCCAGGACGCCGCGGGCAACTCGATCACAACGCCCACCTTCAACGGGGTCATCTACTTCCATGACGACAACTACAACGGCGCGACTTCGAGCGGTCGACGGCCGGGCCTCCGCGTGGATGACAAACCGACCTCCGGCACCAGCGCGACGAAGAACGCAAGCCAGATCGACTCTTTCAGCCTCGTCTCGGAGAATCCGGTCTACGTGATCGGGCACTTCAACTCCGACGGCAACCTGAACACGGGCCCGGAAGGAACCGGGAGTTCGGGGGGAAGCGCCAGCGCCCCGAGCAAGGAGTTGAGCTTCAATCCCTCAGACGGGACGAACCCCACGGGCATCAAGCCCGCGATGATCGTGGCCGACGCCGTGAGCTTCATGTCCGCTTCCTGGAACCGGAGCAACGACGACGACAACGCCAGCCTTTCGACGCTCTGGAACAACCGGAGCGTTTCCGCGTCCACGGAGGTGAATCTTGCGGTGATCGCCGGCGCCTCCACCACGAGCAAGACGGCGACCACCGCGTCCAGCGACGGGGTCACGGGAGGGATCAACAACTTTCCAAGATTCATGGAGAACTGGGGCAGCACTAGCTTCAAGATTTCGGGTTCGATGGTCAGCCTGTTCTACAGCCAGCAGGCGAAGAGCTACTACAAGCAATCCGGCACCGGGAATTACGTGTTCGATCCCCCGGTCCGCTACTACGCCTTCGACACCGAGTTTCTCGACCCCAACAAGCTGCCCAAGGGCACGCCGGTCGTGCGGCGCTTTGCCAACGGGACCTGGACGAAACTTTGAGTTCCCCGCCCGTCAGGCTTGGAGGAGTGCTCGGGATCGCCGCGATGCTGCTGTTCGCGTCGGCGAAGGGAGCTTTCGCCGAGGGGGTCAAGTTCGAGCTGAAGTCTGCCGGGCAGGCGCGGGGAGAGGCGGGCCCCACCCCCGTGGTGGAGTTCGTGATCGGGGAGGCGGTCTATCGTTCGCTGGGCACGCCGGGATGGAAATGGACGACGGATGCGATGAGCTTCGACGTCGCCGCGCTCGGGCCCGGCTCGGGTACGGCCGTGATCGGTCTGCGCGCGGAGCGGCTCAACGACCCGTCAGGGAAGGCGATCTTGCGCATGGGCCCTGCAGCCCACGCCGCTTTGCGGACAAAGTGGGACGCGGAGGTGGCCGTCGGGAGTGTGAAAATCCTCTCCTGGGAAGGTGCCCCCGAGGCTGCGGAGGTGACCGTGCGTTTTCAGCGCGTCGAGGACGGCAGGGAGTTGGAGGGATGCGAGCGCAGCTTCTTTGGGGAGGGGCGGCTGATCACGCTCGGCATGCTGGCTGACCGCCGCCAACTCGGACTGGTTCAGTCCATGTTTGCCCAGTTCAACGGCTCTCTCGTAAAGGTCGAACCCTGATCATTCGTCCATCTCGATCGTGGGCTTTCTTCGCGCACCCTTGGCAGGGGGGGCGA
>CAZZBZ010000102.1:0-6611 GCA_964653025.1 uncultured Verrucomicrobiota bacterium
AGGTTGAGGATTGAAGCGGGGAGCAAGGGGCCATAGCATGGCGCCGCGATGTCGTCCCGTCCTCTCTTCACCACCCCTCGCCTTCAGCTCGACCTGCGTACGGCCATCTTCAGCCTGGTCTTTGTCCTGCTGCTCGGCACCGTGGCCGTTCTGGCCACCACGGCCTTCTTCATGGCGCGGAGTTCCCTTCGGAATCTCACGAACGCCCACTGCCTGGGCGTCTGCCGTGCGGTGACCCGCCAGGTGGAGCATCTCCTTGGGAGCGCGCCCCTCACCCTCGAGGAGCTTGCCTCGCTCGCGCAGAATGTGCGGGCCCCTTCCATCTCCGATTCCGTCCTGCGGGAGTGGAGGGCGGCAAGCCTCGGCGAACGCCTCCGATGGCGTCCCAATCTCTCCGCCATCTACTGGGGCAACGCGAAGACCGGCGCCTTCCTCGGCGCGCGGCGCGAACCCAACGGCGAGATCCTCCTCATCCAGGCCGACCCCTCGCGCGACGGCGGCATCCAGCATTACCAAGCCCTTGCCCGCGATGGAAAACTCTCGCCCCGTCCCTCGCCCGCCCAGCGGCTCGACGCCCGCACCCGACCATGGTTCCAGCGCGCGATGAAGACGGGGGAGCTCGTCTGGACGGACCCCTACGACTACGTGGACGGCCAGCGCGGCATCACGGCGGCCCTGCCTCTGAGGCTGCAGCCGCTCGCGCCGCCCCAGGGGGTTCTTGGTGCGGATTACCATCTCAGCGTCCTCGCCAACTTCCTCGCCCATCTCCATCCCAGCCCCAATGGCTTTGCCTTCCTCCTCGACGATACGGGCCACGTGGTCGTCGCTCCCGATCAGCCGGGCCTCCACCGCGCCCTCGAAACCCTCGAAGACGCCATCTCCGAGCACCGCACGGAGTTTGCCGATCTCCCGCTCGACCAGCCCGCCTACTTCACCTCGGAACTCGATGGCGCCTACTACACGACCACGGTCTCGCGCTTCGCGGTCAGCGGCGGCCTGCGCTGGACCGTGGCGGTGATCCTGCCGACCTCGGACTTCCTCAAGGCCGCCTACCACAACGCGATGGTCTCCGCCCTCATCGCGGCTGTCGCCCTCGTGATCACCCTTCTCGCCGCCACCTTCGTCTCGCGGAGAATCTCCGCCCCGCTCAACCATCTCAGCCACGCACTCGAGGGCATCGGTGAGTTCCGCATCCCGTCCGAGCCCTCCCCCCGCTCCTTCGTGCGCGAAGTCTCCATGATCGGCGAGTCCGTGGACCGCATGAAGTCGAGCCTCAGCTCCTTCGGCAAGTACGTCCCCACCGACATCGTGCGCGACATTCTCCGCACGAGCCGCGCCGCCCAGCTCGGCGGCGAGACGCGCACGCTTACCATCTTTCTCTCGGACCTCCGCGACTTCACCCGACTCAGCGAGTCCCGTGCCGCCGACGAGGCGGTTGCCATGGTCTCCGACTACCTCGAGGTCATCACCACCGCTATCCACGGGACCGGCGGCGTGGTGGACAAGTATTTGGGCGATGGCGTGCTCGCGCTCTTCAACGCCCCGAGCGACCTGACCGACCACGCCGCCTGCGCCTGCGCCGCCGCGCTCGACGCCCAGCGCCGCCTTGCCGAGATCACGCCGGGACGCGCCATGCGCCGCCTCCCCCCTCTCGCCGCGCGCATCGCGCTCCACACCGGGGAGGCCGTGGTCGGGAACATCGGTACCACCGAGCGCTTCGCCTACACCGCGCTCGGCGATACCGTGAACCTCGCGAGCCGCATCGAATCGCTGAACAAGATCTACGGGACCTCAATCCTCGCAACCGCTCCGGTCCAGCGGGCCGCCGGCTCCCGCTTCGCCTGGCGCGCCGTGGACCGCGTCGCCGTCTATGGGCGCAACGCTCCCGTGGAGCTTTTTGAGTTGCTGGGCGAGGAATCGGCGCTCACCGACGAGCAGCGGCTCGAACGCGACCTCTACGAGCGGGCACTGAAGGACTACTTCTCCGGTCACTTTCCCCGCGCCGTGGAGCGGTTCGGGGAACTCCTCAAGACGCGGCCCGACCACGCCAGCGCCGCGCTCTTCAAGGCGCGCTGCGAGGCCTTCATTCTCCAGCCTCCCCCCGCCGGGTGGGACGGTACGTTCGTCTTTGAGCAGAAGTAGCGAGCCGCCTCAGTCCGCCGACTCAAGTTCCTGACGCAGGTGGAGCTTCGTCTCGGCGGCGATCACACCGCTCAACGCAAGAAGTGACAAAAGGTTTGGCAGCGCCATGAGTGCGTTCGTGATGTCCGCGAAGGTCCAGACGAGGGGCATTTTCACCACCGAACCCACCATCACCGCAATCACCCAAAGGACGCGGTAAGGGAAAATGATTCGCGCCCCGAAGAGGTATTCCGCCGCCTTCTCCCCGTAATACGACCACCCGAGAATCGTCGAGAACACGAACGTCAGGAGCCCCACGGTCAGGACGGTCGGCCCGATCACCGGGAAGTCGGAGAACGCCGCCTTCGTCAGGAGCGCACCGTTGAGACCCTTGGTCCACTCGCCGGAGTTCACGAGCACGAGGCCGGTCATGGCGCAGACGACCACGGTGTCCCAGAACACCCCGGTGGAGGAAACGAGCGCTTGGCGCACCGGGTTCTTCGTCTGGGCGGCGGCCGCGATGATCGGGGCGCTGCCCAGCCCCGCCTCGTTCGAGAAAAGCCCACGCGCGACGCCGTAGCGGATCGCCTCCCTCATCCCCACCCCGAGGAAGCCCCCGATCGCGGCCTGCCCCGTGAAGGCGCTCGTGAGAATGAGTTCGACGGAAGCGGGGAGCGTCCTCCAGCCCATCACGAGGAGTGCGAGGCACCCGAGCACGTAGGCGACCACCATGAACGGCACCAGCAACTCGCACGATTTCGCAATCGAGCGCACTCCACCCAGGATCACGATCGCGGTCAGCACGGTCATGATCAACCCCGTGATCCACGGCGCCACGTGGAAGGTGTCCTGCACAAGAGTCGCCACGGAGTTGGCCTGCACCGTGTTCCCGATCCCGAATGCGGCCACCGCGGTCAGCGCGGCGAACACCATCCCGAGCCAGCGCTGTTTCAGGCCCCGCTCCAACACGTACATCGGGCCGCCGGCAAAACCACCCCCGGGAACCTGCACACGGTACTTCACGCTGAGGACGGCCTCGGCATATTTCGTCGCAATCCCGAAAACCCCTGTCAGCCACATCCAGAGGACGGCCCCCGGCCCGCCTGCGGCCACGGCCGTGGCAACCCCGACGATGTTCCCTGTGCCAATGGTCGCCGCCAGCGCGGTCACGAGCGCCCCCCAGTGGCTGATGTCGCCCTCGCCCTCGGTTTTTCGCTGGAAGGAAAGGCGGATTCCCCGCCCGATGTACCGCTGGATCAGCCCGAGGCGAAAGGTGAGGAAGAGGTGGGTGCCGACCAGCAGGATCAGCATCGGCGGGCCCCAGACGAGGCCATTGATGTCATTGAGAAGCTTTTCGAAGAATGCCATTGGCTCGCAAGTTATCACAACTTCTGTCGAATGCGACCCTCTCGTTCCAGAAAATTTGACGTGGAACGCATTGCAGTTCTGCTGGGTTTTTTGCGGAACACTCAGCTTCGCACGGGCACGATGGAGCTCCTCCCGACGCGAGGCAGGTGTCCTCCTCCTCCTCCACTTTCAAATCGCGATTGGAGGGACGGCGTGTCGCCGTCCGTCTTCCTTCTCCGCGGCCGCCGACACGGCGGCCCTCCATTCGTGGCCACGACAAATCGGGGGAAAAGAAAAATCCCGGCGGAGCTGCCATGCCCTCTGTTTTCGGGGATCGGCTCCTTCGCCGTTGACCGCGGGGGGCGGCATCTCGTCTACTGGCGGCGATGCGAATCGTGATGGCATCCAGCGAGGTTTCCCCCCATGCCACGACCGGCGGGTTGGGCGAGGTGGTGGCGTCCCTGCCACGCGCCCTCGCCGCGCTCGGGCACGAAGTCTCGGTCTTCATGCCGCTTTACCGCTGTGCCGGCGGCGACCGCGCCGAGTTGCTCCTGCAGGACTCGATGGAGTTCAACGACCGTAAAACCACCTTCGAGGTACGGCTCCTCGATGATTCCCAAGGCTGGCGTCTCTACGGCGTGCGCAAGGACGAATACTTTGACCGCGGACATCTCTATGGAGACGGGGACCGCGACTACGAGGACAATGCCGAACGCTTCATCTTCTTCTGCCACGCTGTCCAGCGCTCTATCCAAAAACTCGAGTTGGCGCCTGACGTGGTCCACGTCCACGACTGGCAGGTTGCGTTGCTCCCCGCCCTGCTCGCGAACGGCCCCACACCTCGTCCCTATTCGCTGCTGACCATCCACAACCTCGCTTTCCAAGGGGTCTATCCTGCCGCGCGCTTCGGCCTGACCGGGCTCCCGCGCCGATTCTTCAGTCTCCACGGATTCGAGTTCTTCGGACAGGTCAACCTTCTCAAGGGGGGAATCGTCCATGCGGACTCGGTCAACACCGTGAGCCCGACCTATGCGAAGGAGATCCAGACAACGGCCTTCGGCTGCGGAATCGAGGGAGTCCTCGCCGGGCGCCACGACGGGGTCCGGGGGATCCTCAATGGAATCGACCCCGCCCGCTGGAATCCCGCCAGGGACGCCCAGATCAGCGAGACCTTCGATGTGGCAGACCCCTCTGGAAAAACCGCCTGCAAGCTCGCGCTCGCGCGCGAGGTAGGCCTCCGCCTCGGGCGCACGGCCGCGCCACTCTTCGCAATGGTCTCGCGCCTCACCGTCCAGAAGGGGTTCGATGTACTCCTCGACGCGCTTTCCGAAATCGTGGAGGCGGGCGCCCACATCGTGATTCTGGGAAGCGGGAGCGCCGAGTACGAGGCCGCGCTCCGTGCCGCCGCCACGCATCACAAGGGCGCGGTGGCGGTGCGACTCGGTTTTGACGAAGGCCTCGCGCGGCGAATCTTCGCGGGAAGCGATTTCTTCCTGATGCCCTCGTTCTTCGAGCCGTGCGGCCTGAGCCACATGCAGGCGATGCGCTACGGGAGCATCCCCGTCGTGCGCGCGACGGGCGGGCTCGAGGATTCCGTCATCGGACGTGGAGGCGCCGATGGCCAGCCAAACGGGATCAAATTCAAGGGCACGGGCCCCAAGGCGCTCCTCAAGGCCGCGGCCGAGGCGATGCGAATCTTTCGCCAACCACACCTGCTCGCGGGGATGCGGGAGGCCGCGATGCGCGCCGATTTTTCCTGGTCGAAATCAGCCCGAGAGTATGAAAAACTTTACGCCTCTCTGACGAAAGCGGTTCACGGTTGAATCAAAAGTTCAACGGTTGGAGAAGAATCCTTGCCCCGCCGAATCTTAGAACCTCTGAACCGTGAACCGTTGAACCTCTTAACCTCCGACAACCTGAATCCCGATGTCTGAAATCCGCCAGGATGCCGTGGTCGGCCGCTGGGTGATTGTCGCCACGGAGCGGACGCGCCGCCCAAACGAGTTTGCCGGCACCGGCACACCTCCCCCGGAACCTGCCGTAGATCCGTTTGCCGAGGGCAACGAGCACTTGACCCCACCGGAAATTTACGCGGTGCGACCCGCCGGCTCGCCTCCCAACGGCCCGGGATGGAAGGTGCGCGTGGTGCCGAACCGCTTCCCCGTCCTCCGCATCGAGGGATCGCTCGACAAGGAAGGCGAGGGAATCTACGACCGCATGAGCGGGATCGGGGCCCACGAGGTGATCATTGAGACCCCGAAAACCGGCCAGGAAATCGAAGAGCAGCCCCTGGAACACATCGCCGAGTTGGTTGGGATCTGGCGTGCACGCATCACCGACCTGCTTCGAGACGAACGTTTTCGCTACATCCTGGTATTCAAGAATCACGGCGCACAGGCGGGGGCCACCCTTTCCCACTCGCACTCGCAGATCATCGCACTCCCCGTGACGCCCAAGACGGTCAAGGAGAAGCTCGTCGGGGCACAGGCCTACTTCGAGCACAAGGAAAGGAACATCTTCGCCGACATCCTGCGCCAGGAACTGAAGGACGGCCGGCGGATCGTCTACCAGAACGGCGCCTTCGTCTGCTACTGCCCCTACGCTTCCCGCTTTCCCTTCGAACTCTGCATCATGCCGCGGCGGCAGTGCGCGGATTTCCATCGCATCCTCGATACGGAGTTGCTGCCCCTCGCCGACGTCCTCAAGTCCAGCCTGCTGCGCCTGCGTTCCGGGCTGAACCGCCCACAGTACAATGTGGTGCTGCACACCGCCCCTGCCCGCTACCCGAAACGCGGCTACTGGAGCACCGTGGACCAGGACTTCCGCTGGCACCTTGAGATCACCCCGCGCCTCACCCAGATCGCAGGCTTCGAGATGGGCACCGGGTTCTACGTCAACCCCGTCATGCCCGAGGAGGCCGCCCAGTTCCTGAAGGACGTGGAAGTCTGAGTGGCACGGTTGGAGAACACTCCAACACTTCTCCCGCGGCCCGATCGGCGGCGAGGCCGTCGCCCAGCGAGACGCGGACGAGGGCGTAGCCCGCGAGGACCGCTGCACGCGCTTCCGCGGCGTCGGCGAGTCGTAAGATTTCGTCCGCCACGTTCTTCGCCGTGAGGTCGGACTGGATGAACTCCTTGAGGAGC
>CAZZBZ010000103.1:0-6588 GCA_964653025.1 uncultured Verrucomicrobiota bacterium
AAAAAGTCGTGAAAAGTAAAGCGACGGGAGGTTCCGTCCTCCGACATGCTTTGCAGGAATTCGTGGGTCGGATGCTGTTGCCAGACTTCGATCAGCTGCTGGTTGAGGTTCTTCGCGGACATGGATCTGGAATGGCGGGAAGCGCGGTTGGCTGGCAAACGGATGGGAGTTGAATTCATTCCAGCCCTCTTGGGCCGAGAGGACGGAAAAATGGCACGCTTTTCAGATGGTGACAAGCAACGAACATTCGCGGGGATGCAGGGAACACCCGCACTTTGGCCACTACCCCCTGACCACTGCGACGAGCCACCCTCGTCAACTTCATCGAAAAGCCCCGAGAGCCAATGCCTCGCAAACACGGGCACCTCTGCCTTTGCTGGGCCGAATATTCCACTCCACGCGCGACACCATCTGTGGTAAATGATGCTTTCACGTTCCCACTGCCTCTTCCCATGGCTAAATTTTTTCTCGGCGTTTCCCTGTCCCACGATGGCGGTGCCGCGCTACTGAAGGACGGGCGCCTCCACCTTGGGGCAAGCGAGGAGAGGTTCTGCCGGGATAAAGGGTTCTCGGGCCTGCCCGAGCAGTCGGTCCGCTGGATCGCGGATGAGCTCGGCGGGAGCCTCGATGGCTTGGCCGGGGTCGGTGTGGCCAACCGGGTGCAGGGCGAGCCGCCGCCGATCAATAGCGACCTCTCCGACGCCAAGATGCCGGGCTGGCAGTGGAGGCTCCTTCGCCTCGGGATGGCCATGGGCCTTGACCGCCTCGCGCTCGGTACCCCGGCCGGGGTGCGGCTCTATCAGGAAGTGTTTCGCCATTTTCTCGGTTCCCCCTACCTCCACCTCGTGGAAATCCTGCGCTCGGTTGGCTGGCGGGGGCCGGTTCGCCGCTACGACCATCACCTCTGCCATCAACTCTCCGCGATCTACACGGCGGGGTGGAAGGATTGCCTTGCGATTTCGGTGGACTGCTTCGGAGATGCCGTGGGTGGGCGGGTCGGCGTCTATGAAAACGGGACGCTCCGTCAGCTTGCCGTCACGCCGATGTTTCACTCCATCGGCTACTACTACCTCTTCGCAACGAACGTCTGTGGTTTTCCCAAGGGGTATCATTGTGGCAAGACCACGGGGCTCGCGGCGTACGCCGACGGGGGAGGGGCTGCCGAGTACTTTCGCCGTAGCATTGTGTTTGACCCCGCAACGGGTGCGGTGATCAACCGCGGACGCTTCCTCTACGACGCGCTCGAGGAGATGCGGCGGGAGTTGAAGCCCTACACGCGGGAGCAGATCGCCGCCGGCGTCCAGACAGTCACTGAGGAGGTGCTCACCGCCTTTGTGCGACACTGGGTCCGTGCGAGCGGGACGCGGCGTGTCGCGCTTTCGGGCGGGCTCTTCGCGAATGTGAAGCTGAACCAGCGAATCGCCGCGCTCACGGAAGTCGAAGCGCTCTTCATCCATCCCCACATGGGCGACGGCGGCCTGCCGGCGGGGGCCGCCTGGTCGGTGGCGCGCGAGGTCCTTTCCCGCGAGGAGTGGCCGAAGCCCTACCGGATGCCGCATGCGTTCCTCGGGTCCGATCTTTCCGGGGAGGACCTCCCGAAGCAGATGTCTGCCGCCGGCCTGGAGTTTCGCCGTCCGGAGGACATTGACCTCGAAGTGGCCCGCCTTCTCGCTGAAGGGAAGGTGGTGGCACGGGTGTCCGGGGCGATGGAATACGGCCCGCGCGCGCTGGGCAACCGGTCCATCCTCTACCAGGCGACCGACCCGACCGTGAACCAATGGTTGAACCACAAGCTCTGCCGCTCCGAGTTCATGCCGTTCGCCCCAATGCTCCTCTGCAAGGACGCGGACACGATGCTGAAAGGCTACTCCGTCCAGAACGCCCACGCCGCGGAGTTCATGACGATTACCTACGACTGCACGGAAAAGTGCAAAAAGGAGTCGCCCGCGGTGGTCCACGTGGACGGTACCGCGCGCCCGCAGATGATCGAGGAGTCCGCCAACCCGCACTGTTACCGGATTCTCAAGCGCTACAAGGAACTCACCGGGCTTTCGACGATCATCAACACCTCGTACAACATGCACGACGAGCCGATCGTGCGTACCGCCGACGAGGCGATCCGCGCCTTCCTCCAGAGCCAGCTCGACTACCTCGTCCTCGACGATTACCTCGCCTGGCGCCCCGCGGGCTCGAGGTGATCCGCGCCCCCGGGCACCTCAATCGTGGTACACGGTCGCAGTCTTGCGGCCCACGAAGCGGGCGGGAATACCCATGATGACTGAACGGGCGGGCACGTCGTTGCGCACCAGGCTGGCGGCACCAACCGTTGCGAGGTGTCCGACCCGGCAGCGGAGGATGGTCGCCCCGGCTCCGAGGAAAGCGTTGCGCCCGATCTCCGTGTAGCCCGCGGTGGTCACCCCCGGGGCGAGGAAGGCATTCTCTCCGATCCGGTTATCGTGCTCGATCACGCAGCCCGACCAGATCACGCAAAAGGCGCCGACGTGCGTGTCGGTATGAATCACGGAAAGCGGGCCCACGTAGCTGCCGGACCCCACGCGCGCGGTGGGGGAAACCCAAGCGGTGGCGTGGATCGCGGTGACCGGCTCCAGCCCGGCCGCGCGGATTGCCGCGATCAGCTTCAGCCTCAGGCTGAGGAACCCGTCGCCGAGTGCGAGGGTGACCCCGCTAATGCCGCGACGTTTCAGGCCCCGAAGTGCCGCGAGTTTTCCGAGGATGGGTACCTCGCAGAACCGACTCCGGGCACGGTCGTCGAGAAAGCCTGCGGCCTCGTGTTCCCCGCGGCTGCGGATCGCCTCCGCGATGACCTTCCCGAGCCCGCCCGCGCCGAGGATCGCGACTCTCACAGCGAGAGGCCGGCACGGCGCCGGTAGTACTCGATCGTGCGGTGCACGCCCTCGGTGAGGGAAACTTTCGGCCGCCACGCGATCGTCGCACGCAGCTTGCTGATGTCCGGGCAGCGGCGGGGGATGTCTTCGTAACTCGCGCCGAACGCCTTGCGGTAGGAAATGAGCTTGAGCGGGGAGTCGAACCGCCCGGCACGCTTCATCAACTTCGCGAGATCGAGGATCGAGGTCTCCTCGCCGCTTCCGATGTTGAAGACCTGGTTTTCGGCCTTCTTCAAGAGCGCGAGGCGGACGATCGCGTCCACCGCATCGGTCACGTAGAGGAAGCTCCGCGTTTGTTTTCCATCGCCATGAATCTCGATCGGGGCGCCCTCGAGGAGGTTTTTCAGGAACATCGTCATCACCCGGCCGTGGCCGAGGTCGTCGAGCTTAGGTCCGTAGATGTTGAAGAAGCGGTAGATCACGAAAGGGAGCCCGTCCTCGAGGTGGTGGGCGTAGAGGTAGTGCTCGCAGGCCGCCTTGGCGGTGCTGTAGCACCAACGGTTGATGTGCGTGGAGCCGAGCACCCTCTGGGCGTCCTCGTTCCAAGGAACCTTCGGGTTGACGCCATAGATCTCAGAGGTGGAGGAGAAAATCACCTTGGTGCGGTTCATCGCGGCGATGCGGAACAGGTCGATCGAGGCCTTCAGGTCCACCTGGAGGACCGAGAGCGGGTTGGCCACGTACTGTTTCGGGTCGGCGATCGCGGCAAGGTGGAAGACCATCTTTGCCCCTTGCAACTCGTGTTCCAGCGCATCCACATCCGTCACCGAACCCTGAACGAACCGGAACCCCCGGCGGCCCATGAGGTGCTCGACTTTTGCGCCGGAAGAAGTGTCCAGGGCCACGACCTCGAAGCCGCGGCGGAGCATCTCCTCGCAGATGTAGGAGCCGATAAAGCCTCCGCCACCGGTTACGACCACCTTGTTTTTTTTGTCAGCCATGTCACTTCTCCTGGGAAAGTACCTCGCGGATGCGGAACGCCGGTGCCCGTCGAACCTCGAGGTAGATTCGGCAGATATACTCGCCGATGAGCCCCAACGCCACGAAAAGTAATCCGACGAAGAGGAAGAGGATCGCGAAGAGAGTGAAGACTCCCTGGCTGGTATCGGGGCCCGTAATCAGCCTTCGGATGAGCAGGTAGATGCCGAAGAAGAACCCGCCGCCGGCGGTCGCGAGGCCGAGGAGGGTCACGAGATGGATCGGGATCGCCGAATACCCTGTGAGCAGATCAAAGAAGATGATCATGAAGCGGAAGAGGCTGTACTTCGAGCTCCCCGCGGCGCGGGCCTCGTGGGCGACCGGGATCTCAGTGAACCGGCGCGCGAGCATCGCCGTCATCGCCGGGATGAAGATCGAGCCGTGGTTGAGTTCTAGCATTTCCTCGATCACCTCGCGGCGGTAGGCGCGGAGCATGGAGCCGCTGTCGCGGATCGTCTTGCCCGTAACCTTCGAAGCAATTCGGGCGGTCGCCCAGGAGACCGCCTTGCGGGGGAGGGAATCCTGGCGGTCCTGGCGGATGCCGCCCACCACGTCGTGGCCCGCCTCGATCGCGGCCACGAGTTTGCCGATCTCCTCGGGCGGGTTCTGGAGGTCGGCGTCGAGGGTGACGATGACCTCGCCGCGGGCCACGGAAAACCCCGCGCAGACCGCCCCGTGTTGTCCGAAATTGCGCGCGAGAAGAACCGCGCGGACGCGCGGGTCCTTTTCGGACAGTTCCCGCAGCATTGTCGCGGTGTCGTCCGTGCTCCCGTCGTTCACGAGGACCATCTCGAAGGGACGCCCGAGGACCTCGAGAGCGCGGGAGAGCCTTTCGTGGAGGCGAGGCAGGTTGTCGCGCTCGTTGAAGAGCGGGACCACGGCCGAGAGGTAGGGGCGGCTCATCGCAGGTTGGTGGAGAGTACTTCGCGGACGGCGGCAAGGATATCCGATTGGTCCTGCGGCGTCATTCGCGGATAGAGGGGGAGGGAAACGATGCGGGGGGAGACAAAATCGGCGTGGGGGAGGGCTCCCGGAGCGAGGCCGAGCGCGGTTCGGTAGTGCGCGTGGTGGTGGATCGCGAGGTAATGGATCCCTGTGCCGATCTTCCGTTCCTTGAGGGCGACCATGAACTGCGTGCGATCTATCCGCAGGCGATCGAGGTCGAGGAGGGGCGTGTAGAGGTGCCAGGTGTGGCGATGGGGATACAGCACCTTCTTCGGGAGGATGAGCCCATGGACCCCCGCTAGCTCGCGGTCGTAGCGATCCACGAGAGCCTGGCGCGCCGCGATGAAGCGTTCCAGTTTCGGGAGTTGATGGATCCCAATCGCCGCCTGGAGATCGAGCATGTTGAACTTCCAGCCCGGCTCGAGAATTTCGTACTCGGCAACTCCCTTCTCGGAGTAGCGATTCCACGCCTCCTTGCTCAACCCGTGAAAACGCAGCATACGGATCCGGTCGGCGAGTTCCTCATCGTCGGTGCAGACCGCCCCGCCCTCGCCGGTGGTGATGTTCTTGATCGGGTGGAAACTGAAGACGGCGAGTTTCGCATCCGAGCCAACCTTGCGGCCCTTGTACTCCGTGCCGATGGCGTGGGCGGCGTCCTCGATCACGTGCAGGCCCCGGGCGCGGGCGATTTCGCGAATCGCGTCGAGGTCGCAGGGTTGTCCCCCGAAGTGGACGGGCAGGAGCGCCTTTGTCTGGGGGGTGATCGCCTTCTCCATAAGCGCGGGATCCACCTGGAGGGTGTCGCGGTGGATGTCGGCGAGGACGGGCGTCGCCCCCGCGGCGACGATCATGTTCACCGTTGCCGCAAAAGTGAGGGGGGTGGTCACCACCTCGTCTCCCGGGCCGATCCCGAGGGCCTTCAGGCAGAGGAGGAGCCCGGAGGTACAGGAGTTCGTCGCCACCACGTGGCGCGCCCCGACGTATTCCTTGAGCGCCTGCTCGAAGCGCTGAACTTTCGGGCCGGTGGTGATCCAGCCGCTGCGGAGGGAGTCCACGACCTCGTCGATCTCCTCCTGTTCGAGGGTTGGGAGAGAAAAGGGTAGAAAGGTTGTGCGCATTTTTAGCGGCTCAAATTAAGGAACACCCTATCGCGTTCCGAAAACCGTGGCGAGGAGAAATCATTCCCTGTCGACGCGGGGGGACGGTTCAGGCAGATCGGCTCGTGGAACTGAAAGTGGGAAAAATCGAGGAAATCGAGAAACTGGGAAAGAGTCGAGACTCGAGACGCGAGACGGAGGGCAGAGGAAAAGCGGGAAAGCGGGAAATCGGGAAAGAGGGAATTCAGGCGGATCGGCTCATGCGGCTCATTTTCATTTAGGGTTTGAAAACGCGTATTTTCAAGTCGGTGATGGGCTTGAAGTGTCTCCCGTTGCCGGTGCAGAGCGTCAGGCTGTTTTCCGCCGCCGTGGCGGCGACGATCGCGTCGCCCGCCCTGAGCCCGTGCGACATCGCGTACTCTTCAATGTAAACGGCCGCCCGGTGCCCAATGTTTTCGGTGAGAGGGAGTGTGAGAAATCCAAAATCCTTCAAGAAAGATTTGGTCTGTTCGTGCTGGCGTCGGTTCTCGGCGCACTGAAGAAGTTCCAAGTAGGTTTGGAGGGATAGGAGGCGTTCCTCCTCGTTTTCGATGAGTTGAGCTGCCTTGACGTTTCCCCTCTGGACCCAGATAAAAATATCCGTGTCAAAGATCACGGTGACG
>CAZZBZ010000104.1:0-6426 GCA_964653025.1 uncultured Verrucomicrobiota bacterium
CCCTGAATCTAGCGCGTCTGCCAGTTTCGCCACCCGGGCATTGAGAGTGAAAAAGAACGATTTCGAGGCGCTTCCGAAAACCCATTTGCATACATATTTTGCATGCTCATCGAATCTTCGGTAGCTGTCCGTCACGAAGAAACAACTGCGCCCGAGACCGAAAGGTCGCCATCAACCATCCAGAAGGTCGCAACTGGTCTGTACCGGATGCCCTTGTCAGGGAGGTACTATGCCAACATTCGCAGGCAAGGCAAGCTGATCCGCCAGAGCCTCAAGACGACGGATCGCCCACTCGCTGAACGACGGTTGCGGAAACTTCAGGACAAGGCCGAACGCATCAAGCCGGGTTCCGGGCGATTGACCAGGGCTGCATGGAGCCGCTCCCGCTCCGCAGAGGTCATCTGCGCGCGGTACTGCTGGAGTCGGGCGCAGTCCTTTGCACCCATTTCGCAAGCAGGAACAATGCATTCACAAAATGTCGCTTGCGCGCCACGCACAGCCGGGTACAAATGCCCACCTCCCCATGCTCAAAAACCTCAAACAGCTCCTCCACCTGGCCGCGTACCATCCCGAAGAAATCGAGCGCGTGCTCGACCCGAAGCAGAAATGCTTCCTCAAGTTCCATCCCGTCCTCGGCTACGAGATGAAGAACTATGCCTTCCACGACGGGTCGGAAAAGACCCTCTGCGATTACCATTACGAGAAGCGCGGGGGTCACCGCCGGGTGATCCATGGCCGCGGGCAGCCCTGCCGCATCAACACCTACGGCGACAGCTACACCCAGTGCGCCCAGGTGAACGACGGGGAGACCTGGCAGGAGATCCTCGCCGCGCATTTTCTCGAGCCGATCCGCAACTTCGGGGTCGGGGGGTACGGGGTCTACCACGCATGGCGCCGCGCCCTGCTCACCGAGACGCAAAAGGACCTCGCCGCGAAGTACCTCGTGCTCAACGTCTGGGACGACGACCACATGCGCAATGTGGACGCCGCCCGCTGGATCCGCGTCGCGTGGATGTGCCGCGACCTGCCCCGCGGCGGCGGCAAGAAGAGCTACCCCGTCCACGGCTTCCCCTGGGCGCACGTCCGCTTTGACCTGAAAGCGCGCCGATGGGTGGAGAAGGAGGGCTTCTGCCGCAGGGCCACCGACCTCCGCAAGCTGGTCGGCAAGGAGGCCTACTGGAACGTCTTCAAGGACGACCCCGTGGCCCACCTCTACGCGCTCCGCGAGGGAGGCGAGGCGCCGATCGCCGAGTCCGAGCAGCTCGCCGAGGAGTTCGGCGTGCGGGTCAATCTCCGCAACCCGAAGACGCGCGCCCGCGACGCCCACCGCCTCCACCTCGCCTACGGCATGCGCTCCACCCGCTTCGTCCTCGGGCTCGCCTCGAAGTGGTGCCGCACCCACGGCCGCAAGCTCCTCGTCCTCCTCAGCTACGATGTCCCCACCGTCCGCGACTTCCTCGAAAAGGGCACCCGCTTCGACGCGGAGTTCCTGCCCTGGCTCAAGCGCGACGGGATCGAGTACGTGGACTTCCTCCCGAAGGTCCGCGAGGACTACCGCGGCTTCAAGCTCCCGGCCATGAAGTTTCTTGAGCGATTCTACGTCGCCCGCGCAGGGGCCCAGGTCTTCGGCCACTACAACTCGTACGGGAACTTCTGGTTCGCCCAGGCCCTCCGCCCGCACCTCGTCGAGTGGCTCAACCCGAAGCCCCCCTCGTACCGGTGAAGTCCCGGCCGCGCCAGCGCGGCGTCGGCATCGCGAAATACGACCGCCTCATGCGACACGGCGGGAACCACCATCTGGTCCATCGCGCGCCCGCTCCGTCCTGACACAAGGTTCGGTTTGTCATCGCTCCCCCGCAAGGGGTAGGCTTGGCGGTCGAGCGATGAGACCCTTCCCCCCCTCCCGTCTTGTTACCGTCACCCTGGTCGCGGGCGCCACCCTCGTCGCCTCCCTGCCGCTTCGCGCCGAGTTCCGCACCCCCATCGTCGTGGATGGGATCGCCACCAACACGGGAGGCGACCTTCAACTCGGCGGCACCCATCCTGCGCCCGCGATGCTGATCCGGAACCGAGGGACGGTCGTCAGCGCGGGCAGGGTCCGTCTCGGTTTTTCGACGACTTCCGGCGACCACATCCTCCTCTCGGACCCGGGCTCCTCCTGGACCAGCACCAACGAGGTGGTGATCGGCTGGGACAGCTCCGGCAACTCGCTGGTGGTGAGCAATGGCGCGTGCCTGTCGACCCGGCAAACCTCCCTCGGAATCGCCGGGAAAAACAACACGATCACCATCACCGGTCCCGAATCGACATGGACCAACCGGAACGCCATCCATGTCGGGCGGGGCCGTCGAGGCGAGGAAAACACCCTGTGCATCACCCGCGGGGCGAGGGTCCAGAGCGGCACCGTGAGAGTTGGGATGGACAGCGGTCGCAGCCGCCTGGTCATCGCCGACGGTGGGCGCCTGACCTGCCAGGGGAACTTCAGCATCGGCGCCACCCCATCCTCCAGGGAGAACACGGTGCGGGTCGAAGGAGAAGGGTCGCTCCTGGAGATATCCCGCCCCGGCGGGATCCTCATCGGGCAGACCGGCGAGTTCGCGGACCCGACGGAACATCTCGAGATCGCGGTTGGCGGGAGCATGGCAACCCCGCTGCTGGTCGTCGCCAACACCGGGACCCTGCTTGCTTCCAACACGGTCTCCATGGTCCGCGCAGGCACCGTCACCAACATGGGCGCGATCCTCACCACGGGAAGCGAGGTCGCATGGCTGGGACAGCAGGTGTTCCTCGGCGGCCGCTTCACGGGGCACACCTCGACGAACCGGTTCTCGGGAAGCGTCCATGTGCTCCCCGGGGGAACCTGGACACTCCCCGGGGGCGGGCTGCTCGATTTCGGGAAGAACCTGCGGATCGAATCCACCAACAATCCCTCGGGCCTGGCCGCGAGTGTCCTCAGGTTCTCCGGGGGCGTCGAGCACGAGATCGGGATCGCGGGGCCGGACCACGGACCCGACGGGACGAAGGCGTGTCTCGCGTTCGGCGCGGTCTCCCTGGGGTCGGCCGCCGACGTGCTCTCCTTCACCGGGCTCTCGCCGGGCGGCACCAACGCGGTGTACGTCGGGGACCTCGACCTGCTGGGCGATCTCAACCTCGTCGCCAACCTGCGCGCCCCGCCCTCGGTGCGGATTTACTACAACCCCACGCACCGGAGCCCGACCAACCTTTACCTGAAAAACGCCACCTACCCGCTGAAGGGCGGGGGTCTTCTCCTCCCCGGCGCGGTCCCCCCGGCGCGTTGATTTGCCTCACTCCCTCATGAAAGCCACGGGGTTTGCCCGTTTCCGGTGGAACCGCGATCCGTCCAACCCGGTGCTGTCACCCCACCCGGGCTCGCCGTACGACAGCGCCCGCTGCATGAATCCCTGGGCCGTGCACCTCGGCGACGAGGTGCGCCTCTACTACTCGGGCGGCGACGACCATGGACGGCAGCGCATCTGCCTCGCCACCGCATCGGCAGACCGGCCGACCGTGTTCCATAGGCGCGGGGTGGTCCTCGACCTGGGCGAACCCGGCACGTTCGAAGCGAACTGGTGCGTGCTCCCGCTCGTCCGCCGTTTTGGGAACCGGTGGCACCTCTACTACACCGGCAACGACGGGACCCGACAGGGTCTGCAATCCTTCCGCGGGATCGGGTTGGCGACCAGCCACGACGGCCTCCGCTTCGAACGGTGGTTGGACAACCCCGTCATCACGGGCGACCGCTGCCCCGGTTTTTCCACAAACTGCGGGGTTGCCGGCGGCGGGACGATCCTGGAGGAAGTTCTCCCCGACGGGTCCCCTTCCTACCGGATGTACTACACCGTGTTGCCAGGGACAAAGAGCCCGGACGTGCGTGTGGACCAGGAGAAGCACTGCGCGGTCTGCCACAGCCTGGACGGGATCCGCTGGGAGGACCATCGCGTCGTGATGAGCCCGCGGAAGGACGTGGGGAACGAGGATATCGCCGTCGCCGCGCCCTGGGTCTGGCGGGACGGGGACCTATACCGGATGCTCTACTGCGGGATCGGGACGCGATGGGGGTTCTACTCAATCTCTGAAGCCTGGAGCGAGGACGGCTACGCGTGGCACCGCGGGGAGGGCGACGAAAACCTCAGTCTCCGTCCGGGCGCGAAGGGGAGTTGGGATGACCAGATGGTCGAGTACCCCTTCCTCCTCGAGGAGGAGGGGCACCTCCGCCTCTTCTACTGCGGCAACGGCTACGGCAAGACCGGCATCGGCACCGCGGTGGCCCGCATTCGCTGACCCGCCCCCGCCCCCCCGCCGATGACCAACCCCTCTCCCAGGATCCGAGCGCGAGGGCAACCTCCTTCCCCGGACAGCAGTCTCGACGGGCTGGTGTTCCACCTCGTCGTCGCCTGCAGCGTGAAATGCGGGCGCGGTTGGAAGCTGCCCGTGAGGCCCTGGCCCGACCATCGCCTACTCCTGGTGCGGGGAGGATGCGGGGGAACTTATCCATCGCGGGGAATCCATCCCCCTGCGTCGCGGCCACTTGGTATTCGGCCTTCCCGGTGAATCCTATGGCCTCTCCCAGCACGAGCGGCGGCCGCTCGTCGTCTCGGTCGTTCGTTTCGAAGCCGTCGACCCACACCGGGGCAGGGTCGCCGTGCCGTCGCCGTTCCGACCCCGCCTCGGTTTCGAGGCTGCAGGCTTCCCGCTCATGGAACAACTCGCCCTGAGGTTGACCCATGCCCATGCCAGGCTCCCCTGCCGTGCAACGGGCCCGAGCGACGCGTTCCTCCGGGCGCTCCTCTGGCTGGTCCGCGAGGACCGGGCCGACGCACGCCCACACGGCGACGGGCAGATCCTCTTCCAGGAACTGAAGCCGGCGTTGAACCTGGCAACCCTTCCCGGGTAGCCCGTGCCCGCCCTGAAGGCGCTCGCGCGGCTCTGCGGCATGTCGGCGAGCACGTTCCGACGGCGGATGCAGGATTGCTTCGGGCAGTCACCCAGGGAGTTCCTCCTGCACCGGAGAATGGAGCGCGCGAAGTCGCTCCTGTTGGAATCCCCCTACACCGTCGAGGCGATCGCGGTCGGCCTCCAGCCCGAGGACCTGATGCCGCTTGCGGAGGAGCCCGACCTCGTGCTCCGCAAACTGATGGTCCAGGCGGAGGCCGTCATCCGGTCAGCGGAAGCCCTCGCCGCGAGCGGGCTTCCCAGGGTGATGCTCGGCGGCGGGGACATGGCCGACAACCGCGGCCCCGTCTATTCGGTGAAATGCTTCCGTGAGATCGTCCTGCCAGCCTACCGCCGCCTCTTGGCCCGGTGCGCAGAACTCGGCATCCATTACGCCTTCCGCTCCGACGGCAACCTCTGGCCGGTGGCCGACCTGCTCTTTGGCGAAGCAGGATGCCCCGGCTACGGCGAGACCGACCGCGACGCCAGCATGAAACTGGGCGAACTCCGCAAACGTTTTCCCCACCTCGTCGTCTGGGACAACGTTCCCTCCTCGCTCCTCCAGCGCGGGACGGCCCGTCAGGTGGAGGAGGAATGCCGCCGCATCCTCGATGAATCGGGCGGCACCGGCGATTTCCATGGCTGCTCCAACCCGACCATCATCGGGACGCCGCCAAAAAATATCGAGGCGATGTTCTCGGTCCGATCGTGGTCATCTCGACGCAGCGGATCCAGCATCGGAACCCGAACTTCCGCGCGAGCTTCGCCTGCCACAGCAGGGCCTGGCGGTTCAACTCGAGGATTCTCGAATGATAGATCCTATCGTTGAGCGTCGGGGTCATGTACTTGTCGAGCGCGTACCCGTAGGTGGTGAACCGCATGTAGGAGTTCTCCGGCTCCATTACCTCGTGGATGGCGAGCGGCGCGTTGTTGATGCGCACGTGGGTCGCTCCGCCACGGCGAAGCTGCTCGGCATGCCGCTCGACCTTCTACCAGTATTCCTCGGGGTCCCCTCCCGCGTAGCGGGGAAACAACTCGCCGGACAGGATGCGTTCGATTTTCTGGGGGTTCATGTTTCGGGCTTCTTCGCAGTGGCGGGGGAGTGGGGTTGCGCAGGGGTGCGGGGGTCGTGAAGGGCAAAGGCGCGCTACCTCGCATCCACGCGGGCGTCCGGCCCGTGGATCAGGTTGGTCACCAGGGTACCGCTGCCGCGAAGGATCAGACTGCCCACATCCGACGCGACGGCCCCAATCGTCAGATTGGTCGTGGCGAGGACGCCGCCGTTGACCTGCACCGTGCCGGCGTTGCCACTGAAGGCGAGGTCGGTGAGCCATGCACTGGAGAGGACGAGGGTGCCGGGGCCGGCCTTGGTGAGGCCGCCATTCGTGGTGATGCCGGAGAAGGTGGTGAGGGCGTTGCTTCCAGTTCCAGGCGATCAACGCGGCGAAACCCTGGCTCGGCATGGCCTCCTTT
>CAZZBZ010000105.1:0-6401 GCA_964653025.1 uncultured Verrucomicrobiota bacterium
CTCTTGCTCCCATCTTCCCGCTCTCTCCTTGAACATCCTTCTCGTCAGCACCACCGCGATCGGCGACACCGTGATGGCGACGCCTTTCCTGCGCGCCACACGGAAACATTATCCGAACGCAAACATCACGGTTTTTGTTCACGCACGGCGAATGGGGATCTTCGAAAAAAACCCCCACGCAAACCTCCTCCTCCCCTACCACGGCAAGGGGAAGGCGCTCCTTCGCACCCTCGTGGCGCTTCGGCGGGGAAAGTTCGACCTCGCGATCGTCCTTCACGCCAACGACCCGGATATCGTTCCACTCGTGCGCTGGACGGGGGCGCCAGTACGCGTCGGATGGGGGGAGAGCCGCTGGGCACAACTCTTCACGCACACAGTTCTGCGAACCGATCCCCCGGAGCATTTTCTCCTCCACAAGAAACGCCTCCTGGAGTCGGCGGGCATCCCGGTCGCCGACCTGCGAACGGAACTCTTCCTTGACGCCAACGACGAGGGCCCCTTCCAGCGCGCCGTGCTCCCGTGGCTGAGAAAGTCGTCGCCAACCGGGGGTTACGTGGCGATGCACGCCTTTGGGAGCAACCCGTCGAAGTGGTGGCCGCTGGAGAACTTTTTTGAGATGGCGCGCCACATCCGCGAGCGCCAAGGGCTCGCGTCGATATTTATCGGCGACGACGAGTCGGCGTGGCTCGTGAGCCGCCATCCACGCTTCGACCCGTCATTGCATTTTGTCGCGCGCGGCTGCTCGGTGCGCGAGAGCGCAGTGCTCATCCGCCAGGCGTGCGGAATGCTGACCACGGACTCGGGACCAATGCACCTCGCCTTCGCGGTGCGCTGTCCCACGCTCAGCCTTTTCGGACCGACCAAACCCGCGTTGCACGGTCCCTGCTTCGACCAAGATCGCCACCTCGCGCTGGCCTGCGACCCACTTGTCTCGCTGACCATCGAGAAGGTCGCCGACGCATGGAACCGTCTCGTAGAGACGCCTCTCCGCAAGGAGATTGGGGGGCGGATCGGGATATGACGTGCGACAGATCCGTGCCAGCAATCCCGGCCATCATGATTTTCCTTGTGGGAGGCGCGGCTCGCGCCGACAGATAGACCGATGGCCGCTTCGCCGCGAGATGGATCCCGCCGCGCATGGATCGTCGCGCCGCATTTCCCCCCCTCGAACCTCGCGTCCGTCCACCGCGCGCGGCTGGTCGCCAACCACCTCGCGGAGAGTGGTTGGGAGGCGCACGTGCTCACGGCGGCGCCGGAGTTCTACGAGGAGCGGCCCGATCCCGACCTCGTCCGCCT
Source organism: uncultured Verrucomicrobiota bacterium (assembly GCA_964653025.1). Lineage (GTDB taxonomy): Bacteria > Verrucomicrobiota > Verrucomicrobiia > JABWAM01 > JABWAM01 > JABWAM01. The sequence continues at coordinate 1,297 of CAZZBZ010000105.1, forward strand.
CGTGGATCCCTCGGTACGCGTGGAATCCACGGGCGCCCTCTCCCAGCGGTGGACACGCCCGCTCGGCCTTGGGGACCTCGGCCTGCGCGCGTGGTGGCCCATGCTTCGCGCTCTCCGACGAGCGGCGGAACAGGGGCGGGTGGACGTGCTCCACCTCACGATCCCCCCCAACTACCCGGCCCTGCTCGGCCGCGCGCTGTGGCGGAGCCACCGCGTGCCGTACCTCGTGGACTATATCGACCCGTGGGTTCCCGAGAGCGACCTCGGCGCACGCCCCCTCTCCAAGCTCGGGATCTCCCTCGCGCTCGCACGGATCCTGGAGCCCGTGGCCGTGGCGCATGCCTCCGGCCTTGCGGGAATCACGCCCGGCTACTACGAGGGCGTCCTACGTCGCAACCCCGTTCTCTCCGGCGTGCCCACCCTTGCCTGCCAGTACGGGGCCTCGCGGCGCGACGCGGAGATGGCCGCGGGGAGCGTTATCCGCCCGCGGCGTATCGAAACGAGATGCCCGAGCGCGCAGGTCGTCTACGCGGGCGCGCTTCTCCCCAAAGCCCATGCCCCGATGCGGGCGTTTTTGAGAGCGCTGGCGCGGCATAACGCCGGGTCGGGCCGCCCGATCCGCCTTGTCTGTCTTGGAACCGGTCGATCTCCGGACGACCCCCTCGGCTTCCAAGTGATCCCCCTGGCAAAAGCAGAGGGCGCCACGGAATGGGTTCGCGAGCACCCGGAGCGCCACCCCTATCTCGAGGTGCTCTCCACACTTGCGGCAGCGGACGGCATCGCGGTCATCGGCTCCACCGAGCCACACTACTCCCCCTCGAAGGTCTTCCAATCGGTGCTTGCGCGGCGACCGGTGCTCGCTCTGCTCCACGAGGCAAGCGAAGCGGCGCGTCTGCTCCGTCAAAGCGGCGCGGGAACCGTGGTCACCTTCGGGGGCGAACCGGAAATTGGAGCCCTCTCGTCGAAAATCGAGGCGGCCCTTCGAAACTGGCCTGCGGCGGATGCACCCCCGTTGCGGTGGGAGACTTTCGAGGGATACGACGCCGCAACCATCGCGAAACGTTTCGCGATGTTCTACGACGAGGTGATCGCATACGCGCAACGCAAGTGCGAAGGGAGAAATGAGAGGTGAGAAATTGCGGAGCCAAATCCAGGGGTGGTGGAACCCGTGAACACCGGTCGGCGCGGGCCGCGCCTCCCACAAAGGCGAGAGTCCCGTGTCAGGAGATTTTCTGTGGGAGGCGCGACCCTCGCCGATTCTGCTCCGCCTGATAACGTTTTCTCATTTCTCCCTTCTCACTTCTCACTCCGCCATTCCCCATTTTTCATTGGCCGTTATATATTTTACATTCTCCCCGTGCCCTCCCTTGCCATCTTCGCCACGCACCCGATCCAGTACTACGCGCCTCTCTACCGCGAGTTGGCACGAGTTGGCGATCTGCACCTCGAGGTCTTCTACGGACGCCTCCCAACCGCGGCTGAGCAGGGCGAGGGCTTCGGCGTACCTTTCCAGTGGGACGTGGACCTGCTTTCCGGGTATGAGCACCGCCTCGGGGATGGGGCGCTGGACGGTCTCGCATCGGACTTGCGTTCTCACCGGTGGGACGCGCTGCTCCTCCACGGCTGGCATCACCCCCTCGAACGACGTTTCATGGAACACGCGCGGCGCGGGGGCGTCCCAGTTCTCGTGCGGGGGGACACTCACCTGCGCGCACCACGACCGTGGTGGCGCCGCCTCGCCCGCGAGGTGACCCTGCGTCGGAGGCTGGCCCACTACGCGGGCTGCCTCGCGGTGGGAACCTGGAATGAGGAGTTCTACCGCCATTTTGGGGTGCCTTCGGAGAGAATCTTCCGATCGCCACACTGTGTGGACCATGCATTCTTCCGAGCCGAGGTCGCCCGCCTCGCTCCAAGACGGGAGGCGTTGCGTGCCGCGTGGGGGGCGGGTCCCGGGGAAACGCTGGCGGCCTTCGTCGGCAAGTTCATTCCCGAGAAGGGCGCGAGCGATTTCGTCGCGGCCCTCGGTCTTGCTGCGCGAGGGGGCGCCTCCATTCGTGGAGTGCTCGTGGGGGACGGTCCCTTGCGCGCCGAAGCGGAGACGCTCGCCCGTTCCCTCGCCTCGCCGGTGACTTTTTCAGGTTTTCTCAATCAGTCCCGAATGGCGGAGGCGTATGTCGCCGCGGACGTGGTGGTCCTCCCCTCCTTGAGCGAAACGTGGGGGCTCGTTGTGAACGAGGCTCTCGCTTGTGGAAAACCATGCTTTGTCTCCGATCGCGTCGGCTGCGCACCGGACCTCATCCTTCCCGGCGTAACCGGCGCAGTTTTCCCGTACGGAAACCGGACCGCGCTGGCGGAGTTGCTTGCCAGGTTTTCCGAAGGAAAAATGAGGTTTTCACCCGATTCCCGCGTTTGGACTGAAATCGTGGGACGACACTCCTGCACAGCCGCAGCCACCGGGATCGCCGAAGCTGTCCGTCATTTCGGACGGCATGGCTTCCCAAAGACACCCTGATGCAAAGTAACTGCTCAGCTTCGCATGGGCACGACGGAGCGTGCCCCTCCAACCCTGTTTGCCAAGGGAGGGGCACGCTCCGTCGTGCCCTCGGCAGTCCGTGGATAAAACTCACACCTAATCCGTAATGAGCAACCTCGTCGTTTTTCAATTCTCCCCAACCTCATGAAACCTGCCGCCCGCATGGTTCTTTTCAGCGAGGGGCTCGACGGCCAACACGGGGGGATCCAGCGAGTGACCCGCTGTGCGATGGAGGCCCTCGCGGCCGACCCCTCCCCTTCGGAAGCATGGTCGGCAAACGATACGCTTGGCGGAACACGCCCACCCCAGGTTCGCGTGCGCTGCTTCGGCCGACGTTACGCGCGCATGGCTGTCGCGGGAATCCTTTCCCCTCCCCCCTGCCGTGCAGAGGCGGTGATCTCATGCTGGCACCTGCGCCTCACACCGGTCGCCGCCCTTCTCTCATTGCGCCGCCACCGCCCTTTCCGTGTCTTTCTCCATGGCGTGGAGGCATGGGGAGAACTCTCCCCCCGCGTCCGCTGGGCGCTGGGGTATGCTGGGTTCATCGGGGCAAACAGCGAGCACACCCTCCGTCGCTTTCGCGCCGCACATCCGCGCTTCGCACACCTGCCAGGTCGGGTCTTCCCGCTGGGCCTCAGTGCCGAGTTGGGAACCCCCTCCTCCGAACGCCTGCCCGATGGCCTCCGGGGACGCCCGTTCTTTCTCAGCGTCACGCGCCTCGCGGAAACCTATAAGGGCGAGGAGACCCTGCTCCGCGCCTTCGCAACCGTTCATTCCCATCACCGCGATCTCGCACTCGTCTTCGTCGGCGCCGGCCCCGGCCTCGCACACCTCCTCAAAATCGCGCGCGACCTCCATCTCGATGACTCGGTGCTCTTTATGGGGGCCATCCCCGATGCCAGCCTTGCGGCGCTCTACCGCGAATGCCTCGCCTTCGCCCTGCTCAGCGAAGGGGAGGGTTTCGGCCTCGTCTTTGCGGAGGCGATGGCCCACGGAAAACCGTGCGTGGCAACCGACGCCGACGCCGCGTGCGAGTTGGTGTGCGACGGGGAGAGCGGCCTTGTGGTTTCCCCACGGGACGCCACCGCCGCAACCTCCGCCCTTCTGCGACTCGCCGGCAACCCCACCCTCGCCGCGCACCTCGGCGCCTCGGCCCGTCGCACCATCGAGGACCGCTTCCTCCCCCGCCACTTTCGCGCCCGCATGGCGGCGTTCATGGGAATTGAATAGGGGTTGTGAGGTTCAACGGTTCACGGTTCACGGTTGGGACATCCAAGGGCTCACCTCGAGGAACTGCAGGGCGGTTTTCCACGCCGCCGATTCGGAAGACGGCGGCCTAAAAGGCCGCCCTACAACTCTCCAAACCGTTGAACCCCTGAACCGTTGAACCTCACAACCTCTCCGGCTATCCTTCCGCCATGGACCGAATCGTAATTGAAGGCGGAGTTCCCCTGCGTGGGGAGGTGGAAACCAGCGGTTCGAAGAATTCGGTCCTGCCCATCCTCGCCGCCACGCTACTCACCGATGAGCCATGCGTGATTCGGCGTGTGCCGGATCTGAGCGATGTGCGCTTCATGTTGCAGCTCCTCCAGCACCTCGGCGCCAAAGTGGAACTACCCGACCCTCACACGGTCCACATTCACGCCCGTTCCGTGACCGGCACCGCGCCCTACGACCTGGTACGGAAGATGCGCGCCTCGGTTTGCCTTCTCGGGCCCCTCGTCGCGCGCCTCCGTCGCTGCCGCGTTTCCGTACCCGGCGGCTGTGTGATCGGGCCCCGTCCCATCGACCTCCATCTCAAGGGGCTCAACGCGCTCGGCGCCCGCCTTACGATTGAGGAAGGCTATGTGGTGGCTGAGGGCGATTTTCTTAAAGGATGTAACATCTCGATGGCCGGGCGCCACGGCTCGACCGTTCTCGGCACCGACAATGTGATGATGGCCGCCACCCTCGCGCGCGGGCAGACCACCATCGAACACGCCGCCTGTGAGCCCGAGGTGGTGGACCTCGCCAACTTCCTGAATGCCATGGGGGCGAGGGTGACCGGTGCCGGTACCCCGACGATCACGGTGGAAGGGGTCGAGCGCCTCCACGGCGCCGAGTTCACGGTGATTCCCGACCGCATCGAGGCGGCGACCTTCCTCATTGCCGGTGCGATGACAGGAGGAGACCTCTCCGTTTTTCCAATCTTTCCCGCACACCTCGAACCGGTGATTCGCCTGCTCCGAGACACCGGATTTAAGGTCACCGAAGAAGCAAACCGCGTGCGGGTGGTTCGCGAGGGCTCAACCTCCGCCCACGACTTTGCGACCGGCCCTTTTCCCGCGTTTCCCACCGACGTGCAGGCCCAAATGATGGCTCTGATGTGCGTGACCCCCGGCGCGAGCGTGATCACCGAACGGGTCTTTCCCGACCGTTTCATGCATGTGGCGGAACTCCAACGCATGGGGGCTCAGATTGAAATGGAGGGTGCCACCGCGGTGGTCAAGGGGGTGGAACACCTGAGTGGGGCCCCCGTGATGGCTTCCGACCTCCGCGCCTCGGCGGCCCTCGTTCTGGCAGGGCTCGTTGC
>CAZZBZ010000106.1:0-6386 GCA_964653025.1 uncultured Verrucomicrobiota bacterium
TGGGAGGTCTGGACGCACGGGGGGCGGAAGCCGACGGGGATCGACGTGATCGAGTGGGCCCGTCGTGTCGAGGCGCTGGGAGCGGGGGAGCTTCTTCTCACCAGCATGGACACCGATGGCACCAAGGGGGGCTACGACCTCGCCCTTACCCGCGCGGTGAGCGACGCCGTGCAGGTGCCCGTGATCGCAAGCGGCGGGGCGGGGGAGCTTTCCCACTTGAGCGACGTTCTCACCCAGGGAGGAGCCTCCGCGGTCCTCGCGGCTTCAATTTTCCATTTTGGCCAGTTCACCGTTGCCGACGTGAAACGCTACCTGCGTGGGCAGGGGATCGAGGTGCGCCTCGCGGAAGCGGACGTAACACCGGCACCCTCCCGATGAGTCTTGCACTAAAAGTTGTGGAGGAAAGCGAGATGCCCACGTCGCTCGACGAGGCGATCCGCGCGTCGCTCTGCGAGTGCTTCCCCGCGGACGCGCCGACCTTCGCGAAGACCCGCGCCTGGCACGGGTCTGCCCCGTCGTACTCCCTGGTTCATCGCGAGGGGGCACGGGTGGTGGGCCATGTCGGGTTGGTCGTGCGGGAGATTCTCGCGGGCGGGACGCCGATCAAGGTTGCCGGCATCCAGAGCTTCGCCGTGGTGCCCGACCACCGGGGCACCGGCCTTTCCCGTCGATTGATGGAAGAGGCGATGGAGGAGACGAAGCGGCGCGAGATCCCGTTCGGCTTGCTTTTCTGCGTCGTCGGGCTGGAGCGCTTTTACGCCTCGCTGGGATGGAGGACCCTCCCCGTGCGTGCGCGGATGGTCTTCGAGGGGGCGGAGATCGAGATCCCGGCAAAGAACATCGCGATGGTCATCGCGCTTTCGGCCAGGCTCTTTCCCCCGGGAGACCTCCATCTCGGCGGCCCCGACTGGTGACCGATGGATCCTGCGGTTGCGCGAGCCCGGACTTTTCACCGACTAGGTGCGATGACTCTCGAGCAGCCACAGCAGGCCGAGGGCGAGGAGGAGGAGACCCCCCAGCAGGGCCACCACCGCCAAGGTCTTGAGTCGTGAGGCGGTTCGCGGCGTAAGCCGCATGTGCCAGGGGGTGTTCATCAAGGAAGTCGCGCGGGCGCGGGGCGGGGTGGGACTCCGTCTCGTTGCCGCGGGGGCCTATCCTCCGGCGACTGTCTCCTCGCGACCGCTGTCGGCGGAGCGCTGGGCGGCATCGAGCATCGCCATCACTTCGAGGGAGTCCTCCATCGCCACGGGCGCGGGCCCGCCGCGGAAGAACTCACCGACCTTCAGGAGCAGGTCCGAATAGAGGCGGCTCGCATCGTTGACAAACGGGACGATCCGCTTGTCGTCGCGCAGGCTGCCCCCGTAGGCGTACGAAACGTAGCTCAGCTCGACGACCCCGCGGCGCTTCTCGGGATAGCGGACCACGGCGGTGACTCCTGCATCGTCCGTTCTCGCCGCGACACCGAGCGCCCCGCGCCCCATCGCGCGCTGGAGCATCTCGAAGGCGTGGACCCCGTACCAGACAATGGAGCTGCCGGACGGGGCCTTGCCGACCGGGCCGTAGGTCGAGCCGAGGAGGGGCTTCGGCATCGCCTCGCAGGCCTTGACGAGCTGCGGCACGAAACGGAGGGAGGAGGACGAGAAGACGGGCACCTTCTTCGCCGCCGCGAGGGCGGCGATTTTTTGCCCGTTGGCGATCGTGTCGGCGACCGGCTTGTCGAGGAAGATGCGCTTGCCGAGTTCCGCGGCGCGGGTGAAGTATTCGAGGTGGAAAGCGGCGTCGTTGATTTCGAGCATCACCGCGTCGCAGTCGGCGACGGCTTCCTCAAAGCTCGTGGTGACCTTGACGCCCCAGCCCTCGAGGGTTTTCTGGCGGGCGTCGAGCCCCTCCTTGTTCTGGAAAGGGGTGGGGAAACGGAGGCAGGCGGTGGCGTGCATTCCCGGGACCTTCTGGTCCGGCGGGCAATCCGGCGCCTGCATGCGGCGGGCAAACTCGATGGTGTGGCTCGTGTCGAGCCCGATCAGGGCAATCTTGAGATCGTTGGGCATGGTATTTTTAGGGGTTTGGATTGGAGGATTGCGTGAAAAAGAAAGCAAGGATGGGCAACCCGATCAGTTGGTCTTGAGGACCTGGATGAAGGCCTCCTGCGGGATGTTCACGGTCCCGATGGCCTTCATCCGCTTCTTGCCCTCCTTCTGCTTCTCCCAGAGCTTGCGCTTGCGGGAGATGTCGCCCCCGTAGCACTTGGCGGTGACGTTCTTGCCGACGGAGCGGACGGTCTCGCGGGCGATGATCTTCCCGCCGATGGCGGCCTGGATGGCGACCTGGAAGAGCTGCGTGGGGATGACCTCCTTGAGTTTCAGGGCGAGGGCGCGCCCGCGACCCTCCGCCTTGGAGCGGTGGACGATGCAGGAGAAGGCATCCACGGGCTCGCTGTTGACGAGGATGTCCAGCTTCACCAGGTCGCCCTCGCGGTAGCCGGTCGGCTCGTAGTCCATCGATCCATATCCGCGGCTGATGCTCTTGAGCTTGTCGTTGAAGTCCACGAGGATCTCATTGAGCGGCAGCTCGCAGGTGAGCATCACGCGGCGTCCATCGAGCGTTTCCGTGTGCGAGCAGGTGCCGCGGCGGTCCAGGATCAGGCTCATGATGTCCCCGATCACCGTGTTGGGGACCATCACGAACGCGCGCACGTAGGGCTCGTCAATGTGCCCGATGACGCTCGGATCGGGGAGGTGCACGGGGTTGTCCACCTCCAGCTTCTCCCCGTTCGTGCGGACCACGCGGTAGATCACGCTCGGGTAGGTGGCGATGATGTCCTGCAGATACTCGCGGCGGAGGCGTTCCTGGATGATCTCCATGTGGAGGAGTCCGAGGAAGCCGCAACGGAAGCCGAAGCCGAGGGCGACCGAGCTCTCGGGCTGGTAGACGAAGGCCGAATCGTTGAGTTGGAGCTTGGACATGCAGGCCTTCAACTGTTCGAAGTTCGAGGTGTCGATCGGGTAGATCCCGCTGAACACCATCGGGTGGACCTCCTGGAAGCCGGGCAGGGGCGTCTTTGCCGGATTGCGAGCGTGGGTGATCGTGTCCCCGATCTTGACCTCCGCGGTGGTCTTGATGTTTGCGATGATGTAGCCGACCTGCCCCACCCGCAGGGTGTCGGTCTTCACCATCCCGGGGGCGAAGGTGCCGACCTCCTTGACCTCATAGTCGTTGCCGGAGCGAAGCAGGCGGATCAGTACGCCGGCGGTCACCTCGCCGTCGAACACGCGCACGTGGGTGATCACTCCCCGGAAGGTATCGAAGTTCGAGTCGAAGACCAAAGCGCGGAGGAATCCCGGGAGGGTGGAGCGGGGCGGGGGGAGGCGCTTGACGACCGCCTCGAGGATCTCGGGAACCCCGGTGCCGACCTTCGCGCTTACCATGAGCACGTCTTCCCGGGGCATGGCCAGGATGTCCTCGATCTGGTGGAGGACCGAGGGGACGTCGGCGTTGGGCAGGTCGATCTTGTTGATCACCGGGATGATCGTGAGATTCTGCTTCATCGCGAGGTGGACATTGGCCACCGTCTGCGCCTCGACCCCCTGCGCGGCGTCCACGATGAGCAGGGCCCCCTCGCAGGCGGAGAGGCTGCGGGAGACCTCGTAGGCGAAGTCCACGTGGCCCGGCGTGTCGATGAGGTTCAGCTGGTAATCCACCCCATCCCTGGCGCGATAGATCATCCGGACGGGATGGGCCTTGATGGTGATCCCGCGCTCGCGCTCGAGGTCCATGCCGTCGAGAAGCTGGTCGCGCATGTTCCGCGCGGTGATCGTGCCGGTGGCCTGCAGCAGGCGGTCCGACAGCGTGGTCTTCCCGTGGTCGATGTGCGCGATGATGCAGAAGTTTCGGATGCGCGCGGGTTCCATGGAGCCCGTCATGATTCGCTTCCCGGCGGAAAAAATCAACGGCGAAGGAGGGTCGCTTAAAAGCGCCCCGATCCTTACGATCTGGGGGAGCGCACGCGGCCCGTCCCGCGGCTGCGGGACCGATTTTCCGAGGGAGACTGTTGGGCGAGCCGCCCAGCAGGACACGCGGGCCGCGTGTGCTCCCCTGAACCGCATCAGTTCACTTGGAGCAGATTTGCCTTCCGACTCCCCCGGTTTTTGGCTCGCGAACGGGGCGAGGTTGCGGCAGGTAGATCCCTCCGCATGACCTCAATCAGCGTAATTCTTCCTGCATGGAACGAGGCCACGCGCATCGGGCGGGTCGTCGCCCGCACCCGCAAGCAGCTTGCGACGATGGGGGTGGATTTCGAGATTGTCGTTGCGGACGACGGGAGCAGCGACGGCACGGCGGATGCGGCGGAGGCCGTGCGCGCGGAGGTCCCCGAACTCAAGGTCGTCCGCCTTCGTCCGAACCGCGGCAAGGGAGAGGCGCTGCGCCAGGGCTTCGCCGCGAGCCGCGGGGATCTCGTTTTTTTTCTCGATGCCGACCTGGACCTCCCCCCCGAGCAGATGGGGGTTTTTCTGGAAACGATGCGCGCGGAGGATGCGGACGTGGTGATCGGGAGCAAGTGGCACCCCCTTTCGCGCATCGAGTATCCCTGGCATCGGCGGCTGGTCAGCCTCGTCTACTTCACCCTGACCCGGATCCTCTTCGGTCTTCCCGTACGGGACACCCAGACGGGGCTCAAGCTGTTCCGTCGGGAGGTGCTTGCGCGGGCCATGCCACGGATGCTGGTGAAGGCGTTCGCCCACGACCTTGAGTTGCTCGTCATCGCGCATCACTTTGGCTATCGCATCATCGAGGCGCCGGTGGTCGTGGAGCGCACGGGCAAGTACTCTCGCATTTCCACGCAGGCGATGCACGAGACCGGGTGGGACACGCTCGCCGTATTCTACCGCCTTCACGTGCTCGGCTACTACGACGAGGTTTCTTGACGGCGTGGGTGGTCGGGTTCAACGGTTCAGCCGTTGCCGAACTGTTATTCTTTGACAGGTCCCAACCGTTGAACCGTTGAACCGTGAACCTCTTCAACCCCTAATCCCATGAACCCGGTCCGTCACGATCCCTATGCGGCGCTGCGGCACCCGAACTACCGACGTTTCGCCCTCGGGGCGGCGCTCTCGAGTTTTGGGGGCGCGATGCAGTCGGTCGCCGTGGGTTGGGATCTCTACGAGCGTACCGGCTCGGCGTGGGCGCTGGGCGCGGTGGGCCTCGTGCAGGTGCTGCCGGTGTTTGCGCTCGCCCTGCCGGCGGGCCACCTCGCGGACCGGGTGGACCGGCGGCGGATCCTTCTCGTGGCCCAGGCCGTGATGCTGACGAGCTCGGTCGTTCTCGCCCTGCTCGCCCTCGCGAAGGGGGCCGTGCCGCTGGTCTATGCCTGCCTCTTCGCTTCGGGGGTGGCCCGCGCATTCGCGATGCCCGCGGGCGCCTCCTTCTGGCCGACGCTCCTCCCCCCGAAGGATTACGGCAACGCGATGACGTGGAGGAGCGGGGGGTTCGAGCTCGCGGGAGTGCTCGGACCCGCCCTCGGCGGGATGTTCATCGCATGGGCGACCAGCGCCTTTCCCTGCTACCTGGCCTGCGCGGGCCTCACCTTCGTCTATGGGGTCTGTGTCTTCCGCGTGGAAACCCGCGCCGCACCGAAGCCCGCGGAACCGCTCACCCGCGATTCGCTGCTTGCCGGGTTCCGTTTCGTGTGGGGCACGAAGGTCATCCTCGGCGCGATCACCCTCGACATGTTTGCGGTCCTGCTCGGCGGGGCGACGGCCCTCCTCCCGATCTACGCGAAGGACATCCTGCAGGTTGGGCCCGCAGGACTCGGATGGCTGCGAGCGGCGCCGGGCTTCGGCGCGCTCGCGATGGCGCTCTTCACCGTCTACCGGGCTCCCGTGCGGCGCGCCGGCTCCCGCCTCCTCTGGGCGGTGGCCGGGTTCGGGGTGGCCACGATCGTCTTCGGGCTCTCCACTTCCTTCTGGCTTTCGATGCTCGCGCTGGGGCTCACGGGGGTCTTCGACAACATCAGCGTGGTGATCCGCCACAGCCTCGTCCAGCTTCGCACGCCGGATGCGATGCGGGGTCGGGTGACCGCTGTGAACAGTGTCTTTATCAGCTGCTCGAACGAACTGGGCGCTTTCGAGTCGGGGGCGGTCGCGGCGCTGTTCACCCCGGTGATCTCGGTGGTGGCGGGCGGGATCGGGACGCTCGCGGTGGTCGCCGCCGCAGTGTGGCGGTGGCCCGAGCTCCGCCGTCTCGGTCCGCTCCAACCTCCCGTCGTCGAGACGCGGGAGGGGGACGCCGCAGGCGACCTGTAAATCAGCCGCTCCCCCGTGATTTCCAGTGGGATTGACGAGGTCGAGGGGGTGGTCGCCTCTCACGGCCAATCCGATACCTAAATCCGA
>CAZZBZ010000107.1:0-6324 GCA_964653025.1 uncultured Verrucomicrobiota bacterium
CTGGGCGAGGATCGCCTGCACGTAGGAGCGCGTGGAGGGATATTGGATCCGCCCGATGAAACTCTCCCCGTCGGCGAGGGAGTTTGCCTCGACCCACCTAAGGACGCTGCTGCGGCCCGCGTTGTACTGGGCCAGCGCGAGAGGGGCGGGCTCCGCGGCGTGGGACCACTGGCGAATCGCCTTTGCCAGGTACCATGAGCCGACGCGAAGATTCATTGCGGGCTCGGCGAGCCGCCCATCCTTCGGGGATTCACCCATCCCAGCAGCGGCCCATTCCTCCCCGACCACCGGACGGACCTGCATCAGGCCGAGTTCGGCGTCGCGTCCACGGATGTTGGGGGCGAAGTTGCTCTCGCGCCAGGCCACGGCCTTCACGAGGCCCGGGTCGAGGCCGTTCTCCCCCGCGGCGGCCAGGATCGCGAGGTCGAACCGGTCCTGGCGGGCAAGCTCGCCCATGCGGAAGAGCGGGGCCAGGATCGTGGACACCCCGACCAACACCCCAAGCGCGATGGACCACCCGGCCAGGGGACGAGGGCGATCGTGGAACTGGATGAAGACGCTCACGCGATGCCGGTTAGCCCAAACGGGGACCGATGGCAATCGAACACGGCTGACAAGCCGTCGCCCGGGCGCTTGAATCCCCCGCGACATGGATGACGCCGCAGTAAACCTTCCCCTCCCCGCGAAACAGCGCGTCGCCGTTGTCCGGGTGGATCTCGGAGTGAACCAGGAGTTTGACTATCTCGTTCCCCCCTCTCTGGCCACGAGGGTCGGCGAGGGGGCCCGTGTGCGCGTCCCGTTCGGGCGGCGCGTGGTCAACGGCACGGTGGTTGGGCTCCATCCCGAGGGGAAGGCACCCATGAAAGGAGTTTCCCTCAAAATCATCTACGAGGTCATCGGGGATACGCCGGTCCTGGCCGCTCCCATTCTCCAGCTTGCCCGATGGATGGCCGGGTACTACCTCTGCCCTCTCGACCTCTGCCTCCGCGCGGTGGCGCCCGCCATCGTCCGCACGCGCGCCTCCATGCGGAAGATGAAACCCCGCGCCGACCCGGAACTCGACGCGGCCGCGGCCGAGATGGTGCCCAGCCGCCCTTTACCTCTCACCCCCGCGCAAGCCGTCGCACTCACGCGGGTGCTCGCGGCGCTGCGGGAAAAGACCCCGAAACCGATCCTGCTTTTCGGCATCACGGGCAGTGGAAAGACGGAGGTCTACCTTCAAGCCATCGAGGAGGTCCTTCGCGCCGGGCGCGGCGCAATCGTCCTCGTGCCCGAGATCTCCCTCACCCCGCAGACCGTCGAGCGATTCCGCTCTCGCTTCATGATTTCCGCCCCCCCTGCGAAGGAAACTTCCCCCCCCCTGTTCGAGTCCATCGCGGGATCAGCGACATCTCCCTCATCTCCTCCAATCGGAAATCAAAAATCACAAATCGGCAATGGATTAGCCGTCCTCCACAGCGGACTTTCGCAGGGGGAGCGCTTCCGGGAATGGCAACGGATCCGTAGCGGGGAGGCTCGGGTGGTGGTCGGCGCCCGTTCCGCGGTCTTCGCCCCCGTGCGGGATCTGGGCCTCATTGTCGTGGATGAGGAGCATGAGCCCGCCTACAAGCAGGAGGAGATGCCGCGCTACCACGCGCGCGACGTGGCGGTGATGCGTGGCCACCTCGAGGGCGCGGCGGTGCTTCTGGGCTCGGCGACGCCCTCGCTCGAATCATTCCACAACGCGCGCGAGGGCAAGTACGAGCTCTGCCGAATCCCCGAGCGGGTGGACGGGCGGAAGCTGCCTCGCGTGCGCGTGGTGGATATGCGAACCGAGATCATGCGCCAGAAGGGTCTCTCGGTCTTCTCCCAGAGCCTCCACGGGGCGATCCTTTCGCGCCTCGAGCGCGGGGAACAGACGATCCTCTACCTCAATCGCCGCGGCTACGCATCAAGCATGATCTGCCGCAAATGCGGCTACGTGGCGATGTGCCCCCAATGCAGCATCGCGCTCTCCTACCATCGCGCCAGCCAAAAACTCCTCTGCCACTTCTGCGGCCACCAGGAAGCCGCTCCCCGCTGCTGCCCCCAGGCATCCTGCCGGGATCCCGCCATCCGCTTCCAGGGCTTCGGGACTGAAAAACTCGAGGAGACCGTAAAAGCCTGCTTCCCCCAGGCGCGCGTGGCGCGCATGGATTCCGACACCATGACCGGCCGCCGCGACCACGAGCGGACCCTGCTCCGTTTTCGCATGGGCCGCCTCGACATCCTTCTCGGCACCCAGATGATCGCCAAGGGACTCGATTTCCCGCGCGTGACGCTCGTCGGGATCATCTACGCTGACCTCGGGCTGCACATCCCGGATTTTCGCAGCGGCGAGAGGACCTTCCAGCAGATCACCCAGGTCGCGGGCCGCGCCGGACGCGGCGAGGTCGAGGGCGAGGTCATCGTCCAGAGCTTCACCCCCCACCACTCCGCCATCCAGTTCGGGCGGCGGCAGGACTATGAGGGTTTTTACGACGAAGAGGTCCGCTTCCGGGAGCAACTCAATTACCCTCCCTTCAACCACCTCACGAAGATCGAGTTCACCGCCGAGCAGGCCAGCAAGGCAGAGTTTGCCGCGCAGAAGTTTCGCGACGCGCTTGTCCGTCGCATGGGGAGCGGTGTCCGCGTCCTTGGCCCAAACCCCGCTCCCCTCGCCCGCCTGCGAGGGCGCCACCGCTTCCATCTCCTGCTCCGCGACAGCCGCCGCAAGGGGCGCAAGGAGGATCTCCAAAAAATGCTCGCCGATTGGCCGCGGGATGGAGACGTGCGGGTGTCCGCCGACGTGGACCCAACGCAGTTGCTTTGAGCGGAAGAACACCTGACAAAGCCACCGATGAACACGGACGGCAGATGACGAGGGACAAGTCCGCTCACACGGACTTGTCACGTCTCAGCCGTCAGCGCGCTCTGTGATCCCATGGACGGGACGCGCCGATTCCGTGTGACGGAATCGGCGCATTTCTCCATCCGTGGGTATCCGTGTTTCATCCGTGGCTTCCCTGCACTGGCTGTAGGAGCAGGCAAAAATTCAACGGAGAAATCTCGAGGGCAAGTGGCCCCCGTGCGAACGCTCTCGGATCTACCTCGCGTGGACGGCGAGCTGTTTTTGCCGGCGCATGACCACCAGCATCGCAATCCCCCCGGCGAGGCCAAAGCCTGCCATTGCCGGGAACCAGGCGCCCCAGCCGAAACGGTCGAGCAACATGCCCATGAGCGGCAATGCCAACCCGGCCCCGAAGTACTGGAACGAGTCGATCACCCCGGAGGCGAACCCCGCCATCTTCCGCCCGCCGATATCCATGGCGGCCGCCGTCCCAATGATCGAATGGGTCGAGTTGGCGGTGAGCGAGATCAGCACGAGGAAGAAGCAGCTCAACCCGACGCTCGCGAGTCCGGCCTGTCGGGTCAGGATCGCGGCCAGCACGATGATGCCGGTCTCGAGAAAGTAGAAGCCCATCGCCACCGGCGAGCGATGCCCCTTGAAAAGCTTGTCGGAAATCACGCCCGCGCTGAAAGCCCCAAGGACCGCGACCAGGGGCATCAGTTGCAACGTCCACTGCACGGCCGCCGTGTTGCGGCCCAGCTTGAGTTCGTCCACGAAGTACAGCACCGCGAGATGGTCGGATCCGTGGCGCACGGCGCCCGTGCAGGCATAGGCGGCCGCGTAGAACCAGATGAGCGGGTGACGGACAATCGTCCCGAACGCCTCGCGCAGGCTCACGCGCACCTCCCCGCCGGCATGGTCGGCCTCATCCGGGTGCACCCCGGGGTGGCCCGCCTCTTCGGGCGTTTCCTTGACGATGAACGCCACGAGCGTTGCGATCAGCGCGACGATGATGGTCGGCACCCAGAAGAGCCATCGCCAGTGGAGCTTCGGCATGACCCACGCGAAGAGGGTGAAACCCGCGAGCAGCGCGGGCGCCAGCTTGTTGATGGAAAACTGGCCAAGCTGGATCATGAAGCCAAAGATCCCCGCGAAGGTGCCGCGCTCGGTGCGGCTGAACCACGCGGCGTTGATCTTGATCATCCCCGGCGCGCCGAACGCCTGGAAGTAGCCGTTGAGCAGCCAGATGAACGCGAAGGTGCTGAACCCGCCCGCAAACGACGCGAACCCGAAGATGATGTTCATCAGGATCGTGCCGGCGGCGCCGATGACCATCGCCCGTCGCCCCCCGATCCGGTCGGTAAAGAGGCCGTTGATCAGTTGGCCGATCCCGTATGCCCAGAACCAGCACGCCTGGATCTGGGTGATGTCCGAGTAGCTGAAGCCGTACTCCTGCCGCAGGTCCGGTACCGCCCAGCGCAGGTTGTATCGGCACATGTAGTAGGCCGCGTAGAGAAGCCCGACGAGCCCCCAGTTCAAGCCGCGACGAGGACGAAAGCCCGCAGGATAGGCACCCATGGCTTGGGAATCTATCGACTCGCCCCCGCCCCGTCAACGCGACGCGGGACAAATTATGGCGATTTGAGACCCGTGAGCGGCGGGGGCCACGCCCGCATCGCAAAAAACGACCGCCCACCTACCCCGATGGATTCGCTCAGGAGAAGCTCACGCCCTGCATCGTCTTGCTCTTCAGAAATTGCTGGTGCATCGCAAAGGCGCGGGAGAGATCGTGCGCCACATGCCCCTTGCCGGCGAGCTTGAGATAGTCACGCAGCGGCTCGCGATAGTCAGGGTGCGCGCACTTGTCGATGATCTCCCGCGCACGCGCCGCCGGGTCCTTGCCCCGCAGGTCCGCCAGGCCCTGGTCGGTGACGATAATCGAGACGCTGTGCTCGTTATGGTCCACGTGCGAGCACATCGGCACCACGGTGCTGATCGCCCCGTCCTTGGCCACCGAGGGGCACATGAAGACCGAGAGGAACGAGTTGCGGGCGAAGTCGCCACTCCCGCCGATGCCGTTCATCACCTGCGTGCCCATCACGTGGGTGGAGTTGACGTGCCCGTAGATATCCACCTCGATCGCGGTGTTCAGGGCGATCACCCCCAGGCGGCGGATGAGTTCGGGGTTGTTTGAGATCTCCTGCGCTCGGAGAATGATCTTCGAGGTGTAGCGCCCGATGTCCGCGAAGAGCCGCTCCATCCGCTTCTGGGAGAGGGTGAGCGAGGTGGTGCTCATCATGGTGAGGCGACCCAACTCGATAAGGTCCATGAGGGAATCCTGGCAGACCTCGGCAAACATGGTGAAGGGCGGGATCTGGCGGGAGGCCCCGAGCGAAGCCATCACGGCGTTCGCCACGTTGCCCACCCCCGCCTGCAGGGGAAGAAACTCCCGCGGGACGCGCCCCGCCTTCATCTCCGCCACGAGAAAGTCGCTCACAAAACCGGCGATGCGCGTGGCCGACTCGTCGGGAGGAGTGAACTCGGACACCTCATCCGGGAGGTCGGTGTGCACCACGCCGACCACCTTGGCGGGGTCCACGACTGCGAAGTCCTGCCCGATGCGGGAACCGACGTGAGTGAGGCGGATCTCCGTCCGGTGCCCGACGCGCGGGACCATGAGGATGTCCGCCATCTCCCGCAGGCGCGGATGCTGGCGGCGGTTGATCTCGAAGATCACCTTCTTCGCCGTGTGGAGAAAGACGGGGGAAGTCCCGATGCTCGTGGTCAGGTAGACGCGGCCATCGTCGGTCACCTCGGTCGCCTCGACCACGGCAAAGTCCACCTCCCCGAAGAAACCGTGGAGCACCGCCTGCGGGAAGTGGGAGAGATGTGCATCCACGAACTGGACCTGCCCGGCATTGATCTTCTTCCGGAGCAGGGAATCGGCCTGGTAGGGAGCACGGAAAGAGATTGCGTCAGCCTCGGCCAAGACGCCATCGAGCGAGGGCCCCGTCGAGGCACCGGTCAGCACGCGCACAGCAAAGGGACGGCCGGCGGCATGCTCGACCTTCGCGCGCGCCGCGAGGGCCGTGGGAACGGCCTTGGCAGCCCCCGCCGGCGTGAATCCGCTGAACCCAATCGTGCTCCCGTGGGGAATGAGTGCGGCGGCTTCTTGGGAGGTAATGACGGGATATTTCATAATCAGCTTTGCTTAAGCTTGGATATACATAACGAAAACGGGGGAAAGCGCAAGCGGAACCGCCCGGGCATTCGAGGAGGGACGCATTACAGTTCTTCCGTGCTTTATGGAGGGCCGCCGTGTCGGCGGCCGCGAATACGGAAAAGCGGACGGCGACACGCCGTCCCTCCAAACGCGATTCGAGCGTGATAGGGGCATCCTCCTCAGGCGGATCGTGCCCGTGCGATGCTGTGTATTCACAAAACCCGGCAGAACTGCCATGCGCGCACCCTGTGAG
>CAZZBZ010000108.1:0-6260 GCA_964653025.1 uncultured Verrucomicrobiota bacterium
TGGCTGGTCGAGCGGGGGTGGAAGAAGCCGGAGACCCTCGTCGGACTGGCCGGCTTCGGGGCGACCGCGCTCGCATCCGGCTTCCTCGTCTTCATCGCGACGTGGCCCTACGCGTGGTCACGGCCCCTTCTCGCAATCGCCGAGGTCTTCGGATCCCCGCTCAAGATTTCGCAGGCCGGTGCAAACGTCGAGTGGTTCTTTGGCGCGATCCGCCCGCTGCCTCCCTGGTACTACGCCGCCGTCTACGTGTTCATGATGCCCACGCTGCTGCTCCTCGCGCACCTAGTCGGGGCGGCCCGCACATGGGGTGGGGTTCGCCGTGCGGGGCCGTCCGCTGTGCTCTGGCTCTCGATCCTCCTTCCGCTCGGGATGGGCGCGGTCTCGTTCAGGGCCGCGCTCAACCACTACCTCCTCATCTGCTTCCCCGCCTCCTGTGTGCTGGCGGCCCTCGGAATCCAGGTGTGCGCGGAGCGACTCTCGCGCTGGAGGGGGAGTGTGGTCGCTTGGCGGCTGGTACTTTGCCTCGCCATGCTCGGCTCCCAGGCGGTGATCGCGATCCGGATCCATCCCTATCACCTGGAGTTCTTCAACCTCTTGGTCGGAGGGACAAGAAGTGTCGCGAGAAACCACACCTTCATGACCGGATGGTACGGAGAGGGAATCCGTCCGTTGTTCGATTACGTGAATCGCCAGGCCCCGCCCAACTCGCTCGTGATGTGTCGCCTCGCCGCGTGGCCGGGCCTCGCCGAGTTGGGGCGGAACCTGCGCGGGGACCTCGGGATCCAGGGCGTTTCTGCGGTCAACCCGCGGGGAGCGGACTACGTCCTCCGCGTGGGAATCGAAAGCTGCGACCAGTTCTACCGATATACGCCCGACCCTGCCCGTTACGAGAAGGCGTTCGACGTGCTCGCCCTTGGCGGCAGCCTTGGAGAGGTTTGGAAGCGGCGCCCCTTCTTGCTCGGGGATAGCCTCGTCTACGCAGACGACTTCGCGACCCCACAGGTCAGCCACTTCGCAGCAGGAACCCAGAACCTTGGCTTCAACCCGTTCTCGGATGGCAAACTGTTTCCGGTGAGGACCGGCCAGCCCGGCGGGATTCTCCTGAGGATCCCGGCCGCATTGCTGGGGCCATGCACGACGATCCAACTGCAAGCCGACGTCCAGGCGACGGGCGGCGCGGCATGGATCCAGTGCGGGGCGACTCCAACGAACCGAGTGACCGTGGCCCGTCGCGAAGTGTTTGCGGGGCGACTCGAGTCGGCCAGGATCGCCCGCCCGGGCAAGGGTGATCTTTGGATTTCCCTTGAACTCGTGACCGCCAAAACCTGGGATCAGGATCCAAAGTCGTTCTGGAACTATGACTGGTTCGATGCCTTTTATGTCCGCGCCTGGCCCAAATAGCACCGACGAGTACTGGGAGGAGCGCTACTCGGCGGATTTTGCCACCGCGCCCGACTGGCGTTGGTCCCTGTACAGCCGACGGGTCTGGGAGAGGTTTCTCGGGCTCCTTCGGGGCGGGGATATTGGCGCGGACCTTGGGGCGGGAAGCGGGGTCCTGACACGGGAGATCCATAACCGGGGGATCCGATGCCTCGCCCTCGAACGCTCCGCCGGCGGTGTCCAGTTCATGCGGAGGTTGGTCCCGCCGAGCGCGACGGTCCAGGGGGACGTCTTGGCCCTGCCTTTCGGCAAAGCCTCCTTGGATTTCGTGGTGAGTTGTATGGTGATCGAGCATGTGGACGACCATCGGATGGCGTCCGAGTGCGCGCGGGCGCTGAAGCCCGGCGGGGTGGCGCTGGTCAGCTCGGTCCTGCGGACGGGGCCCGCGTGGTACTGGAGGCGGAACGAGGACGGTTTGCGGGTCATGGACCAAACCCACCTGCGGGAGTACTCCTCGCGTGCGCAGTTCCTCGGGGTCTTCGAGCAGGCGGGCTTCGAGGTGGTGGCGTGCGAAACGCCCTTCATTCGGTTTCCGCTCCTCGACCCGTTTCTGAAAGTCCTGTTCCATACGGGGATCGGGCGGCGCTATCGGACCTGGGCCGCCTCGCCCCTGGGTAACCGCCTGCGCCTGGTCACCCGCGCCCCGGTGCCGGGATATCGCGCGGTGGAGTTGCTGGCGCGTCGAAAAGGGGCGTGAACGCCGCCTCGATGGAGCGGGCGCGCTCAGCCCAGTCCCACGTCGCGGCGAGTTGAAGCGCTTCTTCACGGAGGGCGGCGTGGGCGGACGGATCGCGCAACAACCGGATCACGTGTGCCGCGAAGTCCTCGACGTCCTCCCTCCGTGCCCTCGCCATCCCGCGCGGGTAGCAGTATCGATAGCCCGGCAGGTCGAACGCCACCACCGGCAGACCGCACGCCATCCCCTCGGCGGCCGCCATGCCGCCCGTATCCCATAGGGGTGTGTGAAGGAAGACCCGGGCGGTCTTCAGGATCGAGAACTTCTCGGCTCCGTCCACATAGCCCAAGAGGAAGACGCGGTCCTGCAGGTTGTGTTCACGAACCTGTCGTTCGATTTCCTCCCGCAGCGGGCCGTCGCCGATCACGCTGAGGCGGGCGTCGGGCATTTCGCGCAGCACCCGGGTCCAGATGGGGACGAGGAACTGGGCTCCCTTCTGCACGTGGAATCGCCCGACAAAGCAGGCGTCGAACCGCTTTGTGGGGTGAGGCAGGGCGGTCGCAACCTCCGCGAGGCTGACGCCACCGTAGACGGCAAAAGTGCGGTCCAGGGAGATTCCCTGACGCTCCAGAGCATCGCGGTCCAGTTGGTTGGAGACCAGCCAGAAGTCCGCCGACCGGCGGATCAGCGGGAGAACCATCCGCTGGGTCACGAAGTAGAGAACGGAACGGATCGAAATCGGCTGTTTTCCGCCGCGGTACGCGGCCTCGTCGTGCCCGGCAAACGGCGAGGGAGCCAGCAGGTAACACCCGGCCACCCAGCGGGCATTCGAGGAATGGCGCCTCCGCAGGATGAGGGCCGGCAAAGTGTCCGGCCAGAAGTCCGACGCGGAGTAAAGGATGTGGCGCTTTGACGGGTCGAGTCGAAGGCGCAGGGCGATGCCAACGGCGCACACGGTACGGACGAAATAATGAATGGCGAGCCCGAGCCGCTCCGCCCAGGCGGTCGCGAAGATGACCAGATCCACGCCCTGCAGGTGGTGCGACCGGCACATTCGCTCGCCCGCGGCGTTGGTGTAGACGGTGACCCGATGTCCCCCGGCGGCCCATTGCCGTGCGCACTCAATGAAGATCTTGTCGCCGCCCGAGATCCCGGTCCCCTCCGCGGCCAGGGCCCAGATGTGGATATGAAAAGGGGTCTTCATCTTGGCCTCGGGCGTTCGCCGCCCATTCTGGGATTGCGGTCTCCTGATTTCAAGGATTCGATCATGCAGGGTGTCCTTCGTGGAGTCCCGTAGAGATGGGAAGGAAATGGCGGGATGGTTTTGGGTGGACAGCAAATCAGTGTCGGATACGCTGAGAGTCCGACAAATGGACATCCTGCTCTTCAATCCGTATTACAGCCAGACGCTGCAATACTACTCGTTTCTCCGTCCTTCTTGTCCCCTAAACCTGTTGTTTTTGGCTGGTTATCTGAAGAAGTTTGGTTTGCCATCCAAGATTGTCGAGTGCGGCGTTTTTGAGGTCCACCAAGCCATCGTCAGCGAGACGCGAGTGCGGTTCGGCATCTCTGATGAGGCGATTCAGGAAATCATCGCCCGTGAAAAACCGAAGATTATCGGTATCACGAGCATGTACTCGATCTACTCCCGTGACGTGATCGAGATTGCCGCCACCATCAAGCGTGCGGATCCTGCCATCACCGTCGTGATCGGCGGCAATCACGCCTCCTCGTATTGGAAACAGGTCGCCCGAAACCGTCATGTCGACTACGTGGTGGTCGGCGAGGGCGAGGAAACCTTCCTCGAACTGTGTCGTTATCTGATCGATGGCAAGGATTGTCGGGAGATCGCCGGCCTTGCCTGGCGGGACGCCCAGAGCCAGGTGGTCAAGACATCCCCACGCCAACACATTCAGGACCTCGATACGATTCCCATCCCGGACCTGTCGCTGGTGGACTACCGCAAGTACCTTGGGGACGGCAACCCCTTTGGCCTTCGCCCGCCCGCCGCCGGCATCGTCAGTAGCCGCGGTTGCCCCATGAAGTGCGTCTACTGCACCATCAAGGCGGTGTGGGGACGGACCTGGCGCGGGCGCAGTGCCACCCATGTCGTGGATGAAATTGAGCAAATCCACCATGCCTACGGCGTGCGCGAGTTCGCCTTCCTCGATGACAGTGCTGGCGTGGATAAAAAGCGCCTTGCCGACATCTGTGACGAGATTGTCCGGCGCCGTCTCAACATCAAATGGACCACGCCCAATGGCATCGCTCACTGGATGCTGACCACTGAACTGCTCGACAAGATGAAAGCGTCGGGGTGCTACCGGATTACCTTCGGGATCGAGTCCGGCAACCCAGAGACGCGCAAATTTCTCGGCAAACCCTTTCCCTTGGAGCAGGCCAAGCATCTCATCCAACACGCCAACCGCATCGGCATGTGGACCAACTGCACGAACATCCTCGGCTTCCCCTACGAAACGCGCGAGTCCATTCGGGACACCGTCGCTTTCGCCAAGACCTGCGGCACGGACTTCGCCTGTTTCTATCTCTTGATTCCGCAACCCACCTCCGACGTGTACCAGTTCTTCAAGAAGGAGGGGTTGCTGAATTTTGACGCCTACTTCGAGCAGGATGAGCCCAACGAGGCGGAGTTTGAGAAGATCAACCTTGTCCTCAACGAGACCGGATCCGACACGACCGTTTTCAAGCATGAGGAACTCAGTCGACTCCAGAAGGAGGCGTATCGCTCCTTCTTGCTCTATCGAGCGACGACTTTCCTGCTCAACCCGCTCCACCTCATTCGCAAGATTCACAGCCGCGAGGACTTCTTCTACATTCTTCGCATGGTGCGTCTTGGGTTGAGTGTTGTCTTCCGCACAATGAATCCGAGGTTTAAGAAGAGCAGCGATTTCCTTTACGCCAAGAGCACGACCCGAGTGGCGACATCTCATTCCACGGGGGCCACGGCGCCATTGGCGTCGCAATAACGGGCTCTCTCGGACCTCTTTCGGCTGCGCGGCCCGGGAACAGTTTGTAGGCCAATTCTCAGCTTCGCACGGGCACGACGGAGCGTGCCCCTCCAACTCTGTTGACCAGGGGAGGGGCACGCTTCGTCGTGCCCTCGGCAGTCTGCGTGGAGGCACCTCACTCAATGCCACGGCCAAAAGGGACAAGAGAAAATCCGGCGGAGTTGCCATGCGCTCCGCGCCCGGGGAGGAGCAACGGCGGCCTCGCAATTGTATGGCAACCTGCTAGCCTGTGTCGCTCATGATGAAGGAAAATTCGAGAGCCTGGTTCGCATTCGGAGCTGGCCTGTTTGTCATTGTTGCAGCGGTGATCCTCGCGGCGTTGTTCTGGCATGCGCCCGATCAAGCCCTTGTCGCGATGGATGCCCCGGCCCACCAGTACGCGCGGCTCCACGCAGCGGTATCGTCTGGATTTGCTTCTGTTTGGTATGGAGAGCCATGGCTCGGAGAGCGTCAGTTTACGATTTTTCCTGACTTGAACTCCGTGCTGGTGGGGCTTCTGAACTATCCGTGGTCGGCCGATCTCCTTTTCTCGCTGAACCTTCTGATCGCAGGAACCGGGATGTATTTCCTTCTGCGGTCCCTACGGCTTGCGCCCGTCGCCTGCGCGTTCGGCGGCATGGCGTTCATGCTGACCAACACCGTGATCACGCTTGCCTATGCGGGGCACGTCAGCAAGTTCATGACCTACGCATGGATCCCGTGGTCCATCGTATTCTTCCTCCGGGGCACTAGGGGCGAGGGCTTCCGAAACTACGTGGTTTCCGGCGGGTTCCTCGGACTGGCGATGCTCGGGATGGAGGTGCAGATATGTTACTTTCTCGGCCTCTGGTACACGGTGTGGCTGGCCCTCGCGCTTTGGAGACAACATCGCCAGGGAGAGTTCAGCCTTCCGGTGGCCGTGCGGCGTGGAGCAGGGCTTGCGACCGTAGCCGTCTGTGCGCTTGGACTTGGATTCTGCTCGACCTGGCACTACTGGCAATACTTGGGAGTCAACACCCCGGTGGTTGGGGCGGCGGACACGGCGCAGAACTGGCATTTCGCGACGCAGTATTTCTTCCCACCCGAGGAGGTGCTCAGCCTCTTCACGACGACCCAGTTCTTTGGCGGGGCGTTTG
>CAZZBZ010000109.1:0-6101 GCA_964653025.1 uncultured Verrucomicrobiota bacterium
AGTTGTGTGCGTCAAGTTCTGCAATTTGTGGAATGAGGTAGTGATGGGGTTCGTGGTCAAGTCAGACAGAGAGCCGCAAGATCGCTACGGTACTGGAACTGTCGCCCGTGATTTAGCCCCACGACGGCAGTCCATGCGGCGGGTATGGGGCACACAAGAACCTCGGACGGTTTTGGATTGGCCACGAGGCCGACATGGCGTAGGCATGCGCCATGCCGCACCCACACCGCGTCCTGATCCCGGAGAAGCGCATCCACCGACGCATCGCGTCGCTCGCCCGGGAGGTGGACGCTTGGAGCCGCGGGGGACGGGTGGTCGTGGTCGGCGTGCTCAACGGGAGCATTCTCTTTCTCTCCGACCTCGTGCGGCACCTGCGCTCGCCGGTGGCGCTCGATTGCATCGCTGCCTCGAGCTACGGCAAGGCCCGTAAGTCGAGGGGCAAGGTGATCTTCAACCAACGCCTCCGCCTCAATGTCCGCGGGGCGAGCGTCCTCCTCGTGGACGACATCCTCGACACCGGGCTCACCCTCGCCGCGCTCACCCGCTTCTTGAAAAAGCTCGGCGCGCGGCGCGTCGAGGCCTGCGTCCTCCTCCGCAAGGAGGTCCCGCACGCCCCCGGTGCCTCGGCGCGGTTTGTCGGCTTCGATATCCCGGACAAGTTTGTCTACGGCTACGGTCTCGATCTCGCCGAGAAGTTTCGCAACCTCCGGTTCATCGCGTGGGTTTCCCCGCGCGGCGGCGCTGGAAAAGCACGGGTTTCGAAAATTATAATCCGAGAAAAATGAAAGTCATCGTCAACGGCGAGGAGCGCAAGACCTCGTCACCCACGGTGGCGAGGTTGCTCGATGAGTGGTCGCTCCTCCCCTCCCAGGTGGCCGTGGAGCACAATAAGGTGGTTCTCTTCCGCCAGGAGTTGGAGAAAACCCCGCTTCGCGACGGGGACCGCATCGAGATCATCCGGGTGGTCGCGGGAGGGTGAGACAACCGCAGCCCGATGCGTCCCCACGGCGGGAAAGCATCCATATCTCTATCGCTCACCCAACATTCTGGGGGCGCACTCGGCTCACGTGCTGAAATCGGCGGCCCGCCGATTTTTCTCTCGGGATCAGCCCCACTTTCCCATTGCGCCTCGCGATGGCTTATTCTAATCAAATTGCTTCAAACTCAAACCCCAGAAAATCCCATCCATGAAAGTCGCATTCTACGGACACGTTCGCCAGTACCACAATATCAAGAAGGAGATCGACGCCAACATCCAGGCGGTGCTGGAGAGCGGCGAGTACGTGATGGGACCGATGCTCAAGCGCTTTGAGGCCGAGCTCGCCGCCTACCACGGCACGAAGCACGCAATCGGCGTGGCCAATGGCACGGACGCGATCTGGCTCGCCCTCATGGCCCTCGGGATCGGGGAAGGGGACGAGGTGATCACCCACCCGAACACCTTCTTCGCCACCGCCGAGGCCATCTGGATCGCCGGTGCCACCGCAGTGTTCGTGGACTGCTGCCCGAAGACCAAGTGCATCGACCCGTCGAAGATCGAGGCCGCGATCACCCCGAAGACGAAGGCGATCATCCCCGTCCACCTCTACGGCCAGTGCGCCGACATGATCGCGATCAAGAAGATCGCCGACAAGCACCACCTCCGCATCATCGAGGACAACGCCCAGGCCATCGGCGCCAAGGGCCCGAACTTCCGAATCGGCGAGCTCAGCGACGCCGTCGCCACGAGCTTTATCATCCAGAAGAACCTCGGCACCTTCGGCGACAGCGGTGCGCTCGTCACCAACAACCCCGATATTGATGCGAAGGTCCGCAAGCTGCGCAACCACGGCTCGACGAAGCGCAACGTCCACAGCTACGGCTTCAACAGCCGCCTCGACGACCTCCACGCCGGCATCCTGAGCGCCAAGCTCAAGCACATCGACGCGGGGAATGACCTGCGCCGCCAGTGGGCCGCCCGCTACACCGCCGCGTTCAAGGGAGTGAAGAGCTTCAACCTTCCCGTGGCGCTCGACGGCTACCGCCATGTCTTCCACCTCTACGCGATCGAGGTGAAGAACTCCGCGAAGCGCGACGTGCTCGTCGACTTCCTCGTAAAGAACGGCATCGACGCGAAGACGCACTACTCCATCGCCATCCACAAGCAGGAGGGGTACCCGTGGGGCAAGCAGGCCCGCGTCGTCGGGTCCGTGGCCAACGCGGAGTTCAACGCCGCGAGCTGCGTCAGCCTCCCGATGTTCCCCGAGCTCACCGCCGAGGAAGTGGACTACGTGATTGCGAAGGTGAAGGAGTGGGACGCCGCGAACGCCTGAGAAGAGCGAGCTGATTTTCAGCTTGCTCACCCCATCGTGGCGAACATCGCGAGAGTGACCTCGCCGTGCATCGGCTTTCCATCGGCGAACTCCATGACCTGATCCACCGCGCTCCGCCCCTGACGGAAGCAGCCATTCGAGGCGTGCCCCGCGAGATGCGGCGTGAGCACCACGTTCGGGAGCGTCCGCAATGGGCTGTCCTTCGCGGGCGGCTCAGGGTCGGTCACGTCAATGAAGGCGGAGATCCGCCCCGTCTTTAGCTCCTCGATCATCCCCACCTCGTCCACGATCATCCCCCGCGCGGTGTTGATGAAGACCGCCCCGTCTTTCATCGCGCGGAAGTGCTCCCGCTTGAGCAGGTGGCGGGTCGCGGGGAGGGCGGGCGCGTGGAGGGTCACCGCGTCCGAGCGCTTCATCAGCTCCTCAAGGCCGACGAGCGTGGCCCCCAGTTCCCGCGCGCGCTCGGGCTTCATGAACGGGTCGTAGAGCAGGACCTCCAGCTCGAAGGCGCGGAGCAGCTTCAGCACGTGCTGCCCGACCTTGCTCGCGGAAATCACGCCGACCGTGAGACCGAAGGGTTCGCGGAGGATTTCCCGGTTGGTCCCGAGTTTCGGATCGTGCCACTTCCCGTCGCGCGTCCAGTCCCGCCCGGGGAAGAAACCCTTGATCCCCGCGAGGATCATCCCGAGCGTCGTCTCCGCCACGCCGATCGCGAGCGCCCCGTTGCAGGTAGCCACACGAATCCCGCGTTTCCAGGCCTCCTCGGGCACGAGGGTCTTGATGCTTCCCGCCGAGTGGACGATGAGCTTCAACTTCGGGGCCGATTCCAGGCTCGCCGCAAGGATCGCCGTCGTCCCCCAACCCGTGACCATGACCTCGGCGGCTCCAATCCGTTCCGTGGTGAAGGCCTCGAGTTCGGCGATCTCGGGGTTTTTCCCAGAAACCTTTCCGGACGCCGCGAGCTCGGCGAACGCCCCGGCGGCGATGGACGGCGGAAGCATCACCTCATGCGCCCCCGCGAGGCGGTCGAGGTCGGACTTGCGAAAGCAGCGGGCAATCGTCGAGGGCGGGAGGTTGAACAGGATCTTCATGCGTGCGGGTAATCTGGGACACAGCGGGCCGTCGCTTCAAGCAGATCGGAAGGAAACGTCACCGTCACTCATTGACGGATCACCACGCGGCGCACGACGACCTCGGCGGCATAGGAGTTGCTGTCGTCGCCCAGCCACAATCCGGGACGGGGCTTCCCCTTGGCGAGTACGGGGGCGAAGATGAGAAGCTCCTTGGGGTCCTCGTTTGCGGAGACGACCATGTCCGCTCCCCATCCTCCGCGGAGCCTGACCTGGAGCGATTCGAGCCGGCCTCCGGGCACCTTGGCCGTGCGATATCCTTCCAGCGCGTAGCCTCCGAGCACGCCGTTCGCGTAGAGGTTGATGGTGTAATGGACCGGGCCGTCCGGGCTGTTCGCCGCGATGGAAAGGCGCGTGATCCCGTTCCGCATGAGCAACTCGATATCTGCCTGGAACCCCTTCCCATCACCGAGGTCGCCGTTCCAGCGGTAGAAACGGTTCTCGGTCGGCGCGGAAGTGTGGATCACGAGGAAATCGGCATCCGCCGATTCCGTGCCTCCCTTTGCTTCCAGTTTCCAATCGGGAGACGAGGGGATCTCGCGGCCGAGGTAGGCCACCTCCCCGGCTCGAACGGCGAAAACCACGAGAAAGGAAAGGGAGAGAAAAGTAACCCGGGCTGAAATGGATGGGGTCTTCATGGGATTCTTAAAGGTAGGGCCGCGCAAGAGTTTCGCGGACCAGGAACTCGCCACACGGACGCGAGTGACTCGGGGGACGCTCGCCTTCCAGCCAGCCAAGCATCGCGCGTCCCGCCTCGATGCCGAGTTCTTTCACCGCGAGGTCCACGCACGCGAGCGGGCTGGAGGGAAGGAGGCGAACCCCGGTGACACTCACGTCGCGGGGCACCTCGTGTCCTAGTTCCCGCAACACCCGAAGGACCTCGAGCCCAACGAGCTCGTCGGCGCAGTGGATGGCTGTGGGGCGATCCGGTCGGGACATGAGCGCCCCGACCAGCCCGGCGATTTCATGCTCGGTATCTGGGGGAAGGAGATGGAGGTCGGGACGCGGGGCCATCGTGGGATACTCCTTCCTCACCGCCGCCCAAGCCTCGGCGATGCGGGATGCGGAGTTCATGACGCCCTGCTCGGCCATCGGGGGCTCCCAGAAGAGGAGGGCAATGCGGTGATGCCCGAGCCGTGCAATGGTTCGCAGGGCCAACTCGAGGCTTTTCTCGTAGTCGAAGACGACGTGGGGCACCCGCTCATCGAGATAAAAGGTATTCACGCCAAGACACTGGATCCCGTGGTCGAGGAGGGGAGTCAGGGCGGCCACGGGAAAGTTGCTCAGGATGAACGCGTGTTCGGCCTCGTCATGTCGGAGCATCGACAGCAGCGTCCTCCCCAACGGGCCCGGTTCCGTCCCCGAAGGTGCCCGATGGATACGGAGGTTGACCCCGCGCCCTTCCATCGCCCGCTCGATCCCTCCCAACAGCATCGCCACGAAGGGGTGCGAGAGGCTGTAGAGGTCGCGCACGATCACGCCCACTTGCCGTCGACTGACCATGTGTGCCAGGTCACTCACAAAGGTGCCGCGTCCCCTCACGCGATGCAGCAGGCCCTCATTCTCCATCTCATCGAGGCACCGGCGGGCGGTGGTGTTGCTCACGCGGTAGCTCGCGATGAGTTCGCTCTCGCTCGGAACACGGAAACCTGCCGCCCACTTTCCTGATTGGATATGGCGGGTCAGATCCTCCTTCATCTCCAGGTACATGGGACGACCACGTTTCCCTCGGTTGTGGCGCCCCGGCCGTATTTCGCGACGGCCCCCCGAGAGGAGCCCATTAGGCGCCTCCTCCGTTTCGATGGATGCCGTGGATGGTTGGATTTCGCTCACTGGAGGGTCATGTGGCCGAACTGCAACGGATTGGTCTGGCGTCCCCAAGAGCAGAACCACGTCGTCACCTCCCGCGGGGAGTTCTGGATGCGACCGATCTGGAACCCCAGCACCTGTCCCGGTCCCGACCGGATGCCAAGCGTGGCAAAGGGGATCCGCAAAACGGCAACCCATAGGTCCGGACCGATGCTGGCCTCGTGGGTCCAGGCGCCGGTCCAGTCCTCGTCAAGGCGCCGCTCCTCCAGGCCACGATTCGAGGGATCCATGAGAAAATGAAAATAGTCCTCGTGGCGGTGCTCGGCGTCCAGGAAGAGGTGGACGCTCTCGAAGGGATGCCACGCCATGCGGGCGCGCAACTGCGCGACGTTGAAGTTCGAGGGATCGAACTCGGGCACAGGGAGCAGGGCGGCGGTTTTCCTCTCGCGACACTCCACGCGGATATGGAGGGCTTCCCCATCGTGGGCGACCTGGAACGCGGTCTCTTGGTCGGGGGCCGCATTGTCCAGACTGAAGGTGCGCAGGAAGCCCCGTTGCGCAGGGATTCGCGCCCAGTCGAGCAAAGCCACGCGGGAGGCTGCCACGGAGCGGCGGCAGTGCGGCACCTTGAAGCTCCATGCGCGCAAGTGATCGGGGATCGGGTCGGTGATGAGGAAGTTGGATTCGTACAGGACGATCTCCGCGGCGCCCTGGCGCTCGGCCTCGGCGCAAAAGTCGTCCACCATGGAGGGGGCAAGGGTGTGGTAACCGGCTAGGCCGGGCACCACGCGAACCGCGCCGGGGGCCGTCTGGGGTCGGAGGGCTTCGACCTGCCGACGGGCCTCGGCGG
>CAZZBZ010000110.1:0-5886 GCA_964653025.1 uncultured Verrucomicrobiota bacterium
GCGCAGACGAGGAAGCGGCTCAGGGCGGGGCAGTAGTGGCTGGGTCGGGCCATGGGGATCCTCAAACGCCCCGGTGGCGCTTCCGGCAGGCGAACTTCTCCCGGGCGGCCTTGAGGTTGCCGAACCACTGTGCGGGGCGGGTCACGTCTTCGATGACGTTGACGCCCATGTGCTCCCGGACGGCCTTGGCGAGCTTGTCGCGTTCGGCGTACACCTGCCATGGGGCCAGATTCATCTTCCTCGCGATCTGGAGGATTTTGAGGCCCTCGGCCAAGTGCTGGACCACTTTGCGGGCATTTTTGCTCTGGGTGCTCATGAAGCACTCCCAGTCGACGGTCCTGGCGACCTCCTGGGAGGGGTCTTCGCGCCCATCCGAGATCATCTCGGACAAGGTGAGGCTTTCCCCGGCGGCCTCGTCGAACCCGATGGGCTCGTCGATGGGGAGCAGGTCGCTCCTGCCGTCGAGGCGGGTGCCGCTGGTGCACGCATCGGTGCGGCTGGAGCCGGTGCTGCGACGGCCTGATTTTAAGTGCTGCAACGAATAGAACGCGATGCTGCTCGGGAACACGGGCTTCCCGTTGGCCTCGTTGTTGTGGAGGAGCCTCGCCGCCATGGCGACGCAGTCTTGGATCAACTCCTCGGTGTCCTCGGAACCGACGGGACGAACGGAACGCGGAACCACGGCACGAATGCGGGGAACGATGTCGCTGACAAGGGACTGACCTGCGCGGGGGCTCATAGAGACCTCCTGGTGAAGGGTTGAGACACAACCCCCATGTCCACCCCGGGCGGGCGGCAGGGGGCGGAGAGGTCCTCCCGCGGGGGAGGGATCAGGCGCCGTCACCGAGACGTGAGGCGCACCTCAAATAATGATAACCCTAAACGGAGGGGACTTTATCCCCGTCCCGAGGGGAGGGGCAGCGGAGTGCCACGCCAGGCGTGAGGACCCCTGCGCTGACTGCGAGCAGATGCAGATCATCGGCGCCGTGGCGACCGATGCGACGCGCGACCCGCAGTTGAATGTCGTTACGCCGCCGGTGGTCACAGTCCCGCCCGAGCTCTGAACGGGCATGGGGGATTACCTACGGGAGTTTCGCCGCATGGGGAAGAACGTTGGCGGAACATGACGCCAAGTGGAAATTGTCCGAGGCGAGCGTCTGCGCCTTGCTGACCCCGCGCTGCTGGAAAAACTGCGCTTCGGCCTTGTCGAGGTCCGCGCGCACGACCTTGATGCCCTTGCCCTTGGCGACGACGAACTTGGGGGGCTTGGAGTCGGAGGTGCCGCAGCCTGCGAGGAAACCGGCGGCGAGGAGAAGGGCGAGCCCGAGGACGAGTCGGCGAGGAAGGAAAAAGTGTGTCGGCGAACGCTTTCCAACACGCCCGGATTTGGCAATGACGAACATCACCTTGCGGGAGAGGGAGGTGGGAGATGCCGTGACGCAAAGCGTGGTCTCTTGATTTGAGTCAAGGACGCCGGCGGGGCAGGCGGGCAGGTTGGTGAAGTGCAGAGGGAATACCGGAAGACAGCGCTTCTCCTGGCCCTGGTGCCGCTCGCGGCCGCGGCTTCCGCGGTCCGCGCGGCGCCCGAGGTTGCCGCGTCCCCGGACGCCGCCGCGCGGCGGTTCGTGACCTCCTGTGCGGGATGCCACACGGTGGGCGGGGGCAAGCTCACAGGGCCGGACCTTGTCGGGGTGACTTCGTGGCCGGTCGCCGACCTCAAGGGGGCGATCCAGCGGATGCAGAAGTATGTCGGCCCGCTCGCCGAGGCGGATCTCCAGCAACTGGCGGATTTGCTGCGCGGCCCGGAAGTGCGCGCCCGTTTGAAGTCGGAGGAGGCGCGCGTGGCCCAGGCGTTCGCGGCGAAGATGGAACCGCCTTCGGCCGCTTCAGGGAAAGCGCTCTTCCTCGGCACAAAACCGTTGAAAAACGGCGGGGCACCCTGCCTCGCCTGCCACCAGGCGGAGGGGCCCGGCGGCACCCTCGGCCCGGACCTCGGGGGGATCCGCGCGCGGATGGGGGAGGTCGCCCTCGCCTCGGCGATCGAGAAGTCGGCCTTCAAGGTGATGGAACCCGCATACCGGCGTCATCCGGTGGACCGGCAGGAGTCCCTCGACCTCGCGCGCTACCTCGCCTCGCTCGACCCGGCGGTTGTCCGTACCGCGGACGCCCCGCTCCTGCTGTGGGGCGGGCTGGGGGCGGCGGCGCTCATGGCGGGCCTGGCTGTCTTTCAGCGCAACCACTCCGCGCCCCACCCGGCGCGGCTCCAGAGGAGGAGGAAGTAGCCATGGGCTGGATCCAGGACATCTTCTCCCCCCGCGAGCGCACGTGGGAGGATTTCTATCGGAACCGCTGGGCATACGACAAGGTGGTGCGCAGCACCCACGGGGTGAACTGCACCGGCTCGTGCAGCTGGCAGATTTTCGTGAAGCAGGGCGTCGTCGTTTGGGAACTCCAGGCGCTCGACTACCCGGTCATCGACCGGGAGATCCCGCCCTACGAGCCGCGTGGATGCCAGCGGGGGATTTCCTACTCGTGGTACATCTACAGCCCCCTGCGGGTGAAGTACCCGTATGTGCGCGGGGTGCTCCTCAAGCTCTGGCGCAAGGCGAGGCGCGCTCACCCGGATGACCCGGTCGCCGCCTGGCGCTCCATCATGGACGACGCGGAGGCGCGACGGAGCTACCAGCAGGCGCGCGGCAAGGGCGGGTTCCGACGCAGCACGTGGGCGGAGGTCAACGAGCTTATGGCCGCGGCCAACCTGCACACCGTGCAGAGGCACGGCCCGGACCGC
Organism: uncultured Verrucomicrobiota bacterium; assembly: GCA_964653025.1. GTDB lineage: Bacteria > Verrucomicrobiota > Verrucomicrobiia > JABWAM01 > JABWAM01 > JABWAM01. The sequence continues at coordinate 2,792 of CAZZBZ010000110.1, forward strand.
CTCATCGGCTTCTCGCCCATCCCGGCGATGTCCATGGTGAGCTACGCCGCGGGCGCCCGCTTCCTCCAACTCATGGGGGGCGTCTGCCTCTCGTTCTACGACTGGTATTGCGATCTGCCGCCCGCTTCGCCCGAGACCTGGGGCGAGCAGACCGACGTGGCCGAGAGCGCCGATTGGTTCCACTCCCGCTTCATCGCGGTGGTGGGCTCCAACGTCCTCATGACGCGGACGCCGGATGCCCACTTTCTTGTCGAGGCGCGGCACCGCGGGACAAAGGTCGTGGTCTTCTCTCCCGATTTCAGCCAGACCTCGAAGGTCGCCGACGAATGGGTGCCCATCCACCAGGGGCAGGACGGGGCGTTCTGGATGTCGGTGGGCCACGTGATCCTCAAGGAGTTCCACGCGCAGCGACAGGTCCCCGCCTTCACGCAGTATCTCAAGCAATACAGCGACGCGCCCTTCCTGGTGACCCTTCCGCGGCAGGCGGACGGAACCCACGAGGCGGGGAGCCTGCTCCGCGCCTCCCAGGTCCCCGTCACGCGGGAGACCGAGAACGCGGAGTGGAAGACCTTTGTCATCGACGCGTCCACGAACGAGTTGCGGATGCCGAAGGGGACGGTGGGCCACCGCTGGCAACAGAAGAAGGGGGAGTGGAACCTCAAGCTTGAGGACGCGCTCACTGGGCAGGCGATCGACCCGCTCCTCGATCTCAAGGGCAAGCACGACGAGCTGGTCCCGGTGAAGTTCACCGATTTTTCGGAGGGCGACATCCCGCGGACCTTCGTTCGGAAGGTGCCCGCGCGACGGGTGCGCACGGCCGAGGGCGAGGTGCTCGTGACGACGGGCCTGGAGCTGCTTTTTGCGCAATACGGGGTGGACCGTGGGCTTGGTGGCGACTGGCCGCGGGACTACGAGGACGACCGGTATCCCTTCACGCCGGCGTGGCAGGAGCGGTTCACGGGGATCAAGGCCTCCGTGGCGGTGGAGTTCGCGCGCGAGTGGGCGCGCACGGCGGAGATGAGCGGCGGCCGCTGCAGCATCATCATCGGGGCGGGGGTCAACCACTGGTACCACAACAACCTGATCTACCGCGCGGCGATCGTCCCGCTCATCCTCTGCGGCTGCGTCGGGAAGAACGGCGGCGGGCTGAACCATTACGTGGGACAGGAGAAGCTCGCGCCGCAGGCCTCGTGGGCGCCGATCGCGTTTGCGGGCGATTGGGGCGGCCCCCCGCGGCTGCAGAACGCGCCCTCGTTCCACTACATGCATTCCGACCAGTGGCGCTACGACCGGGCGTTCCGGGAAATGTGCCCCGTGTCGAACGAGGGCCACCCGATGGCGGGAGGGCACACGGCCGACAAGCAGGTCCTCGCGGTGCGCAACGGATGGCTGCCGTGCTTCCCCCAGTTCACGAAGGGCAACTTCGAACTGATCCACGAGGCCGAAGCCGCCGGCGCGAAGACCGACGCGGAGGTTGTCGCGTGGGTGGTGAAGGCGCTGAAGGAGCGCCGGCTCAAATTCGCGATGGAGGACCCGGATGCCCCCGCCTGCTTCCCTCGCGTCTGGTACATCTGGCGCGGCAACGCGCTCATGTCCTCCGCGAAGGGGCACGAGTATTTCCTCAAACACTACCTCGGCACCCATACCAACTCGATCGCCGAGGAGCAGGGGCGCGGCGCGGTCAAGGAGGTCGCCTGGCACGACAAGGTCGAGCTCGGGAAAATCGACCTCGTGGTGGACCTTAACTTCCGGATGGACACCTCCGCGCTCTACTCGGACGTCGTCCTGCCGGCGGCCACCTACTACGAGAAGGACGATCTCAACTCGACCGACATGCACAGCTTCATCCACCCCCTGCAGGCGGCGGTGCCGCCCTGCTGGGAGTCGAAGAGCGACTGGCAGATCTTTCGCGGGATCGCGGAGGAGACCTCGCGGATGGCCGAGCGGGCGATGCCGGACCCGGTGAAGGACCTCGTGGCGACCCCGCTCATGCACGACACCCCGGCGGAGATCGCCCAGCCCGCGATCCGCGACTGGGCGAAGGGGGAGGTCGAGCCGCTCCCGGGCAGGACGATGCCGAACTTCACGGTGGTCACCCGCGACTACAAGGCGGTCTTCCAAAAGTTTGTCTCCCTCGGACCGGTTTTTCGCGACAAGGGCCTCTCGATGCACGGGACGCACTACGACGTGGCGGACGCCTACGACGAATACCTGGAGACCCGCCCGACCGAGAAATGGGGCGGGAAGGCCTATCCCTCGCTGCGCGAGGACCGGGACGTCTGCGACGCGATCCTGCACTTCGCGGCCGAAACGAACGGGGAGATGGCATGGCGGGCCTTCCAGTCGGAATCGGCGAAAACGGGGATCGACCACAGTCACCTGGCGCGAGACTACCGCGCGGTGCGGACGAGCTTCGAGGATCTCTGCAACGCGCCGCGGCGGCTCCTTACCACACCCTTCTGGACGGGGGTGGCGAACGGCAAACGCACCTACTCGGCCTACTGCCAGAACATCGAGGAACTGATCCCGTGGCGGACACTCACGGGGAGGCAGCATCTCTACATCGACCACGAGGCCTACCGGGCGTTCGGGGAACACCTGCCGACCTTCAAGCCGCGGGCCGAACTGGCGCAGACGGGGGATCTGGACCGGTCGACCCGCGCCCCGGGCTCGCTCGTGCTGAACTACCTGACCCCGCACGGGAAGTGGCACATCCACTCGACCTACGGGGACACGCTGCGGATGAAGACGCTCTCGCGCGGCTGCTATCCCGTCTGGCTGAACGACCGCGACGCGGACCTGCTGGGGATCGAGGACAACGACTGGATCGAGGTCTTCAACGATCACGGCGTGGTCTGCACGCGCTCGATCGTGAGCGCGCGCATCCCGCGCGGCATCTGCATGCAGTACCATGCGCCGGAGCGGACGCTCGGCATCCCGAAGTCCCCCGAGCGCGGGAACCGCCGCGCCGGCGGGCACAACAGCCTCACGCGCGTCCGCCTGAAGCCGCTCTTCATGATCGGTGGCTACGCGCAGTTCACCTACGCCTTCGACTACTGGGGGCCGCAGGGCGTCAACCGCGACACCTTCGTGGT
>CAZZBZ010000111.1:0-5882 GCA_964653025.1 uncultured Verrucomicrobiota bacterium
GCAGCGATGTCTTCATCACGAACCAGGGGGGCGGCGGGATCTACACGGTGACGCTCACCAACTACGCTGCGATCAACTCGCTCACGTTGAGCGCGCCCTCGACGGCAACCAACACCCTCAAGCTCAGCAGCGGGTCGCTCTACCTCTCCAATGGCATGACCGTGGGTGCAGGTTCGATTTTTGATCCCAACGGACAAACCGTCACCGGCTCGGTGACGATCGCCTCGGGCGGTCGCATGGGCGCCTCGATGACGGCACCCACGGCGGTTTTCTACATCACCGGCACGGTCAGCAACCAAGGGAGCATCAGTGTGATGAGTGCCGGCAACAGCTCAATCCGCCAGTGGGGTGGGTTGGTCAATGACGGTTCTTTTCTGTATGATTTTAATGTTGGCACGGGATCGCCTTTGCAGTTTGCAAATGCGTCCTCGCTCAAGCTCAACGCAGGGGGGTTCTTCACCATTACCAACAGGGGCCTCGAAAGCGGCGTGAGTCCCTCCACTCTGGTAACATCTTACGACGGTGGCCCGGTCCTCACCAACTTCGGCACGGTCACCATCTACGCGAACAGCACGAACACAACCCGAGGAGGAGCGTCGTTGGGGGTCGGTTCGGGTTCAACTGTGGGCGGGAGCAACCTTCTGCTCAACGCTGCCAATGGCAAGATTTTCCTCACGACCATGGGGGGCACCAATGCCGGATTTCCCATCTATACAGAGAGTGCCAGTCTCAGCGCTTTTCTTCGCAATGAAGGCACGCTGACTGTGAGCGGCACCAACTTCAGCCGGGTCCTCGGCGTCGCCGTGGACGGCGTCTCCACCAACGCCGGGCTGATCGTGATCCAGAGCCAGGCCGGCCTGAACTTCTACACCGCCAGTTCCGGCAAGAGGCACAGCTTGGTGAACGCCTCTTTTGGAACGATCTCAATCGAATCGGGCGCGAGCCTGGGTGTCCTGTCCGTCAGCGCCGCGCAGATTGGCGCCAGCGCCGGCAGCTTCCGCAACGAGGGCACGATCACCAACATGGGCTCCATCACCACGTTCTTCAGCCTCACCAACGCGACGGGAGCCAAGATCGTTTCCGCGGGCAGCTTCTCGACCTCGGTCGTCAACCAGGGAAGCATGACCTTTCTCGGCGGTACCAGCCGTGTTGCCATCGGCACACTGGTCAGTTCGGGAAGCCTCGATTTTCAGTCCAACAGCGTCCTTTCGCTGGCAGGTTCTTTCCTGAACCAGGGCACCATGAATGGCTCGGGGAAGGTCCTGGCCAATGTAGCGACCAACTCCGGCACATTCTCGCCCGGTCATTCCCCCGGCACCCTGACCTTCTCGAGCAACCTGACGCTCGCCGCGGGCTCGATCCTCAACATCGAACTCGGCGGCACGAACTCGGCGGACTATGACCACCTCGTGACCTTGGGCGCGTTGACGCTGGGTGGCACGCTCAACGTCACGCTCATCAATGGCTACACGCCGACCAGCGGAACTACCGTGGATATCCTCGATTGGGGTTCGATGGCGGGAACCTTCGCGACCATCAACCTGCCCTCGACCCAGTGGAGCACTAATAGCCTTTATAGCAGTGGCACCCTGATCTACTCCGCGATCCCCGAACCCGGAATCGCGTGGGCCGTGGTGGTGGGATGCGGAGTGCTTGCCCTCTGGCGGCAGAAGCGATCGGTCGGCTGACCTTATGTCAGTCTCCCCGGGAGTGATCGTCGGGAGAAAGTGGTGATCCCTTCTCCCGCCCGGGAAATTGGGGAAAGCGGCCACGAGTTTCGCCCCTTTTCCTTGCATCCCACTCCCCCATGAATCTTTGGGACCATTTCCACGCTCGACTGGCGGTATCCTCACCGGTCCCGATCTACAAACGGTTGGCGGAGGCCATCGGGGAGGCGTTGCGTGCGGGCCTTCTTTCCCAAGGAGAGAAGCTACCTTCTGAGCGGGAACTCGTCGCGCGCCTGCGCGTCAGTCGGCAGACCGTCCGCGCCGCGCTTGCGGACCTCATTGCGCGCAAACTCGTCGTCTCCACCCACGGGCGGGGAAACTTCGTGCGCGGCGAACTCCCCGATCGTCCACTGCGCATCCTCGTGCCCGAGCGTTTTCGCCCCGACCACTGGGGTGGGCCCGCGCTGCACTACGACTGGATTCATCGCGCCGAGGCCGCCTGCCGCTGCAAGGCCCACTACCTCTACACCCCCAGTGAGGAACAGATGCTCGCGAGCCTCATGGACCGCAGCCACGGCTTCGATGCGGCACTCGTCTTTCGCCCGCCCCACGCCTGGATGAACGCGATCCTCCGCGAGAAAAATTACCTCCTTGGCGCCAAGGCGTTGCCTCTGCTCATCGTGAACCGCGACCTTGCTCGAGCCGGGATCCCATTCGTCACCTCCGACCACCGTGGCGGGGCTGCCCGCGCCGTCGGCCACCTCGCCGGGCTCGGACACCGCCAAGTCCTCCTCCTCATCTCGGCGCGAGACCCGACCTTCGCCGCCGAGGTGGTGGCGGGATACCGCGACGCCCTCGATGGTGCCGGCATTCCCCGCCGCGAGGAGCGCATCCTGCCCATTGAGAACGCCGCCCCGGAGGCGCTTTCCGCGGCCCTCTTTGCATTTCTTAAGCGCCGCCCAACCACGGCCCTCGTCGCCGGCGGGAGCATCTTCGCCGCGGCGCTGGACGGGGTGCTCGACCAACTCGACCTCACGGTGCCGGGGGAACTCTCGGTCGTGACCTTCTCCGAGCCCGAGCCCCCTCGTGCGCAGGGGCGGGACTGGACCGCGATGGTTCAGCAAAACCAGACGGTGGCGACGATGGCGATGCGGCGCCTTTGCGAACTTGCACGGGGCGCCACCCGCGGCCCGATTGAGGTTCGCATCCCGATGCGCTTTCATCGCGGCGCCACCTGCGCGGCCCCTGCGGAAGAGATGAAAAGCCACGGATGAAACACGGATTTCAAAAGCAGAATGCCAGGTCCGCGACACGGACCTGGCATGCCTCATGGCAAGAAATCCGCCTTCTTTCTCGGGGGACGCGCCGATTCCGTGCCTGCCCCGCGCCTGGCGGGGTAGCGGAATCGGCGCTTTCTTTTATTCGTGGTCATCCGTGTTTCATCCGTGGCTCGTTCACGTTTTCCTTTCCTCGCTTCTCCTTCACTCTCATCGAGCTTTTGGTCGTCATCGCGATTATCGCGATCCTCGCGGCGCTGCTGTTGCCCTCGCTCAAGTCGGCACGCGACAAGGCCAAGTCCATCCAGTGTATGAACAACCTCAAGCAGGTGGGGACGGGGATGGCGCTCTACGCGCAGGAAAACGACGGAACCTTCGTCGCCCACACGGTTTGGCACATCAATGTAGACCGGTACATCCTCTCCAGCGGAAAGCCGCTGGTTACGTACGTGAGCAGCGGGGCGGGTTCCTACGCCTATGCGAGAATTTGGAGTTGTCCCAACAACCCGGCCCCGGTTGTTTCCGACGGAAGCGGGGGCTCGGGGTTCAGGGGACTCGCGGTGAGCTACATTGGCAACCGGGACATCCTCAAGACCTCCCCGGACGTGACCACCGGGGGAGGATCTGCGATCCGAATGGACGCGGTCAAAGACGCTGCCAACAAGTGGTTGGTCACGGATTGTCTCACAGGCAGCAACGGGGGGGCGATCTGGGGATACCGGGACCTCTACATTGTCCCGAACATCGGTTATCCGCATGCGACCGGGGGAAACCTCCTCTTCGCAGACCTCCACGTCCAGTGGGTGCCGTGGACCTCCGACATCTGGAAATCCAACGGCACCGTCGCCTCTGGCGACCCCTATCGCACTGCCTACTGGTCCCCGTGATGCTCACCCGCGGTTCCCTCCTCCTCGTCGCCATGCTGACCCAACCCTCCCATGAAAACCTCCCTACTCCTCGCCCTCACCCTCGCGCTGGCCCTTGCCCCGCGCCTTCCCGCCCAGCAGCCGCTCGCCGATTTCCGGCGAGTGGTCATCCCCGACCAACCTTCGTCCGTCCAGAAGACCGCCGCTGACGAACTCGCCGCCTATGCCGGCAAAGTGGCGGGAAAAACCATCGAAATCCTCCCGCTTTCGAAATACACACCGGCAGCCGAAGGACTGAGTTTCTTCGTGGGAGACGCCGTGGCGGAGAAGGCCCTCGGTCTCAAGCCCGCCCCGTGGCAGCAGGAAGAGTGGATGCTCAAGAGCGTGTCGAAGGGACTCGTCCTCACCGGCGACGAAGGGGCCGGGGACCCGTGGTCCATGGCCACGCGCGCGGGAACCCTCCTCGCGGTCTACACGCTCCTCGACGACCACCTCGGGGTGAAGTGGTTGTGGCCGGGCCCCTTCGGCGAGCACGTGCCGTCCAATCCCGCGGCCGTGGTGCCGCCACTCGACCTCCGCGCGACCCCGAAGCTCATCATCCGTTCGATGTCGCTCGGCTACGGGAAGTACCACACCGCCGCGTTCCGCGACGAGTCGAAGAAGTGGGCGCGGCGCACCCGGCAAGGGTGGACGCGCTCAGCGGTCTTCGGCCACAGCTGGTTCGACACCTTCAACCTCAGGAACGACCAGAGCTTCAAGGAACACCCGGAATGGTTCGCGCTCGTCAAGGGCAAGCGCCAGCCCCCGCAGATGTGCACCACGCACCCCGAGGTGCTCCAGCGGATGGTGGATCGCGTCCTCGCGAGCAAGCTCGACATCACCAACATCTCGCCGAGCGACGGCGGGGGCTTCTGCGAGTGCACGGAGGAGACGAAGTCCGAGGCCCACAAGCAGCTCGGGGCCCCCTCCTGCACCTCGCTCGACGTGCCCGGGTACCTCGCCTACGACAAGAAGTCGGTCCAGTTGAGCGACCGCATATTCACCTACGCGAACGAGATTGCCCAGCGGGTCCGCGAGAAGAATCCCGCCAAGAGCGTCGGGATGTTCGCCTACACCTACTACAACAAGCCTCCGGTCAAGCTCCATCACATCGAACCCAACCTCTACCTCTCCTTCGTCTACCAGGCCATGGCCCTGCGCGACCCGCAGGCTCTCGCCGAATGGCACGATTCCGTGGACGGCTGGAAAAAATTCGGCGCGAAGATGGTCGTCCGCGAGGGATGGGGCAACCACTACCTCCTCTGTCTCCCCTGGATGAGCTACGATCAGGTCCTCACCAACCTCCCCGAGGCATACAAGCTCGGCTTCATCGCCGGCTACGGCGAGGGAGGGAAGTCCTTCGCCACCCAGGCACCGAACTTCTGGGCCGTCGTTCGGATGCTCTGGGATCCGGAGCGCGACCCAGCGAAGACGATGGAGGACTTCTACCAGTCCGCGTACGGGCCGGCCGCGGCGGAGATGCGCGCGTATTTTGAAACGTGGAACCAGGCGCTCAGCGAGAACTGGCCGAAGCGCCGCAGGGTGATGGACACTCCGGGCATCGCCTATGTGAACGTGATCAACTCCTGGCACCTCGTCTTCCCGAAAGAGGTCGTGGCGAAGGCCGACGCCCGCCTCAAGGAGGCTGAGGCGAAGGTGCCTCCAGGCGAATATTCCGAGCGCGTGGCCTTTCATCGCTTCGGCCACCAGTATGCGGCGGTCCTCCTCGAACTGCTCGACGACTACCGCCAACTCTGCGAGTTTGGCCTCGAGTTCGACATGTTCAAACCCGAGGGGGCGGAGCCGCGGAAGGACGACGCCGCGAAGGAGAAGCTCCTCAAGCGCGCTTTCGAGCTCGGTGAAGAGCGGGAGAAGCTCCTTCTCGCACACCGAGACTGGGCGGGCCCCGACGAGGGTCTCTACGCCTTCACCAACGACTCGAAGATCCGCCAGTGGCACGCGAAGGTAAAAAAGGAACTCGGCATCGAGAAACCGACGGCGCTTACCCTCAAAACCCTCGGGGTCGTCAAACC
>CAZZBZ010000112.1:0-5777 GCA_964653025.1 uncultured Verrucomicrobiota bacterium
GTCGCCCGTGGTCCCGCCAATCTCGGTGATGAGGATGTCGGCGGGCTGGTCGGCGGCGACAAAACGGATGCGCTTTTTAATCTCGTCGGTGACGTGGGGGACGACCTGGACGGTCTTGCCGAGGTAATCGCCACGGCGCTCCTGGCTGATGATCTTCTCGTAGACCTGGCCGGAGGTGAGGTTGTTCATCCGCGAGAGGCGGCAGTGGGTGAATCGCTCGTAGTGGCCAAGGTCGAGGTCGGTCTCCGCGCCGTCGTCGAGGACATAGACCTCGCCGTGCTGGTAGGGGTTCATCGTCCCCGGGTCCACGTTGAGGTAGGGGTCGAACTTTTGGATGACGACCTTGAGGCCGCGATGTTCGAGGAGGGTGCCGAGCGAGGCGGCAGTGAGGCCTTTGCCGAGGGAGGAGATCACGCCGCCGGTGACGAAGATGTATTTCATGAAAGACGCGCATGAAATAGCCCCGGCTCGGCGGCAAGGCAAGACTTGTCCCTGTGGAGAGAGGCGGCGGGAGAAGCCACGGATGGACACAGATGATGAACCACGAAAAACACGAATGACACGAAAGCAGTCTGAAGCGGCTGAACCGAATACGCGTCCCGATGGTCATCGGGACTCACCGTATTCGGCTCAGTCTTCGCACGGATGATGGAGAGAACTTGCCCCGCTCCCCGACGGCGAGCAAACTGCTGGATTCTGCATCACTCGCGAGAGCAGGCCGAATACGGAGAGTGACGACTCTGGGAGGAACGCGTATTCGGCCAATTCGACTTTCATGTCCTTCGTGTGCTTCGTGGTGAGAATCCCTTTCCTCATCTGCGAAAATCCGTGTGAATCCGTGGCTTCTGCTGCCGAAATCCGCTCGGCAGCGGAGGGTCAGGAGCCTTCGAGAAGCTCCTCCGCGAGGGCAAGGGCCTCGACCAACTTCGCGGGATCCTTGCCGCCCGCCTGGGCAAAGTCGGGGCGCCCGCCCCCCAAACCGCCCGCGACCGCCGCAATCTTCTTCACGATCTCGCCTGCCTTGAACTTCACGGTGAGTCCCGAAGAAACGAAGCAAGCGAACGCACAGCGACCCTCATGCGCACCGCCAAGGACGAGTACACCCGTGAAATCCTTCGCCCGAACCGCCTCGGCGATGCGCCGAAGCAGGTCGCCGTCACCCTTGGCGATGGGGACGATGACCGACGGGATGCCCCCGCGCGTACGAACCTCGGAAGCGAGAAGCTTCTCCGCGATCTCCGCGGCCAGCTTGTCGGCCCCGGCGGCGCGACGCTTATCCTCTTCCAGTTTCGCAACGCGCTGATGCTCGCGCACGGCCACCTCCGCCTGCTCCTTCGCGTGGGCGGCAAGCCACACCACGGCGGCGGCGCCCGCAACCGCCTCGATGCGGCGGATCCCCGCAGCGACCGACATCTCCTTCTTGATCCGGAACTGCCCGATCTCTCCCGTGGCGCGGCAATGCGTGCCACCGCACAGTTCCCTCGAAAAGTCCCCGATCTGGACGACGCGAACGATATTTCCATACTTCTCGCCGAAGAACTGCTGGATGGACGGGTCCTTCTGGATCTCGGAATAGGGACGCTCGACCCAGGTCACGGGAGCGTTCTCGCGGATCCGATCGTTCACAAGCTTCTCGATGTCCGTGAGTTGGGCGGGGGTGAGCGCGTGGCCAAGGTTGAAGTCGAAGCGAAGGTGGTCGATCCCGACGTACGAACCGCGCTGGCGGGACTCGCGATCCACCACCTCGTGGAGCGCCCAGTGAAAGAGATGCGTCACCGTGTGGTGGTTCTGGATTGCGGCGCGACGCTCGATATCAACGCTCGCACGCACCTTGGCACCGGCGGCGGGGGCATCCCCGCCCTCGATGAGGTGAAAGTGAACCTTGTCGCGCTGCTGGGTATCGGCGACACGCCAACTCACCCCACCCACGGCGAGGAGGCCGGCATCTCCGACCTGCCCACCCATCTCGGCATAGAAAGGGGTGGATTCGAGAACCACCGCGCGGCGGCCCTTGTTGTCCACGACGCCGAGGACCTTTGCGGGGGCATCCAACTGGTCGAAGCCGACAAAGCGGGTCGGCGTGGCCGCGGCGCCTTCAGCGACGACCTCGATGGTCTCCTTCTTCTGTGCGGCGCGAGCCCGGGTGCGCTGCTGCTCCATGAGCATTTCGAAGCCGTCCGTGTCCACGCTCAGCCCGCGCTCGCGGGCCATGAGCTGGGTGAGGTCGAGCGGGAAGCCGTAGGTATCGTGGAGGAGGAAGGCGGCCTCCGCAGGAAAGGTTCGGGGAGCACACGCCGCTGGCGTGTCCTGCCCGGCGGCTCGCCGGGCAGCCTCCGCCGTCCAAAGCCACGGGTAGGGCTCCTCCCCCTTGACAACCTCCGCCTTCCACGGGTTGGCAACGATGTAGGAAAACTTCTCCTGAAGGTCAGCATCCGACCGCATGTAGCGATCGAATGATTCCTTGCCCCAGACGGGCCCGCTTGCTCCGTGGCGCCGGTTGATTTCATGCGCGGTGTACGATTTGAGCGTGTGGAGAATCTCGGAGAGCGGCTGGAAAACGGGATTCCCGCTGGCGTCCATCTCCTTGACCATCGGCTGGAACAGCACGTGGATGTGGTCGGGCATCACGCACGCGGCGAAGAGGTCGTAGCGACGTCCTCTCCAGTGCAGGATGCAGTCGAGAACGGTCTGGCGATCCTCGGGATCGAGCGGTCGTCGCTCGTGCGTTCCCCAGATGACGTGATAGATGGCGTGGGGGCGCTCGAAGTGGGGAAGCTTGCGACGGGAGTAGTGCGCGCCCTCGGCTGGCGCAAACGATGTCGGCGGCAAGCCGCCGCCGACGGCACGCGGGCCGCGTGCGCTCCCCAGGACGGCAACCTCCTCCTCGAAAATCGCGAGGCCGCGGTCGAGGGTCTCATTGAAACTCTTCTCCTCGGAGAGAAGGGTCTCGCGGATCCGGGGAAGCTTCTGGCGGATCTCGGGGAAGACGTCGCCGAAGTTCTCGGCCACCGCGTCAGCGAGTTGGAAGAAGAAAGGCTGGTGGAAGCCAAGCGTGCGCCCGTAGCGCACCGCGCGGCGCAGGATGCGGCGGAGAACGAAGCCGCGCCCCTCGTTCGAGGGGCTGATTCCGTCGGCAATCGCAAAGCTGAGCGTGCGAATGTGATCGGCGATCACGCGGAAGGCGATGTCGATTGCCGACTGTTGATTGCTGATTGCTGATTGAGAACCGGGAAGCGTGGACCTGTAGGTTTTGCCGCTGAGTTTTTCGATGGAGGCAAATATTGGACGAAAGACGTCGGTCTCGTAGTTGGAGATCACGCCGCCGAAATCGGTGAAACTCTTCGTGCACTGGATGACCCCACACGCACGCTCGAAGCCCATGCCAGTATCCACGTGCTTCGCGGGAAGATCCTTGAAGGAGCCGTTGGCCTCGGCGTTGAACTGGATGAACACCAGGTTCCAGATCTCCATGCAGTCGGGAGAACCGGCATTGACGAGCTTTCCACCTGTGTCCCCCTTCGGGGTAAGGTCCACGTGAATCTCGGAGCAGGGACCGCACGGGCCGGTCTCCCCCATCATCCAGAAGTTGTCCTTCTTGCCGCCGTTGCGGATGTGTTTCGCGGGGTCAAGCCCGTGCTTGCGGAAGATCGCCGCCCAGCAGTCGTGGGCTTCCTGGTCGAAGACCGAGGGATCGCCCGGGCCGGGCTGGTAGACGGTCGCGTAGAGGCGCTCTTTCGGAAACTTCCACACCTCCACGAGAAGCTCCCACGCCCACTCGATCGCTTCCTTCTTAAAGTAATCACCGAAGGACCAGTTTCCCAGCATCTCGAAGAAGGTGTGGTGATAGGTGTCAACCCCCACGTCCTCGAGGTCGTTGTGCTTCCCACCGGCGCGGATGCACTTCTGCGTGTCGGCGGCACGCCCGTGGCGGTACGAGCAGGGCTGCTGGCCGAGGAAGATCGGCACGAACTGGTTCATCCCCGCGTTCGTAAAGAGCAGGTTCGGCGCGTCCGGCATGAGCGACGACGACGGCACGATCGCGTGCTGCTTCGACTTGAAGAAGTCGAGAAACGAACGACGGATCTCGAGGGAGGTCATCATCGAATGATGAATGATGAATGATGAACGATAAAGCGCGGAGGGGAATCCCCTCCCACGCGAGGCATGAAGCGTGAAGCGTGTGACGCGGGGCCTCCTGGCCCGCTACTTCTTTGCGGCGGCCTTCTCGGCGGCCAGGGCGGCCTCGGCTTCCGCGGGGGCGGCGCGCTTGGCGTGGATGGCAGCCACGATCTTCGCGAGAATGGGAGGGTTCTCCTTGAGGAACAGTCGTGCGACCTCGCGTCCCTGGCCGAGCATCTCGCCGGCAAAGGTGAGCCACGCGCCCTTCTTCTCGACCACCTCGAGGTCGGTGGCGAAGTCGAGCACGGAGGCTTCGTAAGAGACCCCCTCGTTGTAGAGAATATCGAACTCGGCCTCGGTGAAGGGAGGCGCAACCTTGTTCTTCACCACCTTCACCTTCACGTGGTTGCCCACGACGACGCCCATGGCGTCCTTGATCTGGTCCTTGCGGCGGATGTCGAGACGGACGGATGCGTAGAACTTGAGGGCGCGGCCGCCGGGCTGGGTCTCGGGGTTGCCGTACATCACGCCAATCTTCTCGCGGATCTGGTTGGTGAAGAGCAGGCAGGTGCGCGCCTTATGGAGCGCACCGGTGAGCTTGCGCATCGCCTGCGACATGAGTCGAGCCTGGGCGCCGACGGTGGCGTCGCCCATCTGTCCCTCGAGCTCGGCGCGCGGGGTGAGCGCGGCCACGGAGTCCACGACGATCACGTCGAGGGCGTTCGAGCGGATGAGGGTTTCGGCGATGGTGAGCGCCTCCTCGCCCGATCCGGGCTGGGAAAGAAGAAGGTCCTTCATGTTCACACCGATGCGACGGGCATAGGCGGGGTCGAGCGCGTGCTCCGCGTCGATGAACGCCGCGAGGCCACCGGCCCGCTGGGCGTTGCGGATGACATGGAGCATCAGGGTGGTCTTCCCCGAGCTCTCGGGACCGTAGATTTCAACGACGCGCCCGCGCGGGACGCCCCCGACGCCAAGGGCGATATCGAGCGAGAAGGCCCCCGTGGGAATCACCTCGATGGGAACCTTCGCGTTCTCGTCGCCGTAGCGCATGATCGCGCCGTCGCCGAACTGCTTGGTGATCGAGTGGATGGCCGTTTCAAGTTCCTTCGATCGCGCGACCTCACGCTTGGAGGATTCATCGGCGGCCTTATCAGATTTTTCGGCAGAGGCTTTGGGGGGCATGGATTCTTTGGGTTGGGTTGGCGCTATTTGGCCCTCGGACAACGGGCCCGTCAAACGTAAAGCGGAACAAGGGAACACACGAGGCAAACCCCAGAGCCAAGGACGAACGCCGACGAATGGAGGACGCAGTGTTTTTCTGCGCCGACATCACAAAGGCGGCGCGCCGGGTGCCTCTCGACCGCTTGCTTCCCGCGACCCCCTGCTCGCGATCAGATGCCGTCAGGCCTCCGGCTTCGTCTTGGGGAGAGCAAGGGCGCGGTCGCCCTCCTTCCACTTGCCGCGCTTCTTGAGCAGGTCCACCCGCTCGCGGCGCTTAAGAACGTTTCGCTTGGCTTCGAGGGAGCCACCAACACGGAGAGAACGATGTTTAGACATGAAAGGAAAAGGAAAGGGTCGGAAAGGGTCAGGAGCAAAATGCGATTAGGAAGAATACGGCAAAGCCCCTTCCCCCGGCAAGCACGGAAGTGCGCCCC
>CAZZBZ010000113.1:0-5475 GCA_964653025.1 uncultured Verrucomicrobiota bacterium
GTGGGTTCAAGTCCCTCCCCGGGCACCATCTCTTTTTCACGGGAGAAATCGCCTTTTCGGGCGATTCGTTCCATGAGGTCGTAACACCTCAAGGGCGGGAGTCATAACAACACCGCGCGAATGCGCGTTTTCTGCTTCTGTCCGCGCCTGTCTCGCTGGCTTACCGGGATTCGGTGGAAGGTGCGGGACCATCCCGTGTCCTGCGAGAATGGCCTCGCCGCCGCGGACGCGGAGGTGCGGCCTGCCGTTTCAGGAGGCTGGGACGATAGTGCCTGGGCGCGACGCCCTCAAGGCGCTTGAAGGCGCGGGAGAAGTGGAATTCGGAGGAGAAGCCGAGGCGTTGCGCGGTTTCCTTGACGCGGAGACGGTCCTCGAAGAGGAGGCGCTTCGCGGCTTCGATCTTGAGGCGGAGGATCGAGCGGTGGGGGGATTCCCCGATCAGGCGTGGGTAGGCGTGGGCGAACGACGATTCGCTCATCCCTACGTGGCGCGCAAGGTCCGCCACCCGCAGGCGGGCCTCGGGGTGGGCCCGCACGAGCGCCTCCACGCGTGCGCGCAGGCTGTCGCGCCCTGGCGCACGCCCCTCAGCGAGGACCACCCGCTGGCGGGGGCCCGAGGGCTCGGCATCGAGGAGGGAGGCCAGAAGGGTGCACAACCGCCCGTGCGCGCGAAGATGAAACCCGGGGCGACGCGCGAAGATGCCCTCCCCAATCTGTCGCAGGAATTCCGCGATGCTCCCGTGCGGGTCAGCAAAGTGGCAAAAGCCGGCGCGTCCGACAATGACACGAAAGGCGCGGCGTGCGACCGCGTCGAGTTGAAAGACGACATACGATTCGTCGACCTGGTGGCCGGCCTCCTGCCACTCGTGGTAACGGAATGCCGGGGCGTACAGGGCGGCGACGCCGCTCGGGCGCATGAAGGGGCGCCCTTTTCCCGCGCGCTGGAACTGGCGTCCGTGGTTGAGGCAGTCGAGGACCCAGGCATCTTGTCGGGGATGGGTCCAGCGGGTGGCGTCGAAGCGAGTGAGGCCCGTGTAGGCCTTCACGAGGCGGACGCCAGGTTCGCGCGCCGCCCCATCGATTTGTCCCCCAACTCCCATATCATCAAAGAGTTGCAGGTTTTGCCATGAAATCAACAGCTTTGGTCATTCCTCTCATGGGAAATTCGAGGAATACTCCCTGTCGAAACCAGCAGGAACTGTCACCTCCAACGATTCCCCATGAATAAGACCCCATCCGAATCCCCCGCGCTCGCCGTGAACGGCGGGCCCAAAGCCTTTCCCGCGATGAAAGGGAAGCCTCACCCCAAAGTGGGCGTCGAGGAGTTCCTCTCCCTCGCCGAGCGGTTCGGCTTTGCCCCGGACGCGCTGAAGCGGATCGCCGCCGCCGTTTCGGAGGCAGACCTTCCGCCGAATGGACCCCACCTCGGGCGCTACTACGGCTCCGCAAAGCCCCCGATGGGGGAACGCTTCGAGGCTCTCGGCCGCGAGAAGTTCGGCGTGAAGCACGCGCGCTGCACGAGCTCGGGGACCGGTGCGCTCCACGCCGCGATGGTTGCCGTGGGCGCGGGCTCCGGCAAGGAGGTCATCTGCCCGGCCACCGGCTTTCTCGCCACGAGCCTGGCAGTCGCGCTTACCGGCGCCACGCCGGTGTTCTGCGACGTGGACGAGTCCCTGCAACTCGATCCTTCGAAGCTCGAGGCCCTCATCACCCCGCGCACCGTGGCGGTGGTTCCCACGCACCACTGGGGGGTTGTGTGCGACCTTGCCCCGGTGATCGAGATCGCGCACCGCCGCGGGATCAAGGTCATCGAGGACTGTGCCCAGTCACCGGGAGCGAGCTACCGGGGCAAACCTGTTGGCTCGATCGGGGATATCGGGTGCTTCAGCATCTCCTGCTACAAGATCATCGGGGGTGGGGAGGGGGGCATGGTCGTCACGAACGACGCCCGCCTCTTCGATCGCCTTTCGCAGTTCATCGAGGCCGGCGGGCTGTGGCGCCCGGATCGCTTCGCGTCCGACCGCTACCCGGGTGAGCTTTTTGTGGGGACGAACTACCGCCTCTCCGAGCTTGAGGCGGCGATCAATGTGGTCCAGATGCAGAA
This sequence comes from uncultured Verrucomicrobiota bacterium, assembly GCA_964653025.1. Lineage (GTDB taxonomy): Bacteria > Verrucomicrobiota > Verrucomicrobiia > JABWAM01 > JABWAM01 > JABWAM01. The sequence goes on from CAZZBZ010000113.1 coordinate 2,104, forward strand.
GCTGGAGGGGGTCGTTGCGCGTCATCGCGTCGTCCGTGCGCGCGTACTCGGGCGGCTTCGCGCCTTCCGCGAGATTCGCCACCAGAAGAGCAACGACCCGAAGGGAGACATCGGCTACATGTTTCGCTGCTTTCCGGCGACCCACGACCTTGGGCGTAGCCTCGCGGCGGCCCTGCGCACCGAGGGAATCGGCGCGAGCTTCCGCGGGGAAAAGGCAAAGCCCGACTGGCACGTGCACCGCGACATGTTCCCGCTCTTTCCGAACCACGCCGACCGTTGTCGGGCGGACCTGTGCCCCGTGGCCTCCGACCTCTACGACCGCAGCGTTTCGGTGAGCTTCGACCAGTGGTGGTCGACGGAGGACTGCGACGCCATCGCCGATGGGATGAACAAGGTGTTTGCGGCGTACTGCACGCTGGCGTAATCCATCCGAGCACCGCTGAATCGCGCGACCTTGCGCCCCGACGAATGTCGCATAGGCGTCAAGCTAACGGGCATGGTTCCCGCGCTTGATGGGCGGAACCGAACCAGAAGAAGCCACAGATGAAACACGGATTTTCACGGATAGAGGAGAGCGCCGATTCCGCCACACGGAATCGGCGCGTCTTCCGCCGGGAGATATCGGAGTTTTGTCCATGGAGCATACCAGGTCCGTGTAGCGGACCTGGTATTCTGCTTCTGCCATCCGTCCCGCGACTGCGGGATCCGTGGCTTTCCTGTAAACTGCAGGGCCGAGAAGAAAATGGACGGAGAAATATCGCCCTTGGCTTGACGCCTATGCGACGAATGTCGGGGCTGAACCCGGGAATCTGACCCGCTGACTACCATGAACGTATTCGACGCCCACTGCATGCTCGGCCGCCACCTCTGGCTGAAAGAGGGGGGGCTCCACACCGCCGCCGATCTCCTCGATGAGATGGACCACTACGGGGTTGCCGAGGCGCTGGTGATGGATTGCCTCGGGCGCGAGAATCATCCGGACGAGGGGAATCGTCGAATTCTTGAACTGACCAAAGCCTCCCCGCGCCTGCGCCCCGCATGGTCGGCGCTGCCAGCGCACGGGGACGACGAGCAGGCTGAGCCCGCCACCTTCCTCGCCGAGATGAAGCGGCACCGCGTCGGGGCCGTGTTCCTCTACCCACGGCAGTACCGCTTCAGCCTTGCGGACTGGTGTGTGGATCGCTTTCTCTACCCGCTCGCGGCGGCGCGTGTGCCGGTTTTTCTGAACTACAACGAGATGGTGCCGGGCGGGCTGGCCTGGGACCAGACCGACTGGGATGCGGTGGTTGCCCTGTGCCGACGGTGGCCGAACCTGCCCGTGATCGTCAGTGAGTACCGCATCCGTCGTGCGCAGCGGATGATTTACCGCGCCCTCGATGCCTGCCCAAACCTTCGCATCGAGCTCAGCGGCCTGTGGCTGCATCGCTCCATCGAGTACCTTACAAAACATTGGGGTTCCGGTCGCCTGATCTACGGGTCCAACTGGCCCCACCTCGGGCCCCATCAGACTCTCGCGACGCTCACCACGGCCGAGATCAGCGATGCCGACAAGCAGCAGATTGCCGGCGACAACTTAAGGGACCTTCTCGCCTGGTGCGGGCCCTGTCCTCCAGCCGAGATCAAGCTCCCGCCGCCCGCCGACGAGTTCGTCGCGTTCGGACAGACCGGTCGGCGTCCGGAGGGGATGACCTTCTGGGACAACCACGGCCATATCGGCGGACGCGCCTGCCACTATCACCTGTCCAACGCGACGCATGATGGGATTGTGCGGGACATGGAGCGGCTCGGGGTGGCAAAGACCTGCATCTTCTCGTTCGCGGGGATCTTTAGCGACGAGACGCACGGCAACGACGTGACCGCTGAGGCGGTGAGGCAGCACCCGGACCGGTTCGTGGGATTCACGCTGTTGAACCCCCACCGCGGACGCGATGCGATGCTACGCGAGTTGGAGCGGGGGGCGAAGATGGGCCTGCGCGGGGTGAAACTCATCCCGCACTACCAGGGGTATCCTGAGGAGGGGTCACTCATCGACGTCGCCTGCCAGTGGGCCCATGAGCGCCGACAGATCATCCTGAATCACAATTGGAAATCCCCACAGCAGATGGAGAGGCTGGTGACGACCTATCCGAACGCCTGCTTCTTCACGGGGCACACGACGACCGCCTACGCGGAGATCATGAAGCGGCACAGAAACCTCTACGTCTGCTCGTGCCCGCTCCTTCCCCCGAGGGCGTGCGAGGACGTGGTGGCCGCGATCGGCGCCGATCGCTTGATGTTCGGCTCGGACCTTCAGGACCTTCCCATCGCGTGGGGGCTGGGCCCGATTCTTTTCGCGCGAATCCCCCCGGACCAGAAGCGCATGATTCTCGGAGGCAACCTCCAACGCGTCCTCCGCGAGTACAGTCTCAAACCCTAATCCCATGAAACTGAAACAATCCTTCTGCTACCCCCTCTACAAGAAGGGGGGGATGACCTTCGATGCACTCTTCGCGTCTGCCGCGAAGATCGGCTACGCCGCGACGGAGCTTTGGTTTCGTGGCGCGGACTTCGAGGAGCTTGCCGCGTCGGCGAAGAGAAACAGCCTCGCTCTGGCGAGCATGTGCGGGCACGGGACCCTCAAGGATGGGATGAACCGGCGCGAGAACCATGACCGGATCGAGGCCGAGGTGCGCGCGTCCCTCGAGGTTGCCGTGAAACACGGGATCCCAAACCTCATTTGCTTCAGTGGAAACCGCCAACCCGGCCAGGCGGAGGAGGATGCGATCGCGGCGTGCGTCGAGGGGTTGTGTCGGGTGGCCCCGCACGCCGAGAAGGCGGGGATCAACCTCAACGTGGAACTGCTCAATTCAAAGGTGGATCACCCGGGCTACCAGTGCGACCGCACCGCGTGGGGTGTGGCGGTGTGTGAGCGGGTAAAGAGCTCGCGCGTGAAACTTCTCTATGACATCTACCACATGCAGATCATGGAAGGGGATGTGATCCGGACGATCCGCGAGCACATCCGATGGATCGGCCATTTCCACACGGCGGGTAACCCGGGCCGCAACGACTTGGACGATACCCAGGAGTTGAACTACCCGCCCATCTGCCGCGCCATCCTTGCCGCGGGCTACCAGGGCTACCTCGCTCACGAGTTCACCCCGAAGGGGGATCCGGTAAAAGCCTTGCGGAAGGCCTTTGCCCTCTGCGATCAAGGGTAACGGGCAGCCCGTGTCCCCGGTCGGATTCACATAAGCGGACCCGCTCAGGCCTCTGCGAGGCTTGCGGTTTCGACTCGATCGAAGAATATCAGGTCCAGGAAGAACTGGCCGAGAAGGACGACTTTCAGGTAGGCTCCGCGAAAGTTGAAAGAATTGCCATGACCTCGCTTTC
>CAZZBZ010000114.1:0-5104 GCA_964653025.1 uncultured Verrucomicrobiota bacterium
TCATCCTCGTCGGCGATCACGCGCGCGATGGCCTGGAGACCATCCCCGGCGTCGAGATTCACGAGACGGACCCCCTGGGTGTTGCGACCGGTCACGCGGATCGCGTTCACCTGGGTGCGAACCATCTGGCCCTTCACGGTGATGAGCATGATCTCGTCGGTCTCGGTGACGGTGAGGGCGCCGACCACGCCCCCGGTCTTGTCCGTGGTCTTCATCGTGATGATGCCCTTGCCCCCGCGGGACTGGCGGCGGTACTCATCGAAGGGGGTGCGCTTACCGACGGCGTTCTCACCGGCGACGAGGAGGGTGGCCTTCGGATCCACGACGGCGAGGGCTACGACCTTGTCCTTCTTCTCGAGGGTGATCCCGCGGACGCCGAAGGTCGCGCGGCCCATGGCGCGGGCCTGCTCCTCGTGGAAGCAGATGCTCTGCCCCTCGCGGGTGATGAGGACGGCTTCATCGTGGCCACCGGTGAGTTTCACATCGATGAGCTCGTCGCCGGGCTCGATGTTGATGGCGATGATGCCGCCCTTGCGAATGTTGGCGAAGTCGCTGAGGGCAGTCTTCTTGATGGTTCCCATCGAGGTGGCCATGAGGAGAAACTGCTGGTCACTCCAGGTCTCGTCCTTGTCGTCGGCCCCCTTCTTCCACGGGATGCGAATGAGGGCGGCAATCCTTTCCTCGGCCTTGAGCTCGAGGAGGTTGGCAATACTGCGCCCCTTGGCGGCGCGGCCCATGTCGGGAATCTCGTGGACACGCTCCACATAGATGCGCCCGAGGGAGGTGAAGAAGCAGAGGTAGTCGTGGGTGGAGGCCGTGAAGAGGTGCTCGATGAAGTCGGTCTCCTGCGAGGACTCGCCTTCGCGAGTGGTCATCCCGATCACCCCCTTGCCACCGCGGCGCTGGGAGCGATAGGCACTGATGTTGGTGCGCTTGATCAGGCCGGCGTGGGTGATGGTGATGATCACCCCCTCATTGGCGATGAGATCCTCGATGGCAATTTCGCCCTCGTCGGGCACGAGATCGGTGCGGCGGGGGTTGGCGTGCTTCGCCTTCACCACCTGGAGCTCCTCCTTGATGAGGGAGAGAACGCGCGTCTCGCGGGCAAGGATGTCGACGAGATCCTTGATGCGATTCATGATCTCGCGGTACTCCTTCTGGATCTTCTCACACTCGAGGCCGGTGAGCTGGTAGAGGCGCAACTCGAGGATGGCATCGGTCTGGCGCTCGCTGAAACAGTAGCGGTCGTTGGTCAGGCGGGCGGGGCTTCGGATGAGGATGCCCAGCTTCTCCACCTGCTTGCGGGTAAACTCGAACCCGAGGAGTTTCACGCGAGCCTCGTCGCGCGTGGCCGACTCGCGGATGATTCGGATGAACTCGTCGAGGTTGGCGAGGGCGAGAAGGTATCCCTCGAGAATCTCGGCGCGCTCCTCCGCGTTGCGAAGCTGATAGCGGGTGCGGCGGAGGATCACCTCGCGACGGTGCTCGATGTAGCAGGAGATGAGCTCCTTGAGCGGCAGGGTCTTCGGCTTGCCGTGGTCAATTCCCAGCATGTTGACCGAATAGGAGATCTCCAACTGGGTGTGCTTGTAGAGATTGTTGATCACCACCTTGGCAATCGCATCCCTCTTCATCTCAACGACCACGCGCGTGTTCTCATCCGACTCGTCGCGAATGGCGGTGATGTCGCTGACCACCTTGGTGTTGACGAGCTCCGCGATCTTCTCCACGAGGGTGGCGCGGTTGACGTTGAAGGGAATCTCGGTGATGACGATCTGCTCCTTACCCCCCTTGAGTTGCTCGACGCCGACGCGCCCGCGAATCTTGAGGCTCCCTCGACCGGTCTCGAAGTACTGGCGGACGGGATCCACGCCGCAGACCATGCAGCCCGTGGGAAAGTCCGGTCCCTTCACGTGCTTCATCAGCTTCGCGAGAGTGATCTTTGGATCGTCAATCACGGCGCAGACGCCATCCACCAGTTCGCCGAGATTGTGGGGCGGGATGTTCGTCGCCATACCCACCGCGATGCCAATGGCCCCGTTGGTGAGGAGGTTTGGAAAGGCCGCGGGAAAAACCACCGGCTCGGTGCGGGTCTCGTCGTAGTTCGGGACGAAGTCTACCGTGTCCTGGTCCATGTCCTCCATGAGGAGGGCCCCGAGGTGCGTCATCCGCGCCTCGGTGTATCGCATGGCGGCGGGGGGATCTCCCTCGACGGAACCAAAGTTTCCCTGTCCGTTCACGAGGGGTTCGCGCATGACCCAGTGCTGGGCCATGTGGACGAGCGTGGGGTAGATTACGGCCTCGCCGTGCGGGTGGTAGTTGCCCGAGGTGTCACCGCAAATCTTGGCACATTTTCGGTGCTGTCGGTTTGGAAAGAGCGACAAGTCGTGCATCGCGTAGAGGATGCGCCGCTGGGAGGGTTTCAGCCCGTCGCGCACATCGGGAAGGGCGCGAGAGATGATCACCGACATCGAGTAGTCGAGGAAGGATCCCTTAATCTCCTCGGCCACGTTGACCTTGCCGACGCGCTCGTCCTGCGCGTAGAGGGACACGGAGGGGATCGGAACCGCGGGGACCGCCGGTGCTTCCTTCTCGGGCGTCTCGGGGGTTTCCGAGGACTCAGGTTTTTCGGGCTTGGGCTTGCTGGCCATGATGTTCCGTTAAACTAGAAACGAAAAACAGACGGGGGTCAATCCAAGGCGTAAAAAAGCGGTTGGGGAACACACGCGGCCCGTCCCGCGACCGCGGGACCGATTTTCCGAGGGCGACTGTTGGGCGAGCCGCCCACCAGGACACGCGAGCCGCGTGTGCTCCCCAAAACAAAAATCATAAACTCACCAATAAATACCGCTTTAGCTTTTCTCCTTGTGGGAGGCGCGGCTCGCACCGATTCCACTCAGCGCACCCCGGGCCACCCGACGGGTCACCTTCCGAATGTGAACGCAAGGTTTGATCGGCGGTCCCTCCCAGTCGTGGCACTCAAACCATCGACAGCCGCAGGCGTGTTGTTCGGGCGCAAAGTAGTCGAGTTCCACCAGGTAGGCGGTGCCATCCGGTTTCATGCAGAGCCACCGCTTTGGGTGATCATACGGCACGACCCGGTAGGCGCGGGGCGGGGATCGGCGCTTCTTTCGGCGGGCGGGGGGCATGGCGAAAGCTATAGGCTGCAGGCCACCTACCGCAACCAGAAGGAAGCCACGGATGAAACACGGATGGAAGAATGTGCCGATTCCGCCACACGGAATCGGCGCGTCCCGTTGAGAGACACCAGACGTTTCAGGAATGGTTGGGGCGTGACAAGTCCGTGTCAGCGGACTTGTCACTCATCGTCCGCCATCCGTGTTTCATCCGTGGCTTTTTTCTGCTCCCCACAAAAACAGAAAACCCTGCCCCGGTTTCCCGGGGCAGGGTCTCTGGTTGATTTTGTTTGGTTCGCTTAGAACGAGTACACGACGTTGACTGCGATCGTGTCCTGATCCTTGCGGATGTCGTCATGTGAGGTGGCGTTCGCGGTGCCGAAGCCGGCGCTGCTCGCATCCGTCCAGTCATGACGCCACTCGAGGCGCACCAGCGTGTCCTTCCAGACGTTGAACGCCTGCGTCAGCGTGAAGCTGTACAGGTCGGTATCCTTCGTATAGTTGGCACCACCACCCGTGTAGAGAACCAACGGGCTGAGGGTCATGTTCTGGCTCGCACCATTCTGGGCCATGTTGTTGTTGTACTGGCTCCAGCTGAAGCGGCCGCTCGTGGAGGTCCACTTGGCCCAGTCCCACTTGCCATACGCGCTGAGCACGGAGGCGTCGAGGGGAACCTGCTGCGGGGCAACCCCAGCAGCCCATGCCGTGGCCTGCGCCTCGGTGTAACGGTACAGCCAGTCGACTCCGAGTGCCAGACTCTTGGCGCCGAAGGGCTTGGCCCACGTGCCCCCAATGTTGAGGAGGTAGGTGTTCGCATCGTTCAGCTGCGTGTTGAGGGTGCTGTCGTTGTTGTACAGCCCCGCGACAAACGCGTTGAAGTCGCCGAATGAGGTCTTCGGTCCGGTCACGTCCACGCGGCCCACGAAGCCGAGCTCCGTGTTGAGGTTCAAGCCCGTGCCGTTATCCCAACCGTTGATGACGCCAACGGTCGTGTTGACCGTGTCGTTCCACTTGTAGCCGAGCGTGACGCCCGTCTGGGTCCAGGGCGAGATGCGGAACGCATCCGAGCGCGAGAACTGCCAGTTGGCAACGCTCTCGATGGCCTCGTAGCCAATGAGCGAAACCATCTTACCCACCTTGACATCGATGCCGTTTCCGACCGGGATGCCGAGGTTCACGTAGGCCTGTTCGAGGAACAGCGTGCTGTCTGCGCCAGGGGTGGCGGTGTTGGCACTGAGGGTGTTTGCATCGTCACCGAGGATCCCGTCCACGCGGAAGCCCGCGGGGAACTTCGAGTTGTCCTTGGCTTTCTCGATGGTCAGCTTAACGGCGTTCAGGTTGAACGCGTCGAACTGGTTGTCAAACACGCGACCCGTGTTCTGAACGGACGAGCCCGCGACGGGGCCGGTCTGCGTACGGTCCGCGAGGTTGAGGGTGTACGACGTGTCAACGTAGCCGCTGATCTTGATGCCGGAGCCCTTGACTCCGCCACCCGCACCCGCGTCCTTGAGTTTCGCTTCGAGCTCGGCGATGCGGCTTTCGAGGGACTTCTTACCGGCAACCTGCGTATCGTCTGCGAACGAGGTACCGACGAATCCCACAAACGCCACGAGCGCGAGCATGAGCACTGTGTTTTTGAGGTTCATTTTGTGTGTTTTTTTCTGCAACCAAGACCCCCCTTCCTTGGCAGGGAGGCGGGCGTTCCCCGCGTCGGGGCGCGCCTTTCCTGGCTCTTGATGGACCGACTTTGGGGGAGCGGAACCTCGATGTCAATACCGAAGACAACTTTTTTTTGGGTTCGTTCAAAGATTTATTTTAGGGGGGTTTGGGGAGGGTTGGTAACCCCCGGTAGCCCGTCGTGTCCCTACGGCGGGTCCCATTAATCCTCGCGTAACGGATGTCGCGATGCGCATTTCTGCGGGGAGCACACGCGGCCCGCGTGTTCTGGCCGACGGCCCGTCGGCCAG
>CAZZBZ010000115.1:0-2330 GCA_964653025.1 uncultured Verrucomicrobiota bacterium
TACTCGGGGCAGATGAAGACGGTCGGCACCTTCGGATTCGACGATCCTTTCAGGATGCCGGCCGAGTTCAACAGGTCGGGGAAGGTAAACTTGCCCAACGGCTGCGTAAAATTGTTGATTTGGGAATGCGGGAAGTAGCCCCGATTCTCGCCGGCATAAAGCAGCATGGCCATGCCGAGCTGCCTGAGATTGCTGGCGCAGGCGGTGGCCTTGGCACGGGAGCGCGCCCTGCCGAGCGATGGCATCAGGAGTGCGGCCAGAATGGCGATGATCGCCACCACCACCAACAGCTCGATGAGCGTAAAACCGCAGGCTGCGGTTCTTGGTTTGCTGGATGAAAGCAAAAGCGGCTTTCGTTCAGATGTGCTTTCTTTGACGGCGTACACACCAGAATGCGAACGTGGCGAAGAGGGCCATCGCTCCTGTTCCCGGCTCAGGAACGGCGAAGTACAGGTTCACCTGGCCTCCCACGCTGGTGTCGAGCCATGCCAACGTATTCGCGGGCAGAGAATTGAGCGTCAACCCGTTATCCACGAAACCGCCCGTGTAGTTGAACAGGCGGAAGACGTTGGTCAGGGCACTGCCGGTAAACGGTCCGAAACCGTCGAGTGCGGTCACGTTCAGCAGACCGTCGAGTGTCAGGGTGCCGTTGTTGACCACGACCAGGTCATTCGAGCCGAGGCCCACGAAGCCGACGCCGCTGGCGTTATGAGGTCCAAGCTCGAAGTTCAGAATCGATCCGCCGCTGAAGGTGAGGTTGCTGTTGAAGATCATCGTGCCCGGGCTGCTCCCCGGAGCAAGGATGCCGCCGTCGAAGATGGTGACAGAACTGCTGTTCGTCCCGATACCTTTCAGCGTTGCGTTACTCAGGACCGAGAGCCCGTTCTTGAAGGAATGGGTGCCCCCGACCAGGTTGAGCGTCGCCGCCTGGGTGCCGTCGCCCACCGCAAAAGCCGATCCGTTGGAGACCACCGTGGAGGCCTTGATGTTCAGCGTGCCCGCGTTGAGGTTGAAAACGCTCATGCTGCCGTTCGTGGCGAGGAGTGTGTCGGCGGTGACGGTGCCGCCGTTCATGGTCAGGGCTCCCCTGAGGATGTTCACCAGCCCAGTCTTGGTGGCGTTCGTGGCCACCACGGTCGAGGCGGCGCCTTCCACTTGCACGAGATTGTTGCTGGACGCCTCCAGGCTGCCCACGTTCAGCGTCGGGGCCGAGACGGCGCCCCCATCTCTTACGAACAGGGAGTTGCTCACCGACGCGTAACCGGCATGGAGCGTTCCCGAGATGTCCAATCGCGAGTTGGCGCCCACCACCTCTGTGCGGTTGGAGGGTGACGCACCATCAAAACCCGAAGAAAAGCCGGAGGCAAACACCCGCCCGCCATTTGTGATAACCAGTCTGGAACCTGAGGTTGAAGCAACACCACCACCCGTACGACCGAGGTACAGGTCCGAGGTGTTCGTCAAAACCGATCCGGCTCCCGTCACGACAAGGCGGTGATCGACGCTCTTTTGCAAGTTGGCAGAGTATCCCACGTACGTTTGCGCGGCCTGCACCAGCCCGCCATCCGCGATCGTCACGAGCATGTTCGTTCCTTGCTGCAGCCGCAGGTTCCCTGTGAGCTTCAGGACAGAATTGCTGCCCGTGACAAGCAGCGAATGGCCGCTTTGAGCGCTATCGGAAGTGCCGAGCGCGACACTACTATTAAAGCCGTCCACCCCGGTGGCAACCACGGAGGCGCCATTGCTGATCACGAACTGGAAGTCGCGGCTGCCGGAGAACCCGATATTGAGGGCGCCCGTGTTGGTGACGGTCGAACCGGATCCGGTAATCAAGATGAGGTTGTTCGTTCCGTAGCCCATGTAGAGGTTCTTGGAAAGCAGACTTCCTCCGGTCAGGATATACGCTGCACGATTCTGATAGTTGCCGACACCGACTTGTAATGTGTCTCGAATCTCCCACGTGCCTGAGGTCTGTACCACCGTGTTACTCTTTACCCCACTGGCGAGGGCGATGTAGGCGTTCGTGACCGTCCACCTGGCCGAGCCGATGGCCTGGGTCACCGTGCCCTGGACCGCGTCGAATCGCACGGTGCCCAGGTTGGTGATGGAACCGGTCCAGTCCACCTGATAGCTGCCGTTGGCCTTGAACAGGGGGTTATCGCCGCTGCCCGGCACGGTGTTGGGATTCCAGTTCAGCGAATTGGTGTAGTTGCCCCCGGCCGTGTTCGTCCAGTTGACATCGCCCGCCGAGGCCGACCCCATCATGGAGAGAACCAGCCCGAGAACCCCCACAAACACTCCTCGGCGAATAAAAGGAAATACGTTGTTGT
>CAZZBZ010000115.1:2430-4908 GCA_964653025.1 uncultured Verrucomicrobiota bacterium
GGTTCGCCAATGGGTGGACCAGACCGCCGCGTTGCTCTCGTAGATGGTCAGGCCCTGGAATCGGGGATCGCGGATGACGGCCTCCATCTTGTTCGTCGCATCGGCGTCGTGCTGGCCGATCACGCTGACCGTGCAGCGGAGAGGGATCCTGCCGCGCGTCGCGGCGAAGATCTCCTCGGGGACCTCGAAGTCGGGCGTGGGCCAGACGTTCAGGAGGTTGGCGAGTCCCTCGTCGATCCACGCTCCCAGGTCGAGGCCGTCGAAGAGGGCCATCTTGGGGCGGACCTGGAGGTGGATCGGCAGGTCGGGTTTACCCTCCTCCTTGAGCATCGCGCGCAGCTCCCGTCCGAACTGGGTGAAGCCCTCCGCGCGAAACTTCCACCAGCGGGTCCATTCCTCGCCCGTCTCGAGCGGGTGGATGCCGTAGCTGATGTATCCGCGTTTGGGATTTCGCGGGGGAGGGGCGCCATGCTCCTGCTCGAACGCGCGAACGACGGCAGGATGGTAATCCACCATGGGGGGCGAGCGCATCAGGTCAATGAGCAGGCCGTCCACCCCGTGGCGGACGATCTCCCGGGCGATCTCCACCTTCCACTTGCGGACGGCGGGGAGGTAGAAGCAGAGGCGAATCGAGGCGGCGCCGATTTCCATCTCGTCGTGCAACTCGGGGTGCTCGGTGTGGAACCGAGGCACCACGTTCCCCCCGTAACCGTTGATCCGCATGTAGCCGTAGATCTCGCCCCCGTGCCTGTGGACTTCCTCCACCGCCCCCGTCAGCAGGTCGTATTTTCGCAGGGCCAGCCCGTAGGGGAGGGTGCCGGGGCTGAAGACCGCATGCGTGCGAAGCACGGGATAGCGCACGGTTCCGACCTTCGTGTGGAAGTCGCAGCACTGGCCGTCCGCCCGCCAGTACGTCAGCTTGAACCCGGCCCGCGGGTGCTCCGCGGCGTTGGCGCGGTAGGGAAGGTCCGTGGGGGTGGAGTCGAAGGACGCCACGTCGGGGGTGTCGCAAATCCCGTACAGGTCGAGGGCTCGCGGCCCGGTCTTCGCGGGGGAGGGCGGGTCCTCCGGCTCGGGCTCGAAGCGAAGCCCCACGAGGATCGTTTGGTCGTACATTCCCGGGGACGGCAGCAGTTCCACCGTGCCCGGCTGGAGGTCCCAGGCGCCGAGATCCATCTCGCGAGCGGGGGTGCGCTCGATCAACGAGTGGTAATAGGGATGCCCCCGCGGCGTTCGGAGGTGCATGGTGTTCTCCGCGAGGTCACGGAAAAAGGGGAGTGGGTAGGGCGCCCCGGGGAGGAGGACCTGGATGCCGGAGCCGGAGTTCACCAGCATCCGGATCCGGTAGCGGCCTTTCAGGCGGTGCTTCACGCGCAGGGGACGGGCCCCGATCGGATCCTGCGCGAAAAGGAGGGACGGTCCCGTGCCTCCCCGAATGTGCCACCAGCGTCTGGCTGCGGATGTGCTTGAGACGGCGCCCGGGTTGGCCTTCGCGAGGTCGCTGGCGGAGAGGATCAGGCCACCCCGAGGCGCGCGGGGGAAGTTCTTCCCGATGAAGAGGCGGCGAGGTTCCCAGCCCTTGAACTTCATCGACTCCAGCTTGCGGACGGCGGGTTTCCACTCCTTCGCCGTCACGGGCCACAGGAAGAAGTCCCACGCATGGGGCTTCCTGAAAAAGCCCTCATCCCATTCGGTGTTCGCAAGATTCGTGCTGCCGCAGTAAAGCGACGGGTGCACCCCCTGCAGCACGTGATCGCGAGGGACGAGATGGCGGAGGCTCTCCCGGTTTCGCGCCCAGAGGATGACCCCCGATGCCCGTCCCCTCAGCCAGAAGGTCAGGTAGGGCGGACGCTCGTACCCGTGGGGGAGGATTCGTCCGAAGGAGAAGGTGGTCTCCTGCGCGTCGAGGGGGTTTTCCATCTGGGGCCCGTATACCAGGCAGGGCATTTCCAGTTGCCGGGCCAGCGCACGCATCGGGGCGCCGGTGGAAACCATCGTGTAGCGCACGTGGAGCCAGGGCTGGTGGCGGTCCAGCGTCAACTCGCGCGTCACGCGGACGTGTTCCGTCCGGGAACAGACACTGAGCGTGGAGGCGCTCCCCCGGCGGGTCAGTCGGCGGGAGAAGGGTTCGAAGGGAATCGCACCTTTGAAGAACTCATCGCGTGAACCGCACTCCGCGTAGTGCCGCCCGTCCTGGGTGGAATAGGCGGCGCTCATCCATGTGAAGAGCGCCTGGTCGGGGCGGCGTGCGTCGGCGAAAAGGCAGGGGCAAGAGTTGGCGGCCTGGTCGAGTCGGAACAAGACTCGCGGGTGGAACGGAAAGGGAGCGGGAAAGAAGGGCGAGGCGGGCTTGGGCGGGTTCCTGCGAGGCACGGCGACAAATCTGACCTCCCCCCCGCAGGGATGTCAAGGAGGGGGGGCGGGCCCAAATCCGCGCGTAAGGGGCGTGCCCAGAGTGGAACGGTTTCCACCATTTTG
>CAZZBZ010000116.1:0-4874 GCA_964653025.1 uncultured Verrucomicrobiota bacterium
GCGTATGGGGTCAACTGGCTGTGGGAGCGATTGAGGCAATCGCGAGACGCGAGACGCGAGACAGGAGACAGCGCAGATTCGGCGCGGGCTTCCGCTCTGAGCGGAACAGGCGCCTGCCTCGCGTTGGACGCGGGGCCTCCCACACAAGGAGCAGATGCCGCCGGCGGGCCGCCGGCGGCGACACGCGGGCCGCGTGTGCTCCCCGATTGGAATCTCTGGAAGCGAGGGCTGATGGTTGTGGCGGGAGTGGGCGTGGTGCTCTTTGCGCTGGCCGCGGTGCTGGGGCTCGATTCCGCCGGGGCGGCGCGGACGTTCTACGGGGAGGTCGCGATGGCTTCGCCGCAGGGGCCGCTGTTTGCCGAACGGGCGCGCTGCATGCTCTTTGCCCTCACGCGGACCGGGTTCTTCCTCGCGGCGTCCGCCTTCGCCACATGGTGGGTGATTCGGGCAGGAGCCCGAGGTGAGCAGGGAGCGGTGAGCGGTGAGCAGGGAGGACTGAAGACGGAGGTCAGAAGTCTGAGGTCGGGGGGGGGCAGCGTGAAACATGGAACATGGAACGTGAGCCGCCAGGCCCAGGCCTGGCTTCCCTGGGCCGCCGTGCTTCTCGTGCTCGTCGCCGACCTCGGGACCAACGCCAAGCGGTTCATCGTCTTCTACCCTTGGAAGCAGGTGCTCGAGGAGAACCCGCTGGCGAACTTCCTTCGCCAGGACAAGGAGCTTTACCGGGTCAAGGTGATTGGGGCGCAGCAGAACGCCCAACTGAACAACCTGGTGTCGAACATCCTGCCCTACCATCGCATCCCGGTGGTGGACCCGCCCGCGATGTCCCGCATGCCGAATGACTACGGGACGCTCTTCAAGCACTTCGAGCAGCACTACGTGCGCTCGGATCGGTATTTTGATTTCTTCAACGTGAAGTACGTCCTGAGCCCGGGACCCTTCGCGGATGAGAATACCCCGTTCGTGCCCATCGCCCAGTGGAACGGGATCAATGTCTACCGGAGGGAGAACTCCCTGCCGCGCGCATGGCTCGCCGCCAATGCCCGCGTGGTGAAGGGAGGGGACGAGGAGATCCTCAAGGCGACCCTGCATCCGCTCACGGATCTGAGGGAGACGGTGGTGGTAGAGGAACCGCCTGTGGCGGTTCCTCTGTTTCAGGTTTCAGGTGTCGTGTTCCAGGGAGCAGCGAAGGCCACGCAGGCGAAGCTGGGCGGCAAGGCCAGCACGACAGAGAAGACACATCCGTTCGGCGAGTCGCCGAACGGAACACGCGAGCCGCGTGTGCTCCCCAACGGAACCCGGAACCCGAAACCCGAAACGCCGAGCACCTCGCGCTCGGTTCGCGTGACGCGCTACGAGGACAATCGCGTGGAGATGGCGACCGAGGCCGGGCAAGCGACGATCCTCGTGCTCGGCGACAAGTGGGATCCCGACTGGAAGGCGTGGGTGGACGGCGTGCCCGCGCGGATCCTGAAGGCGAACTTCCTGATGCGCGGCGTGGAACTGCCCACGGGCAAGCACGTCGTGCGGATGGAGTACCGTCCCTCGACGCTGCCCTTCAAGGTCTCGGCGGCCTGCGTGCTGCTCTTCGCGGGCTACGGGCTGTGGGTGGGATTTCGGGCCCTCCGCAAGAGCTGCTGACCGCGACAGAACGGATCGCCACGGAGGGCGGAGGAGTTCTGGAGGAGGGAGAGAGCAGAGTTCTCGCGCAAAGGTCGCCAAGGCCGCAAAGGGGAGCAGGATGAAAAGGCCGAATACGCGCCCCGACAAGAGTCGGTGCTCACCGTATTCGGCCTGATCTCGCTTGAAGACAGATCTGTGTCCGCAACCCCAGCGATGGGGGGGGGCTGAATACGGAGAGGCCCGATGCGGATCGGGCCGCGTATTCAGCCCTCGGTTCCCCCTTTGCGTACTTTGCGACCTTTGCGCGAGACCTCTGTTTGCCATCGAGAATCTGAACGTTAGCTTGACGCGCATGCGCGCAGAGTGGGGTAAATCCTGTCAAACTTCTGCCTGTCCGTTCAGGTTTCTCGTCTGCCTCGGAGCGGAATTTTTGACAGGATTACAGAACCTGAGTGCCGCCGTGCGGCCATCCGTCCCACCCACCATGAATCGAGAATGAGTTGGGTCACGTGGTAGAGCAGGCAGACCACGAGCGCCAGGCCGTGCGGCGCGAAGTAGGTCGCCTGCAGCCAGATCGCCTGCGGCAGGGTCTTCTGGATCCCCATGAAAAAGACGCTCTCACGGCGCCCCGCCCCCCATCCCAGCGCACGCAGCGTCCCCCACAGGAGTCCCGCGAGCGCCAGGTGCAGAATCAGCGTCAGCGCGAAGGCCTCCGCCACGCGCGTCCCGCCCCCGAGAATGCTTCCCCGCCCCCCGCACAGCCCGATCAGGATGATCGCGAGGATCATCAACCGCGACACCACGCTCGGCTTTACGGGAAAGGAGGCCGACCCCAGACGGAAGACCCGGCGGGCAAGCATCCCCACCGCCAACGGCAGAAGGATCAGGCCCGCCAGTTTCAGCATCGTGGCCGCCCATGGCAGGCGGATGTCGGGCGCCGTCCCCGCCAGCATCCATGCGAGCTGGATCGGGATCGTGAAGACGCACAGCGCGTTCGAGAGCACGCTGATCAGCAGCGCGTGGGCCACCCTCCCTCCGGCTGCGCCGGCCATCACGATCCCGCTCGCCTGCGTCGTCGAGACGACCCCGAGGATCATCATCCCAAGCGCGATCCCCGGCGAAGAGGTGGCGAAGGACAGCCCCCATGCCAGCAGGGGCGCGACGACAAAGGTGAACGCCATCGAGAGCGCCAACCCCCGCCAGTCACGGAACGCCTCACGGATGTGTCCGAGATCCATGTCGAGCCCCGACATCACGAAGATGATCGCGAGGCAGACCTCGTTGGCGCGCACCGCCGCCAGCCATCGCCCCAGTGGCGCCGTGAACCCGCCCGGGTCCGCAAGCGCGAGCGCGAAGACCCCCGCCACGCCGACGAGGAACCACTGGTCTCGAATGAGGCGAAATTTCGTAACGGATCAGGTGATAGGGTTACGGTTCAGCGATAAACATCGGGATAACACGGACACCGTCTAGGAAAGCCACGGATGAAACACGGATGGAAGAAGCAGAATGTCAGGTCCGCTACACGGACCTGACATGCCTCAGGGGCAACACACCCGCATCCTCTTGTCGGGGACGCGCCGATTCCGTGTGGCGGAATCGGCGCATTCCTCTGTCCGTGGGCATCCGTGTTTCATCCGTGGCTTTTCCCGTTTCGTTCTCGCACCTCATCCCACGAACAGCATTCGGATACGTCTCACGCCGAGACGGCGAGGTCGCTGGCCGTGATCGCCACGGGGAGGCCGAGTTTCGAGGACTCGAGGAGCTTCATCGCCACGCGCGTGACGGGGACCGCGGTCTCGACCGGGCAGGGGTTCTCCCCTTTCCCCTCGAGGTGGGTCAGGAACCGGTCGAGGTGCTCGTAATGGCCCTTGTTCACGTTGAGCCAGCGGGCGGGGCGCTTTTCGGCGGCCGCGCGGCGCACCTCGTCCTCCCGCTCGGACATGTATCCCTCCATCCCCTTGCGCGCCGCCCAGGCCGACTCGGGGGCGTAGTCGAAGAGGACCTGCGCCTTCTCGTCCACCATCCCGCTCTGGCGCACCTCGAAGTGCTGGTCCATCGCGAGGGTGATGTTCTTTACCGTGGCCTCGAAGAGTTCCTTCGGGTAGTCGAAGTTCCCGACGAGGGTGTGGTGCATCACCGTGGTCGAGCCATCCGCGAAGCGGAGCACGATTGCGAAGTTGCCGATGGAGGAACCTTCCACGTAGGCGCGCACGGGGGGGGTGTCGTTGAACCAGAGTGCGAGATCGATGAAGTGGACCATCTCAGCGAAGAGGAGTCCTTCCGAATCACGGAACGCCTTTTGAAACGCCCATTCCTTCCAGCTCCGTGCGTCGTCGTTGATGCGGATGAGGAACTGCATCTGGTTCTCCTCGGGGATGCGGGCTTTCCCGCCCGAGCGGTCGACCGTGGGGGGAAGCCCGCGGGGGCCGCGTTTCGCCTTCTCGAGGAGACGGCGGAATTCGAGCATCGCGGGGCTCGACCGCCGATTGTGCCCGACGCAGACCGGGCGGCCCGTTTTCCGCGATGCCTTTACGATCGCGAGCATGTCCTCCACGCTCGGGGCGAGCGGTTTTTCCGTATAGACCGCCTTGCCCGAATCGAGCGCGGGGACGATGAACTCCCCGCGCAGGTTCGTGTGGGTGCAGAGGACACAGGCGTCCACGTCCTTCGCCTCGACGACCTTCCGCCAGTCCGTCTCGGTCCGCTCCGCCCCGTACTTCGCGCGGCACGCCTCCGCCACCGCCGGGTCCATGTCGCAGGTCACGACGAGCTTTGCCCGGGGGTTTCTCTGGATGTGGGGGAGATGCGCCTGCTGGGCAAGCGCCCCGCAGCCGACAACCGCGATGCGATGGGTTTTCAAGGGGAAAAGATTGAGCCCCGACCATATCGGAGCATCCAAATGGGTCAAGGGCCAAGGCAGCCGCGCGGATGCTCGTGCGCCCTTTGTCCAGAATGTGGAGCCATCGGAAGTGCCGAACGCGGATGCCGCAGATGACAAATCATCGACCGCCTCTCACAGGAAATCGAGGAGATGGGTGACCCCGTGCGTAAAGGGTACGATCTCGATCCCGCGCTCATGCCAGCGACGGGTGCCCAGGTAGAGCAGCATCGCCCGGGCTTCTGGAAAATCCTCGCGAAAGCGCGCGAGACCCCGCAGGTCGTCGCCGCGCAGGGTCTGCGCCATTTTCACCTCGAAGGCGCGCAATCCCCGCTCCCCGTGCAGCACGAAGTCCACCTCATCTCCCGAT
>CAZZBZ010000117.1:0-4793 GCA_964653025.1 uncultured Verrucomicrobiota bacterium
TTTCAAGGAAAAGCTCCACGGCCTCGGTGAGATTGGTCCGTGCGTCCTCCACGGTCTTGCCCTGGCTGACAACGTCGAGCTCGGGACAGAGGGCAACCCAGTACTTCTCGGAGCGCCGGATGATGGCCGTGAAGGAACTTTGGATCTTGGCTTTCACGCCGGGCAATGTAGCGGCGAGGTCCGGGCGAGGCGAACGGGAAAATGGGGTGGGTTGGGGAGGGGCGTGAACGGGAGCCCCGAAATCCTTCGGGGCGCGCGAGCGCGGATCCTGTGGATGACGGTTCCGAGCGTTGACGCATGGATGGGGCAGGGCTGGGGAGTCGCAGCCTTGCTGGGGACGTTGACGAGCGAGCTGCGGGCGAGTCGGAGGGGGCGAGGCGGCATCCACCCGTCTGCGAAGCGAAGGCGCGGCCCCAGGAAGGCGAGACAGGGGGAGCTTGCGACGGAGGAGGCTTTCCGCTAGCTTGAGTCCATGCCTGCAACCGCGGAAACTTACCGGTACCTCGTGGCGACTCCCGGAGTTCGGGGGGCGCATGCCCGGATCGAGGGAACCCGGATCGGGGTTCACGACGTGATCGGTCTTCTCCAGAACGGGGAGACCGTGGACACGATCACGGTCACCTGCTTCCCGACCATCACGAAGGCGCAGGTTTACGAGTGCCTTGCTTACTACGAGGATCACAAGGCCGAGGTTGATCTTGTGGTTGCGGAGCAGATGGCGGAAGCGGCCTGACGCCGCGTGGCAGGTTCTTGCCGCGTGGGGAGAAGCATGAAACTGCTTCTCGATAACGATGTCCCGGACCGGGTCGGATCGGTTCTCCGTGAGGCCGGCCATGAAGTTTTCCTGCTCCGGAATTCCCTGCCGGTGGAGACGGATGACGAGGAGGTCCTGGCGCATGAGGAGGCGAAGGGCGCGGTATTGGTGACCTGCAATCGCGATGATTTTCTCGAGTTGGCCCGTCACCAATCTCACGAGGGGATCGTCGTCCTCATCCGTCGCAAAACACGGATCGCGGAGTGTGCGGCCTTGCTGCGGTTGATAGGTCGGGCAGGGGAACAAGGACTGAGGAGCAACGTCAATTTCGCGTAGCAGGGTACGTTAGGCGTCAAACTGCTCTCCTCGCCGCTATTCCTTGCCGGGCAGACGCGTCGCCTGGTTCAAGAGTCCTGTCGTGGATGAGGGTGCACGCGAAGCTGCGCGTGAGGCGCCGAAGGGCGGGTTTATTCAGATGCCCCAGATCACGTCAGCGGCAAAAATCGCCATCGCCGCTACATCACCGACCCGGATTGGAGGACGGAGCCGTCCTCTGTGGATATTCCGCCCGATCGAGCCCATTCCCGCCCTGGTGCCGAAAAGGGGCGGTGTCGCACCCTTGTCGAGTTGACATGGCCCCTTCGTCATGGACCCCTTGCCCCCCAATCGTAAAGGCGCTGCTGATTCCGTTTGAGTGGACCAAGCAGTCCGCGCCAATCATAAAGGCGTCTTGACAATTTGAGAACGATAACGGTATCGGTTACGACATGTTCGGTTTGCCAATTTGGCGTGGTTTCATCGGACTGACCTTTGTCATCGCGGTTGGCAGTACGGGGTGCCTTCTGAATGCGGAGGAGGTTCGCATCGCGGAGACCACCTATTCGCCGGGAGCCCCCTCGGCGACCGCGCATGTCATCGAGAACCGATTCTATCGCGCCACGCTCGTTCCCGCCCTGGGTGGGCGGATTGTTTCCTTCGTCGACAAGGCGAGCGGGCTGAACCTGGTCCACGACGCGGGGTACGGGGGCCTGCTCGACGACCACGAGGCGCGGATCGAGATGCCGTATCGCCTCGAGTGGGTGAAGCGCGACCACGACGAGGTCGTCGCGCGACTGACGCTCGACGAGGAGGTAACCTACCAGAAGACCATCCACTTCTATGCCGACAAGCCGTGTCTCCAGGTCGAGTACCACGTGGAGAACCACTCCCAGACTTCGAACCGCCTGCTCTTCCGCAACGTGGTGCGGCCGGGCGGGGGACCGTTCACCGGGGAAGAGACCTACTCTTACGCCCGGCTGGTTGGACTGCAGCGGTTGCGGGGCATGCCGCGGGTGGACGACCTCTCGGACCCGTGGTGCGCGCTCGTGTTGCCGTCGGCCAAGCGCGTGGTCGCGACCGCGTTCGAAGGGGACGCGCTGAAGAGGCTGTACACCTGGGAGGGGGGGAAGGCCGCGCCGACCTTCGAGTTCATGTTTGCGCCGCTCGATCCGGGCAAGCAGGTGGACCTTCGTTACTGGTGGATCTTTACGCGGGGCCTCACCGCGGTGGATTATGCGCATCGGAACTTCCTTGCCCAGATCGAGGGGACCTGGGCGGAGGGGAAACTCGACGCACGGCTCGACCTTCTCGCGACGTGGGCGCCGATGAAGGACCTCTCGGTGTCGGCGGAACTCCTCGACGGCAAGCGCCAGCCGATCGGCCGCATGGAGCCGGTGAAGGTGGCGCTGCCCGACCTCGAGAAAGTCGTGTCGACGCCCCTGCAGGTAAAGGCCGCCGGCGCGAGCGGGCTCTCGATCCTGCTGGTGAAACTGGAATCCCCCGCGTTGCCGCAGCCGATCGTGATCGAGAAGGCGTTCGGCGTGAAGCCGAACGAGGACCTGCCCGCCGAGGCGCGTCGTCCCGCGCGCTGGCCGGGGCCGGCCGTGGAAGCGCGCCCGATTTCCGCCTGGAAGGAGCAGGGGAAGGTGACCGCCCGCCCCGACGAGGCCGACCGCAAGCGCGGGTGGCTCGTCTACGAGGAGAGCGGCGAGCGGGCCGGCCAGCACGTCCGCGAACTGGCCTTTGACCTCGCGCAGCGCGAGCCCGAGGGATTCCCGCTGCGGTTCCAGCCGCTGGCGGCGACGGGCCAGGTCACGATGAGCACGACCGTTCCCGAGGGGATGAGTCTCGAGACCTTCGTCCCCGAAATGGTTCCCCAGGTTTCCTGGGGGCGAACGCTTTACGGGTGGAAACTTCTTCCCGGAGCGAGTTTCGCGGCGCAACCGGGCGAGGACCGCGCCCTTTTCTTTCGCCTGAAGCCGGGCGACGCGGCCCCGGGGCAGCACGTGGTCAAGCTGGCGTTCCGCCCGACCACCGGGGAGGCGGCCGAGGTGGCGATCCAGGTGACCGTGCGCCCGGTGAGGTTCCCCCGGCACCCGTTCATGGTCTTCGACGTGAACAACGCGGTGAACTACCTCTGTTCGAAGGAGGTCGGGAAGGGGAAGTACGAGTGGAACGCGGAGCGCGCGGACAACTTCCTCGACGACATGGCGCGCCACGGGGTGGACGGGCAGACGATGAATGGGATCAACTCGCCCGAGGCGCACTACCAGTACGACAAGGTGAAGGTGCGCGGGTCGGGACTCGCGCTGACCGAGGCGATCCAGAAGACCCCGGACGCGTTTCGCGGAAGGGCGGAACTCCCGTCGCTCGATTTCTCCGAATGGGACTGGTTCGTGGACCGACTCCTCGCGCACGGGATGACCCACGTCCGCTGGCCGCTGGGCTCGTGCGGGGAGGGGTTCCTGCTCCAGCACGCGGGGCTGACGAAGCTGATCTATGGTCGGCAGTTGCCCGCAGGCGACGTGCGGCAGCAGGCGGTGATGGAATGGTACGAGCGGGAGGTCGTGCGCTACCTCAAGGACCGGGGCATGCCTCGGGTCTTCGGGACGATCGACGACGAGATCCCGAGCGAGGAACTCGCGTGGTGGGTGCAACACGCCCAGCGGGCGATCCAGATGGGCTTCGAACCGGGGGTGACCCAGTCGGCGAATACGATCGCGGACACCCAACTCATCAACATGGTGGCCCCCTTCATGAAGCACTGGATCATCGGCACGCTGAACAAGGCGCGGCTGGAGCAGCGGCGGGCCGAGGGGATCATTCGCCCCGAGCACTGGGTAACGACCTATGCCTCCTCCGCATGCCACTGGATGGGGTATGATGCCCTGCGTGGGTGGTGTGGCTTGAATCCCGCCTTCTTCGACCTCGATGCCTGCTGGATCCAGGTCTACTACCGTTGGAACCAGGCGGAGGCGGTGATTTTCCCCACGGAAAAGGGTCCGATCTCGAGCGCCGCGTGGGAAGGGGCGCGCGACGGGCTCGACGACGGCAACTACCTCCTCCTCGCACGGGCAATGGTCGCCGCTCTCCCGACGGCGGAGCGCGCCGCGTGGACGGAACGCATTGAGAAGATCGTTGGCCAGCGGGAGGACTCCTTCATCCGCTTCATGGACCGGCCGGCGGGTGTCGGTGCGCCGGTGACCCGTATGGGCCGGCTGGATGGACGCTCGTTTCGTCCCTACGACGCGGCCCGATTCCGCACGGCGAAACAGAAGCTCCTCGACCTGGTCGATGAGCTCGCGGAGCGGGCACCGGTCCAGAGGGCCTCCGCGGACTTCGGCCTGCACCCGCTGGTGAAGGACGGCAAGGCGCTCCTGCGGGTACCGGAGGGGATGGCGTGGGCCGATCGGGCCTGCCGCTTCCTCGCGAAGGCGGGGGGCGACCTGAAAATGGACCCGGTCCGACCCGAGAAGGTGGATCCCAAGGATCCATGGCCGGTGTTTTTCTTCGGGACGCACGTGGAGTTCAAGAAGTCCCTGCCTGAACTGGCCCGCCATCCGGACCTCCAGGACCTCGGCGAGAAGTGGCCGGCCGCGGGGAGCTACGTGGTCCGCTTCGTGAAGAAGCCGGTGGAAAGGAAGAAGGGCGAGAAGCCGGTCGAGGGGCCCGAGTCGCTGGTGCTCCTTTGCGGCGACGAGGCGGGAGCGGCGAAGGCGGA
>CAZZBZ010000118.1:0-4681 GCA_964653025.1 uncultured Verrucomicrobiota bacterium
TGAAGATCCTGATCCTGGCAGACACCGACGAGGTCATGGGCCACTGGGAGGGCGGCGACGCGAAGGCCGATGTCCTGGTCGCGTGCGGCGACATCAGGGCCTCGCTGATCCTCGAGGCTGCCGAGGCCTGCCGCTGCGGCCGCATCTTCGCGGTCAAGGGCAACCATGACGAGGCCGCCCCCTTTCCGAGTCCGATCCACGATCTGCACCTCAACTGCGCGACCCATGACGGCCTGACCTTCGGAGGCTTTGGCGGCTGCATTCGCTACAAGCCCCGCGGCGCGCACATGTTCGAGCAGGAGGAGGTGTCCAAGCTGATGGCCTCGTTCCCCCGAGTCGATGTTTTCGTGGCCCACAACTCCCCCCTCGGAATCCATGACCAAGGAGATGGCGGATGCGCGGACATGGCGCACATCGGATTCAGCGCCTTCAACGGCTACATCACACGGCACCAGCCGAAGGTCTTCTTCCACGGGCACCATCACAGGAACCGCGAGACCCTTTGCGGCCAGACGCGCGTCATTGGGGTTTTTCCAAGCGCCTATTTCGAAGTCTGAGGCGCGCTGGCGACACTCGCCAGCGAGGTCGAGAATGTACCGCCATCACGCTTCGCCCACATCTGCGGTCGGACGGCTGTCGGCGTGGTCATGGATCGCCGTGCCCAGCCACGCGATAGTCTGGCCCAGGTCCTTCATGTTCCGCGCCCCCTCGGCGTCCTTGGACACGTCGCCCTTGTCCAAGCCGAATCCGATATTCCAGTATGTGGACCCTGGGACGATGACGCCCGACATGAGAAACATGTGGTTCATCGTGTCGAACGCGTGCGTGGCCCCGCCACGCCGGACCGCCACCACGGCCGCCCCGATCTTCCCGCGGAACAGTCCACCGTTGGCCACCGCGACCAGGCCCGCGCGATCCAGCAGGGCTTTCATCTCGGCGCTCACGTCGGTGAAGTAGGTGGGCGAACCGAGGATGATCGCGTCAGCAGCGACCATTCCCTCCATGCAGTGATCGAAGAAGTCGTCCTTCTGGCTGCAGCGGGAGTTTTTCTTCTTGAAGCACTGGTAGCACGCCTGGCACCCCCGAATAGGTTTCCCGCCGAGTTGGATGAACTCGGTTTTCCAGCCAGCCTGGGCCAGTGGCACCAGCACCTGTCTCAAAAGGTTCTCCGTGTTCCCGCCCTTGCGTGGGCTTCCGTTGATGGCGATGGCTTTCATGGGTGGTCAAAGGGAAGAATATCCGCCCGTAGCCAGAATCCAACCATTTCCAAGGCGCGACGGGGTCGAGGCATCAGCCTTCAAGTTGCCGTTTGACGAAGAATCGTTTCGAGAGCCTCGCACGCCCTCTTCAATGCGGGCCGCATCTCCACGAGGCGGGGGTTCCACGCGAGGCAGAGGGGCTGCGCGTAGCCTTTAAGGAATGGGAGGGCAATCTGCACCACCTTCTGAGGGTCGAAGTCGCCAGCCGCCATGGCGGGAACCACGGCCCCGAGGCGTCCCGCGTGTGCCGCGCGCACGGCCTGGGTGAAGGAGGAGCACGCCGACTCGACTCGGAGGGGCAGCCTAGCCCTGGCGGCGGCCTCCTCCAGATGCTTTCGAAACTCACCGCCCATCGAAGTAGCGAGCGGTACGGCCTCCAGCACCGTGCGCAGGTCGTCGGGGCGAGTCTTCCCCAGCAGGGCCTTCGGGACGAAGAGGGCGTAGCCCATGGAGAGCAGCGGGGCGCCCCGCAATGCGGCGGTACGCGCATCGGTACGAATGATCCCGAGGTCCAGGGTCATGTCTTCCAAGCGGCTCACCACGTCCTGGGTTCGGATTCCGTGAAGTTCGATCACGGTTTTGGGGAGCGCCTTACGCAGTTCGCCGATGCGAGGCATCAGGAGCCACTCGATCACGCTCTGGTCGGCCCCGAGCGCCAGTCTTCCAGGAACCTTCCGACACCCGCTCTGAAACTCCTCCAACCCTGAGAGGTGCCCGCGGGCGAGCCTGGCGAGGCGGTGTCCCACCTCCGTGACGGCAATCGTCTTCCCGACGCGTCGGGTGAGTTCCGCCCCGAAGAACGTCTCCAGCTCCTTGATCTGTCGACTGTAGAGGCTCATCCGCCCAGGGTCGCCCTCCGCCGCGCGCGTCAGGCCGCCCGCCTCGGCCACGAGGCAAAAGTTGCGGAGCCGCTCCAGAGAGAGCCCGCGCTGTTCGAAGAGC
The DNA here is from genome assembly GCA_964653025.1 of uncultured Verrucomicrobiota bacterium. Lineage (GTDB taxonomy): Bacteria > Verrucomicrobiota > Verrucomicrobiia > JABWAM01 > JABWAM01 > JABWAM01. The sequence goes on from CAZZBZ010000118.1 coordinate 2,202, forward strand.
TTTTGATACTTGTTCATTCGATTGAGCATCTTGCATTACTGTCCATATTCAAGACAAGCAATCTCTGCGATCCTTTCATCGTGAAAGCGATGAATCCAAACCTGCTCGAGGTCGCACTGAGGATCGCCCTGGAGGCCCATGCGGGGGCCAGGGACAAGGGCGGCGCGCCCTACGTCCTGCACCCCCTGCGAATGATGATGGCAATGAACTCCGACGCCGAGCGGATGGCCGCCCTCCTTCACGACTCGGTGGAGGACGGGCCTGGCTGGTCCTTCGCGCGGCTCAGGCGGGAGGGCATGCCCGCACGGGTGGTTTCCGCGGTTCGGTTGCTCAGCAAGCCCGAGGAGAAGCGGCGGCGGTCGCGGAAGGAGAAGGACGCGACCTACTTCGCCTACCTCCGTCGCCTCGCACGGAACCCCGTGGCCGTGGCGGTGAAAAAGGCCGACCTGCGGGACAACCTCGACGTCCGACGGCTCCGCCACGTGCGACCAAAAGACCTCCGACGCATGGCTCGCAATCGCAAGGCGCTGGCCTGGCTGGAGTCCCTCCCGAATCCCCGTAAACCCAAACCGAAAGGAAACCCATGAACTCCCCCATCCCCGAGAACCGAATGAACGGGCTGCGGAAGCTGACCCGCGACTTCCTGAACTACGAACTAGCCAACTCACGAGCGGTCGCGTTCCGCATGGCGAAGGACTGCCTGGAAGCGCCGGGCCTCCTCGAGCGCTGGATCGCGTTCAAAGACAGGCTGAGCGCGCCTCACCCGCGCGACGATGGGGCCCACCTCTGTTCCACATGGTTGGATGGAAAAGGTTGGGTGGTTTTCAGCGCCCTGGACTGGAGGGGAGGGAATCTCCACTGGGGGGACGCGGTCAAGGTGCCCGGGGAGATGGCGCGACCGATGCTCCTCGCCGTCCTGTCCGAAATGCCGAAGGCGGGAGTCGACGTCTTCGAGGAGTTGCGGGGACGGGGGTGGCTGCGGCTCGAGAACGAGGCTGTGAACGAGGATCTGCTCGGGGATCTTTTCCGCCTGCGCTTCGGGGACCCGGAGGAACTCCATGCGTGGCTGGAAGCACGGCGGATCCCCCACAAGATCGAACGGGCGAGCGACGGGCCCAGCGAGGAGGAAATCGAGGAATGGCTGTTCCCATCGAGGGCCTTGAAGAAGATTCTCGCCCCCTTCGCCAGCGAGAATCCCATGGACGCGAACGAACGGGCGGGCCTCGCGCCCGCGGAGGAGGCCCCATGAGCCCGAAGTACCGAGTCCTCACCGGCGACAACTTCAACTTCTACGAGGAGGAAGGGTGCGCCGATTTCGGGACCTACGAGACCGCGGAGGAAGCCATCGTTGAGGCCAAGGCGATCGTGGACAAGTCGATCCGGTGGGAGCGTTGGCAAGCCACTGATCAGACGGACACGGAGGAGTTATACGACCGCTACACGGACTTCGGCGAGTCCCCGTCGATCCATCCGCCCACGGTACCACCGTTTTCTGCCTGGGGCTATGCCAAGACCCGCTGCGTCGAGATCTGCGGGGAACCCCCCGAACCCCGCCCCAAATGAACTTCCTCCAGATCCCTCCAGAGAAGCGCATCCCCCTGCCCGCGCCCGATTACGACCGCCTCTTCCTTGAACTGGAGATGGAGTTGCTGTTGGAGCGAGAGCGTCGGGGTTTCGCGCTGACCTCCGAGCCCGCCGACCCCCATGAGCCGTTTACCCTCCATTACCTGCTGACGCGGGAACAGCTTATGGCGGAGGCCGTCGAATGCCTCTTCGACGGGGAACCCCTGCACAAGAAGCTGATGGCCGTCCTCACCTGGATGAAGCCCTCTGCCGCGAAGGCGGAACACAAAAAGGAAGTCGAAAGCAACATCTGCACGTTGACGCTTTCGGCCTCCGCCGTACTGTCTGCTTGAGGAGAAAGAACAAAACAATGAACGCGAAGCAACTGCTCGACTCGGTGGTCAAGGACATCCGCGGGATTCCCGCCATGCTCTCGGGGGACGACTCCCCGCTGACCGACACCTGGGAGGAGATCAAGGAGCAGGTGCGAAACGAGCTGTCGTTCGAGTGGCCCGCATACCTCGAAACCATCAAGGCGAACATCGGGGGAACGGTCGCGGGGCTCTCGGCGGAAGCACTGGCGGAACTCGCGGCCGACCTCAAGAAGCCTCCCGAGGAACGGGGCAGGATCGAGAAGGCGCTGCTGACGCGACTCATCGCCCGGGCCCGGCGGGAGAGAATGGGCTACAGGCCGTTCGACTTTAAGTACTTCCGTTACACCATCGCGGGGATGCCCATCTTCGGGATCGTCAAGGAGCGAACGGGCATGAGCACCAGTCGGGTGGTGGCCTTCTCAGGAGCCGCACCAGACGGGGAGGAAGGGGACATGGATACGAACTCCATCGAACGGACCCTGACTCGCGAGGAGTTCGAGAAGGCGAAACTGGCGAACTGGGAAGGCTAGAAGCGACGGGAAT
>CAZZBZ010000119.1:0-4610 GCA_964653025.1 uncultured Verrucomicrobiota bacterium
TCAAACGCCTCGGTTTCTCCGCGGTCAGATCCATCCTCAATCCCGGTAATCCTGTAAATCCTGTCAAAAAACAAAGTATGCCCCTCCACGGTTTCGCTACTGCGTGCCTTGTGCCGGCGCCGCGGCGCGTGCCAGGGCGTCGAGGACCACCCCCGGGGTGAGCACCTCGGGCAGCACGATCGGGGACTGCGAGCGGTCGGCGGGGTACACCACGCAGAGCGGCACCCCGCTCCGCCCAAAGGACTTCAGCGCGCGGGTGATGTCGTCGTTGCGGCGCGTGTAGTCGGCGAGGAAGGCGATCGCGCCAATCTCGCTCATCTTCGCCTCCACCGCGGGGACTTCGATTGAGGTGCGCTGGTTCACCTGGCAGGTGAGGCACCACCTCGCCGTAAAATCCACAAAAACCGGCTGGCGGGTCTCGCGGAGCGCGGCTTCCAGTGCGGAGGGCGACCAGGCGCGCCAGGCGATCCCCCCTTCCGCCGCGGACGCAGGGGCCGCACGCGGCGACGCGAGCGCTTTCATGAGCGGGGCGGAACCGAGCCACGCGGAGAGGGCCACGACCGCGGCAACGACCCATCCGTGGCGTGGGAGCCACGTGCCGATCGCCCAGGTTGCCAAGGACGCCACGAGAAGGATCGCGAGGAGCACGGCCGCCGCATCGTTCCCGTGTGCGGCCCCGAGCGTCCATGCGAGCCAGAGCGAGGTCGCCAGCATCGGAAAACCCATGAGTTGCTTGAAGCGCAGCATCCATGCGCCCGGCTTCGGGAGCCACCTGAGGAGCGAGGGCTTCCATGAGAGCAGGGCGTAGGGCGAGGCCAGCCCCGCCCCCGCGGCCGTAAAGAAAAGGAGGACCACCGGCACCGGCTGGCTGAACGCGTAGAACATCGCTGTGCTGAGAAACGGGGCGGTGCAGGGCGTCGCCAGCGCCGTGGCCAGCACCCCGTTGAAGAAGGCCCCCGCATCCCCGCGCCGCGAGGCGAGCGCCCCCGCCGCCTGGAGCGCCCCGCCGCCTGCGGCGATCTCAAAGACCCCAAAGAAGTTCAGTGCCACCACGGTCGTCACCAGCGCCATCGCCAGCAGGAAACGCGGGTCCTGAAACTGAAACCCCCAGCCAATCTCGCGCCCCGCCGACTGCAGGCCGACGACCGCGAGCCCCAGAACCCAGAAGGAGATGATCACCCCGGCCACAAACCATGCCCCGAGGCGACGCGCGCCCCGCTCTCCCCCGCCCTGCTGGACGAAGCCGAGAATCTTGATCGCGATCACCGGCAGCACGCACGGCATCACGTTGAGGATCAGTCCGCCGAGGAAGGCAGCGAACAGGAGAAGGAAGACTGAAGACCGAAGACCGAAGACCGAAGGGCGGACATGGGTTTCCGCCCCTTTGGACTCCGACTCCTGCCCTCCCGCGCCACGCGGGACAAGTCCGTCGTCTGTCGTCCGTCCTCCGATTTCCTTGTCCGGCTTCCCATCGTCGGGAGGAATCAGCTTTCGAAAACGCTCGAGGAGGGCGGTTGACGCGGGATGAGCGGACGGGAAATGGCCCACCCGTAGCGTCACGGAGACCACCGCAGAACCGGGGACACAGACCTCCTTGCACTCCAGCCAGTCCACCTTCGCGCCCAGCGAGATGACCTGAGACCTCTTCGTCCCCTCAACGGAGGCGGTGATCTTCGCGAGGAGGACGACTTCATTCTCGTAGCCGTAGGTGACGAGCCCGGCCTCCTTCATGATCTCCGGCTTCGGCCAGCGGAGCGGGCCGGCGGTGAAACCAGACGGAAGTTTCCACTCGACCGATGTGGCCAGGCCAGAATCCCCGGGGTCCTTCCAGTAGGTATGCCAGCCGGGGTCCATCTTCAGGTGGATCCCGACATCGAACGATTCGCCGGGAGCCACGACGGTCCGCTCGGAAATGAGCGCCACCCGGGTGTGCGGCCCCCCGCCCTTCTCATCCGGGCGCGCGTCCGCTCCCCACGGCGCCAGAAGCGCCAGAAGCACGACAGGGAGAAGGATGCGGCGCGTGATCACGACACCCAAGCTACCACCGCCTTCCCCGCCGGGCAATGAAGCGTCGCCGCCTACCAACATGGTGGCCCTCCGAATCGCAAATGGAGGAATGGCACCTGTCCCACAACTGCAATGATTAAGAAGCGTTCCCGCTTCCTGTCTGGAACTTCTTCTTCTCGCCGCGTTCCCGGTCCTTGGGGGCGCGAAGTTCGCGGAGCAGGTCTCTGGCCCGCGCATGGGACGGGTCGAGGCGTAGCGCCTCCGCCGCTTCGCGGGAGGCCATCGTTCGGTCCCCCATCTCGCGACCGACCACCGCGAGGTTGTAGTGCGCCGACGCGCGCGTCGGGTCGAGCTTCACCGTATTCTCGAACGCCCCCCGCGCCTCCGCCTTGCACCCCTGGGCGAAAAAGGCGTTCCCGAGGACGAAGTGGAGATCCGCCTTCCGTGGGTCGATCTCCAAACCCTCCCGCGCAAGGCGCTCCGCCTCGCGGGGCTGCCCCTTCTGCAGCAGGAAGGCCGCCGCATTGAAATGGTCGAGCGCGCGGAAATCCGCCCCGCGCAGCGGCCACGCGACCGGTACGGCGGCGAGGAGGAAGGCGATCCCGAGCACCGCCGTGCGGCGACGGTCGCGCCCATGCCACGCGGCCACGAGTTGCGAGAGCGCCAGCGCGCCGAGCACGGCGAGGAGCGGGGCCATCGTAAGGCGGTAGCGTGAGGTGACGAAGAAGAGCACGACCCCCGCGCTCCCGGCAAGGACCGCGGCCCGCAGCGGGATCGGCGCCCGCGCGGCGAGCAGGCCGGCCAGCCCGAGCCACGCCAACCCCGCGAAAGAGGGCCAGAGCGGCGAGCCAAACGCCACGCCGCCCAGCCGCAGCATGGGCAGGAGGCGCAGGTCATCGTATTCGGCCCGGTTAAAGAGCTTCACCGCCTTCACCCCGAGCAGCCGCAGGGCGTCCGCGGGATGCTCCCGCCACCATGCCCGCGCGCGCGCCGCCCAGAAGGTCGAGACCTCCGCGGAGGCAAGAGACCGCCCCTCGACCCGCTCCGCTTCCGTGCGGGCGTCGGCAAGGAGGCTTCCCGCCTCGCCCCGGAACCCGCCAACCTGGACTGGATAGCCGGTCGCGTTCGCATGGTTGCCCATGAAGAAGTTGAAACCGCCATGCGCCGTCACGAGGACGAACCGCCCCTCGGCGCGCCAGTTGTGGAATGTCACGGGGGCAATCGGTAACGCGAAACCGAGGGCGAGAAGCCCCGCCGCCGCGACCGCGCGCCTCCCGCCATGGCCACGGGCCTCCCGTGCGACCAGCCAAGCCCCACACGCCGCCGCAACGAGAAGCATCCCCGCGAAACCGAGCGCCGCCACCCCACCGAGCAGCCCGAGCCCAAACCAAGTAGCCCACAGTCTTCCGTATCGTGGAGGGGCACGCTCCGTCATGCCCTCGGAATCACCTAAAGAATCGTCGGGGCGAGCCCTCGTGCTCACCCAGGCCGCGACCACAAACGCCAACAGCAAGAATGCGTTCAGCGTGTTCGGCATCGTCACCGCCGAATAGGCCACCGCGGTCGGGTAGAGCGCGTAGAGCGCTCCCGTGGATGCAGATGCCCAGCGGGCCGCACCGAGCCGCAGCGCGAAACCCACCGCGAGCGCCGCGGTCAGCGCATCGATCAGCGCACCGGCGAAACCCGCGGCATAGAGATTCGGGCCAACGACCGCGTAGAGCGCGCCGAGCACCCACGGGTAGAGCGGCATGAACTCGAACACACCGGGCGGAAAGAACACGCCATGCGCCACGCGCTGGGCGAGCCCGTCGTAGAGCGCACGATCGTTCCCTCCGGGAATCGGCTCGAAGAAGGGCGACCCCGCAAACGCCCCGAGGAAGAGCAGACGAACGACGAGGGCGAGGAGGAAGATCGCGCCCGCGACGTGGAGAAGGCGATGCGAGCGTTCCTTGCCCTTCCATGAAAAATGCGGTTGGTCCATGGGAGAGTTGACAAGGGGAGGAGGAGACAAGGCGAAGAGGGGAGGAGGCGAAGAGGGGACCTACCGAGCAACGGGTGGTTTGGGCGCTGGGTTTCGCCTCAGAACCCAGCAATCTGGCCTCGAAATCATGGTCACGAGTTGCCCGAGGATCTGCTCATAACACGCGTCAAGCGCGGTCGCCTCGGGGCCCTTGAGACAGCCACAGCGGTACGCAAACTCGATCCATGTTTGCGTCTCGGCGGCTTCGCCTTCCGCTTCGTTCAGCTTGTTGATGAAGGCGGCCTCGTAGCGCCTCCTCCTCCATGCCTCGCTGATCGCAGCAGCCACCGCCCGCGAGGAACGTCGAACCTGGTCTACGAGCGAATACTTTTCCTCCGCGGGAAATCGCTTGGTCGCAACGAAGATCGTCATGGCCGCATCAACAGCTTCCTGCCACACCCGAAGATCCTTATGAGTCGCAATTTTCATATCGCCTCCGTTGTAATTGGTTCGTCCCCTCTTCTCCTTGTCCCCTTGTCCCCCAGTCCCCTTGTCCCCCCGTCCCCCTGTCCCCCTTTCTCCTTGTCTTCTTCTTCCCTTTTCTCCCTCTCTCCTTTTCCCCTTTTTCCCCCTCTTCCCCCTT
>CAZZBZ010000120.1:0-4471 GCA_964653025.1 uncultured Verrucomicrobiota bacterium
CGCGTGGGACACGGCGGGCTACCGGGGAAAACACGATATCCTTGGTAGCCCGTGCGAAGCTGAGCATTCACGAAACCCGGTGGAATCGCCATTGCACGACAATTTTCAAGGTGAAGACAAATCTGCTTGCACCCGGGGCGAAGTCGCCCTAGTCTCACGAACTCATTTTTTTCCCATGCACGCGATCATTGAATCAGGCGGAAAACAGTACGCCGTGGAGAAGGGCACCCTCCTCGCCGTGGAAAAGCTTCCCCTCGAGAAGGGCGCCAAGGTGACCTTCGACCGCGTCCTCTTCGCGAGCGATGCCGGCAAGTTCAGCATTGGGTGCCCCCTCCTCGTGGGCGCCTCGGTGCAGGGCGAGGTCGTCGCACAGTTCCGCGCCGAGAAGGTGGTGGCCTACAAGAAGAAGCGCCGCAAGGGTTACGAGCGCAACCACGGCCACCGCCAGGGACTCACCCGCGTGCTCGTGACGGAAATTCGCATCGGCTGACCCCTTTCAACCCCCTCCCGCCATGGCCCATAAAAAAGGACAAGGTAGTTCCCAGAACAATCGCGACAGCGTCAGCAAGCGCCTCGGCGTGAAGCATTTCGGAGGCGAGCGCGTGATCGCCGGCAACATCCTCATCCGCCAGCGCGGCACCCGCTTCACCCCCGGTCTCAACGTGGGGATCGGCCGCGACTTCACCCTCTACGCCCTCGCCGAGGGCCACGTGAAGTTCGATCGCAGCGGCAAGCGGATCAACGTCGTCCCCGCCGCGAACTGACTTCCGCCTCGCGGAAGTTGGGCTAGTACGGCCGCCGGCCGAAGCGCCGCTCCAGCTCGCCGAGGGATAGCCGCAGCATCGTCGGGCGGCCGTGGGGACAGGTGAGCGGGTTCTCGCAGGCGCGCAGGTCGCGGATGAGACGCGCGAGTTCCTCGGCGCGGAGCGCGTCGTTGGCCTTCACGGCGTGGTGGCAGACGGTCTTCGCCACGGTTTCCTCGGCGAAGCGCGCGCGGTTGACCGCCGCGCCGGCCCCGCCGAGATCGTCCACGAGCGAGCGCAGGAGCTGCGGCACGGCTTCAACCCCAAGGAACGGGGGCAGGGCGTCCACGATGAAGCTGCGGTCCCCGAACTCGGCGATCCCGAAGCCCATCCGCTCGAGCAGGGGAATCTGCCCGCGCAGCTCCGCGGCGTCGCGCGGCGGCAGCTCCACCGTCTGGGGGAGCAAGAGGCGCTGCGAGGGCGCGGCGTCGCGATCGAGCCGCCCCATCATCTGCTCGTAGAGGACGCGCTCGTGCGCGGCGTGCTGGTCCACGAGGAGGAGCCCCTCGGCGTCCACCGCCACCACGTAGAGGTTCGCCACCACGCCGAGGATGGAAACGTCGTGCGAGGGGGAGGAGGACGGGGAGAAAGAGGGGGAGACAGGGGGAAGAGGAGAAGAGGGGGCCTGGGGCGGAGAAGAGGATGGGGAGGAAGAGGGAACGACAGGGGGAAGAGGAGAAGAGGGCAACAGGGGCTGGAGGAAGGGCGGGGGAGCCGGGGACGCGGAGGGAGGCGTGGGTCCGAGACCCATGGCCAGCGGCTGCGGGGCCGAGCCGGTGGGGTGGCCCAGCGCGCGGCGCACCGCCTCGATCACGAGCCCCTGGATCCGCGCGTCCTCGCGGAAGCGGACCTCGCGCTTCGCGGGGTGGATGTTCACGTCCACGAGCTCCGGGTCGATTTCGAGAAAGAGGAAACAGACGGGGTAGCGCCCGCGCATCAGCGCGTTGTGGTAGCCCTCGACGAGCCCGTAGTAGAGGGCGCGGCTGTCCACGGGGCGGCGGTTCACGAAGCAGTGGAGCTCGCTGCGGTTGGAGCGGCTCAGCCCCGGCTTGCCGGTCAGCCCGCGGATGCGGACGACGTCCCGGTCCAGTTCGACGGGCACGAGCTGGGAGGCGAGCTGCCCGCCGTAGAGGGCCTTCACCCGAGCCAGGAGCAGCGCGGAGTCGTCGCGGGCCCCCTCGCCGGCGGGCGGGAGGTCGTGGACCACGCGCTCGTCCTGGGTGAGCGACCACCCGAGGGCGGGCCGTGCGATCGCGTGGAGGAGGAAGATGTGGTGGAGGTGCCCGAGCTCCGTGGCATCCGAGCGCAGGAAGCGCCGCCGCGCCGGCAGGTTGTAGAAAAGGTTGCGGACTTCGACCATCGTGCCCGCGGCGCAGCCGGCCTCGCGCACGGCCACGATCTTGCCGCCGTGGACGTCCACCTCGGTGCCGGCCGCCGCATCCGCCTCGCGGGTGAGGAGGCGGAAGCGCGAGACCGCCGCGATGCTCGGGAGGGCCTCCCCGCGGAAGCCCAGCGTGCGGATCGCGCCGATGTCCGCCGAGTCGTGGATCTTGCTCGTGGCGTGCCGCTCGAGGCAGAGCAGGGCGTCGTCGCGGCCCATCCCGTGGCCGTCGTCGCTCACGCGCACGAGGCTCTTGCCGCCGCCGCGGAGGTCCACGCGGAGGCGACGGGCGCCGGCATCGAGGGCGTTCTCGACCAGCTCCTTGAGGACGGAGGCGGGGCGCTCGATGACCTCCCCGGCCGCGACCTGGTTCGCGACGATATCGGGGAGGACGCGGATCCGGTTCATCCCGCCAGCATGATGCCCGGGCGGCAAAAAGGCAAAGCGTCAACCGCAACGCGCAAGGCGGATTGGTGTCAAGCTAACGGGTATGGTCCCCGCGCTTGATGGGTGGAACAGAACCACTCGTGGCGCGTGGCAAGCCAGAAGAAGCCACGGATGGAACACGGATGTCCACGGACAGAGGAGAGCGCCGATTCCGCCACACGGAATCGGCGCGTCTTCCGCGGAAAGATGTCGGAGTTCTGCCCATGGAGCATACCAGGTCCGTGTAGCGGACCTGGTATTCTGCTTCTGTCATCCGTGTTTCATCCGTGGCTTCCCTGTAGACTGCAGGGGCGAGAAGAAAATGGACGGAGAAATATCACCCTTAGCTTGACGCACATGCGCGCAAGGAGGGGAGGTATCTCCGTCAGATCGGCGCGAGCCGCGCCTCCCACAGGAAGAGAGACCGGATGTTTTTGTGGGAGGCGCGGCTCGCGCCGAAAGGGATTTCGATTACCGGCAGTTTTACCCCCTTCTCGCGAGGCGGGCGATGACGGCCAGCCCGACCAGGTTCGCGCCGAGCGCGAGGAGGATGGTGGTGACCTGGGCCGCGGGCGCCCCGCCCCAGGCCGCCGCGCCCGACGCGATCAGGGGGCCGACGAAGACCCCGACGCCGAGCACCGCCTCGTGCGCGCCGCCGCTGTCCCCCTTGTGCTCGCCGTAGTCGAGCGAGGAGTAGATCGACGCGGAATAGGAAAGGGCGAGCGCGAGGCCGAACCACGCGAGCGCCCCGAAGATCACCCACGCGTGATCGGCGAAGAAGGCGACGGCGAGGCTCACGGGCGCGATCCACAGGGATGCCTGGAGCCAGCTCATCCGGTAATGCCAGCCCTCCCACTTCCAGAAAAGCACGAAGCCGATCGTGCGCGTGAAAAGCATGGCGCAGGAGAGCCAGATCGTCCAGTGCGCGGGCCAGCCGAGGCGCTCGCGGAGGTGCGGCGCGAGCGCGATGAACACGGCGATCATCAGGTAGCCGAGCCCGTTCCCGAGCCACGCCACGTGCATGAAGCGGCGCTTCTCGGCGCGCGGGACATCGTCGCCGCTGTGCTCGATCTCCATCGCCGGCTCGCCCGCGCCCTCCCCGCGCGCGGAGGCCCAGCGCACCCAGGCGAGCTGGACGAGGTGGACCAGGCCGGGCACCCAGAGGATCGAATCGGGGCTCCACGCGAAGAGAATGCCCGCGGCAAAAAATCCCAGCGCGTCGCCCAGTGCCCAGGTGACATTGTACAGGCCGAGGCGGTTCGGCATCGTCGCCTTTCCCGGGGTGTGCAGGATCGCCGCCTCGAGGGCCGGCCACGTCGGCCCGATGAAGAACGTGTAGCATGCCACGACGAGGAAGGGCGCGACCCATCCTCCGAAAAGCCGTCCGGCGAGGAGCGTCAGGGCCATCCCCACCGCGCCGATGAGGAGCACGCGGTCGTAGCCGAGGCGGTCGGAGAGCCGTCCCCCGTATCGCGCGGCGAGGATGTAGATCAACCCGTGCAGCGCCGTCAGGAGCAGGTTCTGGGCATCGCTGAAGCCGAACCGCGTCTTCGTCCAGAAGAAGACGCAGTAGAGGAAGATGGTGGCGCTGAACGCGCTGGTTGCCTCGTAGCCGAAGTAGTCGACCAGCCTCAGCCTTGCCTTGTTTTTCATCGAGCGGGAGAGGCTACACGACCCCCGCGGGCATGGGCACCAGAAAACGGCCGGGGGCGCGGGAAGGGGGGGCGTGTGCCCCGCGGACAGAAATCGGATCGCGTTCCGGTTGTAGGGTGGGCGCTCCACGCGGCGAGGTAGGTGCGGGCATTTCTGCCCGCCTCTGGATCGGATGGCGGCCAGGGAATGGCCGCACCTACGGATCGGA
>CAZZBZ010000121.1:0-3026 GCA_964653025.1 uncultured Verrucomicrobiota bacterium
GGCGTCTCCCTCTGGGAGATGGGTCGGAGTTCCGGCGGCCACCCCATCCTCGCCGCCGCGTGGGGCGAGCGCGAGGACCTGCCCGGTCGCACCTCGACGAGCCTCTCCTCGGCCCTCTCGGGGGGGTCCGCGGCGGCGTTTTACGGCGAGGGCCAGCGCCAGCGGCAGTCGCTGCTCTTCGTCGGCAACGCGCACGGGATCGAGTTCGAGGGAACGGTCGCCGCGGTCAACATGCTCAGCGTGATCGCCACGGGCAAGGACCTCCGCGGGCGCCGCTGGCCCCGCATGCACCGCGAGGGCCGCAAGCTGCGCGTCGTCGTCATCCCGACCCTGAACATGGACGGGCGGATGCGCCACGCGGAGGTGACGCACTTCCTCGACAGGGACGCGGCGGAGTACCGGGAGATCTGCCAGGGGGACTGGAAGACGGGGGAGAAGATCACGTGGCCGAAATCGAAGCTCCACTTCCCGATCCCGCCCGACAAGGTGAAGAAGATGGGGGGCTACTTCAACGACCGCGGGGTCAACCTTGTCTACGACACCAACCTCGGCTGCGAGCCGCAGCCGGAGACCGCCGCCCTTCTCCGTCTCTGCCGCGAGGAGATGCCCGACTGTGCCATCTGCTCGCACACGAACCGCGGGTCGCTCGTGGAGAGCCCGGACAGCTTCATCCCGTCCTACTTCCGCCAGCGGCAGGTTCAGATCGCGGGGGCGGTCGGGGCGCGCTGCCTCCGCGACGGGGTCATCCGCCGCTACGGTTTTCCCCAGCGCACCCAAAGCTACGCCGGGGAGGTCCTCTACCAGACCGACCTCATCTACCACACCTGCGGGGCGCTGCCCCTGCTCGTCGAGTTCCCGACAGGCTACAAGAACTTCCCCTACACCTTCCACGAGGTCCTCGACATCGGCATGGCCGTGCTCGAGGAGATCCTCTGCTTCGGCACGGCCGATCGCTTCCGACCCCAAGACCCGCAACGCAAATGATCCTTATTCCCCAACCTCATTCGATCCGACAAACCGGCGGGGCCTTCCCGCTCGGAAACCAAACGCGCCTCGAGTGCGCGGACCTGTTCACCTCCGACGCGTTCCAGGTGGCCAGCCACTTGCGCGATCGCCTCTGCGAGACCTACGGAATCGCTCTCGAGTTTGACGGGTCGAACCGGGCGGGGAAGGGGAGCATCCTCCTGGGGACCTTCGACGACCCGATGGTCGTTCGCGCGCTGAAGGCGGCTGGTTTGCGCGTGGATCCCGCGACGCTCGGCTCCGAGGGGTACGCCCTTTCGATCACCCGGGATCGCGTGGTGATGGCCGCCCGGGCTGCCGCCGGGCTCTTCTACGCCGCGCAGACCTTTCTCCAGATGGTCGAGGGGAGCGGTGAAAAACTCCGTGTCCCCTGCGCCCGGTGCGTGGACCGGCCCCTTCATCCCTTCCGCGGCGTCCACCTCTACATCCCGCCCAAGCAGGAGATCGAATACTTCAAGCGCCTGATCCGGTACATGGCCTCCTGCAAGATCAACACGGTCATCCTTGAGATCGGCGCGGGGATGGAGTTCCGACGCCATCCCGAGATCAACCGGGTTTGGGAGACGCTCACCGACAAGGCGCGCAAGTTCCCGTTCTCGCAGATGGCGCTGATCAACTACAACACCCTCCACACGCGGGGGAAAGACTCCTTCCATCCCGAGCTGGGCGGGGGGACATGGCTCAGCCACGACGACCTCCGCGGGATCCTGCGCTGCGCCCGAGAGCACCACGTCGAGATCATCCCCGAGGTGCAGTCGCCGGGACACGCGTTCTGGCTCTGCATGGCGTACCCCGAGATCGCCGAGTGGAAGGACGACAAGTACCCCGACACGCTCTGCCCGTCGAATCCGCGGAGCTACGAGCTGTTGTTCGACGTGATGGAGGAGGTGATCGAGGTCTTCGAGCCGAAGTGGATCAGTTCGGGCAACGACGAGTACTACTTCTACGGCATCTGCCCGAAGTGCCGGAAGCGCACGGGGCACGACATCCTCGCGGGACACCTGAACAAGGTGAACGACTTTCTTCGCGCGCGCGGGATTCGCCACGTGGTCTGGGCTGACAAGCTCATCAACTGCGACGAGACCCGGAACCCGCGCAGCAAGGAGTGGGGGACGGGGCGCATGATCAAGTGGGGCGGCGGCGAGCGCCTGTTCGAGGACCCGAAGGGTTCCTATCTCCAGAAGGCGACCTGGAAGGCGATCGACCGCGTCCCAGACGACCTCGTGATGCTCGATTGGTACGCCTTTATGGCGCCCGACACGGAGAAGTACTTTGCGAAGCATGGGAAGCAGGTGCTCTTCGGGAACTTCTCGCCGTTTTCCTTCGCGAAGTACCCGCACCGGCTCTACGCGCCGAACGTGCGTGGAGGCGAGGCCTCCACCTGGACCGAAAACGGCCAGATGGCGCACGCCCACCAGAACTGGGCGCTGGTGGTGGCGATCACGGCCGACATGCTCTGGTCGGAGGTTTACCGCAAGACGCACCTGCACCGGCGCATGGATCTCTTCCGTGAGTTTTGGACGCAGAATCGCAATGCGCTGAACTGCCTCGAGGACCGTCTGCCGAGCCGGAGTCCGGGGAAGGTTCGCTTCCAGCCCCTGCGGCTGGGTGATGGGCGGGTTGCGAAGCAGGGCGTTTTGCGTGGCAGCTCCCCCGTCCCGTTCCGTGTCGCCGCACAGCCCGTGGTCCTCCGTCCCGAAGATATCAAGGGCCACACGATTCCGATCGGGCGAAAGGTGCGGAGCGTGGTGTTCCTGTATGCCTCCCCGGTGGATCCTGCGGCGGTGAACCTCCCGCCGATGTACGAGTTCAGCAACTACCACGAATACTACCTCTCCCGGGAAATCGGCGCGCTGAAGGTGCGCACGGACTTTGCGCTGCAGACCCAGCGCCACCCCGTCCGCGAGGGGCGTGTCCCCCTCCGCCTCGGGTTCGAGATCGGGAGTCCCGAGGAGCCGTACGGGCTCGCCGCAATCTCCCGGCCGACGTTCTGTGATGGCGTC
>CAZZBZ010000121.1:3126-4444 GCA_964653025.1 uncultured Verrucomicrobiota bacterium
CGACCGTGGCCCCCTCGGACCCGGGCATGGCCCGAAACCTGGAGTTCATCCAGACTGCGGAGCAGGTCGTCGTGGGCCTCCGCGACTTCGACCTGCTTTCGGTGCGCCATCCCGGCATGAACGCGACGATCGAGTTCAAGGACCCGCAGGGAAAGAGCCTCGGGCGATACGAGTGGGACTCCACCCTTCCCACGGCGCGTTCCCACGTGGTCTTCAACAAGAAGCCCGACTCCTCGTACCAATCCGTCTCCGTTGTTTTTCGCGACGGAAAATCGAAGCTGATGGAGGCCGCGCGCGAGCTTCCTGCCCCGGTGAAGGCCGCCCCTGCCGTCCCGATGAGCGAGGAGGCCGCCTTCGTGGTTCCCGGCACGCAGGCCGACCCCAAGGCGCTTCCCGGAAAGATCCTGCTGCCCGCTTTCGGAAAAATGCGGGAGGTCGCCCTTCCCGACGCGTCCCGCCGCTGGGACCTCGAGGGCAGCATCAAGCGGGTGGTCGCCGACGCCAACTTCCCCAGCATGGGATCGCTGAACTACAGCGTGTTCAGCCGCCAGACCGCGGATCCCGGCAACGCGAGCCTGCGGAGCCACTACGACTCCGTGAAGTTCACCCTCTACAACACGGAGACCGGGGAGGCCCTCTCCACGCTGAAGGGCCTGGTGGAGATCCCGCTCGACGAGAACTGGCGCCTCGGGGACGACGACCTCGAAGTGGGCATTCCCATGGACAAGCTAGGCGTCCACATCACCACGGAGAAAGTGAGTTCCGATCCCAAGGCCGAGCGAATCACCTCCAACTACTCGGGCGGCCTCATGCAGGGGACCTACGGCGTCGCGCTCGACGACGACGGGAACCTGTACTTCAACACCGAGAAGGAACTGATCCGTTTCAACGTCAGGAAGGCGAAGTTCGAGAAGGCCCCCATCCACCTTCTGGAGTTCGCGAGCACCTTCCTGCCGAAGCTCTCCGACGTTCCCGCTTCGGAGACGGGAATCAAGTCCATCGGTTGGACCGGTTCCGCGGGGAAGTTCATCCTCTCCTATGGGGGCAACCAGCGCCTCTACGTGATGTTCCACGACTTCGACTTCGACCAGGGACAGCTCTCGTGCGCGATCGTCATGTCCGTGCCGACCACGGACTGGGAGGACGCCGAGGCCTTCAAGCGGGGGTGCGTGCTCAACGCCGCCTCCTGGCCCACGGCGAAGTTCCCCCTGTTCCCGACTTGGCTCCCGGCGCCGGGCGAGCGTCGCAAGTTGTTTCACACGCTCTACCTCAAGGACCGGGTCTGCATGCTCGCCTACGACAAGAACCACTTCTGGGT
>CAZZBZ010000122.1:0-4359 GCA_964653025.1 uncultured Verrucomicrobiota bacterium
AGTTCTGATTCGGTTCCTTCTTTACTCTCTCCGCTCTCTGCGCCTCCGCGGGAAAATTCCGCCTCCCCGCCTCCCCGCCCCCTTCCCTCCTTGCCCCCCCACCCCCTCCGCCTCATTCTCCTCCCATGAAGCGCCTTCTCCCGCGGTTCATTCTCGCCCTCCTGTCCCTCACCTCGCTCGCGCTTGCCGCCGAGCCCTTCTTCGTGGATCTCGCCCCCGTCGCCAACTCGGGCCTCGAGGACGATGGGGTCCCCGACAACGGCAAGGGCGGCTGGACCGACGAGGGGATCAACGACCTCTTCATCTTCCCGCCGATCCCCGCGGGCGAGGTCACCCGCAACGGCTACCGCTTCCGCCTCCTCGATCCGTCCAAAAATGGCGGCAAGGCCATCCTCGTCCTCAAGGGGGAGAGGCGCGGCCGAGATTACCCCGCGGCCGCCACGCTCCCGGTCCCCTCGGTGAAGGGGCCCTTCGTCTATTTTCTCCAGAACGCGGCCGCTTCGGTCCCTTCGGTCTCGAAGGAGGAGGTCATCGCCACCTGCTCCGTGAAGTACGCGGACGGTTCCTCCGCGGAGATTCCCATGCGCGACGGGATCGAGATCCGCCAGTGGTGGACGGGGAGCTGGTGGGACAACCACGGGGCCGAGAGCTGGCCGATCTTCATGGGCCAGAACCTCTACACCCAGAAGTACAGCAAGTACATCGGGGTCTGGGCCACCCAGTGGAAGAACCCGAACCCCGACCGCCCGATCACCGCGCTCGAATACCGCTCCGCGGGAAAGGCCGTTCCCGCGCTCTTCGCGGTGACGATCACCGACGAGGACTGGTTTGTCTCCCCCCGCATCAAGGAGGACTTCAAGCGTCCCGACGGGGTGCCTTCCGGATACTTTGACGGCAAGCTCGCCCAGGAGAACCGCCTCATCTTCGAGGAGATGGTCCGCCAGAAACTCGCCGTGGGCATGCGCTCGGTCGAGGTCATCCGCCCCGACCTGCTTGCCGTCACACTGGACGCCGCGGTCTCGGGAGGATCGGGCCAGGGGGAGGAAAAGGCCGCCGCGTTCCAGAAGCCGGAGAAATTCCTCGTCCGCGCGGAGGGCGACCCGACCTTCAAGGAGGGCGTCCACCCCGCGCAGGTGGGCCGCCAGACCTTCAAGCACTGGACGGGCGACATCGGTTCGTTCCGTGTCAACCATCTCTTCTGGCACACCTACTACCTCAAGCTTCCCGCCCCTCTGCGCGCGGGGGCGGCATTCCGCGTGGAAGTCGAGGGCCTCTCTACAGGCATGGTCTCCCGCCTCGAGGCGAAGCTCTCGGACCGGGAAACCGTGACCCCGGTGATCAAGGTCAACCAGGCGGGCTACACCACCCTCGCCACCCGCCGCTACGCCTACCTCGGCTGGTGGGCCGGCGATCTCGGCGCGGTGGATTTCTCGAACTTCGCGAAGTTCCAGGTCGTGAGGGAGGGGGACGGCAAGGTCGCCCTCGAGGGCGACGTGCGCCCACGGCCCAATCCCGATGCCACGAGCGGGGAGACGGTGGGCGAGATGGATCTCTCGACGCTCAAGGAGCCGGGTCGCTACTTTCTCGTCGTGCCCGGGCTGGGACGATCCTCGACCTTCGGGGTGGGGGCCGAGGCGGTGAAGGCGGTCTATGTCGCCGCGATGCGCGGCTTCCTCGTCCAGCGCTGCGGCTGCGAGCTGCCGTCGAAGAACACGGAGTTCCCCCGACCAGCCTGCCATGTGAAGAGCTACGAGAACGGCCACCTCGTCGGCGGGTTGGATGAGAAGTACGAAGGGGGAAAGCTCGTGCCGGTGATCGTCCCGCATCGTCCCGATGAGGCGGTGCGCGAAATCCGCGGGGGGTACCATGATGCCGGCGACTTTGACGTGTTCTACTTCCATCTCATGGCCGCCGAGAAGGCGATGGATGCCTATGAGATCCATCCCGGGGCCTTTCGCGATGGCGACCTCAACCTCCCCGAGAGCGGCAACGGGATCCCCGACGTGCTCGACGAGGTGGCCTGGGGGCTGAAACTTTACGCGGACCAGCAGCAGCCGGATGGGGGAATCATCTCGGGCAGGACCAATGACGAGGATTACGGGCGGAACGAGTGGAAGAAGGATGGGGCCAAGGAGTTTGGGAATCTACCCCCCTTCGGAAACATCCCCCCCTGCAACGCCTCGGCAAATCTTTTCTCGGCCGTTGCGGCCCACTCTGCGACCCTCCTCCAGCCCTTCGACGCCCCGCAGGCGGCGAAGATGCTTGAGCGCGCCCGGAAAGCCTACGCGTGGGGCAAGGCGCACCAGACGACTCCGTGGGAACGCCAGGGCATCGCCTACGGGCCCGTCCCCTGGAAGCGGGCCTGGGTGCTTGCCGCCGCACGTCTTTTCGAGGCCACCGGGGAGAAGGAATACCACGACGACTTCCTCCAGCTCTTTCGCGAGGGTGAGGCGATGAAGGGCACATGGAATAACGAGCACCCCCTCCCCTACTTCCACTGGCCTTACGCCACCTCGAAGCGCCCCGGCCTGGACCCCGTCGTCCAGAAGGCCTGCCGCGACTACATCCTCAAGCGCGCCGACGGCACGGTGAAGAACACCGACAAATGGGCGTACCGCATGGGCAGCGGGCGTGACATCGGGGGCTGGGGAAACCTGGTCGGTGGCGGCTACTACGCCGGCGCCTGCCTCCTCGCCCACCAGCTCACCGGCGAGGCGAAGTACCTCGACGCGGCCGCGCTCAACGCCGACTACCAACTCGGGGCAAACCCGCTCTCCCGCTCGTTCATCACCGGCGTGGGCGCGCGCCCCCCGCTCCATCCCGAGCTCCGGGGCTGGCTTTACGCGGCCGACGGCCATCCCGCACCGGGGATCCCCGTTTTCGGTCCCGGGGGCGGTCCCAAGAGCCTCGGGGGCAGCTACCCGACCGAGGTCCCCCAGTGGCGTTGCTGGATTGATAACCAGGTCTCCGCCCTGCACAGCGAGTTCGGGATCGAACACCCGATGGGCGACGCGGCGATGCTCTACGGGGCCCTCTGGGCCCTCGAGTCGGCCTCCGCGAAGGACAAGCCCCGCTGAGTTTGTGATCCGCGGACCTTCCAAGTCCCGGCTCGAATCGCGATTGGAGGGGCACACCTGCCCCGCGCTGGGCGCATGCGCGCCAAGCTAAGACATCGGATTCAGATTTACCCACGGAGGGTCAGTCCGAGGGGCCGAGCGGAGAGGGAGAAGGGGGGAGGACGGAACTCCGACATTCGTCGCGAGCGGGAAACGGAATTCTCCCGCTGGGGCGCTGGGGCGCAGGGGGAGAACCGATGGCCGAATACGGAGAGCACCGACTCTGGTCGGGGCGCGTATTCGGCCCTCTTCTCTCTCCTCCGCTACGGCCCGTTTTACATTTCCGCTCCTCCTCTGCGCCACTGCGGGATAATTTCGCTCCTCTCCTCTTATCCCTCCTCCATACTCCGTGGGCAATTCTGGTTCGGTTCCTTAGCTTGACGCCGATGCGCGCTGGGTGGGGCACCCGCGCTGACACGGTCGCGCCCCCGTCCGCCCTGGGGCGCCGTTTGCGCTTTACGTGGCCGGGGCCGGCGTGGTTGGTTCGTTGCCGTGATGATCAAGCCCGCCACGATCCCTGTCCTCGCCTTCCTGTCGCTGGCGTTCCTTCTCCCTGCCCGGGCCGAAATCACCATCTATTACGTCCGCCATGCCGAGGGAGGACACAATGCGAAGGCCCGCTACGTCGAAAGGAAAATTCCGCAATCCGAATGGCCCTCGTGGGTCGGAAATCCCGACGTCTTCTCACCGGACGGGGAGGTCCAGGTGCAGGCCCTAACGACCAACCTCCAGCCGTTCCGATTCGATTTCATCGCGGTGAGCCCGGTGTGGCGCGCGCGCCACACGATCCTTCCCTATCTCCGTGCGGCCGGGCGCGTCGCCGAGATCTGGCCGGAACTGGGCGAGACCGTCGGATTCCCCGTCCGCGATGATTTTCCCGCGGACGCGCCGGGGGACTCCGTGTTCGATGGGGGGGCGCGCATCCGCCTGACGGAGGAGGAACAGCCCTTCTTCCGATTCCGCGCGGACGGATCGGGACAGCGGGAGTGCAAGGTGTCCAACTTCGCGGACGCGCTCGTGGCGGCAAAACGGGTCGAGGACCTCCTACGCGCGCGCTTTGGGACCAACGCCGTCACTGTGCTCCTGGTGGGGCATGGCAACTCCAGCCTCACGCTCCTCCGTCGGTTGACCCGCAACCCCTCCTTCAAGGGCGCGCACCTCGATAACACGCATCTCTGGATCGTGCGGGAACATGCGGACGGCGCGGGTTTCGCTCTCCTGCGCTACAACGAAGGCGCGCCCG
>CAZZBZ010000123.1:0-4350 GCA_964653025.1 uncultured Verrucomicrobiota bacterium
ACGCGGAGGCCCGCAGCCACGACCTCTACGCCGCGATCGACGACGTCACGGACAAGCTCTCCGGGGAACTCCGCCGCCGCAAAGGACGCACCCTCACCCGCCGCCGCCACGGCGCCCGCGAGATCAAGCAGCAGCGCCGCAAGCTGGAGATCTGAGACTGCCGTTTTGTACTGAATAGCTACGGCCGAGAGCAGGCCACTCTGAACTGTAGAAGGCGTGGCTCTCGCCGACCGGGATTCAGAGCTTGCGCGGCCAAGGTGGTGACCCTCTACCGCCTGCTCGCGGAGTGGCGGTCGAGGCCGTCCATGATCGCGCGACAACTCGCTTGCCAGCAATCCGGGGGAATATCCTCGGTGACCCCCACGAGAAAGCCCTCGTAACGGCCAGCCTCCTCGGCGAGGCGAAAGGCCGTCTCCTCGACCTCGGCGTTGGGGCGCAGGTGGACCGAGGAGGGAAAGTTGATCCAAAGGATCTTGTCGGGCCAGGCGGCGCGCGCCTCGGCCAGAGTCATGTCGGTGTCGGGCGCGGGGGTGAAGGCCTCGATATAGTCGAGACCGGACTTCGCGATGAGCGGGGCCATGACGCGGCAGTTCGCGTCGAAGTGGCAGCCGATCAATTTCCCGTGGCGATGCATGACCTCCGCGGCCTCCCAATAATGGGGCAGGTAGTATTCCTCGAAACCCTTCGCGCCGATGACGTCCACGACGACGTTGCCCCCGTAGTTGGCGATGAGCGCCGGGGATTCGGCGACGAGCGGGTAGATCTTGCGCCGCTGCTCCACGTTCGCCTCGTAGAGCCGCAGGATCTCGTCGCGATGGTCCATCCATTCGACGCAGAAGTCCTGCATGTCCATCAGGCCGCCGGAGATGAGTTCCTGGAGGGGTTCGAGGCCGAACCCGGCGCGGAAGATCGCATCCCCGCCAAAGTCCGTCTGCGCGCGGGCAAACGCCCCGTAGTTCGCCGCGTGCCGCGCATCGCGGATGAAGAAAAGCAGCGCCTTGTAGTCCTCGGGCGACTTGAAGAGCTTCTCGTGAATCCAGGAGGTGAAGCCCGCCTCCTCGCGCAGGGACTCCAGCGCTCCCACGGGCGTCTCGTGGCGCGTGCGGACAAAGCGCTTGCCATCACGCCACTCGACGGCCTCGGTGGTGCGGACATTCGGGCGGACCGTGCGGAAGACGGGCACGTCGCGCTTGACGATGCAGAGACCCCGGTTACGCAAGGCCCGCTCCGCGGAGCACTGGGGGATCTTGCTCTCGTACATCGTGAAAGGAACCTTGTCGGTCCGCCCCCCCCGGAGGACGGCTTCGACACGAGCGAGGGGGGATAGGTTCTTCATGGCATCTCCCCCCCCCATTCACGACAGATCTCACGCACAAGCTTGAGGCGTTCCCAAGAAGTCTGGACGGCGGTCTGGCACGAGGAGGCAAAGATGAACCGCTCCTTGCGGGCCGCGCCCAGATACTCGCGGTAGAACTCCCGCACGGTGGCGTCGCCGACCATTTCCTGCTCACGCGCCGAAAAACCCCCGATGAAGATGAAGCCGGGATGGCACGCCTGCGCCTCCGCCGCAGTCCAATCCCCCAGCGGGGGATGGGAGATTCCCTCGAGGCCACTCACCCGCGTTTCGGAAAACAGGCGAGCGAGGCCCTTGAGTTTACCGCAGGCGTGGACGAACAGGGGCTTGCCATGGCGACCCATGATCTCCACGGCCTCCTTCACGTAAGGAGCCCAGTACTCCACCGCCAGCGAAGGCGGATAAAACGGCGTGTCCACGTTGTCCATCAGGATCGCCGATTCCACCTCGGGATGCGACGCGACGCGAAGCAGCACGGGGCGCAGCCTTGACCAGTACAGATCGCAGACCTCCTTCGCCGCTTCGGGATGGTCCATCACGAACAGGCAGCTGTGGTCGAGGCCGAAGTACGTGTGCAGGAACTTCAACGGCGTGGACCCCACCGCGACATTCAGAATCCCGTCGTCCCCCACACGACGGTGGGTTTTCAGGAACGCCTCCTCGTCCCAATCGAACTCGCGCTGTTCCATGAACGCTCGGAACGCGTCACCATCCCGTCCCCAGTCTTTCACCAGGTACTCGACGACATGGGCCGAGCTGATCGCGTTTTGGTCCTGGGTGACCTGGCGAAGCGCCCCGAAGGGGGTTTCGTAAACCATCGTTTTCTCTTTCCCAAGGGCCTCCTCCCTCACGGTCACCTTCCGCTGCCATTTCGTGTCGCGCTCCGTGAAGCCGGACGGGAGATTTCGAGAGAAGATGTCGCAACCGAGGACCTTCATCGCATCGAGATAATCACGGCAACCCCGCAACTCGGGGGGCAAGGTCCCGAACTTCTGGTGATGCACGAACCATTGGTTGAAGTTCGGGCAGAACGGGACCCAGGCAGGTGCCTCACCCCGCAAAACAGAGCGTAGATTCTCGCATCGGGTCTTCATGCTTTGCGCCAGCGGCGGAAGTCGGGCAGGTCAGCGTATTTCAGCACCTCGGGCAGCACGAACGCCCGGCTGCCTTGGGCTTCGTAGTGGCGCGCCCGCACCCACGCCCCGAAGCTCTCCATCTCCTCGGTCACTTTCAGTCGGGTTAACCGCGGCTCCAACGCCGCCGCCAACTCCGCGTAGAGCCCCTCTCTCCCATGCGCGACCACCGCCACGTCCGACGCATCCAGCCCGGGCCACTCGCCGACCGCTTCTAGGGCGCGTAGCACATCCCAGGTCCGCAGCGCGCAGAGGCTGTCGTCCAGCCAGATCAGGTCATCGTTCAACTTGTGAATCGCCCCGTAGGGCGCCCGGACCGGGATCGCGTTCAACGGGTTCGGCTCGATGCCGCCCATCCCCGAAAGGTTCAGCACCAGCACGGCGCGCCCGGCACCGCACGTCTTCCGGAGCCACGAAGCATGCCGCTGCAATGCCGTGGTCCCTCCCTCCCAGAGCGCCAGCGTCACGGGAAGCGACCCCTTGCGGGAGCCGTCAGTCCTGAACAACAATCCCTCGTTGAACACCCCTTTCTGGCTCCACCAGTAGCCGAGGTCGGCGGTCAGCTTCCCCGCCGTGCCAGTTTTGGGACAAACGCGCAGGTTCAATGGCGCATCGCCGCGCCCGCCCCTCACCTTCGCGTTCAGCCAGGCCAACGCGCGCCGTCGTCGACGGGCCTCGGGCAGGGCCGCGCGCGCTGTTTCCAGCTTCGCCAGACGATCCCGATTCTCCTCCCAGACCGCCCGTGCCCCCGAGATCTCGCCGCGCACCTGCCCGGATCGCGTGCACCAGAGCCGCCGCGGATCGAGGGAAGAAATGCCCGCGGAATCCACGGCCACCGTCTTACCCAGCAGATGGCGCGCAAAAAACCGGGCCGCCGCCCGCGCCAGGACCGGCGTGTAGGCGTGCGTCGAGACATCCTCCACCAGTTCTAGGTCCGCCGCGCGCCCCGCCAACTTCCACAGCCGCCGGCAGCGACGGACGGTCTCGCGGGTCCCCTCGATCGGGAAGAAGTCGGAGGTCACCGCCAGCACACCGACCGGCTTCGGACACATCCCAAGCAGGATGTCCTCGTGGTCAAACCCCGCCTTGGAAAAACCCCGCCAGATCTGCTCGGCATCCTGCGCCCCACCGGTCTGCTGGTAGGTCCGCCGGTTCATGATAAAAGTCCCCGGCGCCGCCGCCGCGATCCGCGGGTCGGCCAGCATCATCATCGAGGTCTGCGTTCCGCCCCCCGAGTTGCCCGTCACCCCGATCCGCGACGGGTCCACCTCCGGACGGGTCCACAGGTAGTCCATCCCGCGCATCGCGTCGTGGAGGAAATACCGAGCAATCCCGTCACCCAGCGGCAGGCACTGCGCACCCGCATGGTCGTGCTCGGCCGTCCCCCAGTTCACTGTGGTCCGCCCCAGGCGCTTCTCGTAGTAGCTCACCCGCTCCCCCTGCCCGACCGGATCCTGGGCCAGCACCACCAACCCCGCCTTGACCAAGTGACGGCAGACGACCTGGTACTCCCCCGCGTGCTTCGCCATCTCATGGTGCCCGCAAAGGAAGAGCACCGCCCCACGCGGCGAGGTCACCCCGTCCGGCACATAGAGGTTAGCCGTCACGGGCGTCCCGGGACGGGACTCGAAGATCACCTTCTCGATGCGGAACCCCTTTTCCCGGAGGGTGCCCACTCCCCTCACATTCAGCGGGGTGTTCCGAGGCGGAAGGCCACCCATCCCCGCGAGAAACGCCGCGCGCGCCCGACGCTGCCGCCGCCGCAGGGCCGCCACGGTGACCACGGCGTCCCGCGCCGTATCCCCAGCGGTGGAAAATTTATTCCAATAGTGCGGCGGGTTTCAGTCCAATAGTGCGGCACCC
>CAZZBZ010000124.1:0-3992 GCA_964653025.1 uncultured Verrucomicrobiota bacterium
TGGTTCTCCCTCGCGTTACTCCTCGCCCTCTCTTCCTCCCGTGCACAGGGGCCGTCAGGGGTGGCGGTTCCTGCCTTCTTCTATCGCGATGGCGACACGCCCGCGGTCTTCCTTGGCGACAGCATCACCGCGCAAAAGATGTACACGACCTACATCGAGACGTATGTGCTGGGTCGGTTCCCTTCGTGGAATCTCACTTTCCGAAATATCGGCTGGGGTGGAGATACCTCCTGGCTCTCGAAGCGGGGAACCTTCGAGAATGGCATGAAGCGGGACATCCTCTCCCTCGCCCCGAAGGCGATCACCGTGGATTTCGGAATGAACGACGCCCGCGGCGGCGATGCCAACTACGCGAAGTATGTGGAGCACACCGCCCGCCTGGCGAAGGAACTCAAGGCGGCGGGGGCCCGCGTCGCCCTGCTCACGCCGAGCCCCGAAGAGCGCTACACGGAGGGGCAACCCGGCGGCAGCATCTACAACGTGATGCTCCGCAAATACTCCGATTCCGTGAAGGAGATCGCCGCGAAGGAAGGCGTCGTCTTCGTGGACCAGTTTACCCCTTTCCTCAAGGTGATCGAGGAGGGCCGCAAGGCCGGCGTGCTGGGTGCCACCGCCGACCCGCGGCTGATCCCCGACGGCGTCCATCCGAACCCGGCGGGCCACCTCGTGATGGCCTCCTCGATCCTGAAAGGCCTCGGCGCGCCCGCGCTGGTGAGCGACGTGGAGATCGACGCCGCGGCTGTGGCGGTGAAATCCGCGCGCAACTGCAAGGTGGATCTCAAGCCTGCGACCGCGGCGGGAGAACTGAGCTTCGTTCGCACCGACGACTGCCTGCCGTGGGCCCCGCCGATTGCCGCGGAGTTCGTCCTCAAGGTCCCCGGCTACACCCCGCTCGATGACCTGAGCTTCTACGGGCTAAAGGTGACGGGGCTCAAGGCGGCCCGCTACGAACTGCGGGTGGATACCGAGGTGGGAGGGACCTTCACGAAGGAGGAACTCGCCGCGGGAGTAAACCTCACCCTGTTCGCTGGGCCGGTCACCGCGCAGTCACGGAAACTGATTGATGCGGTCGCCGCGAAAAACGGAACCTTCCACGAGCGCTGGATGAACGTCCAGATTTTTGACCCGCCTGCATGGCTGAAGACTCCCGGTCTCGATGCCGCGAGGGCCATCGAGATTGCGCGGCTCGACAAGGTCATCCTGGAGCAGGAGCAGGCGGTGAACGCCCTCCGCAAGACCACGCCGCATACCTTTACCCTGAAGCCCGCGCCGTAGCCCGGCCTTTCCTGGGCGTCGGGAGGCGAAGGACGGGTTTGCGCATGGGGCGCGGGAGTGGTACAAGGAGCGCCCCATTTCCCATGAGCACTCCCCGAAAGATCAAACTCGCGCTGCCGAAGGGCAGCCTCCAAGAATCCACCTTCGAGATGATGGCGCACGCCGGCTGGCGCATCAAACTCGGGAGCCGCTCCTACATCCCTTCCGTGGATGATCCCGAGATCGATGCGCGCCTCATCCGCGCCCAGGAGATCAGCCGCTACGTCGAGCTGGGTTTTCTCGATGCCGGGCTTACGGGCCACGACTGGATCGTCGAAAACGGCTCGGATGTTGTGGAGGTCGCCAACCTCGTCTACGCGAAGCAGGGCCTCCGCCCCGTCCGCTGGGTCATCGCCGTGCCAAACGACTCGAAGTTCCATTCGGTGAAGGATCTCCAAGGCAAGCGCATCGCGACCGAGGGGGTAAACCTCACCCGCCGCTTCCTCGAGAAGCATGGCGTGAAGGCCGAGGTCGAGTTTTCCTGGGGCGCCACTGAGGTGAAAGCTCCCGAGCTCGTGGACGCCATCTGCGAGCTCACCGAGACCGGCTCCTCGCTCCGAGCGAACAACCTTCGCATCATCGAGACCGTGCTCGAGTCTACCACCCGCCTGATCATGAACAAGAAGGCGTTCGAGGACCCGTGGAAGCGGCGCAAGGTCGAGACGATTGCCATGCTCCTCCAGGGCGCCCTCGCCGCCGAGGAAAAGGTCGGCCTCAAGATGAACGTCCCCGAGGCAAAGCTCGAGTCGGTGGTCAAGGCCCTCCCGGCACTCCGCAACCCGACGGTCTCCCACCTGCATGTCAAGGGATGGGTTGCCATCGAGGTGATCGTGGACGAGCGCATCGTCCGCGAGATCGTCCCCGCCCTCAAGGCCGCCGGTGCCGAGGGGATTATCGAGTACCCCCTGAACAAGGTGATCGCCTGAGGATCGTCGTCGCGGGACGACGATGCCCCTCACTCACAAGCGAGCGGTAGCGGAGCGGGACGGCATAAAGCCGCCCCCGTCGCTCAACTGGATAGAACATCTGACCTGTCAGCCGGCAGCTCGACCACCTCGCGGTTCTCTGACGAGATCGCGAGGGGTAAAGGAGAATATAATTTTCGCCACGCACCCCCATGCGGCTTCCATTGTGAATACCACTTGCGTGAGGGAGTGGGCTCGGTTAAGAGAGGGGTTGTCAGGGGCGCGAGCCCCGTGCGATCCGCGCCCATAGCTCAATTGGATAGAGCATCTGACTACGGATCAGAAGGTTGTAGGTTCAAGTCCTGCTGGGCGCACCACTTTTCCTTCTCCGAGGAAGGGTGGAGTTTTGGATGGACAGTCGCGCATGCTTGGCGCACACAATAACCATCCTTTTCCATGACCCAGCGCCATACCCTTTCCATCCTCGTCGAGAACAAGTTCGGTGTCCTCGCCCGCATTGCCGGCCTTTTCAGCGGGCGGGGCTTCAATATCGATTCGCTGAATGTCGCCACCACCACGAACCCCGCCTTCTCGCGAATGACGGTGGTGGTCCGTGGCGATGACCAGGTGCTCGACCAAATCACCCGTCAACTCGAGAAGTTGGTGAACGTGATCGAGGTGCAGGACTTCCATCCGCACGAGGCGGTGGAGCGCGAGTTGATCCTCCTCAAGGTGAAGGCCGACTCGAAGACGCGCAGCGAGGCGATGCAAATCGTGGACATCTTCCGAGCCAAGATCGTGGATGTGCAGGCGGACTCGCTCCTCGTCGAGACCACCGGTACCCAGCGCAAGGTGGAGGCCTTCCTTAGCCTGATGGGGAAGTTCGGCGTCCTCGAGATGACACGCACGGGTCCCGTGGCGATGCGGCGCGGCGCCAACGGCAGCGACGGCGAGGATTGACCCAACGGTCGGTCGACGAAGATTTTCAGTTGACCGACTTCCGCGCACGACTAGGATTCCACACTTCATCAACCCAAAGGAAAACAACATGGCCATCATCAACTTCGGCGGAGTCAAGGAGCGCGTGATCACGCGCAAGGAATTTTCACTCGCACGGGCCCGCAAGGTCCTCAAGAAGGAAACGATCGCGATCATCGGCTACGGCGTGCAGGGCCCAGCCCAGGCGCTCAACCTGCGCGACAACGGTTTTCGCGTGATCATCGGACAGTCCAGCGCCTTCAAGCGGGATTGGGACCGCGCGCGCAAGGACGGCTGGGTCCCGGGCAAGACCCTCTTTGACATCGAGGAAGCCGTTCGCCGCGGGACGATCATCCAGATCCTTGTGGCCGACGCGGCCCAAAGGCTCGTCTGGCCGTCGATTCGCCGAAATCTCAAGCGAGGCGATGCCCTCTACTTCTCGCACGGCTTCTCGATCGTTTACAGGAAGCAGACCGGCCTCATCCCGCCGAAGAATGTGGATGTGATCATGGTCGCCCCCAAGGGGTCCGGCCTGAATGTGCGCCGCAACTTCCTCAGTGGAGCCGGGATCAATTCGAGCTTCGCCGTCGAGCAGGACGCGACGGGTCGCGCCAAGGAGCGCTGCCTCGCCGTGGGAATCGGCATCGGGTCCGGCTACCTTTTCCCGACGACCTTCCAGCACGAGGTGCTCAGCGACCTGACGGGCGAACGCGGCGTGCTCATGGGGGCGCTGGCAGGGATCCTCGAGGCGCAGTACGACGTTTTGCGCCGTCACGGGCACTCCCCAAGCGAGGC
>CAZZBZ010000125.1:0-3987 GCA_964653025.1 uncultured Verrucomicrobiota bacterium
CGTTGTTCGTCGGGAAGTTGATCAGGGCGAAGCGGTTCGTCAGCGCGGCGAAGAAAGTCTGCCGTCCTGTCGCATCGGTCTGGAAAACTGCGGTATCGTTGAGCGGGATGAGCGAAGGGGGGACCGGAAGGGTGGACTGCGTGGTGAACCAGCGACGGACCGCGGAGAAGTTGTTCCTGAAGCGGCCCTGGGTTCCCAGATCGGGGAGCACCGAGTAAAGCTGCTTGAGGTCGGTGATGGAGCTATCGTCGGTTCCTGGCCAGACTACTGCCCCGGTCTGGATGGTGGTTTTGTCCGTTCCATCGGACTTCGCCAAGTACAGTTGGGGAATGATCCGATTCCCCTCGGCGGAGCTCGTCTCGTCCACCTGACCGTCGCCGTTGTTGTCGATCCCATCGGCATCCATCCCCACATGCGCGGCGCCGGAATCTCCAGGCTTTCCATCGGCTCCATATCGATGCGCCACGATCTGGGAGAGGTCATTCGTGGCGTTGGCGAAGGTCCAGCCGGTCGTGGCATCGGGGTTGATCGCCATGAGGGCGGCGGGGAGATTGAGTTCGGCCACGGACTGGCCCTCGTTCCGCGCGTTTTCCCTCATCCCGTTGGCGAATGTGCTGGAGATGAGATTCCCCAACGCGTTGATGTTGAGGCCGCCGGCGGTGACGATGTAGGCCACGCGGCCGACGAGGACGCCGTTGCTGTCCTTCATCCCGATCCACTGGGAGGTGAAGGCCGCGTTGGTGACCTGGCTGGGGAGGATGACGGTGTCCACCCGGTCATCGGCGCCGCGCTTCGCGTAGACCAAGCCCGAGCGGGTGTTGGTGACGACGCGTTCGATGTCCGTAGCGTAGGACCAGGCCGCCGCGTTGAGGTTACTGAGGGCGGAGTAGCTGTTCCCATTGGTGTCCACCGCGGAATAGATCGAGCCGAGGCCGGTGTTGAAGCTGTTCGAACTGAAGGAGTAGGCGTAGGCGATCTCGGCCATGGCGCGGTTGAGGCCGCCCTGGGCGAGGTACTTGGAGGCCACGTAGTCTCGGTAGTTCGCGGCGGAGCCCACCTCGGTGCGGGAGAGCGTGGCGAAGGAGACGACGAGGACGAGCATGATCGCGAGGATCGAGAGGGTCATCACGAGGGCGACGCCGCGCTCAGAGGCGCAGGGGAGTTCCGGGTTTCGGGTTCCGGGTTTCGCGGAGGGGGTCCGCACCCAGGAACCTGCCCATCGGCGTGGGCCACGCCTCCCACAAACCGAGGCAGAGGATGCGACGGCGGGACCGGGGAGATGGGAAGGAAGGGGGTTCATGGGGCTGGAAAGTGGCGGGTCACTCGTTCTGGCGGGGCAACTGGACGAAGAACTCGGTCCTCCGGGCTTGGTTGGTGAGGGAGTCGGGAACGAGGTGGGCACTCCCCCAGCGGCGAAGGATGGAGGAGTCGAAGACGAGCAGGCTGACCCGGACATAGGCGGGCAGGTTGTACTTCTCATTCTTCCAATAGGGCAAAACCGAGTTCGTGGACGAGGTGAACTCGAAGGTCAAAGCCTTCACCCCCAGGAGGACCGGCGCGTACTGATCGGGGGCCGAAAGGGTCGGGGTCTGGTCCCAGCCGGTATTAAAATCGCAGGAGCTTTGGACGGTCTGGAAATCCCAGAACGCCGACCCGTAGTAGGTGAGGGCCTTCCAGAGAGCGTTGGTCCCGTCGTAAACGTAGTGGACCTCGACCTCCTCGTGGCCGGTGTTGTTGTCAATCGTGGCGACGAAGTGGAGGTGTTGCTCCGTAGTGTAGGCCCCCGCGACAAAGATGTTGTTGGTCACGCCGACCGAGGTGACGGCCACCAAGGGGATCGCCTGCTGGAGTTCGCGGCCCATCTGGTCGGTGACGGTGCGGAGGTCCTGGTACATGGTGGCCTTGCCAAGCCCGCCCGCGGCGGCGCGGCTGACCTGGTCGAGGCTGAAGAAGAGGAGGCTGGAGATCATGGCGAGGAGGGCGACCGCCACGAGCATCTCGACGAGCGTGAAAGCTCGCAGGGCGAGCCTTTCCGTGTTCCGGGTTCCGGGTTTCGCGGACGCGTAGGAGGGCGGGGGGAACAGACCTCCCTGCTGCGCGCCAAGACGGCACGCCATGCCCGGGGCGAGCGAGGGAGAAGGGGGAGGGACGGCGCTCATTGCATCACGATGTTGGTGGTGGCGCAGATCTCGGTAATGAAGGTGAAGGTCTGGGGGCGAGCGGCGCCGGGGGGCCAGGAATAGGTGTAGCGGACCGTCTGGAGGAGCGGTTCCCCGGTCCCGTTCCTTTCCTTGAACTCCTTGCCGAGAACGATGTTCGTCGCGGGGGCGTAGGTGATCACGGAGGTGGCCTTGAGCGAAGCGCCGGTGTAGGTGCCGAGGATGGTCTGGCCCACACTGCCGGACAAGTTTTGTGGGGTCCGCCACGCAACAAAATCCTCGTCCACGGAATTCTGAGCGCCCATGGCGAGTTCGGTGTTCTCGATGGCGCCGCGGCTGGAGGTGAGGAGGGTGGGCATCACGCCGAGGATGGCGATGAGGCCCATCCCGATGATCGCGATGCTGAGGGCGATCTCGATGAGGGAAAAGCCGTGCGCGCGGCGAGGCCGCGCGCGAGACGCGAGACGCGACGGCGGCTTCGCCGCGAGACACGAGGCCCGAGACGCGGGAGCGGCTTCGCCGCGAGACGCGAGCCTTGCCTGGAAGCTTTGGGTTCTCTGGTTCATCTCATGTCTCCGGTCTCGTGTCTCGTGTCTCATGTCTCTCCCGTGTCTCGTTCCGTGTCTCTCCTGCGTCTCATGCCTCACGGGGTTCATTTGACGGTGGCTTTCCCGGTGATGCGATTGACCTCGGAAGTGCTGACAATGGGGTTCTTGCGGTAGGTGGGTGACGTGCTGTTGTCCTTCATGTCGCCCTCGGTCAGGATCATCTTGTACGGCAGCGAACCGTCGGCGTCCTTCCAGTAGATCGTACCGGTGGCGGCATAGCGAAAGCCGACGCCTCGAAACAGGACGTTGTCGTTGTCGTCGAGGAAGTCGTAGCTGGTCCATACGCGATTCGGGCTGGTCCAACTGTTGGTGAAGACCACGCCGGGGGGGAGGACCTCGACCTTGCCGACCACGGAGGTGGGGCGGGCGACGCCGCCGGTGGACTCGGCGAAGAGGATGATGCTGCGCTGGAGCATGTCCTTGCGGACGTAGGCGTTGCTGGAGGCCCAGGAGGTGGGAATACAGAAGACGATGCGCTGGCGGCTGGTGACCGCCTGCTGGCGGGCGAGGTAGGTGCCGGCCTGGATCTGGCGCTCGGCGGTGCGGATGTTGCTCCCCTGAGAGATCGAGGTGAGCGTGGGGGCGGAAAGGGCGATGAGCAGGACGAGGATGCCGATGACGGTGATGAGCTCGATGAGCGTGAATGCGGCGCTACGCGCCGCATTCAATCGCGCCGCGGCAGCCGCCGCGGCGCGGGAAACGCGGAACGAAGAACCTGGAACTCGCATGCTCATTTCCAGCTCATGTTGGTGATGGAGTTGTTGCGGCCGCCCATGGTCCAGATGGCGAAGGCGCCGTTGACGGCGGTGGGAAGGCCGTAGGTGGATTCAGCGGCCACGGAGTTGTCGCCGTTGTAGTCGATCTTCACGCGCAAGCCGTTGCCCCAGGGGTTGACGAGGTTGGTGCTCCCGCTGGTGGCTTTCAGGTAGCCGCTGGTGACCTGGCCGAGGTCGGCCCCCTTCACGTCGAGAAAGACGATCTTGCGGGGGTTGCCGCCGGGGGCAACCCCGCCGGTGGTCAGGTACGTATCCGTGCCAGTGAGCATCCAAAGGAGGGTCATTCCCTGAACATCGGAAAGGAGAGTATCGGAGGAGATGCCGGCCGAGGTGTTGGGCCAGGTGCCATACTCGTTGTAGTAGGCGCGGAGGGCGGTGGAGAGGCTGGCGATGAGGGTCTGGGTCTTGGCCTTCTTGGCGGCCTCGCGGGCGCCGCCGAGGGCG
>CAZZBZ010000126.1:0-3778 GCA_964653025.1 uncultured Verrucomicrobiota bacterium
CTACAAACTATCCGCTATCCGCTGCAGGCCGGCTTTCGTCGGTAGTCGCCGCGGCTGCCATCCGCATTCGAAGAGCTCAGGCGGTTGATGATCCACCGTTGCTTGCCGCTCGCCGAGGGAGGAATCTCCGGGACGTGCCGCATTTCGATGGATGCCGAGATCCCGAGGGTGAGGAGGAAACTCTCACGGATCCTCGCGAGATTGTTTTCGAGTCCTTCCTTTTGGGTGGAAACAAACCGGAAGATGAACTCGTGGCGCCCCGTCTGCTCCAGTTGCCACTCGCGGATGATCTGGCGGTTCAGGCTCACCCCCACGAAGTGGCGCACGAACACGCTGGAAAGCAGGGTCCCATCCTCGGTCAGGAGCATCTCATCCGCGCGTCCCTCGATGTTTTTCAGGCGGGGCCACGCGCAGCCGCAGGGGCAGATGCCCGGTTCTTCCCAGCAACCGATGTCGCCGATCTGGTAACGGATCATCGGAAACCCTGCGTTGTTGAGCATGGTGACCAGGATGCGTCCCGCCTGTCCCGGCGGGCACGGGGCCCCGGAGTCGTCGACCACCTCCAGAAACACATCAGGCGAGTTCACGTGAAGCCCGCGGTGGAAGGAGCATTCGCAGGCGATGTCACAGCACTCCCGGGAGCCGTACTTGTTAAAAACCTCCGCACCGAAGACCCGCTCCAGGATTTCCCGCCACTCGGGCGTGACGGTTCCCGCGCACGCCATGAGCGTCCGCAGGCGCGGGCGGGGGAGGTCCTTCGCCTCGATGAAGAGCGCCAGGCTTACCGCCGCATCCACATAGGCCATCATGCTGTCGATTTCGGGGTGCGCGAGCAGGGTGGCGTGGTGACGGCGAAGGTCCGGGTCCTTCGCGCGAAAGGCGTTGAGCGGGAGGTCGCCCAGCAGGTTACGCTGCACGCGTAGATGGAACTTCATCTGCGTCTGGAGCAGGTCCTGTTCGGAACCCCAGAGTTTGAAGTAGCGGGTTCCGAGCGGATGCCCGCATTGCCGCGCGGAAAAAAGCCGTGTCGCACGGCCCCAGTCGCGCTGTGCCTGGTCGTGGACCACCGTGGTCGGGTTCCCGGTGGTGCCGCCCGTCTTCACCACGATCCAGTGATAGCCGCGCGAGGACACGCTGTCGGGAGAGGTGACCTCCGCACGGAGGGGTTCCGCGACGATGTCGACAAAGCGCTCGCGCAGGATCTCGCGCGTCAGAGGCGGGAAGCGGGCGAGAAAGTCCCGTGAGGATTCGCCGGGTCGGCGGGTGATTCCCAGATGGCGGTAGTAGGGCGAGTGCACGACCGCCCCGTCGAGTAGTTGCCCGAGGCGTTCCTCCACACGGAAGTCGAGGTCCACGGGGGAGAGGCGCTCCCACGATAGGAACTCCCGCCATATGGAACGGATCCGCGAACCGACAAGGCCCTGAAGAGCAAAGTACAACCCCCGCCGGGCAGGCGCGGGAAGGTGCGTAAGCCATTCAACGTTCAATGTGGTTCCTCCAGCCCGGTGCCGGGGCAAAGTGCAGGTTCACGGGTGATTCAAGCACACGAATCGGCGAGCCATCGAGTTCGGCATCGAGCAAAGGCAGGTCGAAGTCGCCCCATGATGGCCCGAGGTAGGCCTCGCGTCGCGCGAGCAGCGGGAGCCTTGCGGGGTCAAAGCCCATGAACCACGCGAAGGACGCGTCCACGGCAAACGGGTCGTCGCCGAAGGCGAGCCATCCCGTGTCGCGAGGGAACGGCTGCAGCGGCCCGTTCCCCTCGCCGGCGACCAAGCCGTCCACGATGGAAAAATAGGCGCGCTGCGGTTCGCGGTGGAGGTTTCCCTCGCGATCCACGCATTGGATGATCAAGTTCAGGTCATAGATCATCCGCCAGATGGTCTCGTTGCCGTGCCACGCTCCGCCGGCGGTATAGAAGCGCTTCGGTTGCGCGCCGGCCTGCCCGAGGCGGGTCTCGATGCCGCGGAGGCGCTTGAGAAGCTCCCAGCCCGGCTTGAGCAGGCGGAAGGCCCAGCGGCTCCGCTTCTGGAGCTTCTCGCGCAGGTTGGTCTGGGCCCAGTAGAGCCAGCGGTTCTCGTCCGGGTACTCGTCGCCACCCCACCTCGGTGCTCCGCGGCGGAAGTGGGGGAGGTAGGCCTTGTCGGCGTTGGTTCCCACGAGGTTCTTCAGCGCGCAGGTGATGCCGGACTTCTGGTGCGTCTTCCACTTCGGGAGATTGATGAACAGATCGGCATCAAGCACGCTCTGGCTGATGAAGTAGCGGTGGTCCCCGGGGAGGTGGTTGCTCCGTGTCACGCTCGCGCTGTAGTCGTTCACCGCGAAGCGGTTCGCTTCCCCCGAGATCGGTTCGAGGTGGCTGCTCCCGCCGAGTTTCACCTCGCGGTAACCATGCGGGTCGCCGTGGGGCGCATCGCTCGCGACAAGGAAGGTGCCCTCGCTCCGACGGAACACCTCCTTGCGGAGGTCGTGAAAGCGGACCCGCCCATCCGAACGACGCACGAACTCCTCCATAAGCGGAGAGAGTCCGGACTGTTGGCACATGAGCGGCCAGTCGCCCCATTGGAGCGGACAATCGCCGAC
Source organism: uncultured Verrucomicrobiota bacterium (assembly GCA_964653025.1). Lineage (GTDB taxonomy): Bacteria > Verrucomicrobiota > Verrucomicrobiia > JABWAM01 > JABWAM01 > JABWAM01. Next base: position 2,581 of record CAZZBZ010000126.1, read on the forward strand.
GAGGATGGATCGCGCACCGGGGAAAAGGTTGAGGCACGCCTCCACGGTTGCCGCGATGACCCTCGCATCCGTGACGAGTGCGCGGATGGGAAAGGAGGGGTCGCTTTCGTGGAGAACCCAGTTCGGTTTCAGGACGATCCGCTCCGGCTTCAAGTGGCCGCAGGCGGCTTGCAACTGCTCCGCGATGAGCGGTTTGACGCGGTCTGTGGCATGGGAAAAGCACCGCGTTCGCATGAGGAAACGGATCCTACCACTTCGACGCCCCCTATCAACCTCATCTCACGTCCCGGGTTGTATCGTGGGCGACGCTCGGGAAGAATCGGCGCGATGCGCCTCGCCTTCTTTCATAGTGGATCGGACCTTTACGGTGCCAGCCGCTCCCTGTTGCGGCTGGTGGCGGCGCTTTGCCGCGACGGCCACGCGGTGCTTGCCCTCCTTCCCCGGGCGGGTCCGCTCTCGGGGGCCCTCCGGGGCGCCGGGGCGTGCGTCGAGGACGGCCTTGGCCTCCGCATCCTGCACCGCACCGAGTTGCGTTTTCCGCGAGTCCTCCCCTTTTTGGGCGGCGTCCCCGCCTCCCTGTTGCGCGTCCACCGGGCCCTGCGTGCGTTCCGCCCCGATCTCGTCCACTCCAACACCGGCACGGTGCTCACGGGCGCGCTTTCCGCGAAGCTCGCGGGCGTCCCGCACCTCTGGCATGTGCGCGACATGTTCGACGAGTTCGGCGCGCTGTGGAATGGCTACGGACGATGGATGCTGGCGAGCTCGGCCCGCGTGCTCTGCGTCTCGCGCGCCGTGGCCGCGCAGTTCGACACCTTTCCGGGCGCCCCCGCGAAGGTGATGGTGCTGAACAACGGTTTTCCCGTGGAGGAGTTCGCGCCGCCGGCCGGGGGCTGGCAGACGGACCCGGTCGCGTTGCGGCGGCGATGGGGCGTGCCTGAGGGCGCGTGCGCGGTCGGCATCCTCGGGCGGATCAAGCTGGGACGGAAGGGGCACGACGTGCTGGCACGCGCGTTCGCCCGTCTTTCCCTCGCGCACCCGGAGTCCCGCCTCGTGATCATCGGCTCGACATTTCCCGGTAACGAGGAGCACGAGGCGCAACTCAGGGGTCTCGTACGGGAACTTGGACTCGGGGACCGCGTGGTTTTTGCCGGCGAGATGGACGACCCGCGGCCTGCCTACGCCGCGCTCGACGTGGTCG
>CAZZBZ010000127.1:0-3745 GCA_964653025.1 uncultured Verrucomicrobiota bacterium
GCACGGGCTACCATCGCACGGGCAACCCCCGAACGGGCAACCCCCGAACGGGTTCCAATCATCTCGCCGCGGCATTCCCTGTTGCCGAACGCCCCACCTTGGTTTAGAAACCAAACCCTCTTGAAAACTGTCCTCTTCGTTTGTACCGGAAACCTTTGTCGCAGTCCCATGGCGGAGGGCCTCTTTCGCCAGCTCCTGGGCGCGCGACGCGATGTACGGGTCCTCTCCGCGGGCTTGGGTGCCGCTGGTGGCCAGCACCCAACCGACCACGCGATTCGCGCCACGGCCGAGATTGGGGTGGACATCTCAGGTCAGCGTTCCCAGCCGGTTACCGCGGAGCTCGTTCACCAGGCGGATGCCATCTTCGCCATGACCCAGGGACACGTCGAGTCCCTCACCTCGCTTTATCCCTCCGCGGGAACCCGCATTCACCTGCTCCGTGAGTTTCAGGAGAAAATTCCCGCGACCCAGCGTGAGGTGTTGGATCCGATTGGAATGCCCGCCGCCACCTACATCGCCTGCCGCGATATCATTCGCGCCGCCCTCCCCTTCATCCTCAGTTTTCTCGATCGCCCCTCGGTCCTCCCCAACCGCAAGGCCCGCATCGCCATGGGTGCCGACCACGGGGGCTTTGAACTCAAGGCCCACCTCCGTAAATGGTTGGAAGGTCAGGGGCATCCCGTGGCCGATCTCGGGACGTATACCTCCGAGTCGTGTGACTACTCGGATTTTGCCCACGCCGTGGCCGAGGATGTGGCCCGCCACCGCGCCGAGTTTGGAGTTCTCATTTGTCGGAGCGGTCTCGGTATGAGCATGAGCGCCAACCGTGTGCCCGGCATCCGTGCCGCCCTGGTTTTTGACGAGGAACTCGCCCGCCTCAGTCGCTCCCACAACAACGCAAATATCCTTTGCCTCGCCGCCGCCAGGACCCCTCCCGCGGATGCCATCAAAATTCTCAAAACGTGGCTCTCCACGGACTTTGACGGCGGTCGCCATGAGCGCCGTATTCGCAAGATGGAGGATACCGCCGCCGATTTCTCCCTCCAGCGCCTGATCGGTGAAATCGGGATCGGCACCGCCCTCTCAGAAACCGATCCTGAGATTTACCAGGTGGTTGAGGACGAAAAACGTCGCCAGCAGGAAAACATCGAGCTCATCGCCAGCGAGAACTTTACCAGCCCGGCCATCCTCGAGGCGGTGGGAAGCGTCCTCACCAACAAGTACGCCGAAGGCTACCCCGGCCGCCGCTACTACGGGGGCTGCGAGTTCGTGGATGTGGCTGAGACCCTCGCCATCGAGCGGGCCAAAAAACTCTTTGGGGCCGAGCACGCCAACGTGCAACCCCACTCGGGGAGCCAGGCCAACATGGCCGTGTACTTCAGCGTTCTCAACCCGGGCGACCGCATCCTCGCCATGTCCCTCGAACATGGGGGACACCTCACCCACGGATTTAAGCTCAACTTCTCGGGTAAGCTTTACCAGGTGACCAGCTACGGCGTCCGCCGCGAGGACGAGCTCCTCGACTACGACGAGATGACTAAACTCGCCGCCGAGCACCGTCCCCGTCTCCTCGTGGTCGGCGCCAGCGCGTATCCTCGAACCATCGACTTTGCCCGCATGCGAGAGATTGCGGATTCCGTCGGGGCGCTTCTCTTCGTGGATATGGCTCACATCGCGGGGCTCGTGGCGGCGGGTATTCACCCCAGCCCGGTTCCCTATGCGGACTTTGTGAGCACCACCACGCACAAGACCCTGCGCGGCCCGCGCGGTGGACTCGTTCTCTGTCGCAAGGTTCATGCGAAGGCTCTCGATTCCTGCGTCCTCCCCGGCATCCAGGGCGGCCCCCTCATGCACGTGATTGCTGCCAAGGCCGTCTGCTTTAAGGAAGCGATGGAACCCACCTTTCGCGACTATCAGAAACAGATCGTGAAAAACTGTCAGGCCCTCGCCCTCGCCCTCCAGAAGAACGGCTGCCGCATCGTGAGTGGGGGTACCGACAACCACCTCTGTCTCGTGGATCTCCGCCCTCTCAAGGTGTTTGGCCGCGACGCACAACTGACCCTCGACAAGGCCGGCATCACCGTTAACAAAAACCTTATTCCCTATGACCCGGAAAAACCCACGGTCACGAGTGGCATTCGCCTCGGCACCGCGGCCGTCACCACCCGCGGGATGAAGGAACCGGAAATGCTACAAATTGCCAACCTCATTTCCACGGCACTCGTGAGCATCGAGGACGACGCCCGCCTCCTCAAGGTTCGCGACGAGGTTCGCCGCCTCACCACCCGTTTCCCACTACCGTACTGAAGGAAGAAGCCCGGCTTCTTTCTTCCATCACGTTGCACCCGTTCGGAGCGGCATGATGACGTAGAGAAACGGTTCCTTAATTTTGATTACTCCCGGGCTGTACTCGTCCGAAAGCTCAAAGCGAATCTCGTCGTTCTCAATATTTCGGAGCGGATCCATGAGAAACGCCGGATTAAAGCCAATTGCAATTTCGGGACCGCTGTAGCTCACCGCGAGGTTTTCGCGCGATTCACCCAGTTCAGGGGAACTGGCGGTGATGGTCAGTTTGTTCCGAGTGAAGTGAAGTCGAACCGCCTGATTTTTCTCACTCGTAAGCAGCGCGGCGCGATGAACCGCCTGGAGGAGGGCCTCCCGCTCCAGGGGAATGACCACCTTGGTCTCCGCGGGAATTACCTGTCGATAATTTGGATAAATTCCTTCCACCAACTTGCTCGCAAGTTCGGTTCCATCAATCTCAAAAAGCACCTGGGAATCGGAAAAACTAATCTTTACGGTTCCCTTGTCCTTGAGTAGGCGAACCACCTCGACCACCGTCTTGTTCGGTATGATCAGGTCCTGTTTACAATCCTTAGGCAGTTCAATTTCCTGCTCAGCCATGGCGAGGCGCCGTCCATCCGTGGCCACGACCAGCAACTTGTCGTCCTTAAAACTCATTAAAATGCCGTTGAGTACGAATCGACTCTCATCCACGGACATCGCATAGGAGGTGCGCCGCAAGAGGTCACGCAGCGCCTTCTGGTCAAGCTGAACCACACGCTCACCAGAGAGTGTGGGAAACGGTGGAAACTCTGACTCGGGAAGACCGAGTATTCGAAAATGCGAGGGACCCCCCTGAATGGTGGTGACATTTTTGTCATCAACCTCCAACTCAATGTCGGTGGCCGCCATCTCACGAATAATAGAAAAAAGACGACGGGCCGGCATCGTGGTCACCCCCTCGTTAATTACCTCTGCCTCAAGACGGCAGCGTACCCCAATATCGAGATCGGTGGTGGTCATGGTAACCCCACCTTTTTCGGCACGAACGAGGATGTTGGAAAGAATGGGTAACGTGCTTCGGGTGCTCACAACATTGAGCACCTGTTGCAAACCATCAACAAACTTCTCCTTGGTAAAGCGAAGTTTCATACGTTTTTTTTGACGCGTGGGCCGAGTTGTTGGGAGTACCTGAAAGAAGATTCTCTTCCAGTATTAAAAACCATCATCTTATTCAGGGGTGTGAAGATTGACAACAACTTTCGTAAGCATCCGCGGTACAACAGTTTGAGGGGGGTGGAAGCTGTGAAAAACCCCCACGAAGTGTGGCCGGTTGAAATACGGGTTTTTCACAATACGATCGAGGCGCGTGATTTCTACAAGTTGTTGGCAGGTTATTGACCGAGTTGTTTGGTAATCTGGTTAACGGCCTGTTTGAGTGCGGGGTTGGACTTGAGCCTGG
>CAZZBZ010000128.1:0-3696 GCA_964653025.1 uncultured Verrucomicrobiota bacterium
GTACTCGGCCCACTTTGGCGAGGGATGCAGAACTCAGAAATTGGACAGGATTAACAAGATTCACAGGATTTCTGCTTCCCGTCTGAGAATCCTGTAAATCCTGTAAAAATCTGCTCTGCCTTCGTGGCTTGGTGGTTCGCCTCGCCTGCGCGGGCGCGCCCGCTCCCGCGACTCAGAACGACAGGAGGCAGCGTTCGGTCTTTCCGGACTCGATGCGGACCCTGGAGGACCGGGTGGGGACCCGGTCGGTCCGGCCGGGGCGAGTTTCGGAGATGGCCACGATTTCATACTCCCCGGGATCCAGGGCCATGGAGAATCGCCCGTTGAAATCGGGAAGGGTGGTTGCGACCGGGGCCCTCGCGTTCCGGGGGATGGGCTCCTGGAGGCTCGGATCGGATTTCAGCGGATACGCCACGATCGTCACGGTCGAAAAACTGGGACGGGGAAAGGGGGAGGTCTCCACGGGTCCCCGAAAACGTCCGCCCGGGTCGATGGGGATGTTCATTGGCGACGACGGGTTTCCCCCCGCGGCCCACGAGAAGGTGACCATCCCTTCCACGCGTCCTTGCTGGAGTTTCGGCTTGGCCGGTGCGGGGGCCTCCGTCGAGGCCCGGGCAGGCGCGGAGTTGGAGGAGGGGTCGGGCACCTGCGCGGCGACCTCCCAAGCATGGGAAACGAAGACCAGAGTGGCGGCCGCGAGCGCGTGCCACAGGGTGAGGATTTGAGAAGTTCGTGCATTCATGGGGGACTCTCCCTTTTGGATGCGGATCGCATCCGGGAAAGATTCTGCTCCTCTCCATCCCCCCGGGCAAGCTTCCTCGCGGACGGGTTGAACCACCAAGGCACGAGGGTTCACCCACCTACGGCAGGCGCGGGGTCGGAAAGTTACGGATTCACACGGATGCTCATGGATGAGGAAGGGAATCTTCACCACGAACCACACAAAAAACACGAAAGTCGGATGAGCCGAATACGCGTTCCTCCAAGAATCGTCACTCTCCGTATTCGGCCCGCTCTCTCGAGGGATTGGGAACCCGGAAATTTGACAGGATTAACGGGATTCACAGGATTCGTGAGACTATGAGGCGTTTGCCAAAAGTGCGCACACGCTTTCCGTCAAACGCTTCGGTTTCTCCACGGGAAGATCCCTCTTCACTCTCCTCCGTGCTCCGCGGGTAATTCTGGTTCGGTCTCTTCGCTTGACGCCAATGCGACCGGTGTTGGGGCGATGAGCGGCACCATGGTCGGTCTCCTTTCGTGTGCTTGGTGTGTTTCATGGTGAAATCTCTGTTCTTCCATGCGTGGCTTCTGGGTCCTGCGGCATTGACAACCCTCGGTGGAAGACGTTGCCTACGAATCACAGGGATGAAGGCTGCTGCCCCGAATGCGGATCGGTTGGATGCGCTGGCGAACCGCCTGCAGGCGGAGGGGCGGAGCGGCGACCTCGAGGCCGAGCTCGGACGCTTCGACCCGAAGTCCCTGCAGGGTGTCGAAAAGGAGTCGTGGTATCACCTGCGCGGGATCGCGGCCTTCCAGCGGAACGACCGTCCCCTCGCGTTCGGTCGCTTCCAGGAGGGGGTGGAGGCCTGTCCCGATTCCGCAAAACTTGTCTTCTCGCTTGCCCAGGAGCACGAGGCCCGGGGGGAGATCGACGCGATGATTGAGGGCTTCGACCGGGCGAAGTTTCCGAAGATCTTCGCCCGCTACGCGCTCGCGGCGGCGCGCTACGCCTACCTGTGGGACCGTCCCGACAAGGGGCGGGAGTATGTCGAGCCGTTCTTCCCGATCTACTTCCAACTCAAGATTCTCGACACCACCTTCCTGCATACCCGCGGTCTGCCGTTCTTCGACCAAGCCTGGGCCTATCTCGCGGCCTTCTCGGTGTTGGAGGATGAGTTCGGGGCGCTCGGGGAGATCACGGAGCGAGCGGCGAAGGAATGCTCGGACTTCGATGCCGCGGGGGTGCGTCGCGAACTCGCAGCGCTGCGGACGGGGAACTATACGGAGATCAAAGCGCACCTCCACGAGCAGATCGAGGAGCACAAGAGGAAGGGGCTGCCGACGGGGTACTGGGCGATGCGGCTGGCGGTCCTGACGGCCCAGGAGGGCGATGATCCCGTCGCCGGGTCGGCGATTCTCGACCGGGTGGCGCTCGGGCCGAACGATTTCAAGTGGCTCACCGACCTCCGGGTCCTCGCGAAGGGGGACCTGGCCCGCAGGGCAGGGGATGCCGTCCTCGAGTTCCACTACCAGCAGGAGTGTTTCAAGAAGCAGCCGCTCCTCTTCGAGCCCGACCACTCGGTGAACTTCCACCTCCTCGACGTGCAGGAGGCCTGGAAGGAAACCTACCGCGCCTCCCACCGCAGGACGTAAATCTTTGACAGGATTCACGGGATTCCGAGGCCGAAGAGAAGCCACGGATCCCGCGGCCGCGGGACGGATGGGCACGGATGAAGAAAGCGGCGGTTCCATACGACGGAACCGGCGCGTCTCCGCGAAAGAGATTTTGGGGAGCACACCCGGCCCGGGTGTCCCGCTCGGCGACTCGCCGAGCGGAATCGGAAATATCGACCGCTCCTCCGCTCCCCGCGTCGAGCCTCAGAAAAGGGGTCAGTCCGAGGAACGTTGCAAAAGGGTTGATATGAGGGTGCCTGCGCGGTGAAGTTGGCCCATGCCACGGGCACCGCGAGTGGAGTTTGCGGGAGCAATCTACCACGTCATGAACCGTGGGGATCACTTGGAGGCGATCTTTCGTGACGCGGCGGATCGGGAGGTGTTCCTCCGTACCCTTGGGGAGACCTGTCGGAGCGCGGACTGGGCGGTTCACAGTTTCGTGCTGATGGGGAACCACTACCACCTGTTGGTGGAGACGCGTCGCGCGAATCTGGTGAAGGGGATGCAGTATCTGAACTCGACGTACACGCAGCGGTTCAATGTGCGCCACAAGCTGCGTGGGCACCTGTTCCAAGGGCGCTACAAGGCGTTGCTGGTGGACGTGGAGGCGGCCGGGTACTTTCTGACGGTGAGCGATTACATTCACCTGAACCCGGTACGCTCGGGTGGAGTGAGGGAATCCGCTGAACTGTGGAAGGATCCCTGGAGCAGTGCCGGCTGGTTGGGAGGCAGGCGGAAGGGATGCCCCGAGTGGCTTCGGTGGGAGCGGGTGTATGGGGAGTTGGGGTTGAAGAGCTGGCGAAGTCGCTGTCGGCGCGAGTATCGGGCGTACCTGGAGCGGCGGATGGAGGAGGTCCGCAAGGACGACCGTCGGAAGGCGAATGAGCGGTGGGGAAGCATCCGTCGCGGGTGGTGCCTTGGTTCGGAAGGTTTTATCGCCGAGATGAAGGAGAAGTTGGAGGAACTGGCGTGCAAAGGGCGTGCTGAAGAGAGTTGGGCGGGCGAGGCTGTGGAAGCGATGGAAGAAGATCTGGCGCACGCGGCATTGGGGCAGGGGCTGAAACGCTTGAGGTGCTCGTCCGTGAAGGATTTGTCGATCTTGGAGCGAAACCTTTTGGCTTTCTGGCTTCGAAGTCGGACGCGGGTTTCGGTGGGGTGGATTGCGCGGGGGTTGGGGGTTCGAAGCGTTCCCGGAATGCGTAGCGCGATCAGCCGGACGGGGAGGCTTATTCGGGAGGACCCGAGTGCCGTATCACTCTGGAAAAGACTCGATTGCAACAAAACTCGGACTGACCCCTAATC
>CAZZBZ010000129.1:0-3505 GCA_964653025.1 uncultured Verrucomicrobiota bacterium
AATACCGACCTGTACGAGATCACGATGATGGCGGGACTGCACCGCCACGGGAAGCTTGGGGATACGGCCACCTTCGATCTCTACTTCCGTCGCATCCCGTTTCAAGGGGGGTTTGCGATTGCGGCGGGCCTCGAAACGGCAATCGACGCGCTCGAGGGCCTGCGCTTCGAGGAGGATGAGATCGCGTACCTGGCCTCCGTTGGAGGGGAAAAACCGCTCTTCAACCGCGCCTTCCTTGACTGGTTGCGCGGCCAGCGCTTCTGCGGCGAGGTTTGGGGCGTGCCCGAGGGGACCGTGGTCTTCCAGGACGAACCCCTCCTCCGTGTCTCCGGCTCACTCGCCGAGTGCATGCTGGTCGAGACCCTCCTGCTCTGCGTCCTGAACTTCCAGACCCTCATCGCCACCAAGGCCGCGCGCCTCTGGGAGGCCAGCCACCGCAGCAGCGTGATCGAGTTCGGCCTCCGCCGCGCGCAGGGGCTCGACGGCGGGCTCTCGGCGTCGCGTGCGGCCTACATCGGCGGCGCCGACGGCACCTCGAACCTGCTTGCCGGGAAGACCTTCGGAATTCCCGTTCGCGGTACCCAGTCCCACGCATGGGTGATGTCCTTCCCGTCGGAACTCGAAGCCTTCCGCGCCTTTGCGGAAACCTTTCCCGATCACGTGATCGTCCTGGTGGATACCTACGATGTCCTTCGCAGCGGCGTGCCGAACGCGATCACCATCGCCCGCGAGTTGAGGGCGCGCGGGCAGTCCCTTCGCGGGATCCGCATCGACTCGGGCGATCTTGCCTACCTCAGCCGCATTTCTCGGCAGATGCTCGATGAGGCCGGTTTTCCCGAGGTGAAGATCGTCGCCTCCAACGACATCGAGGAGCTCGTGATCGAGGAGATCATTCGCAACGGTGGGCGCGTGGATGTCTGGGGCGTGGGCACCAACCTCTCCACCGGCGGAGGGGCCGGGGGCACCTCCCTCGGTGGCGTGTTCAAAATGGTCGAGATTAACGGCCGCCCCGTCATCAAGCTTTCCGACAGCCTCGAAAAGGGGACCTCACCCGGACGCAAACAAGTCTGGCGTCTCCTCGCCGCCGGCGCCTCGCAATACGAGGCCGACGCCCTCGCTCTCGAAGACGAGACCTTCGCCCCGGGCCGTGATGTGCTCATCATCGATCCCCGTAACCCGCTCCGTCGCAAACGCATCGCCGCGCCCACCTCCTGCGAACCCCTCCTGCGCTGCGTCATGCGCAACGGCAAGCGCACCGGCCCCCCGGACACCCTCGCCGCCGCGCGCGCTCGACGGATCGATGGGCTCGACCGCCTCGATTCCTCCCACAAGCGCATCGTCAACCCCCACGTCTACAAGGTCGGGGTCACCCAGGCCCTCTGGCGCCTCAAGGAGGAACTGCTCAATCTCCAGACGCCGTGAGTCGGGGGAAATGGAAGTGCGTGTGAGCTTGGCGTGGGGAGGCGGGGCAGCTATGCTTCCCTCATGGACGCGGCGGAGCGAGAGTTGACCCTGAAGTGGATCGAGACCTGGCGGCGCGCCGGGCCGGAACTGGAGCGCATCCGCCGGGAGGAGATTCGGAAGGTTGAGACGGCGGCGGCCATGCGGGCGTTGACGGATGCCTTCGAGTCGGCGCTCCTTCATTCGTCGCCCTCACGATGGAGCGGTCTGGTGGAGCAGCAGGCCGTCTTCGGGAAATCGCGCCGATGACCGGGCTTCTCCATTTTGCGGGGGAAGTTCAGGCGTTTTGCCGTAGCCGGGACTGGCGCTTCTGCGTCATTGGGGGCGTGGCGGTCCAGCGCTGGGGAGAGACACGCCTGACCACGGATGTGGATCTGACGCTATTGACCGGGTTTGGCTCCGAGGAGATTTTCGCAGATGCATTCTTGGCACGCTATCAGCCTAGAATCCCGGATGCCCGTTCCTTTGCCCTCGAACGCAGGGTTCTCCTCTTGAGGTCCGACCAGGGGATTGGCCTGGACGTTGCGTTGGGTGGGTTGCCCTTCGAGGAGGGGGCGGTCGAGAGGGCATCGGACTTCGAGTTTTTGCCGGGGTTGTTCCTGCGTACGTGCTCGGCGGAAGATCTCGTGGTTTTTAAGGCATTTGCGGGACGCCCGTTGGACTGGCAAGACGTCAAAACCATCCTCGTCCGCCAGCGGGGAAAGCTGAACCTCGCGTTGGTACGTCGCGAACTGACCCCCCTCGTGGAACTCAAGGAGGAGCCCGAGATTCTGAAGCGGCTGGAGACGCTCGTCGCGGAGACGGCCTGACCTCCAGAGAACGTCTCAGGCGAAGGGGGTTGACAGGACGCACGCTTTTGCGTACGGTTCAGCCATGACCACTCTTTCGGCGACGGAGGCCCGCGCCTCCCTTTACCAACTCCTCGACCGTGCGGCGGCCTCTCACGAGCCCATCCAGATTACGGGGCGCCGCCACAACGGCGTCCTCGTCGCCGAGGAGGACTGGCGATCGATCCAGGAAACCTTGTACCTTCTTTCGATCCCGGGCATGCGGGAATCCATTCGGCGAGGCCTTGCGACACCGGTTTCGAAGTGCGCGAAGCGACTCCGTTGGTGAACTGGAACCTCGTTTACACGACCCAGGCGCGGAAGGACGCGAAGAAACTCGCGGCCGCCGGTCTTCGTCCGAAGGCGGAAGCCCTGCTCGCACTCCTTGTCGAAGACCCGTTCCGGACCCCGCCCCCCTTCGAGAAACTGCGCGGCGACCTCGCGGGGGCGTACTCACGACGGATCAACATCCAGCACCGGCTCGTTTATCAGGTTCTCAAAGATATCCGCGTGGTGAAAGTGATCCGCCTCTGGACCCACTATGAATAGCGAACGGGTCGGCAAAGCCGTATTGACATTCTGCCATGATGGCAATACGTTTTCCCCATGCCAACCCTCACGGTCAAGGTGCCGCATGAGTTGCATCTCCGTCTCGACGCTGAGGCAAGCGCCCTGGGTGTGAGCAAGTCCCATATCCTACGCGACGCCCTTGAGCGCCAGTTTGCCTCCCCTTCCCGACGCGATCAGCGGAGCCTCCTCGATCGGATGAAGGACCTCGTCGGGACGGTCAACGGGCCCTCGGATCTTTCTTCGAACGCACGATACCTTGACGGCTACGGACAATGATCGTTCTGGTGGATAGCGGCCCACTGGTCGCGTCCTTGGTTGGGCGCGACGCCCACCACGGGTGGGCCACACGCCAGCTTTCCGAGTTGCGTGAACCGCTCCGCACCTGCGAGGCCGTCCTTTCCGAGGCGTTTTTCCTCCTGCAACGATGCGAGGGCGGAACGGAGAAGCTCTGTGAAATCCTTCGTCGCGGCCTGGTTCGGGTGGACTTCGACCTCGAACGTCAGAAGGAATTCGTCATGGACTTCCTGATCCGCTACCGTTCCACGCCGATGTCCCTGGCGGATGCCTGCCTGGTGCGGATGGCCGAACTTCAGCCCAAGGCCTGCGTCTTCACCGTGGATCGCCACTTCAAGATCTACCGTCGCCTC
>CAZZBZ010000130.1:0-3265 GCA_964653025.1 uncultured Verrucomicrobiota bacterium
CTTTGAGGGAATTGTGCATTTTTGCACAATTCCCAGGTTGGCGGTTCCGTGCTCTCATACGCGGAGCCGGCGACCCTTCCAAAATCCTGCGAGATTCCTGAAAAATTGGGATACCTCCACAAAGGTATTCTCAATATTTGCCAAAACACGCGGGACTCTCCACGTTTTTACTCGCAGCCCTAGAATCCCGATCAACCCGACCAAATATGTTCGGCTTCAAACTTCTTCGACGTGCATGGACGGGCGAGGCCCGGTCCCGTGCCGAGGCTTCACGGGGCACCTCGTCCGCGTCGTTGCCGCTCTCCCCGCACCTTCGGAGATCCCGCCTCATGCAGCCCTGTCGATGGGATGCCGTCGCGGCACGCGCCTACAGCCTCCGCACGCACTACAGCCTTGGGCAGAGTCAATCCGAGTTGGTGCAGTTCCAAGGGGGCACCGTGATGGTCTCTCGGGTGATGCTGAGTTGGACATCGGACACGGACGGGCGGGTGCGAACCGTGGACGAACTCAATCTCGGCCACCTTGACGCGGAGATCATGGCGACTCGATCTGAGCCGCCATTGGGGGAATGGCAGCGCGCTTCCGTCGTCCTCCGAGGGGCCAACATGAGAACACGCTATTTTCCGAAAGATTGAAAACCGTCTCAAATCTTCTCGCCTCCCTCTCGATCCCCGGTCGACGGCCGAGGGGCACCGTCCTTGTCGTGGATGACGACCCCCTGGTCCTGGAGGTGACCCAGCGGTTCTTCGAGCAGCGGAAGATGCGGGCGCTCACCGCGCAGAATGCGACCCGGGCGCTCGAGATCCTGGATGAGGGACGGGTGGATGTGGTGCTCCTGGATATTCACATGCCGCACCAGGACGGGTTCGCGCTTCTCCCCAAGCTCAGGGTGCTTTACCCCTCGGTCCCGGTGGTGATGCTCACGGGGGATGGCTATCCCGCGGAGACCATGAATCGCTGCGCAAAGCTCGGCGCGTCGGGGTTCGTGAGCAAGCATACGGAAATGGAGAACGTCGTCCTTGCCGTGGTGAGGGCGCTGAAGGGGATCTCGGAGGCGGTGGAATCCGTGAAGGATGCCTCCCCTCCGGCGCAGCCCCTGGGCGCCGCTTGTTGACGGGGGGAAGGGGGTGGGGGTTTCCATCCGCCTGCGCCATGGATGGGGGTGGGGAACCAATGAGGTGCCTGCATGGATGAACCTGACTCTCCACGCTTGAGATTATGGTTTTTTCACCTCTATAGTGTCGGGGTGATGAGAACTCTCCATGGATGGCTGGGCGTGCCATGGAGTCGGGTGCGGTGGGTCGGGGTCGCGGCCCTGGGTCTCGGATTGCTGGCCTTCGGTGCGGGGCTTTCTCACTGGCTGGTCCGTGGGGAGATCGTACGCCAGCAGATGCATCTCATGAGCCAGGCCCATCGGGTGGCGAGTGCCGTGGACCTGGAGCATCTTCGGGAACTTTCCGCATCTCCCGCCGACCAGGGGAGCCCCCACTACCTTCGCTTGAAGGAGCAGTTGCAGGCCCTGCAAAAGGAGATGGCAGGCATTCGCTTCCTCTACCTGACACGCCGGGTCCAAGGGCAGGTCCGCTTCCTCGTGGATTCGGAGGCGCCCGGTAGCAAGGACGAGTCCCTCCCTGGCGATGTTTACTCGGATACCTGCCCGGGGGGTGCACGGGCCCACCAGGATGGGGAGTCCTGCGTGGAGGGACCGGTGCGCGACGCATGGGGAACCTGGATGGTGGCCTCGACCTTCCTTCGTGATTTTCGCGGCGGTCAGGTCCTGGCCGTTTTGGGTGTCTACCTGGATGCCCGGGATTATCGCGCTGCCCTCGAAAGGGAGCGTTTCAAGGCCGTGGGGGTGACCCTGCTGCTCGGGGTCGTCCTTGTCATGGGATGGTCCAGTTTTCGTCGCTTCCGTGCCCTCGGGAACCGCATGGAAGGGGGCGAGGTTTTCAGTTCGTTCGTGCCCAGATGGGCGGGCACCGCGGTGGTGGCGATTCTCGGGGGAATCCTGACCGGCCTGATTTTTCGCGGACTCCAACGGGAGAGCGACGAGCGCTTTGTCGCGGAGTTTCGTCAACAGATGGATATCCGGGGGGAACTCGTGGATCGTACGGTGGAGGACTCGATGGAGAGCCTGGTCCGCCTGCGCGGATTCTTTGAAGGGGTCCCTTCCGTGGATCGTCGCGCGTTCGGAAGTTTTGCCAGTCTCTTGGCATACGGGGAGTACTCCATCCAGGCCTTGGAATGGATTCCTCGAGTGCCCCGCTCGGAGCGTGTGGCGTGGGAAGCCCGCGCCCGTCAAGATGGTTTGAGCGGATTTCAGTTCACGGAGAAGGATCGCGCGGGCGGCACCGTCGCCGCGACGGTCCGGGAAGAGTACTTTCCCGTGTACTTCGTGGAACCTCTCGCGGGGAATGAACGGGCGCTTGGCTTTGACCTGGGTTCGGAACCCATGCGTCGCGCCGCGCTTGAAAAGGCCCGCGACACCGGGGCGGGTGTGGCCACGGAAGCCGTCCGTCTGGTGCAGGAGACCGGGAACCAGCGGGGAGTCCTGGTCTTTGAGCCGGTGTACACGCAGGGCCCGCTGCCGCGGACCGTCGAGGATCGGCGGGCGCGCCTCCGTGGGTTTGTCCTCGGGGTTTTTCGAGTCAACGACTTTTTGAGCAGCGCCTTCGCGCGGCGCCCCTTGGTGGAACTCCCCATGATCCTGGAGGATTTTTCGGCCCCCGTGCACCAGCGCTTCCTCGCCCGTCTGGGCCCGGAGGTTTTCCTCGACGAGAAGATGAAGAAGGCGATGGCCATGGAGGTGGGTTTTCCGATCGAGATGGCGGGACGCGACTGGCGGCTCCGTTCCGCGCCGACACCTGCCTTCGCCCTGGCCTATCGTACGCGGGACCACTGGTTCGTGCTGCCGGTGGGCCTGCTCCTGACGGCGCTGATCGCCTTCTCTTTGGAACTCCTGATCTCGGGGCGCGTCCGCGCCGAGTCGTTGGTGGCGCTGCGGATCCTGGATCTGCACAAGGTGGCTGCGGAGCGTGAGCGGGTGGCGGTCCAGCTTCGAGAGAAGAATGCGCTGCTGACAGGTTTGTTGGACTCGGCCTCCGACGTGGTGTTTTTTAAGGACACCCAGGGGGCTTATCTTGGCTGCAACCCGGCGGCTGAAGAGCTGATCGGCCGCCCGATTGAGGAAATCGTCGGACGCACGGACCTCGACCTGTTTCCACGCGAGGTGGCCGACGCGTTCCGCGAGGATGATCGCCTGACG
>CAZZBZ010000131.1:0-3252 GCA_964653025.1 uncultured Verrucomicrobiota bacterium
GGGGGCGCGCGTCATGGCGCGCGCGATCGAGCCCTACCATGCGCGGCATGGGGTGCGGTACGGGTGGGGGATCGGCCCTCCCGATGAATCGCAGGCGCGCCACGCCGTCCTGGCGCGAAAGCGCCTGGGACGCGGGGAGGTGTGGTGGTTGGCGGTGCCGGTTTTTACGGATTACGCGAGGCATGGAAATGTGCAACTGGCCTCATGGTTCCGCGGGCTGCTTCGCGGGATCGGAGCGCCCGTCCGCGCCCGCATCGAGTCCCCCCACGGCAACCTCGAACTCGTGCTCTGGGAGAACGCCGCGGAGACCTGGGCGATCCTCGTCGACCACCGCGGCGAGCAAATGGTGGGGGAGGGGCGGACCTGGGCGCGGACGACGGCCCCGACCGGGAGCCAAACCGTCACCCTTCGCCTCGTCGGCCGCGGCAGCAGGAAGTCCAGGGTGACCTGGTCCGACGGCGCATGCCGCTGCCGTCGGGAGGGCAGGGACCTGCTGGTTTCGGTCCCGATGCGAGGGGGCTGGGGGGTCCTGAAGGAAACCCGGTAGTGGTCGCAGACGATCTTACCGGGGTCCGCTGAGCGGGGGTGACGCGATCCGTTCGGCCGGCAAGCGCCGTGAGATCCAGCGGCCCTCTTGAAGGAGGTTCAAAGTGGCAGTGCCCGCGACGGTGTTCGTGCGAACATGGTAGGTTTGCTTTTCCAGGTCGTAAATGACCTCCCCGATGCGGTCGATGTGGTCGAGGACCACCTCGAAGTGGCGGGTCTTCAGGAAGCCCGCGACCACAAAGCGGCCCCTTGAAGGGATGCGGCATGGCTCCGTGTGCCGTGCGAGATGGTCCTGCTTGAGGCGGTTCTGCTGCTCGACCTGTGCCGGGGTGATCCCGCCGAAGTGTCCCTCGAGCCCGACGCCCGCCAGTTCGAGGTAGGTGACGAGGGGTTCCTTGCCGAGCGCCTTCGCCTTCGCCACGTAGCGGCGGGCCTGCTCCACCGGGCAGCGCAGGTCGGAGTCCCCGTGGACGAGGAGGAGCGGGGTCAGCAGGTTCGGCAATGTGGTGAGGCCACCGCGGCTCGCGTAGCCCTCGGGGTTTGTAGCGGGGGAGCCGCCGATCCATGCCTTGCCCTCCAGCTCGTCGCGGAACTCGCCGACGCGGTCGTGCTCGAACCACAGGCCGTAATCGCTGATGCCGCACTCGCAGACCGCCGCGCAAAAGCGATCCGGGAACTTGCCGACGAGGCCGAGGACATTACCTCCCCCGCCGCTTCCCCCGGTGAGAAAAACGGATTCGGGAGTGGCGATCCGGTCCCCGTACTCGCGGAGGGCGAAATCGACCGCGTCCACGACGTCCTGGAGTTCCCAGCCGTTGGCGTCCGGCACGCCCGTGGCGTCGCCGCGCCCCCGCATCTCCGGGAGGATCCAGAACCAGTCGGAGGGGCCGTCCTCGCGGACGTTGTCGTCGTGGGGGGTCTTCACCTGCCCGTGCCAGCCGTGCATCCCGACGCGCAGGGGGCGCGGCTCCGCCGGCACCGTGAACCGGGCGTAGAGCGCAAGGGAAGCGTCCTGGGAGGAGGGGTACCGGCGGTATTCCGAGCGGGAAGCATTCATTGAGTTGTGGTTCCTCGTGATTTTGAGTGGAACTGACGAGATCGAGGGGAGGGGCGCCTCTCACGACCGATCCGAGTGTATATATCCGAATTCCGAATATCGAAATCTGAAGGATCCGAACCAGAATTGCCCACGGAGCAAGGAGGATGGAGAAAAGGAGAGGAGCGGAATTCTCGCGCAAAGGTCGCAAAGATCGCAAAGGGGTAACCGAGGGCCGAATACGCGGCCCGCTGGGTATCGGGCCTCACCGTATTCGGCTCCCTTGCTTGGAGTTCCAGATCCGTCTCCCGGCGAAGGCAGGCCGAATACGGCGAGCGACAACTCTGGTTGGTGCACGTATTCGGCCTTTTCATCCTGCTCTCCTTTGCGATCTTTGCGACCTTTGCGCGAGAACTCTTTGCTCCCCGGTCCTCCCTGTCTCCCTCTCCACTCCGCATCTCGGCCCTCCGTGACCTCCGTGGGAAGATCCGAATTCGGGTACTCTGCCCATGCGACCCACGGAGCGCTGTAAGGATCCACTCATGTCTTGATCAGGCAATCAACGGAGCGGGTACTTGCGGGCCAGGTGGCGCATGAGTTGGAGCGCGATGAGTTCCTGTCCCCTCGGGCCCGCGTGGACTCCGTCGTTTTCCGGGAAGAGCGCCTCGAGGTCGGGCTGCGCGCGGAAGCAATCGAAGAGGTCGATGTAGTCGCAGCCCAGCGCCTTCCCCGCCTCTCGCGCCGCGGCATTGTACCGGCGGAGCTGCTCCGGGACGCCGAAGTGGTTCATCCGCACCGGGCCGTCGAATGCCTTGCCACGGGTCCATTCCTCCAGGCAGGCGAGAGTCCCCACGACCGTGACCTCCGCCCCGGTGGCCTCCTGGATCTTTCGGATCAGCTCGAGATAGGTGGTCTTGAACGGTTCCAGCGGGACGAAGTTGTGCGTGTGGCCGGGAGCGACCAGCTTCGAGTCGTTGATGCCGAGGTTGATGAAGACGAGAGTCGGCCGACGGGCGATCACGTCGGCCTCGACCCGCTCGAATGCCTTCCGTACGTCGTCGCCGCCCTTGCCGGCATTGACAACCTCCACCGTGCCCGTGGGCCGCGCCGCGAAGGCCCTTGCAAGGAGTTCCGGATACTTGGTGGCATACGGAGCCGGCTCGGTGATCGAGTCGCCGAGGCAGGCGATGCGAGTATCGGGAGGCAGGGAGGTCCTCGCCGCGAGTGCTGACAGTTCGTCCATGGCCTCCTTGCTCGGAGGCGGCGGAGTCTCGGCGGTCGGTGCGGGCGGGGGGGAGGGCTGCATGGATTGGATGCGCGCGATTTTGGCTCGCCTCCCTGCGCGGTTCAAAGCATTTTCGGCGTCGCATGCCGCAGCCTTCCAACGGACGCCGGTTTCGATTCGTCGCCTTCAACGACCTCCATGTGCGCTCGCCGCAGGCCGTGGCGAATGGTGCCAAGCCCGGCTACCCGCGTGCGAACGAGAAGGCGGCGTGGGCGGTGGCCTGGGCGCGCGGGGAGACCCCCGGCGCCGACGCCGCGGACTTCGTGGTTTCCGCCGGGGACGTCATCCAGGGCGAGTTCGACCCCATGGACCTCGACTTCCAGCACGCGCGGGAGGCGGTCCTCCGCCCGCTCGGCCGGCCGGTGCTCCCGTGCGCGGGCAACCA
>CAZZBZ010000132.1:0-3215 GCA_964653025.1 uncultured Verrucomicrobiota bacterium
CGGTTCCGTCCATTAAGCGCGGGAACCTTGCCCGTTAGCTTGACGCGAATGCGACGAGATCGGGGCGGCGGACCGTGGAGGAGGGAGAAGGGAGAAGACGGAGGACAGAGGGCGAAAAAGCGGAAAATCGAGAAAGCGGAAATGGAGGGCCGCCGTGTCGGCGGCCGAACGGAGCATGGTGGACGGCGACACGCCGTCCCTCCCAACGCGAATCAAATGGAGGGCCGCCGTGTCGGCGGCCGTCCGTCCCTTCCAAGAAAGAATCAGAGATGCAAAGGGCCGTCTACTTCGCGGCCTTCTGCCTCGCCCAACGGGCCTTGACGGCGGCGACAATGCGGGCGCGGCCCTCGGGGGAGATCTTGCGTTTGGCCTTGCGGACGGCCTTCTTCCCCTTCTTCGCCGAGCCCTGATGTTTAGCCTTCCAGGCCGCCCAGCGTTTCTTTTGGGCTGCGGCGATCCGTGCGCGTCCGGCCGCGGACATCTTGCCTTTCCGTCGGCCCCGTCGGGCCTTGGGCGCCTTGGGCGCGACTTCCGACCCCAGGATGCCAACCAGCTTCTGAATGTTTTCCAGCTTTTCGCGGAGGCGGTCGGCCTTGGCCTGCTCGACCTTGGCGAACTGTTCGGCCTTACGGGCCTGATGTTCGAGGTTACGGATGGCTTTGGTAAGATTCATAGTGGGTGGCTTCTATTTCGCATCTCTGGGCAGTGTTTGCAATGATAACTGTTTTGTCTTGAACGCCGTTCGCATGCGCTTACCGTCCGCGATGCAAGGTCGCCCCCGCCCATTTAAACTAATCCGACGACACCAGGAACCGATAACCATGACCAAGTACTCCAACCTCTGCCTGCTCGCGGGGAACTCGAACCCAGTCCTTGCCCGTAAGATCGCAAAGCAGGTTGGGGTGCCGCTGGCCGACGCGACGGTCGCCACGTTTCCCGACAGCGAGACGTTCGTAAAGATCAACCAGAACGTGCGCGGGAAGGATGTCTTCATCATCCAGTCAACCTGCCCGCCGGCGAACCATAACCTGATGGAACTCCTGATCATGATCGACGCCGCGCGCAGGGCAAGCGCCGACCGGATCACGGCGGTGATTCCCTTCTACGGCTACGCTCGCCAGGACCGCAAGGACCAGCCGCGCGTGCCGATCACGGCGAAACTGGTCGCCAACCTGCTCGTCGCCGCCGGCGCGAATCGAATCCTGACGATGGATCTCCACGCCCAGCAGATCCAGGGCTTCTTCGATATTCCGGTGGACCACCTCTATGCGGCGCCGGTCCTCCACCACTACTTCCTGAGGAAGCGGATGAAGGATCTCGTGGTGGTCTCCCCCGATGTGGGCGGCATCAAGATGGCTTACGCGTACGCGAACCTCCTCGGCGCCGGCCTTGCGATCGTGGCCAAGCGCCGTAAGTCGGCTACCGAGGTCGAGTCTCTCAATCTTATCGGCGAGGTCGAGGACGCCCACGTGATTCTTGTGGACGACCTCACCGAGACCGCCGGGACCCTGGTCTCCGCCGCATCTTTTCTCAAGAACGCCGGTGCGCGCGATGTCTATGCGGTGGTCTCCCACGCGGTGCTCGGGGAACTCGGCCTCGAGCGGCTGCGTAAGTCGCCGCTCAAGGAACTCGTGACCACCGACAGCGTTCCTCACGATAAGTGCGAGGGGATCAACCTTGTCGAGATGAGCGTCGCCCCGATCCTCGGGGAGGCGATTCGCCGCATCCATAGCAACAGCTCCGTCACCTCGCTCTTCGACACCGACAGCAAGCGCAGGAAGAAGGGCTGAGGCAAGGGGACGGCCCATGGCGATCGAGACGCTCCGATGGGAAGGCTCGGCACTGGTCATCCTCGACCAGACCGAGCTTCCTCTCCGTAAAGTCGAGAGACGGCTGGAGCGTGCCGAGGAGGTGCGCGAGGCCATCGGCGTGCTCCGCGTGCGCGGGGCGCCGGCGATCGGGGTCTCCGCCGCCTACGGCTTCTGCCTCGGGCTCGCCCACTGGCGCGGGAAGGCGCCCGCCGCCTCCGCCGCGGGGGAGGAGGCGCGTCGCGTCGCCGATTTTCTCGCCTCGGTCCGACCCACCGCGGTGAACCTGCGCTGGGCGCTTGACCGGATGCTTCGCGCCCTGGGGGCGGCCCTCGTGAAAGGCGCCGACCCCTGGACGGCGATCGAGGCTGAGGCGCGCCGCATCCACGACGAGGACCGCGAGATGTGTGCGGCCATTGGGCGGCACGGTGCGGCGCTTTTGAAGGAAGGGGATACGGTTCTCACGCACTGCAACGCGGGGTCCCTCGCCACGGCGGGGATCGGCACCGCCCTCGCCCCCGTGTACGAGGCCCACCGCCGCGGGTTGCGCGTCGCGGTGATCTCCGACGAGACACGGCCCCTCCTGCAGGGATCGCGGCTCACGGCCTTCGAGCTGCGCGAGGCGGGCGTGCCCGTCACCGTGATCTGCGATGTCGCGGCGGCCTCCGTGATGGCCGCGGGTCGGGTCAACCTTGTGATCGTGGGGGCCGACCGCATCGCCGCCAACGGCGACTTCGCGAACAAAGTGGGCACGCTCGGGGTCGCGATCCTCGCGAAAGAGTACGGCGTCCCCTTCTACTGCGCCGCCCCGACCTCGACGGTGGACCTGGCCACCCCGGGCGGGACCGCGATCCCCATCGAGGAACGGGCCGCGGAGGAGGTGACCCGGGGCCACGGGCGGCAGACCGCTCCCGATGGGGTGAAGGTCTTCAACCCGGCCTTCGACGTGACCCCGTCCCGCTACGTGGCGGGCTTCATCACGGAGAAGGGGATCCTGCGCCCGCCGTTCTCGGAGAGTCTTCGGACGGCAGTGGAAGGACGGTAATTTCCTCGTGATTTCCAGCGGAAATGACGAG
Source organism: uncultured Verrucomicrobiota bacterium (assembly GCA_964653025.1). GTDB lineage: Bacteria > Verrucomicrobiota > Verrucomicrobiia > JABWAM01 > JABWAM01 > JABWAM01. The sequence continues at coordinate 2,885 of CAZZBZ010000132.1, forward strand.
GTCGAGGGGGTGGTCGCCTCTCACGGCCAATCCGATACCTAAATCCGAAATTCGAAGAAGCCGAACCAGAATTACCCACGGAGATCACGGAGGATGGAGAAGAAGCGGGGAGCGGATTTTTCCCGCAGAGGCGCAGGGGCGCAGAGAGTGCCGAAGGAACCGAACCAGAACTGCCCACGGAGCAACACGGAGAGGAGAGAGAAGAGGGCCGAATACGCGCGCCAACCGGAGTTGTCGCTCTCCGTATTCGGCCTGCCGTCGCCGGGAGGCGGATCGGAAACTCCAAGCAAGGGAGCCGAATACGGTGAGGCCCGATGCCTTCGGGCCGCGT
>CAZZBZ010000133.1:0-3093 GCA_964653025.1 uncultured Verrucomicrobiota bacterium
CAGGCCGTTGACCTCACCGGGGGTTTCTCGTAGTCTGCCGCGACTGCGCCGATGAAATTCTCCCTGAACTGGCTGAAGGAACTCGCCCCCGTGCCGTGGACCACCGAGGAGGTGGTCGAGCGGCTCACCATGAGTGGCGTCGAGGTGGAAGGCGTCTTCCCCCAGGGGAAGGGCTTCGACCACATCGTCGTCGCCCAGGTCCTCAAATCCGAAAAGCACCCCAACGCCGACCGCCTCTCGGTCTGCGAAGTCGACACCGGCCAGGGAAAGGCCCAGATCGTTTGCGGCGCGAAGAACTACAAGGTCGGGGACAAGATCCCCCTCGCCCAGCCCGGCGCGAAGCTCCCGAACGGGATGGAGATCGCCCGCACGAAGCTCCGCGGGGTGGATTCCGCGGGGATGATGTGCTCGCCGAAGGAACTCGGCCTCGCCGATGACACCCAGGGGCTCCTCATCCTCCCGCCCGACGCCCCGGTGGGGAAGCCGTTTGCCGAGTTCATGGGGCTGAACGACACCCTCCTCGAACTCGAAATCACGCCCAACCGCCCGGACCTGCTCAGCCATTGGGGCATGGCGCGCGAGCTGGCCGCTGTCGCGGGGATCGCGCCCCCGGACCCGCTGCGCCTCCTGCCCGCCGATTGCGAGCGCACCCTCCGCGAGCCCGGCCCCTCAAAGAAGGCCTTCCCCATCCGTGTGGAGGACGCCGTCCGCTGCCCGCGCTACACCGCACGGGTGATCCGCGGGGTGAAGGTGGGCCCGAGTCCCGACTGGCTCCGTCGCCGCCTCGAGGCGCTCGGCCATCGCTCGATCTCGAACGTGGTGGATATCACCAACTACCTCCTTCTCGAGATGGGCCAGCCGCTCCACGCCTTCGACCTCGACCTCCTCCGCGGCCCCGAGATCGTGGTGCGCACGGCCCGCGAGGGAGAGAAGATCTGCCGCCTCGACGACGTGACGAGCCCGCTGAAGCCCGACATGCTCGTGATCGCCGACTGCGAGCGCCCCGTGGCGCTGGCCGGCGTGATGGGCGGCAGCGAGACGGCCGTGACCGTCAAGACGGTGAACCTCCTCCTCGAATCGGCAACCTTCCAGCCCGCATCCATCCGCCGCACCTCGAAGGCCCTCGCCGTGTCCAGCGATTCCTCCTACCGCTACGAGCGCGGCGTGGACCCCGAGTTGGCCGGATGGGCCAGCCTGCGCGCCACCGCGCTGATCCTCGACCTCTGCGGCGGCAGCATCGAGGGGCCGCTCGTCGATGCGCGCACCCCTCCCCCCGCACGCCCCCCCATCGTCTGCCGTCACGCGCGGGTGGGCCTCATCGCGGGCAAGCCCATCGCCGCCACCGAGACCACCGCCGTGCTCCAGCGCCTCGGCTGCCGGGTTTCCGACGGCAACGACGGGAGTTGCCGGGTGGACCCCCCCTCGTGGCGCCCCGACCTGGAGCGCGAGGTCGACCTCATCGAGGAGGTCGTGCGCATCCACGGGATCGGGAACATCCCCGGCCGCCTCGCCCCCGCGCCGCTCTCCAACGCGCGCGACAGCGCCGACTTCGCCTTTGTGGGACGGATCCGCGACATCCTGACGGCGCTCGGGCTGGACGAGGCGGTCAACTTCACGGTGATGGCTTCCGCACGCGCCCACGAGGCGGATCCCGAGCGCCCCCTCAGCGGCCTCGTGCTCGCCAACCCGCTTTCGAGCGAGATGGACACCCTGCGCCCAAGCCTCCTCTGCGGCCTGCTTGATTCCGCGGCGCGGAACTTCGCGGGAGGCGCCCCCGGGGTGGCGCTCTTCGAGATCGGGCAGGTCTTCGAGGACATCGGCGGCAAGGTTTCGGAACACACCTCCCTCGGGATCCTCCTCGCAAAGGCGCGCCCGCCCTCGGCCTCGTGGGAGGAGGGCGGCAAACCACGCGCATGGGACGACCACGATCTTCGCGGGATCATTGAAGAGATGGCGCGCGCGCTGCGGATTCCCGGGGGTCTGCAGGCCGACCTCGCGGCAAAGCTCCCCGCACACCTGGAACTCGGGGCCGCCCTGAGGCCCGGCGGCGGCGAGCCCCGGGGATTCCTCGGACGCGTCCAAGGACGCCTGCTCGCCCCCCTGAAACTGGCCGCCCCCGTGTTTTTCGCGGAGATGGAGATTTCTCCATTGAGGGGGGAAGCCGGCGGCCCCCCGCGCTACCGCGCATGGCCGGCCTTCCCCGCCGTGCGGCGCGACCTCGCGCTCATCCTCCCCGCAGCCATGCGCCACGCGGAGGTCGCCGCGAAGATCCTCGAACTCGGCCAACGCCACGCGACTCCCAAGGGGATCGCGCTGGAAGACCTCACCCTCTTCGACGTGTTTACCTCGGAAAAACTCGGGGCGGGCAAGAAGTCCCTCGCCTACTCGATGGCTTACCGAAGCGTGGAGAAAACCTTGAAAGACCTTGAAGTGAACGAAGTTCATGCTAGGTTGGTGGCGGATCTCAAGGCCGAGCTTGGAGCGGAACTCCGGGAGTGATTCGGCCCATGTTCTTTCCAGTTTCCCTGCCCTGCTCGTGAATCGGACGGATACTCTTTGAGCCGATAGTTAACATAAGGGGGCCATTTTCCTTCCGTAACCGACATGCCCTCACGGGAAGTCGAATGCGGTGGGGCGGCCACCCGCCCTGTAACCCAGGGTTCAAAGTTCTCGTCCTCTACGGCAGGGTGGGGTTTTCTTTTTGAACCGCTCCTCCGCGAGCCTCATGCAAAACTTGTCGCCACGGGATGCCCCTCTCTTTGCAGAAAGGGTTGGCTTGCCATCCCGCTTTGAGCGGGATCAACGCGCTTGACACGCGTTGCGCGTGGTTTGGCGTGGTCACAAATGGAGGGCTGCCGTGTCGGCGGCCGCGGAGAAGGAAGGCGGACGGCGACACGCCGTCCCTCCAATCGCGATTCGAGCGTGGCTTGCCTTCCGCTTTGAGCGGGATCAACGCGCTTGACACGCGTTGCGCGTGGTTGCGCGTGGAGGGGCACGCTCCGCCATTCGGTCCCGAGCTCATGGCCGAGGGGTCGTGCCCGTGCGAAGCTGTCCTTCGACAGGCTCAGGACAGTCCCGAGCAGAGCCGAGGGG
>CAZZBZ010000134.1:0-3068 GCA_964653025.1 uncultured Verrucomicrobiota bacterium
GACTATTTCTTGCTTCTTGCCCCAAAACCGCCCGAGTTTCGTGAGCCTTGTTCCTCGGGTAAGGGATCGCGCGGTGTCTTTTTTAAGACGCGGTGAATTCTGCGGTGGGGTCGGCGTGTTGCGTGGGATGACGCCGCGGTCGAACAGTGGGTCCGTGCGAACGTCCGCAAGACGCCCACCGAGATCGATGCCTTCAACCGGTTCGTCCTGAATCGCGGCCGCAGTGACGAGATGTCCGTACGGTTGATCGAGCGCAAGAAGGAATCCGGTCTCGAGGGGCGTATGGATATCCAGACCTTCGTGGATTTCATCGATGCCGACGAGGGCAGGCTCTGATTGGGAGCGGTTTGGCCCGGGTAAAAATGTCATGGAATCGTCACGGTTCAAGAACCGCCGGGGATGCTATGGTTTGAGCCATGAAAAATCTCATCACGTTCCTTTCGGTGGTCCTGTTCTCCCTGGGTGTGGCTCGCGCGGATGATGCGCTGGCCTCCGAGGGCGCAGGCAGGGATCTCGGATTCTCGGGTGTCGTCACGGCGGTGGACAGCAACGGGAATGCCCCCGGCTCCTGCTTCACGGCGCAGAACGCGCAGGGGTTGGTCAAGGTGTTCAGGATCTCCTCGCTTGAAGACCTTGCCGTGGGAAAGCGAGTGGAGCTGAAATATGTCGCATCCGACCGCTATCCCTTGAGTGTGCGGACCATCCGTTTCCTGCCGCCCGAAAAGCAGTAATTGGAGTTTGTTCGGACGCGATGGCATGGAGGTGCCGCCCCTGCCTTCGGTCAGCCGAGGTCCACCCGTCGATTCAAACCATGACGGGCGGGAGATTCCCTCGCAAGCCAAGTTGGCGCTCCACGTGGCCCATCAGTTCGCTCGTCACGAAGGGCTTGGTGAGGTAAGCGCTCGCTCCCATGCGGAGGCCCTTTGAGCGGTTTTCGTCCGATGCCAGGGCCGTCAGCATTACGATCGGGATCTTTCTCAACTTTGGAATCGAGCGCGCGAGGCGACAGATTTCAAACCCGTGTAGATTCGGCAGCATCAGGTCCAGGATCAGCAGGTGAGGGGCCAGTTCGAACATGGATTCCAGTACCTCCCGTCCATCCACAAGGGCCGTGGTTCGAAAACCTCGGCGCTGCAAATGGAACTGGATCAGGTTTCCAATATCCGGGTCATCCTCGGCAATCAGGATGTGCTTTCGCGACGGAGCAGGGTTCAACATGGGATGAAGGCTCGTGAAGTTCTGAATCAACCCGGTGGCCGTTCAGACGACAGCGAGAGATCCATGGGCCGTTTCGCATAGGGTGGAACGGGCGCGGGATGGGGGGGAGTCGCCGTGAGCCGGTGACGCATCGAATTGTGTTCGGTGATTTCCGACAGGTTCGATGGTTCCTCTCTCCAAAACTGCGACGTCTCTCGCACCACTTCGTGGTCGGTGGCCATCAGGTCAATGTGGATGCCGCAAATGGCGCCGCAATGATTGCAGCGCTGCATCGTGCCCTTCCAACAGGTGGAAGACTCGCCGCTGATCATAATCGGATTCGATAGAATTCGACCGCTGCGGCGTCCACACCCGGGGCAGCATCGCGAGTTGGGTTTCATGAGTTTTCCTCGTTGGATGGACTTCGCTTCTTACGGGCGACGTGTTCTCCCGTCGGTTCTGGAGGCCGGCGACCCGTGGAAACGGCACTCAGCACCTTGACTGCCTCTGTCGAGAGATGAGCACAAAGCCAAGCACCCCGAGGCCAAAGAGCCCGGCAACCCCAGGTTCGGGGATCGCCGCGAAGTCGTTGTTGTGGTTCAGAACGGCCCAGACCGAGTCGCTCGATGTGTCTACCCCGTAGGTGCCGAGGCCGTAGCTGGCATTCCATGCCCCAAGAACAAAATTCGAAGTTTCCCCAATGTTCCCAAGAACCGCGTTGACCCAGCGGTTGAGGTTCGTGTCGAGCCAGCCGATGTACACCTTCTGCTCCTGGGTTAAGGTCAGGCCTGTGGGGTCGTAGTTCATTAGGAGCACGAAGGTGTTCGTGCCCGTGCCGTTGAAGTGAAGGAGGTCACTATTGAAGCCGAGGGCATTCGTCGGGGAGAAGTTCGCCGTTACCGCCGAATTCGTGGCCAGCGGATTCGAGTTGAGGATTGCCATCGAGGTAAGTTTCCCGGATTCGGACACCGCCGTGAAGTTCGAGAGGGTCGCTCCGGCCGCAAGGTTGCTGTAGCCCGCGAAGAAGGTGAAACTGCCGCCCGTCCAATTGGTGACGGCCGCGCCAGGGCTGGTGTTGGTCGCCCAGTTGTTCGCGTTGTTGAGAGCCCAAAGGATTTGAGCGCGCGTGCCGGCCGTGGAGTTTGTGTAGATCCATGTGGGCTTGTTTCCCAACGAGATATTCAGGGGAGGAGTGCCAGCCAGGATGGAGGGCAGTCCGGAGGTGCCAGCATCAATCGCCTGCGCATCCCAACCCAAGGCATTGCCCCAGTCCACGCCGTAGAAGAGAAGGGTTGGGTTCGCTCTGGTTCCGGAAAAGAGAACTGCGGATTCGCCGTTGTTGGCAAGACTGCCTGCGCTCACATCAAAGACCGTTCCCGCCGTGATGTTGTTGATCAGGATGTCCGTGGTGCCGGCTCCCTCACCGGAACGAAAGACTCCGTTCGTCCATCCGTTGTCCGTCCAGTAGAGGCTGTCACTGGCACTCAGATCTCGCAGTGTCAAAACACTGAATCCGTCGTCGTTCGCGTTGACACGGACGATCGCGACATCGCCAGTGGTCAGGGCGAAAATCCGTGTCTCGGCGAGGCTCAGGACGAGCGCCAATGTCGCCGCGATGGCGGGTAAACGGGAAAGGAATGGGTTTGTGGTGTTCATGGTTCTGCTCACTGTATTGTGTGTTTGGTGGTCGCAAGGGGCTGTTTTGACAACGGTGACACTTTAGCCGTGCCTTGTGACACCCAAAGGGAGGACGTGTGAAGGTTGGGTGACACGCTTTACCCGGATGGGAGATGTCCTCGCTCATGTTGCCCGGGATGGGTGGAAAATTCTTTTGAATAGTGCGGCGGGGGAAGTTTCATTTGAAAAGTGCG
>CAZZBZ010000135.1:0-3042 GCA_964653025.1 uncultured Verrucomicrobiota bacterium
TCCGTCGATGCGACGACGAACGGGGTGAACTCCATCTCGGGCAGGAAGCAGAGCGCCGCGTCCGCGCGTTCGAGGGACCCGAAGCAGTCCGTCATCAACCGGCGCCACTCCCGGCCGTCCAAATGAAGCCCACTCGCTTGGTTCAGCGAATCGGCCAACTCGCCCTCCGGGGCCTGCGGCAGGGTCGTGCCGCAGGCCTCCAGTGCCTCGGCGATGTGGATCGCGAAGTCACGCTTGGTCCTCCATGGGCATCGCGCAGGCACATCACCCTCGAAGCGCCGCAACTGGGGGCGAATGGCCGCCACGCCCGCATGAACCGCGGGGTGGCTTCCGGACCGGTCTTCGATCATTGTCAGCAGCATCCGGTGGTTTCCTGGCCCGACCTCTTGCAGGACACGCTGCACGACCGGCGCAGGCTCGAGCATGGTGCCGCAGGGCTCTGCCGCGGTCTCGATCGTTGGAACCATTTGGCAACGAGGTGACAGGACGAACAGCACCTCCCCGACCCCCCGCAGCGCCAGTCTCGCGCGCCGGCACTCGCCGGCGCCCCCGCCTCGATTGAGGGCACTCATCCGGCCCTCAAAGCCTTCGACCGACAGCGACGCGGCGGTTCCAAGCAGCAAATCCGAGTCCACGAGGCACAGCCGGCTGCCATTCCTTTCGCCGAGGAGGTGGACGATCTCGTCGCCACGCCGAATCACCGCGGCGGCGGAGACGGATCGATCGTCGAAGTGGCCGCTCGACACGTCGTAGCGGGTGGGAGCGACCTCGAGGATCGAGACGGTCCATGAGTCGTTCTTGCCCTCGGTCCCGCCGATCCGCAGCCTCCACGACATCGCGCGCCCGAAACACTCGCCAAACGCGTGTGCCTGGTCATCGGTCCGATCGTCCTGCACCGCCGACCCGTGGGGGGCACATGCGGTCATGCTCGCGATGCCTGCCAGGATTGCCGTGATTCGCTTCATTGAGGTCCTCGTTGGAGCGACTTCCAATGGCGTTCGATCGTGGGCTTCAAGGACCCGCCACGACGCCCCACGCGGGCCTCCCGGCCCATCTCGCCCGTCAACGAAAAGGCCCGCCTCTACTTCGAGGCGGGCCTTGAACTCCCCGGATGCGCCGAAGGTGTAGGGCTGTTTGGTGCGGGTCGCCACGAATCTCAATCGATGAACCAGTTGGTCGGCCACCGGCGCGTGTTTCGCAGCACCGACGGAAAGCTCGCGAATGTGGAACTAAGTTGTCGCGGAGCGTACATTGTTTGCCAGTTCCTATCCGTGGTTGCGCGCGGACCCCGCTGGTAGAAAGAAAGGCGTGGAGGAACTTCGGTTCTTTTTCCTTGGGAGGCAGCCTTGAGCTCCTGGCTGCAACTGGAGACGCGGGGCGACGCCACCAGCCGCTATCCTGGGGGAGTCGTTGGCTACTCCCTTCCGCCGAGGTTAGGACTAGCTGGCCCGGGTCGTGCCCTTCGTCCCCTTTCCTGTACATCGCAGAGATTGGAGACTCGATGATTGTGTCTCAATGGCCGAAGCTGCTTCGCGGAGCGATCCTTGTGGGGGCGAGCGTTACGGCATCTTTGACGCCGTGCGCCAATTCAGCGGCTCTCGGAATCCGGCCGATCGCAAGTGAATCAGAGCGCGCTATCCCGATGGGACCTTGGTCCCCCCACTTTGAGCGTGAGTTGGTTGATGCCCTGACTGAATCGGTCTCGCGTCTGGCGCCAACAATGCTCGCACTGAATCCGGACGAAGAGCGGACGCTGCGCGAGTTGATCGAGGAGCGCCGCCGCACGCTTGTTCCGAAACTGACCGCGTGGAAGCGCAGCGTTGAGGAATGGAACCAGAAGTTCGAAGGGATCAATGTAGAGGCAGATCCCGCGGCTTGGTTGCATCTCTGCTGCGCTCGGGAAGTGGCGCTTGCGCCCCTCGCGGATCAGCAGGCAGCCTTCGATCGGGAATTCCTGGACGCGCTCCGCGATCGGTTCTCCGGTACAAAGCCGGAACTCTGGTACAAGTTCGAGTACTCGCTGGAGATTTCCCGTACGCCGATGCCCGGACATCACCTCGAGACAGGGTCCGTCGACTTGGTGGCACTCCTGGACAAGGTGTTGGAGGCGGAGCCGAACGCGGCGAGTGATGGCGCGCAAATCAGCGCCCAGGTCTCGCTTTTCTGTGAGAGATACCTCGTGATTTTGCGGAAAATGCGCGAGTCTGCGGAGAGGATCGCGCGAACAACATCCAGGCGGCAGCTACGCCAGATGGAGAAGCAGTCCGCGAACCCGGAGGGACCCGTGCGCACCGAATCGATGTTCCGGGTCGCCGATGCTGCGTATTCCCAGCTCGGTCAGTCCGCCAGCGCGCTAGCGGAACTGGTTCTGGCGTCGCAGAAGCAGATTGCCGAGTCGCTGTCCATCCCCGCACGTAGGGCCTTCCTCCTAGCTTTCTGGAGCGACATTAGCAGACGGCACGAGCTCGTTTTCTGGCCAGCTTCTATGGAGGGATTTCGATCTTCGCTTCTTGCGGTGGCTTCGGATGAAGAGCGGAAAGCGGTAGATAGCTTGTTCGACGAGGGATTCCGGGCGGCGGTGGATCGCATTACCATAGACGAGGCGTGGATCCGTCATGGGCGTGAGGCTGAGTATCGGGGTAGAACGCATCCACCAGACACCGCTGGAGGACTTCGTGGGCGGCAGGAGCTCGGGTGCAAGGCGCTGAATTCACTTTGCGCAAGCGCACTGTCCGCCGTCGACCCCGGCCGCCGAGCTGGGCTGAAGGAGCCGGGCTACGGATTGCCGCCGAAGCCAGCCGCGTCCAAGTGATGTGGTGGCCGGCTGGCTAGAAAGGCTGATACCTTGAACGCGGTGACTGAGACTCGACGTCGATGCTCGATTGGCGCTCTTATGGCGCAGGGCCCTGCACTCGTGGGCTTGTTGTTGAGTCTTGCGTTGACTACGGGATGCAAGCCATCAGATAAACAAGGCCGTACCTCGGAATCGCTTGAGGCTGAGGGGACTTCCGGGACAGGGTTGAGCGCAATCCGATTCCAGAC
>CAZZBZ010000136.1:0-2840 GCA_964653025.1 uncultured Verrucomicrobiota bacterium
ATCCCACCCCGTCCGCCATTTTCTTTTTCAGAGGGGAAACGGGGTTTCGGGTCGTCCAAAACCCCAAAAGTGTCACTGAAAGTGTAACAAGGTTGACGTGAGTTCATCTGTGTTTGCTGAAGTTCGCGAAGGCAATTGACGGCTCCGATCTCGCTGGGAGGGTGCGCCGTGGTGGGCTCGAATCCCGAGGAAAAGCTCTCGGACAGGTCGTGGCGTTACCCCCCATTCACGTCCTTGCGTGGTCGCTGGAGGCTGCGAGGGATGGGGATGAAGGGGACGGAAGCGAGTTGTCCTGCTTTGGTCATGAGTGGGAATCGAATTTTCGCTCGCCCATGAGTCTCAGTGTTTGCGGTCGGGCAGGTCCACCTCGTCCAGATTGCGGTGGCCAACCACCATGCCATCGTCGAGGTCGTTTCGTCGCACAGTTTTTAAGCGCCGAAATAACCGCACCAGATCCCGTACGCCGCCCACCCAGAACCACACGGTGGTCACGCCCATGACAAGCAAAGGCAGGATGATCATTTCGTAATGCCAGTACGTGCCCACCACTTCAGCGGCCAGCGCGCGATCAGGTTCCAGAGGGTGATCACCACAAACAGGACGAACCAGGCCATGCTCCACAGCATGACGCTCCACGCCAGAATGCGATCACCCCGCGTGAACTCGTCATCAATGCCGATGAATTCCTCGAGTTTCGACCGCCGTCGGGCGGGTGCCACCGTCGTGTCGTTCGTCGGTTCCATGGCGTATTGACCGCGGTGCAGCATCCGCTCCATGTTAAAATCCTCCCGGCACGTCAGCAGCGATACCCCCACGTAAAGCGTGACCGCCGTCAGCATGGCGATGAAGAACATGTACTGGCCGTTGATCGGAAACTTGGCGGGCCAATGGGCGGCCAGATGCGCCAGCCAGCCCGTCGCGGCGTTGCCGGCGCCAGCGTTGACTTCCAGCAGAAGGGCGACCACCGCGGTGACTGGAATCACAACGGCCCATTCACCGTAAAAGGAACCTCCCTCTACCAACTCGTCCGCCGATGGCCGGGCGAGACGCTGGTCGTCGCCGGGGTGGAAGCGCGCGTCCGCGAGGTCACCCTCCTTGGCGCCAACCGCCCGCTCAAGTTCACCCAGGACGGCGGGAAGGTGACGGTAACCGGCCTCCCCGCGACACCGCCTGATCCCCTCTGCCCCGTGCTTCGCTTCGACTGCGACCGCCCGCCCTCGCTCTACCTCACCGGCGGCCTCCGCACCCCGCGCGTCCCCCACCCGCACTACGACCCCTGCCCCTCCGATATCGCCCACTAATCACGCGACACATCGAGCAACTCGGTCGCCGCGGCGCAGATGATCTGCATCTGCTCGCAGTCGGCGTAGTGATCTTCGCGCTTGCCACTCCGTCCAAAACTCGGGTCCACGCTCCATAGGAGGGATTGCGGGTTGCCAGCGTGAATCCTCGCGAGTAAACTGCCGTGGTATGAAGTTGCACTTGGAGAACCTGCCGGCCAGTCTCCGCGATCAGGAGGATGTCCTGCGTCAGTGCATCGAGGCGTTCAACCGTGTCCGCCCGGTTCAGACCGTGTACCTCTTCGGCTCACACGCCCGTGGCGATGCGCGCCCGGACAGCGACGTGGATCTCTGCATCGTGGCCGAGGGCGCTGAGCGGCAACTCGAGACGGCGACCCAGTTTCGCCGGGCACTGCGTGATGTCCGTCCGAAGCCGGCGATGACTTTGATTCCGATTGCCCCCGCACGCTTTGCAGAGAAACGGGCGGGCGGTGACCATTTTTTCCAAACCATCCTTGAGGAGGGGAAGCTTCTTGCCGCGCAAAACTGACACCAACAATCCGTCCGACTGGATTTTCCTCGCCGAGTCCGACCTGGCGGGCGTGAAATCGTTGGTAGGGGAGCAGATCGCATTTGCGATGTGTCTCAGCAAGCTGGCCGAGATCTTGGAAAAGGTCATCAAAGCAGAGTTGGTGCGCCGCGGTTGGTTTCTCATCAAGACCCATGACTTGGTCAAATTGAACGACGAACTCCGCAATCGCGATGTCGAAATGGCAGATCGGATCCAGCCCCTAACCGAAGCCCTGGCGGAGAAATATTTCACCGACCGGTATCCGGGTTTTGACATGGAAGACGAAGACTGGCCCAAGCTCCGAGCACAAACGGAGGAGGTTGAGGTGCTGTTGGTGGAAGTCAAACGGCGCATCGGTTCAGCCTGAGCTTTCCTACCCCATCGGTCATCGCGGTTCAGGGCTTGGCGGTTGGTTTTGCGGCTTCGAGTTGATCCTCCCGCTGGACGTGCCACTCCGTCCCCTCCCCTCGGGACGGGCATAAAGACCCCCTCTCTTGAGATTCTGAGCGAGCCCCCACCCCAACGTCCCGTGTTTTCGTGACAATTCATGACAAAAAAACTGCCCGCTATTGCCCGAACTTGCCCAACGTCCAATTTTGACGTTGGGCGATAACATGCACGGAGGCAACGACTTCGGGCAAGTTCAGGCAAGGACGGGAAGTCCGGAATGTGGTTTCGAATCCCACCCCGTCCGCCATTTTCTTTTTCAAAGGGGAAAACGGTTTCTTGGCCGTTCAAAACCTCAAAAGTGTCACTGAAAGTGTAACAATGTTGACGTGAGTTTGTCCGTGTTTGCTGAAGTTCGCGAAGGCCGTTGACGGCTCCGATTCCACTGGGAGGGTGCGCCATGGAGGGATCGAACCCCGAGAAAACAATCTCGGGCAGGTCGTGGCGCTGCACCCCATTCACGTCCTTGCGCGGTCGCTGGAGGCTACGAGGGATGGGGATGAAGGGGACGGAAGCGAGTTGTCCTGCTTTGGTCATGAGTG
>CAZZBZ010000137.1:0-2728 GCA_964653025.1 uncultured Verrucomicrobiota bacterium
CGGGCTGGCAGCGAGATCCCCTGGTAAAGCCCGAGCTTCGAGAGGCGCAGGCGGAGACCCCCCTTTTCCTCGCGTACCGGGGCGGCCTCCCTCCCCGGCATGAAGAGGGCACCTTTGCCGGACACCGGGAAGGAGGGGCTCAACTCGACCTCGAGGTCGGCGAGGGCGAGCCACTCCTGCGATGGCACGAAGTCCCCGGAATCGTAGAGATGGTTGAGGAGGTGGAGGGCTACGCGGTCGTCCTTGTGGACAGCGAGGACCTCGATCGGATCGGCCCCGCGGATCCGCACCATCTGCCCGCCGAGGAGCTCGCGCGCTAGGTTGCCCGCGAAAATGGAGGGCCACGGGTGGCGGCGGCGACACCAAGGCACGCCGCAAATATCGAGATCGCAAGGACACGAGAGACGAGCTTCGAACGGGGGAGTAAAAGCTTCATGATTTTTTCCTCGGTGGGCTATTCAAAGCCCGTTCCCATACCCGCCTTCAAGGACCGACGCTCGGAACGACGGGGTGAATCATCCACTCCGTCCCCCAGGATAAAGGTCGCCGCCGCCGCAAGGTCCGCCACCACGACCAGCCCCGAAAAACGCCGCCGACGCCGACCTCACCCTCCTCCTCGACCTCGTGCTGGAGACCGGTCACGACGTCCTCGATTGCCTCGCGGTGGAGCCCCTCGTCCCCTGCTCCTTCCGCGAGATCCGTCGACGCTGCGGCGACCGCCTCGTCAGCTGGGGAGGGATCCCAAGCACCCTCCTCGAGCCCCCGACCACGCCCGCGGAACTCCGCGCGCACCTCCACCGCCTCCGCGACGAGGCCGTCGACGAAAAAAACTTCATCCTCGGCCTCTCCGACCAGGCGATGCCCGGGAGCCGGCTCCCTCATCTCCGCGAGATTTCCGAGTTCCTGGCCGGCTGCTAGGCGCGCTTGATGCCGCCCTCATGGCCCCGCCGCAGTCGGTGGGAAACCGATCCTCCCGAGCCAGACTCAAGGCGTCGAAACGGACACCGTTAACTGCGGACGCAATCGCTCGAGGAGCTTCTGGCTGATGCCGGGCACGCGCAGTAGGTCATCGACGCTCTTGTACGGGCGCCCCTCGATGAGGCGCGAAGCCAGCACCGGGCCGATCCCGGCGACGGATTGGATCTCGCGGGCGGTGGCCTTGTTGATGTCCACGGGACCGGACACTTCCCCCTGTAACTGACGGCGCAGTTCCTTCATTTCCTCCTCCTCCCCGCGTTGCTGGGCGCGCATTTCATCGAGCTTCCCGAGATCGGTCTCCGACCAGATGCCCGCCCGCTGCCTCATTGCCTGCAACTCCAAATCCTGAAGTTTCTTCATCATCTCGTCGCCATCCATGCCTTCCGGCGTTTTTCGTTTTGTCCCGAAGGCGCGGGCAAGCCCCTTCTCCACCAGCAGACTGCCGAGGTCCTTGCCCTCCGCCGTCGTAATCATTCCGTACACGCGCGGCGTGGATGACCGACCAAACGCCGTCGCGAACACGGTGCGGACGGTGAATGATTTACTGAGAATCTGCGCCACGAAGGTCTTCGCTTCCTCGCCGTAGTGGAGGACCCGGCTCATTTTGATCACCCCGAAGTGCAGGGCCTGTTCGCGAACGCGCTTGGCATCGCCGTCAGTGGCCGCCGCGGTCTCGGGACAATCGACGAAGTAAAGCCGCACCAGGATGGGTTGGTCGACGGCCTGAACGTGAAAACTGTCGCCGTCGTTGGCCGGATGCTCGACCAGGCGACAGTCGGTGAACGTCTGCCAGTCGCGAGCGTCGACTCCAACCGCGAGCATCAGCCCCAACGCCACCCCAACCAGATGAATGGAGGCATGGGTCGCCACGCGACACACGTAGAGCAAGTGATCAGCCGTGAGGAGTCAAAAATGGATGCTTAAATCTTTCAGATTTACTGAATTTGCGTATTTTCAGAAAATATGCATGATTGTGGGCATGGCGACCATGGTTCAGCTCAAGCAGCGCGGCACCCTCACCCTTCCCAAGGCGATGCGCGAGGAGGCCGGCGTCAAGGAAGGAGACCAGTTCCTCGCGGAAGTGACCGCGGACGGGATCCTGTTCAAGCCGGTGTCGATGTTTCCTTTGGAGATCTACACCCCGGAGCGGATCAGGGAGTTTGAAAAAGAGGAGGAGTCCCTCAGTCCACACCGCAAGTTTCTGCAGCGATTCCGCCTCCCGTGAAAGTGTTTTTCGACGCCTGCGTGCTGTTCTCCGCATCCAAGCGCGGCAGCCTGATGCAGGGGCTGGCGCTCGCCGTGCTCTCAAAGGCGAAGGGCGTCACCAACGTCCATGCCGTGCGGGAGGCGGAGCGAAATCTCCTGCAAAAATGCCCCTCGTGGATGGACGATTTTCGCCTCCTGACGGGAAGAATCCCGTTGGTCCACCAGGCGGTGCGCGTGGAAGGCGTGGATCTGCCCGAAAAGGACTGGCCCATCCTCGGGGGAGCGATCGCCTCCGGCTGCACCCACCTGCTGACGAGTGACAAGAGGCACTTCCACAAGCTCTTTAATTCTCCCATCCACGGCGTCCGCGTGGTCCTCCCTCGCACGCTCGCATCCCTGTTGTCCGAGGCCTAGGATGTGCGGGGTTATAATTTGAAACGAACACTTTCCCCTCCGCCACCATTTTTCATTGCCCGTTATATATTCTCCCCCCCCTCCCCGCTTCCTTCTCCCCAGTTTTTCGTTTCCCATTTTTCATTGCCCG
>CAZZBZ010000138.1:0-2725 GCA_964653025.1 uncultured Verrucomicrobiota bacterium
TACTCCACCGAATCGGCCAGGGCCTGCCAGCTCGCCTCGATGATGTTGTCGGAAACCCCAACCGTCCCCCATTCCCCTTTCCCGTCGCTCGACTCGATCAGCACCCGGGTGCGGGCGGCCGTGCCGCTCCGCGAGTCGAGGATGCGCACCTTGTAATCGGTGAGGCGCATCCGCTGGATGCCCGGGAAGCGCGGGAGGAGCGCCTTGCGAAGCGCCCCATCGAGGGCGTTCACGGGGCCGTCTCCCTCGGCCACCGTATGGACCACGGCGCCCTTCACCTCCAGCTTGAGCGTGGCCTCGGCGATGCCGGCCTCCTGCCCCTCGGCGCGACGCATCGCGATGTGGTACTCCACGAGACGAAAGGGGGGTTCACGACGGCGCAGCGCCCGCCGCACGAGCAGGAAAAACGAGGCGTCCGCCGCCTCGAACTCGAAACCAAGGTGTTCCAGGCGCTTCACCTGGGTAAGAATCTCCCGCACCTCGGGGGAGTTTGCGTCGAGATCCATCCCCAGCTCCCGCGCCTTCATCAGCACGGTGCTGCGGCCGGAAAGCTCGCCCACAAGGACGCGTCGGCGGTTGCCCACCGACTCGGGCGGGATGTGCTCATAGGTGGAGATGCTCTTTGCCACGGCATTCACATGCTGCCCCCCCTTGTGCGCGAAGGCGCTGTCCCCGACAAAGGGCGCGCGCACGTCCGGCCGAAGGTTCGCGAGGTCGTCCACGAAGTTCGACAGTTGCCTTAGGCGACGCAGCGAACCCGCGGGAACGACCTTGCGTCCCATCTTGATCTGCAGGTTGGGGATCACGGTGATGAGGTTGCAGTTTCCCGTGCGCTCCCCGTAGCCGTTGATCGTGCCCTGCACCTGGGTGGCGCCGGCCTCGACCGCGGCGAGGGCGTTCGCCACCCCGAATCCGCCGTCGTTGTGCGTGTGGATCCCAACGCGCAACGGGAACGCCATCGCCACGCCGCGCGTGATTTCGGTCACCTCGCGCGGGAGGGATCCGCCGTTGGTGTCGCAGAGCACCAGCCAGTCCGCCCCGGCCTCGGCTGCCGCGGCGAGGGTGCGCAGGGCATAGGCGGTGTCCGCCTTGTAGCCGTCGAAGAAATGCTCGGCGTCATAGACCACCTCGCGACCGTGGCGCTTCAGGAAGCGCACGGTGTCGCCAATCATCGCCAGGTTCTCCTCGGGCGTGGTGCGGAGCACCTCACGCACGTGAAAAAGCCAGGACTTGCCCACGATCGTCACCACGGGCACGCCACTGTCGAGGAGGGTGCGGACCTGCGGGTCCTTCGCCGCTGCCACGTGGGGCCGTCGCGTGGCGCCGAAGGCCGCGAGGCGCGCATTCCTGAGCCGAAGCCTTCGCGCAGCCTTGAAGAAGGCGATGTCCTTCTCGTTGGACCCGGGAAACCCGCCCTCGATATAATGCGCGCCGAAGGCATCCAGCTTTTCCACGATCCGCAGCTTGTCCTGCAGCGAGAAGTTCACCCCCTCCGCCTGCGTGCCATCGCGCAGCGTGGTGTCGTAAAGAAGAATGGAAGCCTTCATCGCCCGTCCTCCTCGGCGGCAAGCGCCGCGGCGCCCATGATCGTGGCGTTATCCCCCAGCCTGGCCGCCGCCACGGTGACGTGCTGGGAAATCGCCCCCATGGACTCGCGCGCAATCGCCTCGCGCACGCCCTTCAGGAAGAGCTTGGGCATCGCCTCCACCAACCCTCCGCCGAGCACCACCACGTCGGGGGCCAGGAGGTTGACCACGGAAGCAATCGCCCCGCCAAGCTGGCGCGCGGCCTCCTCGAGGATTTTTGCGATGCAATCGTCCCCCTCCTCGATCGCCTCGCGCAGCGCGCGGCTCCGCATCGCCGCCATGTCGGTGCCCGCCAGTTCGCGCAAATGCGGCGCCTGGCCGCGATAGGAGGCGGTCGCCGCCTCCGAGGTGATCGCCAGCC
Source organism: uncultured Verrucomicrobiota bacterium (assembly GCA_964653025.1). Lineage (GTDB taxonomy): Bacteria > Verrucomicrobiota > Verrucomicrobiia > JABWAM01 > JABWAM01 > JABWAM01. The sequence goes on from CAZZBZ010000138.1 coordinate 1,948, forward strand.
GGCTCGCCACCGTCTCGAGACAGCCGCGCCGACCGCAGCCGCAAAGTCGCCCGTTCGGCTGCACCTGGACGTGCCCGATCTCCATGCAGGAGCCGACCCGCCCGCGGAGGAGCTTCCCCTCATAGATGCAGGCCCCACCGATTCCCGTCCCGGGAAAAACGCCCAGCACGCAACGCGCGCCACGCCCTGAGCCGAAGCGATACTCGCCGTAGGTGCCGGCATCCACGTCGTTGGCGACCACCGCCGGGCAACCGAAAGCCTCACGCATCGCCTTTTTTAGATTCACGTTCTTCCAGCCAAGGTTCGGCGCATCAAGGATCACCCCGCGGTTGAGATCGAGTGGACCGGGAACCCCCAGCCCAATCCCGCGCAGCTCGCGCGGACTGCGAACTCCCGCGTCGGCCATCACCTGGCGGATCAACTCGACCATCCGCACAATCCCCGCCTTTGCCCCCTTCACCCCGCGCATCTTCGCGCGCTCGGCGTGGAGCAGGCGCAGCTTGGAGTCGAACACCCCGGCCATCAGCTTCGTGCCGCCGAGGTCAAAACCAACCCAATATTTTTTGGAAGAGGCCATACGGAGAGAATCTCGTCATTTCGCGAGGATTTTCATCTATCCGAAACCCGGTCCAAAGACCAAGAGAAAACGCCCTCCCCGCTGACTACCGCCTGCCTTCCGCGGGCGGGCGTGGGCCCTGATGGATTCGAACCATCGACCAAGGGATTATGAGTCCCCTGCTCTGACCGCTGAGCTAAGGGCCCGTTTGAGAGGGAAAAA
>CAZZBZ010000139.1:0-2651 GCA_964653025.1 uncultured Verrucomicrobiota bacterium
TTATGCCGTCCACGGATGAATCGAAGCCGTCACACTGGTTTGCCTTCGGCGACCGTGATTTCGAGCTGGTGGACGTTGCCGTTCGCAACGGGGTAGCCTCCTCTGCGGTTCTCGCAAAGCTGGTCGAAGGTCTCGAAAAGTACCTGAAAGGATTTCTCGTTGGGCGGGGATGGAGTCTGGTACGCACTCACGACATTCAAGCGCTCCTTCATCTGGCAATCGGGTTCGATGCTGCCCTGGTAGAGTTCGAGTTGGTGATTGAACCGCTCGCCGAAGCATATGTGGAGGGCCGCTATCCGGGGTTTGACGTGGACGAACCGACTCATGAAGAGCTTCGACAAGTTCTTCGGGAGGTTCAACCGCTCGTGGATCGGCTCAAACGGAAGGCGATGCCGTCCGCCTGAGTCTTCGGATTTCTTCCGGATTCAAGCCTCATGAATTTGGATCCCATCCTGATCCTCGGCTCCACCGGCCAACTGGGTGGGGAACTGGTCGCGACTCTCGGGAAGTTGGAGAAGTGGAAAGTCCACGCCCTTTCCCACGGGGACCTCGAACTCTGCGACGCTGCGGCCGTGAGCTCGGCCGTCGAGAGATTGAGGCCGGGGTTCGTCATTAATGCGACCGCATGGAACCATGTGGATGCCGCCGAGACCGACCCCGCCCCGGCTTTCGCGCTCAATACCGTGGCGGTCGCCTCGCTGGCGCGGATCTGCCGCGAGGCCGGTGCGCTGCTGGTCCACTTCAGCACCGACTATGTGTTCGACGGCAAAGCGCAGCGTCCCTACGAGGAGACCGATCTCCCATCGCCCGTGAACCTGTACGGCCTCTCCAAACTGGCCGGGGAAGAAGCCATCCGCCTGCTGGCCTCTCGCCATTGCATCGTCCGGACCTGCGGACTTTACGGGCGATTTCGGAGCCGTCAGGCCAAGCGCAACTTCGTGGACGCGATCCTGGAAAGGGCCGCGGGCGATCAGCCGCTCCAGGTCCGGACCGACCTGACCTGCACGCCCACCTCGGCATCCGAACTTGCCGGGGTGGTTTGCCAACTGCTAAAGGGTGGGGCAGTGGGAACCTTTCATGCCACGAATCGCGGTCATTGTACTTGGCACGAGTTTGCGTGTGAAATTCTTCGCCAGCGTGGTATCCGTCGTGAGGTTCTCCCGGTCGCTTCCGAGCCGGGACCCGGGGGTGCATCCCGTCCCGCATGGTCGGTCCTGAGCGGGGACAAACTGGCGGCCTCCGGCATTCCTGCCATGTCGCCGTGGCAGGAAGGCTTGGCTGCCTATCTGGAAAGGTGTTCAGCATGAGTCGCCATCCCCTAAGCGTTGAAAATAGTTTGGGGAGCACACGCGGCCCGCGTGTCCAAATCGGCGGCCCGCCGATTTTTCGGAGGAGACTGTTGGGCGAGCCGCCCAACAAGACACGCGAGCCGTGTGTGCTCCCCTCGCAGAAATTCATGGACTCATGTTTCAGACCCTCCATGGGATGCCTGTGTCCAGCGTGAAAATATCCGTTCCAACGCAGGAGATTTGCCGGAAGCTGTCCGCCTGTCGGGTTTGCGGGGGACATGATCTTGTGCCGTTTTTGGACCTCGGGAGCCTGCCCCTCGTCAATCGCTACGTGGCTCCCTCGCAGGGACAGGAAAAGGAACCGCGCTTTCCGCTTCAAATCCTCTTCTGCCGGTCGTGTTCCCTCTCCCAACTCAGCGTGGTGGTGGATCCGCGCACGCTCTACCGCGAATACGATTACCACTCGTCCGTTTCACAGACCTTCCAGAAGCACTGCGCCGACATGGCCGCCAGCCTTCATCGGGCGCTGGGGCTTTCCGCGAAAGACCTTGTGGTGGAGATCGCGAGCAACGACGGTTGCCTCCTCTCGAAGTTCAAGCAGATCGGTTCTCGCGTCCTCGGGGTCGAGCCCGCGACCAACCTCGCCCGGATCGCTAACGAGGCGGGACTTCCCTCGCTCAACGAGTTCTGGAGCGGGGCTGTCGCGGACCGCATTCGTGGGGAACACGGGGTGGCGCGGCTGGTGGTCGCCACGAACGTGCTCGCCCACGTGGATGACCTCAAGGGTTTCCTTGGCGCGGTCGCGTCCCTTCTTGCGCCCGATGGGGCCTTTGTCTTCGAGGTGCCCTACATGGTGAACTTCATGAACCGCGCGGAGTTCGACACCGCGTACCACGAGCACCTCTCCTATTTCCTGCTCCGACCCCTCAAGAAGGCCCTGGAGGCCAGCGGCCTGGCCCTGGTGGACGTGCACGAGTTCGAGATCCACGGCGGCTCTATCCGGGTCACGGCGCGCCCCCCCTCGCACAGCGGGGCCCCGGGACCCAACGTCGCTCGCCTTCTCGCGTGGGAGGAGGAACTGGGCCTCCACGACGAGGCGACCTACCTCCGCTTTGCCCGTCACGTGGCGACTCTGAAGGAGGAACTGGTGACCTTCCTTGGGGGGCTCAAGCAGCGGGGCAAGCGCATCGCCGCCTACGGGGCCTCCGCGAAGGGGAACGTCCTCCTCAACTACTGCGGGGTCGGGTGCGACGTGGTGGACTACGTGGTGGACGACACCCCGGCCAAGCAGGGCAAGCTCTACCCCGGCGTCCACCTCCCCATCGTCCCCCGGTCCCACCTCCAGGCCAACCCACCGGACTA
>CAZZBZ010000140.1:0-2558 GCA_964653025.1 uncultured Verrucomicrobiota bacterium
TCGGGACGCCCCGCCGGAGGCCATGCGCGTCAAGTAGGGGTACCATTTCTCCATCCATTTTGTTCCTCTGCCCTGCAGTTTACAGGGAAGCCACGGATGAAACACGGATGGCAGATGACAAGCGGCAAGTCCGCTGACACGGACTTGCCGCACTCCAACCATGGTTGAGATCTCCGATCCTCTCGACGGAACGCGCCGATTCCGTGTGGCGGAATCGGCGCACCTCTCCATCCGTGGAAGTCCGTGTTTCATCCGTGGCTTCTTCTGGTTCAGCTTCGTCGATTACCTATCGGCCCTTCCAGAGCCCGAGGTATTCGCGGGCGACCTTGAGATCTTCGAGGGCCTCGACGGCGTCGCACGGCGGCTTGATCTCGCCCTTGATGGCGCGAACAAAATGGATCGCCTGCTGCCTCATCGCGTGGACGGGCGGCAGCACGGGGGTCGTCGTGGTCGGCGTCGCCCCGTTGCCGGGGTCGCGGAACGCCGTGACGCTCCCCGGACGATTCACGACCAGCGGGGCCGGCAGATCCAGCCGGACCCAACCCCGCTCGAAGCACACGAGCGCGGACTCCTGCCAGTCGCGCGTGGTCGAATAGGCCGACATCTCGATCGTGCCGGTGACGCCGCGCGCCGTTTCCCCGACGAGCAGCACGCCCGCCTTGTCGGCGAAGGTGACCCGGTAGGGCTCGCCGAGCAGGTGCCGCAACAGGTTCACCTGGTGGATGTAGTAGTTCACGAAGCCGAGCCATGCCTTCCACGCGTCGGGGTCCATGTCGCGCGCGGCGGGGTCCGGGGACAGGTCGGGGGGCTTCTCGTCGGTCTGGACGAGGCCGTCGAACCCGCCCGCGATCCAGTCGCCCGCGGGCATCACGATGCGCACATATCGGAGTTTCCCAATCTCGCCCGACGCCGACAGGCGATCGATTTCCGCCTTCGCCCACATCGTCGCCGGGTCGCTGCGCTTGTGGTACCCCACCATCTGCCAGGTGCCGCTCGCCCGAAGCGTCGCGAGCATCTGCTCGCCCACCTCGATGGAACCCGCCAGCGGCTTTTCGGTAAAAATTGGCACGCCTGCCGCATACAGGGGCGGGATGATCTGGCCGTGCATCGTGTAGCGCTGCGAGGCGACGATTCCGTCGAGCTTCTCCTTCGCGAGCATCTCCTCGGCGGTGCGGTACACCCGAGGCACCCCGTACTTGCGCGCGACGGCCTCGCCGAGCTTCGGGCGCAGTTCCGCGAGCGCCACCACCTCGCACTCCGGGACGGCGACGTAGTTCCGCAGGTGGGCGCACTGGCCCATGTTCCCCACCCCGACAAAACCGATCCGCACGCGTGATGTCATGGTTGTTTCCTCCAGCAGATTTCCCGGATCCTGCCCGCGGCGTACTGGAAGTTCTCCCAGAGCGCGTCGGGGGGAATCAGGTGGTCGAAGCCCGGGACGTAGCGTCCCAGCTTCACCATCTCGGCGCAACGCTCGACCTCGCGATCCACGTCCGCGCGCGTCCCGGAGAGGACCCGCTTGTCGAGGCCGTGCATGATGCCGAGCGACGGGTACTTGCGCCGGTACTCGAGGATGTCGTTGCCAGCCTGGAACTCGAAAGGGAACACCACATTCACGCCGTGCTTCATGAAAATCGGCACGAGGGCGGCGCAATCCCCGTCGGTGTCCACCGACACCAGCCTCACCCCGTGCCCGCGGGCGAACTCCGCGATGCGGTCGTAGCAGGGCATCATGAAATCCCCGATCATCGACGGGGAAATCAGCGACCCCTGCTTCCCCGACATATCCTCCCAGATGTGGATGTGGTCGATCCGCACCTGCGCGGCCACCCGCTCCCAGAGGCGAAGCCAGAGCGTCGTCAGGTGCTCCATCATGTCGCGCACCATCTCCGGGTGATCGTAGAACGCGTAGAGCACCCCTTCCGCGCCGAGCAGGTCCCGCACCGTGCCGAAGACGCCCCACGGGAACACCCCCACCTGCACCGCCTCGCCGGTTTTCCGCAGCCGGGCGCGAAACGCGTCCCAGTCCTCGCGCACGCGCGTCGCGTCGTCGACGTGAAGCCTCTCCGCCTTGAGCCGCTCCCAGTCGGCCGGCGACTTCACGGGATGCTCGAGGAACTCGGGCATCGAGCCGCGGTCGCGACGGTTACGGGAGGTGATTCCCTTCCAGTCTCGCGTCACGATGAACTCCGAGGTCTCCTCCAGCACGATCCTCGGAAAATGCGGCCAAAATCCGCATTCGAGGGACGGCACCACAAAGCTCGCGTCGAACCCGAACTCGCGGACGGGGTCGAGATCCGCGCGTCCCGAATGCTGCTTCCAGCGCTCCGAGGTGTCGGCCCAGGGGATCCAGCCCAGGCCCACCCCGAACGGCACGCGATCGACCGGCTCGCCGATCAGGCAGCGCACCACACGCTCACCGCAGGACAGTTCCTTCATCTCCTTGAAACGGGCTACTTGACCAAGGGCCCGAGGACCTGCAATCCGCGAACGAGCCCCTCGTCGAAACGCTCCTTCGAGTAGACCGCATCCTCGTGCTCGATGGCCAGGTCGCCCGT
>CAZZBZ010000141.1:0-2538 GCA_964653025.1 uncultured Verrucomicrobiota bacterium
CGCCGACCAGCCCGCCGACATCCTCATCACCGAGATTGGCGGGACCACGGGCGACATCGAGGGCCTGCCCTTTCTTGAGGCGATCCGCCAGTTCGCCCTCGATGTGGGACCTGAGAACGTCTTTTTCATCCACGTCACCCTTGTCCCCTACATTTCCGTGGCGGGTGAGTTGAAGACCAAGCCGACTCAGCAGAGCGTCGCCAAACTCCGCGAGATCGGGATCCAGCCCCACGCCCTCATCTGCCGCACCGAGCGCCCCCTCTCAAAAGCTGTCCGCCAGAAGATCTCGATGTTCTGCAACGTCCCCACGGATGCCGTGATCGAGGAGCGCGATGTCGCGCATACGATTTACGAGGTCCCTCTCATGCTCCAGCGGGAGAAGCTCGACGACCTCGTCTGCCGCCACTTCCGATTTTCGAAGCGGGCGGTGCGCATGGCCCCCTGGAACCGTTTTGTCCATCGCGTGATCTCCCCGAAACGTCGCGTGAAGATCGCGGTCGTCGGCAAGTACATGGACCTCCAGGACGCTTACAAGAGCATCTACGAGTCGCTCACCCATGCGGGCGCCTTCCACAACTGCGGGGTGGACCTCGTCAACGTGGAGTCCGAGGAGATCGAGGCGAAGGGGCCGGCCCGCAGGCTCAAGGGGGTGGACGGGATTCTCGTTCCCGGCGGCTTCGGCGACCGCGGGATCGAAGGGAAGATCACCGCGGCGGGTTACGCGCGGCGCGCGAAGGTTCCCTACCTCGGCCTTTGCCTTGGGATGCAGGTGGCGGTGATCGAGTTCGCCCGCGGAGTCGCGGGCCTGCGCAAGGCGAACAGCACGGAGTTCGACAAGGAAACGCCCGATCCCGTGATCTCGCTTCTCGAGGAGCAACGGACGGTCCAGCATAAGGGGGCCTCGATGCGCCTCGGGGCGTGGCCCTGCAAGATCGCGCGCGGCACGCTCGCCGCCTCGCTTTACGGGCAGACGATGATCACGGAGCGCCACCGCCACCGCTACGAGTTCAATAACGCCTATCGCCACCGCTTCGAGCAGCTCGGCCTCATCTTCTCGGGAACCTCCCCGCGGAACGACCTCGTCGAGATCATCGAGATCAAGGGGCACCCGTGGTTCGTGGCCTGCCAGTTCCATCCCGAGTTTCAGTCCAAGCCAAACCGCCCGCACCCGCTCTTTCGCGGCTTCCTCGGTGCCGCCTGCGCCCGCCGCCGCTGAGCGGATTTTGGCAGCAGAAGCCACGGATTGGCACGGATGAGGATGGGGATCCTCACCACGAAACACACGAAGGACACGAAAGTCGGATTGGTCGAGTACGCGCCCCGACGGACGTCGTGGCTCACCGTACTCGGCCCGTTCTTACGAGGGATTCCGCCCTACTTTCCGTGCGAAGGCGGAGCCGCTCATCGGAGCCCCGAGAAAACTCGGGGCGATGAGCGGCTCCATTTCCTGCCTCCTTTCGTGTGATTCGTGTTTTTCGTGGTTTTATCCTCCGCGATCCGTGTCCATCCGTGTGAATCCGTGGCTTCTCCCTCTTCCCGTGGTTCCATGGTGGAATCTCGCCGCACGGTAGGGTAGGAACCTCCCTCACATGAGCCAAAAACCCGCCCCCGAACCGCCGAAAATGGAAAAGATCGTCTCGCTGTGCAAACGGCGCGGCTTCGTCTTCCAATCCTCCGAGATCTACGGCGGCCTCAATGGCGCATGGGACTACGGCCCGCTCGGCGTCGAGCTCAAGCGCAACATCAAGGACTACTGGTGGCGTTGCATGGTCCACCAACGCGACGACGTGGTCGGGATGGACGGCGCGATCCTCATGAACCGCAACGTCTGGAAGGCGAGCGGCCACGAGAGCACCTTCTCGGACCCCATGGTCGACTGTAAAACCTGCAAGCGCCGCTTCCGCGCCGACCAGCTCGAAACCTCCGAGTGCGGACAGAAGCCCTCGAAGACCCCAAAGACCTGCGGCGGCGAGCTCACCGAGCCCCGCGCCTTTAACCTCATGTTCAAGACCTACGTGGGGCCGGTCGAGGACGACACGGCGGTCACCTACCTGCGCCCCGAGACGGCCCAGGCGATCTTCGTCCAGTTCCGCAACGTCGCCGAGGTCTCCCGCAAGAAGCTCCCTTTCGGGATCGCCCAGGTCGGGAAGGCTTTCCGCAATGAGATCAACCCCCGCAACTTCACCTTCCGCTCCCGCGAGTTCGAGCAGATGGAACTCGAGTTCTTCGTCCCCCCCGAGGAAGGATTCAAGTGGCTCGAGTACTGGAAGGAAGAGCGCATCCGCTGGTACGAGGCAATCGGCATCCCTCGCGCGAGGATCCACGTGAAGACCGTGGCCGACGCCGATCGCGCCTTCTACTCGAAGGGGACCTACGACCTAGAATACGAGTTTCCCTTCGGCATCCAGGAGCTCGAGGGGGTCGCCTACCGCACCGACTACGACCTCACCCAGCACCAGAAACTCAGCGGCAAGCCGCTCGATTACTTCGACGAGGAGACCAAGGTCCGCTTCATCCCGCACGTCGTCGAGCCGAGCG
>CAZZBZ010000142.1:0-2512 GCA_964653025.1 uncultured Verrucomicrobiota bacterium
CTGTACTACCACCTGCCCTCCCTCGCGCAGAACAAGATCCGCACGAAGGGGGGGATTGGGAAGGCGCCCTTCGCCTTCGAGAACGAGCACCTCCTCCGCCAGCTCTACCAGATGTTCCCGCAGTACCGCTCGATGTTCATCCCGTTCGTGATGGTGGACACCCTGCGCGAGACGAAGCAGCAGGTCCGTTTGCTCGAGAAGCTCATCGACACCTGGCCGTTCTACGGGATCAAGGTGCATCCCCGGGCGACCCGGGCGCGGATGTCCACGCTCGGGCGCGAGGGGAGGCCGATCCTCGACTTCGCGCGGGCCCACGACCTGCCCTTCATGGTCCACGCCGCCTACCCGAAATCCCCGGACCCGCTCTCCCTGCTCAGTGACCTTTTTGCCCTCGCTCGCGAGCACCCGAAGCTCCGCTTCTGCGGGGCGCACTTTGCCGGCTTTCACCGGGCGACCTTTGAGGAGGCAAACCTCCTCGACAACGTCTGGATTGATAGCGCCGCGATGGTGATCGGCTGCGAGTGCGTCCGACGCAAGATTCGAATCTACGAGTGCGACTCCGAGAAGGTGCCCTCCGACTACAACGATCCCCCCGCCGTGTTTGCCGAACTCGCGCGTCGCTACCCGGATACCTTCATGTGGGGCTCGGACAATCCCTTTCACACCTGGGTCAGCTCCCAGCGTCTCGTTAACGGAAAGTGGTCCCACTGCAAGCTCTGGAGCACTCTCGAACAGGAGGTCGCCTTGTTGCGTGATGTGAAGGGTGCCCTTCGTCGCAAGATGGCATTCGAGAATGCCCTCCGTTTCATCGAGGGTTGAAATCGGCGGCGGCGCTCCAGTCCCTCGTTGAAGATCATGGAGGGGCACGCTTCGTCGTGCCCGCGAATGGGATTTCACCGGCGAGGGCACGACGAAGCGTGCCCCTCCACACCGCAATCCTGTGTAGGGCGGCCATTCCTGGCCGCCAATTCGAGGGGATGGCAGCCAGGAATGGCCGCCCTACAACTGCACGTGACGGCTGAGTTCTCGCCAGTGCGCGTGGCGCTCGCGGCAGAGACGGACGCCGTCGGGGGTGGGAGTCCAGCGTCGGTCCTCAGCGGCGTTCTGCGGAGCGAGGCGTCCGAGGACGAGGCGGGCCGCGCCGTCGAGTGCGTCCCCTGAACCGCGGCGGACCGGTCGATCGAGGGCGTCGGCCATGATCTGCAGACGGAAATCGGGACGGCTCCCGCCCCCGATCGCGCAGAGGCGTTCCAAATTTTCTGCTGCTTCCATGTTGGCAAATACAAGGTCGCGCAGGGAGAAGATCACGCCCTCGTAAACGGAACGCGCCATCTCGGGGAGGGCCGCTCGATCCGACCACGCCTTCGGGCCATGGATGGCCGAGGGGAAGAAGAAGGGGGCGGAGGCCGCGTCGCCCCTCGAGGCCTGGGCCGCGAAATCGTCGGGTTGGGCGCCCGGCATGAGTTGCCCCCGTGCCCAATCGATCGCCGCGCAGCCCTCGTCGCGCGTGGCCAGCTCATAGAATCCCCCGCGCGGCCACGGGCCCCAGAGACTGGACGGGTGGTAGGGGCCGGGCGTCTCCCCGGTCCGTCGGTAGACGACGAGCGCCGTGCCGAGGGTGACGAGCCACTCGCCCGGTTCGCAGTCGTTCCCCATCGCGCCACAGGTCTGGTCGTTTCCCGCAAAGACGAGGGGGGTTCCCGGGGCTAGGGGAAACCCGGGGTGGATGCGGCGGGCGGGGAGGGGCTGCCCGGTCTCGACGAGTTCCGGCATGAGGGAGACATCCACCCCCGCCGCATCGAGCGCCTCGGCCCACCAACCGCTGGTCTTGAGCGAGGAGAGTCCGCTGAGTGCCGCGAGGTTGCGGTCCATCGCGTTGATCCCTGCGAGGCGGAGGGCGAGGAAGCCGGGGAGAGAGGTCACGTGGCGCCCGGGCGCGAAGGCTTCCGGTAGGTGCCGCCTTGCCCAAAGCACCTTGGCGAGTTGGATCTGCGGTACCGGTGATGGAATTGTGCAGTGCCTGTGAAAACCCTTCCCCAACTGCTGCGACAGCTCCGCGGATTCGTCTACGGCCCGTTTGTCGAGCCAACTGAGCAGCGGCATGAAGGCCCGTCCCGCGTCGTCGCACAGGGTGAAGGTCTGCGCCTGGCTGGAGAAGGAGATGCCGCTAATCTTCGCAGGGGAAATTTTGGTTGCGCGGCAGACGCCTTGGAGCGTCCGGAGTGCGGTGTCCCAGGTCTCCTCCGGATCCATCTCGAAACGGGTGCCGTCCTTCAGCGTGTAGCAGACCGGCTCCGCGTGCTCGGAGAGGCGGCGGCCTTCCGCATCGAAGAGAGCGGCCTTGAAGTTGGTCGACCCACAGTCGAACGCGAGGAGGAAGGAGGGCTTGGAGGTTTCCATGGAGGGGATGACCTTGAGGCAGGGAACGGGGACCGGCGCGCGAAGTCAAGCGGGCGGGGGAAGGTGCGCGCGGGGCGCATTGCAGTTCTGCCGGGTTTTGTGAATCCTCAGC
>CAZZBZ010000143.1:0-2507 GCA_964653025.1 uncultured Verrucomicrobiota bacterium
GATGAAACACGGATGCTCACGGATGGCGGATGCGCCGATTGCGCCACACGCAATCGGCGCGCTCATCGCAAGGGGATTAAATCTGTCTGTAGCGGATAGAGGCCAGATCCGTGTGGTGGATCTGGCCTTTCCCTCTCCCATCCGTGTTTCATCCGTGGCTTGATTGGCCTCCCCCATGCCCCTGACCCCCGACCAGGCGATCGTCTACAGCGTCACCGAGGTGACGCGACGGATCCGCTCCACCCTCGAGCGCGCGATCGGGGTCGTCTGGGTCGAGGGTGAGATCTCGAACGTCAACTACCACGCGAGCGGGCACGTCTACCTCACCCTCAAGGACTCGGGCGCGCAGATCACCGCGGTGCTTTTTCGCGACGAGGCGGCGAGGCTGCGTTTCCGCCTCAAGGACGGGCTCCAGGTCCGCGTCTTCGGGCGCATCACCGTCTACGAGAAGCGCGGCAACTACCAGGTCATCCTCGAGCATGTGGAGCCCGCGGGGCTCGGCAGCCTCCAGGCTGCCTTCGAGGCGCTCAAGCGCAAGCTCGAGGCCGAGGGGCTCTTCGACCCGAAGCGCAAGCGCGCGCTCCCCCTCTTTCCCGCCACCGTGGGCGTGGTCACCTCTCGCGACGGCGCGGCGCTCCGCGACTTCTGCCGCGTCCTCCACCGACGCTTCCCCGGCGTTCGCATCCTTGTGGCCCCCACGCGCGTGCAGGGCACCGGTGCCGCCGTCGGCATCGCCACTGCGATCGGCCTGCTCAATGCCGCCTCGGCCGCCGAGCTGATCCCGACCGTGGATGTCATCGCCGTGATCCGTGGCGGCGGCTCGATCGAGGACCTCTGGGCCTTCAACGAGGAGGTGGTCGCCCGCGCCGTCGCGAAGTCAACGATTCCCGTGATCTCGGGCGTCGGCCACGAGACTGACTTCACGATCTGCGACTTCGCCGCCGACCTCCGCGCCCCGACTCCCAGCGCCGCCGCCGAGCTTGTCATCCGCCCGAGGGATGAGTTCCTCGATGACGTGGCCACGCATTCGGTGCGCCTCGACGATGTGGCCCGGCTGGCGGTCTCGCGGTTGCGTGAGCGGCTTGGGGAGCTGCGCGACGTCCTCCGCGAGCGCGAGCCGCGCCGCGTGATCCGCGAGTGGCGGCAGCGCCTCGATGACGCAGTCACCACCCTCCAGTCCTCAGGACGCGAGCGTCTGCGGGCCTCGCGGGACCGCTGGGAGGCGGCCCACGAGCGTTTCCGAGCGACCAACCCTCTCGTTATCGTCGCCCGGAAACGCGCGGCTTTCACCGCCTTCGCGGAGCGTCACGCACGCGCCGCGGGGGATGGTTTCCAAAAGTCGCGCCACCGTCTCGATCTCGCCGGGCGGCGCCTCGACCTGCTCAGCCCGCACGCCACGCTCAAGCGCGGCTACTCAATCACCCTCGACGACATGAGTGGGGCGATCCTTCGTTCCAAGGCCATCGTGAAGTCCGGCCAGCGCCTTCGCACGAAACTCGCCGATGGCGAGTTGAAGAGCACCGTGGAGTGAAGGGGCGGATTAATTTTTTCATCACAGGCCCCCAGCCTTTCTTGCCTCAGCAATGCGGCGGTGGCCCTGGAGATCGGGGGTGAAGGCTACGTCCGACCATCCCCCGTCCTTGAGAAGGGCCGTCACGACATCGGCCTGGTCGTGGCCGATCTCGATGAGGAGCGCGCCGCCGCCGCGCAGGAAACGAGGCGCACCGGCCGCGAGACGGCGAACGAGGTCGAGTCCATCCGCGCCGCCATCGAGCGCGATCTTTGGTTCGTGATCGCGCACCTCGATTTGAAGGTCGGGAATCGTCGCCGTCGGGATGTAAGGTGGGTTGGAGGCGACGAGTTCGAAGATCTCGCCCTCCTTGAGTGTCGAGAGAAGATCGCCGTTTCGGAACTCGATGCGGTCGGCGACTTTCGCCCGCTCCGCGTTCTCGCGGGCGAGGCCGAGGGCTTCCGCGGAAATATCCGTGGCCACGGCACGCCAGGATGGGCGTGCGGCAAGCAGGGCGATCGCGATGGCGCCGGCACCGGTCCCGAGGTCGAGCATGGTGGTCGCCTTGTCGCATGGCAGGAGCGCAAGCGCCCGCTCGACGAGAAGCTCGGTCTCGTGACGTGGAACGAGGGCACGCTTGTCCGAGGCGAGGATGACCTCGCAGAACTCAATGGTGCCGACGATGTGCTGGAGGGGTTCGCGTGCCGCGCGGCGTTTCACGAGCGGGCGGAGGCGGTCGAGGTCGGGCTCGGTGAGGGCGCGCTCGAACTGGACATAGAGGTCCATGCGGCGGAGGCCGAGAACGTGGGCGAGGAGGAGTTCGACATCGAGTCGTGGGGTGGGAACGCCCGCCTTCTCGAAAAAGGGCGTGGTCTTCTGGATCAGTTCGAGAATCGTCACTGTTGGGGGATCCTAGCTTAGATTTCTCACAAGACCGCCGTGGGGACACGGCGGGCTACCGGGGAAAACACGATATCCTTGGTAGCCCGTGCTGTCC
>CAZZBZ010000144.1:0-2404 GCA_964653025.1 uncultured Verrucomicrobiota bacterium
CCGACCAGTAAGCGGGGAAGAACGCGCGGCCTAACGCGAAGAGCGGGGCGCTCGCCATGTGAAGGGGACCGTAGGTGGGAACGAAGTCACGGTAGGGGACGTCCCCCTGGAACACACGAAGGGAGTCGGCGAGGTCGAGGGCATTGTCACCCCACACGCCCGCACCCCACATGCCGAAGCCGCCGAAAAAAAGCCCGAGGGCGAGGGCCACCGGCCATAGCCTCCCGGAGGCGACCTCCCGGAGTCGCGTGCGAAAGTCCAGAACCCGGGGACGGGCTCCTCCGTCGCTTGGTGGGGGGGCAGTGGTGGCGCTCATGGGAAACGGGGAGGGGAGTGGGATCGTTTCGAACGGCACCCACCGCACGAAGAGGGTCAGGTTCCCGAAGACTTGCCCTGGATCAGCGCGAGGAACTCCCCGACGTTTCGGAGCTTCTCGATTTCCCCCGGGCTGAAGCGCACGCCGAATCGCTTCTCGGCGGCCACGATCACCTGGATGTGCATGAGGGAGTCCCACTCGGGGACATCGGCGGCGGAGGTCTCGCGCGACAGGACGAGGTCTTGACGGTCGAAGACTTCGCGAAAAAGAAGGGTGAGGGCATCGAGGTCGGCTTTCATGGATGATTGTCCGTGGTCTCCACGGTGATGAAGGTGGGTTTTGGGCGGTGGTCCGCGATGAGGGAGGACCAACGTTGGGCACCCCCGTCGAGATCGGCGATCTTTTTGAAGCCGAGGCGGGCGTAAAGATCGGCGACGAGACCGTTCTTCGGGGTCGGCAAATAGTCGAACTCGACGCGCTGCGCGCCATGGCGGGCGGCGGCGGCGAGGAGGAGATCGGCCGTGAGTTCCTCGACACCGCGCTTGAGGACGCGGCAGCTCATCACCCAGTTTTCGAGGCGGAGGATGCCCTTGCCCGCGGGCCGCAGGTGGGCGAGGGCGATCAGTCCATAATCGCCGAGGCGGTCTCGGAGGCGAACTTGGAGGCTGACGACCGACGGATCTGTGAGGATTGCCTGCACCTCCGGTTCGGTGAAGCGGCGTGTGCAGAGGTTAAACTGGTTGCTGCGGTTGAAGAGCTGGGCAATCCGCGCAACATCGACGGCGCAGTAGGGGGTCGCCACGGCCTTCATCTCGAGGGAGCGGAGAAACTCCTCAATGTTCGTCACGGAGGCCTCGATCTTCCGCCGCTCGGATTCGGCGTGGTAGGACGAGGCACGTTGCAGGTCCTCCCCGGTGAGCGAGACCGCTTCGAAGAAGAACGATCGCTCGATCACGCGAGGGAAGAGGCTCGGGTCGGCGGGAGGCTCCAGGACCTTCACCTGGGGGGCATAGTGGCGGACGATCTCGCGCTCGGCCGGCTCGTCGTCGAGGAAGACGAGGGCCTCGGGGAGGAGGTTCAACTCCCGTGCGATGCGGAGGCAGTTGTCGGCCTTGGAGTCCCAGTTGGCAACGAAGCAGCAGAAGTCGTCCGTCTTGAGGATCGTTTCGGGATGTTCGAGAAACGGACGGCGCGCGTTGGCCTCGTCGTTTTTGCTGCACGCGGCAAGGAGCACCCCGCGTTCCCTGAGGCCGAGCAGGTAGCGCTGGAACGCCCGGTACGCCTCGCCCTCGATGGAACCTTCACCGAGGCGGATCCCCTCGATGCCGTCCTCGGCGATGACCCCGCCCCAAAGGGTGTTGTCGAGGTCGAGGACAAGGCACTTTGAGGACGTGCCGCGCAAGGCGGCAACGATCCCCGCGAACTTTCGTGCGAAAAGCGCCGCGCCGTCCGGGGACATCGGCTGCTTCGCGTGGTGCCAGAGCCGCGCATCGTGCCACCGATCTTGGCCGAGCGCCGCCGCGAGGGCTGCGACATCGAGGAGATGGACGAATCTCGGAACCTCTCCCGTAAGGCGGGCGTTCAGCGCTGCGACCAGCGACGAGAGAGAGGCGGATCCGGCGGGAAGACCCCCGCGGGGATCGTCCCAGGGAGGCTCGAAATTGCAAAGGATGACCTCGCCGGCGCCTCCCTCGTGCAAGGTGCCGCAGAGGTGGAGAAGGTGTTTTGCCTCCTCGGCGGCGAGGCGCTCGACCTCCGCCTGCGTGGCAAGCGGGGGGGGCGCGGACAGCGAGGAGGGGAGTTGCTGAACGAGCGTGATCTGCGGGCGGAAGTGATAGAGCGCTCCGTCCCGGTCGAGGGCCTCCTGCGCGAGGGCATCGAAAGTGCCGAGGTGGGCCGTAAAATCGTGTCCCCTTGCGGCGCAGGCGACACGAAGCTGCGGGAGGATCGTTTCCGCGCTCCCGCTTCCGAGGATGGCAACACGGAGGGGGGGTTCGGTTCCCGTGGCGAGCTTCGCCCAGCGGCGTCCGAGGAGGGCCATGCGGACGCCATCCTCGCAAAGCAGCGTCTCGCGGAGCAGGGAGGCGG
>CAZZBZ010000145.1:0-2380 GCA_964653025.1 uncultured Verrucomicrobiota bacterium
ATGGAGGATTTCGGCACGAGGGGCAGGTTCATGGCGGGCGTTTTCATGTTCGGATGTCGATGGTTGCTGCATTAAGTTGCCGTCCTCCGCGCAGAAAGCAGCGGGAAAAATCGCCTCGCTTCTTCGGGAGAATAGGCGAAGAACTCCCTTGAAGTAAATGGCCTGAATTGCTTCAATGTTGTCGGAAATTGCGGCATGAATCCGTCCTCCGCCCGCCTCCATCACATCGGCCACCTGAAGCCCGATGCATCCTGGCACCGAGTGCCACACACCCACGACCACCACGAGCTGATCGTCATCCTCGGTGGACGGCTCCACTCACACATCGGCAAGCGGCACTACGCTGCCGCGAACTTCGAACTCCTCTGGTACCCCGCGCACACCCGCCACGAGGAATGGACCGAGGCCGACTCCCCCGTGGAGTTGATCTTCCTCGCGTTCGAGTGGCGGGGGAACACCGATGTGTTTCCCCGTCACCATCAGATGACCGATATCCGGGGGCGCGTCGGCCTCCTCGCCCGCTGGCTCCTCGAGGATCGGATCGAGAAGGCCTCCGCCCTCCCCGACGCCACGGGCGGTTTCTTTCAGGCCCTCGTCGCGGAATGGCTCCGCCTGGCCTCGGGCAACACGCATCCCCAGGTCCTCCGGGTGCGCGCGCACATGCGCCAGCATCTCGCGAAGCCGGTCACCCTCGACCAACTGGCCCACTGCGTGGGCCTCAGCAAGTTCCACTTCGTCCGCCGATACCGCCGCCTCACGGGGCGCTCCCCGATGGAGGACCTCCGCCACCTCCGCCTCCTCGCCGCGCGGGACCTGCTCCTGACCACCGCCCTGCCGATCAAGGAGATCGCGCCCCGCACCGGCCTCGGCGACGCCTACCATCTTTCCCGCCTTTTCAAGCAACACTTCCAGACCTCGCCAGGAAGCCTGCCGCGCCCCGCATTGTAAGGCGGGGAGGGCAGGACATTGGCGATTGCTGATTGCTGATTGGCGGAGGAGAAATAGGAGGACGGCCGAATACGGCGAGCGACAACTCTGGTTGGCACGCGGATAACGCCTTTTTATCCTGCTCTCCTTTGTGCTCTCGGCTTTGCGCCCCGATCTCGTCGCATGCGCGTCAAGCTAACGTTCAGATTCTCCATGGCAAACAGAGGTCTCGCGCAAAGGTCGCAAAGTACGCAAAAGGGGGGGGGTCGAGGGCTGAATACGCGGCCCGATCCGCATCGGGCCTCTCCGTATTCAGCCCCCCCCCATCGCTGGGGTTGCGGACACAGATCTGTCTTCAAGCGAGATCAGGCCGAATACGGTGAGCACCGACTCTTGTCGGGGCGCGTATTCGGCCTTTTCATCTTGCTCCCCTTTGCGGCCTTGGCGGCCCCCCGCGCAACGCGGGGCAGGTTTGCGCGAGAACTCTGCTCCCCCTCTTCTCCGTGCCCTCTGTTGCTCTGTAAACTCGGGCGAAAGGGTCCTCCTTCGAGGGTAAATCCGATGTCTTAGCTTGACGCCAATGCGACATTCGTCGGGGCGCAAGGTCGCGCGATTCAGCGGTTGGATGACCTTCGGACACGCGGGAGATTCGAGGGTTGCCAATCGGATGCGCGTGGAGTAAATTTTTCCCCGGATGATTGCCAAAACGAAAAGGATACCCAGCCTGTCAAAGGGGTATTCCAGTCTCGACGTGGACAGGGTTTGCGCGGAGGTGCGCGCGAAGTGTAACAAGCTTACCGATGGGCAGCGTTCAATCCTGAACGAGAAGGCTCGCACCCTTTTCCATGGCGTCCGATCCAAAGTTATCCGTTCTGGTCGCGGTTGACACCAACTTCCTCCTCGACCTTGCGGAAGGGAGGGAAGACTCGCTGGATGTCGTTTCGTTGATTCGTAAGCGGACTGGGAAACCGAGGATTGGCATCCTGCCCACTGTCGCCCAGGAGATCGCCTGGATGACCGAGCACTCGGAGCGTCTTGGGATGCGGGGACGGTCCTTGGAGGTCGCCCAAAATGCCGTCCCCGTCTGGCACTTCGAATTCTTGGAGATGGAGCCGGTCCAACACGGGATTGCCGAACAGATCGCTCGGAGGCTCCAGCTCGTGGGACTGTTACCCCACGAGGAGATCAACGACGCCTTGATCGTGGCCGAATCCGCAATCCTCGGGTGTCAGCTCTTGATGACCCGCGATGAGCACCTGCGAGGCATGGATTTTCCCCGATTGGCTTTTGAACTTCAGCGTTTCGACGTTGGCGTGCCCGTCATTACCACTCCCCAAGAAGTGATTGAGCGGTTCTTCCGCTGATGATGTCTGCCAAGACGGCGCGGAAAAACGTTGGCTAAGGAGGTATGGCGGGAACCGAGGGCCGAATACGCGGCCCGATGGGCATCGGG
>CAZZBZ010000146.1:0-2282 GCA_964653025.1 uncultured Verrucomicrobiota bacterium
GTGACACGCTTTACCCGGATGGGAGATGTCCTCGCTCATGTTGCCCGGGATGGGTTGAGTCCGTTTTGGAAAATCAGGCCTCGTTGCCGAATCGTCACCCTTCCGCAACATGAACGTCGTTGGCATGCTCCATCCTGTGCATTGAAAACCACACGCTCCGAACAACTTACGAATCCCATGCGAAAAATCCTCATCCTCACCGCGGGGTTCGGTAGCGGTCACAATTCGGCGGCCTTCGGTCTCCGCGATGCGATCGAGGAGGTGAACGAGGATGCGAAGGTCGAGGTCTTGGACCTGTTCCATCACTGCTACGGGAAGACCAACGAACTCGTCACAAAACTCTTCCTCGGGCTGATCCAGCATGCCCCGGCCCTCTGGGGGGGCATGTTCCAGGTGCTCGACAAGACCTCCCTCATCGAGCGCCAGATGGCCCTGCTCTCGAAGCCGCGCGAGGCCCTGCGTGACATCCTCAAAACCACCGAGCCGGACGTTCTCGTTTCCACCTACCCCGCCTACAGCTACGTGGTGAACCAGATTTATCGCGACCATCACGAGCGCCCGATCCCGCTCATCACCGTCGTCACCGATTCCATCACGGTTCACTCTTCCTGGTATGGGACCCCCTCCGATGCTTGGATCGTGTCGAATGACCCCACCGCGCGGGTGATGGTGGATGCGGGGGTGCCCGGGGAGAAAGTCCACGACCTGGGTTTCCCCGTCTCCCCCCGTTTCGCGGCCCTCGCGTCGGAGTCGCCACCGTCCCCCCCCTCGGGCGACGAACCTCTCCGCGTCCTCTACCTGATCCACCACGGCAAGAAGCGGGTGGGAAAGGTCCTCGATGACCTGCTCGCCATTCCGAACCTCCGGTTGACCATCACCTGTGGCGCTGACGCCAATCTTCGTGGGCGGATGATCGAGCGGGCGCGGCCCCATGGGGACCGGGTTCGCATTCTGGGCTGGACGAACCTGATGCCCGACCTGCTTGCGACCCACCACCTTGTGATTACCAAGGCGGGCGGGGCGATCACGCAGGAGGCGATCGCTGCCCACTGCCCCCTGCTCATCAACCAGGTCGTGCCGGGACAGGAGGAAGGCAACGCCCGCCTCGTCGAGGACCTCGGGCTGGGGATGGTGGTTGCGGATGACGCGGCCGTGGTCGCCGCCGTGCGGAAAGTGGCGAATGACCGGGGGAAAATATGGGGAGAATGGCGTCGAGCGCTCGAACAACACAGCCGTCCCGATGCGGCTCTCCGAATTGCCGAGTTCGTGTTGCGCGAGTCCGACCCTCATGATCCGGGGCCCGGGACAAAACTGACGCTTTTCAGGGCCGTCGATCCCGTATCTGTCGCTGCCGTCCCCTCGGTCGCCCGCTCCCGCAAGCCCCTGCTCTGCGACTTCCATACCCACACCAACTACTCGGATGGACGACTCTCCGTGGCCGAGTTGGTGGACCTGTACGGCTCACACGGTTTTGATTGCCTCTGCATCACGGACCATCTTGCCGACAAAAGCCGCGTTTGCGGCAAACTGGTGAACCTTAGCGGGCTCACGCTCCCCTGGGACCAGATGGAAGAGTACTTCGAGGTGATTGCGAGGGAGCGGAGGCGCGCATGGAAGCGTTACGGGATGTTGGTGATGCCGGGGCTGGAGTTCAATGTGGACGGATTTACCCGACGGAGTTCCGCGCATCTTCTCGGGATCGATCTGGACGGTCCGATCCAGCCGAATGCGGACCTCAAGCGTCTCGTGGCGAAAATTCACGACCAGGGGGCGCTTGCCGTCGCTTCGCACCCGCACAAGATGAAGAGCCCATGGGGCAAGAACACCCTCTACCTCTGGGAGCACCAGGAGGAGTTCGCGCCTCTTCTCGATGCCTGGGAGATCGCCAACCGCGATGACCTCTTCAACCCCATCGGCCTCAAGCGTCTCCCCTTCCTCGCCAACAGCGACTTTCACAAGCCGAAGCACCTTTACTCGTGGAAAACCCTTCTCAACTGCGAGAAGGACCCGGAGGCGATCAAGGCATGCATTCGCGAGAATCGCGACCTTGCGATCACCCTGTACCGCCCGCCCGACTTCCACGCCCGTCAAGCCGGTCGCACGGGGGCCGCTCACCTGCCGCCCCCGGGGTTTCTCGCGGCGGCACCCCGTCCCGAGCTTGGAGTCGCCGCCTCGGCGTGAGATCGCGTGGTGGGGCAGCCGAGGAATGTCTTCCGAAACAGCGTCACCATTCTGTCACACGGAAACCGCGGCTTTGTGGTATAGGTTGAACCCATGGCAGA
>CAZZBZ010000147.1:0-2279 GCA_964653025.1 uncultured Verrucomicrobiota bacterium
CCCTCGTTTTCCAGCTCCTGACGGATCGTTGCGTGCCAGGGGTAGTAGCCCCTCTCTGCCATGTACCGGTACATGCCGAGCGAGACGGCGGGGAGGTTTGCGTTCTCCACGAGGATTCGCTCCCGCTCTTTTCCCAGCACCCAGGCCCGCTGGAGCAGCTTGATTTTCTCCTCCCGCGGCAACGGTTCGTCCGGGCGCTTTTCCCAAAACGCCATCTGGGGCCACTCCTTCATCTTCCAGAACTTCTGCTCGGCCAGCGCCCCCTGCTTCCCGAAGCACCAGAGCGGGACGCCGGCCCGCCCCAGCCGCCGATAGGCCGCCAGCAGTTCGAGCATGGTCTTCGTGTGCTCGTAGCCGATCCCCACGAGCCTGACCCGCTCGTCGCAAGCGCCCTGCCCCTTCGCGGCCTCGCGTGCCCTTTCCAGGCATTCTCCCGCACGCGCCAGGGTTTTCGAGGGGAAGATCTCCGGCCAGGAGTTGATCAGGGTGAGGTAGCTGAAGCTCTCGATTTTGCCCCGATTCTCGAGGATCGAGTTCTCGAACACGTCGTAGTAGTCCCGGATGGGACCGGCCGCGGGGCCAAAGGCTTGGTAGTAGCGGTCCATCACCTTGCCCGCGGGTGCGTCGGGATTCCACATGAGGTGCGCGGCGAGGTAGTAGTTCGGACCCTGGGTCGCGAAGTTCTTCTGGGCCTCGCCGTGCATCCCGAGAAGCCCGCTCGCGTACCAGCGCGGCATGCCTTCCCCGATCTCGCGCGTGAAGACGTAGGGTAGGTCCAGCCAGTAGTGCATCCCCCAGTACTCGTAGGCCGTCATCTTGATCCCCTTGGCCTTCCACGCCTCAAGGTTCTTGAAGAAGTCCGCCTTGGTCTCGGGCTTCACGCAGTAGGCGAGGCTGAAGCACATGGCCAGGTAGAGATTGTCCTCCACCCGCTCAAGGTTCGTGGGAGGATCGCGATAGGCGGTGTAGCCCAGCATCGCCACCCCCAGCCCCGGCCGCCGCTTCTTCACCTCGCGGGCGATGGAGTTCGCGTAGTCCCAGTGGCGGTTGGAGAGGTTCGGGTTCCCCGATGCATAGTCGGTCCCCTTCGGGTCGAGCGCCCGGCACGTCGAACATTCGCAGAATCCATAGCCGTCAGAGGGCGAAATCGAGACGATGGACTTGTCCTTGTTGAACGGGTGATTCACGCACTGCTCGACGATGAACTCGCGAAACTCCGGGTTGGAGGTGCAGCAATGCGGCCCCTTTCTTTCGCCGTTCCACAGGGCCAGCCACTCGGGATGCTGCTGCTCCACCTTGTCCTTGAATAAGTAGGTCGACCAACTGTGCCCGTCCCAGAGCTTCGGCACCCGGCTCAACCGCTGGCGTTTGAACCACTTCGGGAAGTCGGCCATGAGCTCTTTCGGCTCATGCTTGTTGTAGGCGGGACTGAACTTGATGCCCCGGTACATCAGTCGCGGCGCATCCGTTCGGAAAAACGGTTTCAGGTCGAGTTGCGCAAGGCGTGGCACGTCTTCCCCGCTCTTCCCGGGCCAGATCCATGCCACGCCCACCTCGTTTTCCAGGAAATCATAAACGCCGAACAACGTGCCGGTCCGGTTCTCGCCGGCGAAGGCGTCCCCTTTTCCGTCATCCCCGTAAATCCGCAGGACGCCGTCCTTGAGGAGGATGTGGTAGCCTTCCTGCTTGAGCAGGGCCTGGTAATCCGCCTGCTGCTTGGTGGACTGGCACTGCCCGACCCAGGCGCCGGCTCCTCCGCCCTTCAGGGCCTCGGACTCTGCCAGGACCCGGGCCTTGGCCCCCACCGCCCGCTCAAGGTACGACGCGAGTTCCTCGGCGGCCGTCTTCTCCACAGGCAACGGCTGATCGGGATGCGCGATTACGAACTCCTGACCGGGTTTGATGAGCAGGCCCGTTTCGGCGCGCGCGTACGGAAACATGGTGAAGAACCCGAGGGCGAGGATGAGGATGGCGGATCGTTTCATGGGGAGGCGTGGTTGGGGATGATCGTCTCGAAAAGCCCTTGGAGGGGAGTCCGAGGTTCCGAGCGAAGAAGACAGAAGGCTGTAGGAATTCTCCCGCAGGCTTTCCCCGCGTGGCGCGGGGAGCAGGAGGGAAAAGAACAGATGGAATTTTGACAGGATTAACAAGATTTACAGGATTCCAGAAGCGGTGAGTCGTTTCCCGGGAAGCGCGCATGGCGCTTTCGGGAAACGACTCGGAGTCTTCACGGGCAGATCCCTCTTCAATCCCGGTAATCCTGTAAATCCTGTCAAAAA
>CAZZBZ010000148.1:0-2273 GCA_964653025.1 uncultured Verrucomicrobiota bacterium
GATGAAACACGGATGGCAGAAGCAGAATACCAGGTCCGCTACACGGACCTGGTATGCTCCATGGACAAAACTCCGATATCTCCCGGCGGAAGACGCGCCGATTCCGTGTGGCGGAATCGGCGCTCTCCTCTATCCGTGAAAATCCGTGTTTCATCTGTGGCTTCTTCTGGTTCGATCTCGGAAGCCTCTTGAAAGCCAACCGAACTCCCGCCAACCTTCTCAACCTCCCCATGAGCGAACTCCATCTCGATCGGTTCCTGCACGGCGGCGACTACAACCCCGAGCAGTGGATGGATACCCCCGGCATCTGGGACGAGGACCTGTGCCTCTTCCGCCTGGCAAAGATCAACTCCGCCAGCGTCGGCATCTTCTCCTGGGCCTCTCTCGAGCCCGAGGAGGGCCGCTATACTTTCGAGTGGCTCGACCGCGTGATGGAGCGGCTCGCGAAGAACGGGATGCGGGTTGTCCTCGCCACCCCGAGCGGCGCAAAGCCGAACTGGCTTGCCCTGAAATACGAGGAGGTCCGCGCCTGCGGCCCCGAAGGTCGCCGTCGCCCACAGTGGTTGCGCCACAACCACTGCCCCACCTCGCCCGTCTATCGCCAGAAGGTCGCCGAGATCAACCGCCGCCTCGCGGCCCGCTACGGCGCGAACCCCGCCGTCGTCCTCTGGCACATCTCGAACGAGTTCGGCGGCACCCACGACGGCCTCTGCGAATGCCGCCTCTGCAAGGACGCGTTCCGCGCTTGGCTGAAGAATCGCTATGGCACGCTCGACGCCCTCAACGCCGCCTGGTGGACCCGTTTCTGGAGCCACACCTACACCGCATGGGAGCAGGTGGACACGCTCGACTGGTCCATCCACGGCCTCAGCCTCGACTGGAAGCGGTTCGTCACCGACCAGTACACCGACTTCCTCCGAGCCGAAATCGCCGCGCTCCGCGAGGGCGGGGCGAAGCAGCCCACCACGACGAACCTCATGGGCTTTTTCGAGACGCTCAACTACTGGAAGTTCGCCGAGCCCATCGATGTCGTCTCATGGGACAGTTATCCCCACTGGCACGCGAAGCCCGACGAGGAAATTGCCCTCCAGACGGCGATGGCCCACGACCTGAACCGTTCGCTCAAGGGCGGACGGCCCTTCCTCCTCATGGAGTCCACCCCGAGCGTGACCAACTGGGCGCCCTGCTCGCGCCCGAAAGCGCCGGGCCTCCACCTCCTCGCCAGCCTCCAGGCCATCGCCCACGGCTCCGACTCGGTCCAGTACTTCCAGCTTCGCAAGAGCCGCGGAAGCTCGGAAAAATTCCATGGCGCCGTGATCGACCACGTCGGCCACGAGAACACCCGCGTCTTCCGCGAGGTGACGGCCGTGGGCGAAGCGCTCGAGAAACTCGCCCCCGTGGTCGGCTCGCGCACCGAGGCCGAGGTTGCCCTCATCTTCGACTGGGAGAACGACTGGGCCATCAAGCAGGCGGCCGGACCGCGCAACTCGAACAAGTGCCATCTCGACACCTGCTACGAGTGGTATCGCCCCTTCTGGAAGCGCGGGATCCCCGTGGATCTCGCCTGCGAGGATACGGACTTCTCCCGCTACCGTCTCGTCGTCGCCCCGATGCTCTACATGGTGCGCAAGGGCGTGGGCGAGCGGCTCACCACCTTCATCGAGAAGGGCGGCACGCTCGTCCTTACTTACCTGAGCGGCCTCGTGAATGAGACGGACCTCTGCCACCTCACCGGCTTCCCGGGGCCGCTCCGCAAGGCCGCCGGGATCTGGGCCGAGGAGACCGATGTCCTCCACGAGAACGACTCGCAATCCGTGAAACCCCGCGTGAAGAACCCGCTCGGTCTCAAGGGCCCTTACGCGGCCCGCGACTACTGCGAGATCGTCCACCCCGAGGGGGCGGAGGTCGTCGCCACCTTCGGGCGGTTCCATTACGCCGGCTCGCCCGCGCTCACGGTGAACCGCTTCGGGAAGGGCGAGACGTGGTATGTCGCCTCGCGGAACGAGGCGCGCTTCCAGGACGACTTCCTCGGCGCGCTCGCGAAACGCCTCGCGCTCCGCCCGTGCGTGCCGTCAAAACTCCCGGCCGCGGTGAGCGCCACCTGCCGCCGCAAGGGGGACGCCCAGTTCGTCTTCGTGATGAACTTCTCAACGAAGCCGAAGCAGGTCTCTCTCGGGGCCCTCGCCGGCCGCGACCTTCTCACCGGGAAGCCTTGCCGCGGGAAGCTCGCCCTCGGGCCCTACGGGGCCGCCGTGATCGAGAGCGGAATCTGA
>CAZZBZ010000149.1:0-2168 GCA_964653025.1 uncultured Verrucomicrobiota bacterium
TCGGAAGGCGGAGTTGGAGTTTGAGAAGTTTCATTGTGCGCAACTCGCCGAGCCATCGCAGGTGGAGAAAGATTTCGAGGCGGCGGTGAAGAACTTGAAACAGTTGCCCGCGCCCAACCGAAAGAAAAAGAAGTCTTGAATGGCGCTGTTTTGGCACAGCCAAAATAGCGTGACGCTCTGGAGAATGGCGCCCCCTTCTCCTTCATCGTTCGTCCTTCATCCTTTCCCTATCACCCCAGCTTGTCGTCCTTCTTCGTCACGTCCGTCACGTTCTTCTTGGTCTCGTCGAGGATCATGCGGAGAAGTCCGTTGGCGATCTCCTGGCGGTTCACCATCGCGTCCACGCCCGCCACGCCGCCGCCGCCGCCGATCGAGGCCATCGAGGAGGCCGTGGTGCTGCCGATGCCGCTGCCCATAAGGTCCACCGCGCGGCTCGCCTGCTCGGTCTTCACCTGTCGGTCGGCGAGCGCCTTCGCATCCTTCTCCGTCATCCCCGTGCCGATGTTCTGGCGCGTCAGTTCCTCGCGGCGGACCTCGTCACTCGCCCGCCGTGCGGATTCGGCGGCCGCCTTCCCCGCCTGCGTGTGCCCGCCCATCGTGAGCACCTTCCCCTGCAGCTCGCCCTCGGCCACCGTCTGGTCCGCCCCGGCGCGGCGGCGCGTCAACGCCTGGTCCTCCTCGTGGAACTTCCGCTGCTGGTCGAGCTTCGCCTGCTCCCCCGCGAGGTTCTGGTCCACGAAATCCTTCCGCACGCCAGCGGCCCCCTCGCCAGTAAACCCCTGCTCCCGCAAAGTCTTCTCGTCCATCCCCCGCGCCGACTGCTCCAGTTGGATTCGCTTCTCCGCGAGCTGGAGTTGCTCGGCCTGCTTCTCGGTGTCCGTCGCGCCCGCATGATCCCCGCTCCGCCGCTGGTCAAGCGCGCGGGTCTCCAGCAAGCTCGCCTTCATCGTCAGCGAGGCCCGCTTCGTCTCACGCTCCGTCTGCTCCCTGGCCAGCCTCGCCTGCACATCCAGTTCCGTGCGCTGCGTGGCGAGCCGCGCCCGCGCGGCGGCGGCGTCCTTTTCGCCGACCCGCCCCATCGCGAGTCTCTTGGCGAGAATCTTCTCCTCGAGGTCCAGCGCCTCGCGCCGCGCCCCCAGCTCGGCCACGGTGGCGTCGTACCCCTCGTCCTTGAGGGCGGCGAGCTTCTGCTCCCCGGCCGCGCGCTGCGCGTCGTAGCCCGCCTCCTCGTCGCGGAGGGTCCGCTGCCTCTGCGCTTCCGGGTCGTGTCGCGCCCGCTCGTCATCCACCTTGTTCTGCAACCCCTCCCGCGCCTTGGGGTCCATGGGGGCCGCGGTATCAATCGCCTCGGTGCGTGCGCGGAGAGCAAGTTCGCGAGCCCGCTTATTGGCCGAATCGCCCCACCCCTCCGTGAGCGCCCCCTTGAGTTCGGCGTCGTCCGTCTCCGCCGCCAGCTCCTTCATCTTCCCCTTGTCGGTGGACGCCCTCTGCACCTTCCCCGAAAGCCGCGCCGCCTTATCGTCGCGGCTTTGAATATCCCTGCGCTCGTCGTCCTCGACCAGCTTCGCGCGCGCGCGCATCTCGGCGGAACCGCTGCCCTCCATGATCCCCTGCCGCTCCCTGGAAATCATGCCGGTGAGGTCGTTCACATGAGCAAGGTCCGTGTCTTTACCGGACCGCGCCCTGGCGCGCTCATCCTCCAGCTCCCGAAGCCGCTTCCCTTTCGGCCCCACCCCCACGAGTTCCTGGCGGGTGGTGTCCCTCGCCTCCTGCTCGGCCGCAACCTTCTCGTCGGTCATCCCCGCATAGAAAAGTTCCCCCTGGGCATCCTGCGCGCGTTGGCGGCGCTTCCCGCGCTCCTCATCGCCGACCCCCAGCCTGCTCGGGTCCACCGCATCCGCCGCTTCCACTCCCTCGCGGGCGCGAACCTCAGCCTGTTTTTTTTCTGCAATCTCCGCTTCCCCGGTCCCAAAGACCTTGTTCATGATCCCGCTCCACCCCCACCCGCTGTATTTTTTCTTCGACGTGGCCGTATCCGCTTCGGCGTCCCTCAACGTCTGCATCGCGTCCGCGTGATTTTTTGCGGCGTCCTCCACCGTGGTCATGGTGCGGATCTGCTCGCGGAGGGCCGCGGTATGCGCCTCGCTCGCCTCCCGCGCATCATCCAC
>CAZZBZ010000150.1:0-2146 GCA_964653025.1 uncultured Verrucomicrobiota bacterium
ATCGGCGTCGAGACCGGCGGCTCGAACATCCAGTTCGGCGTCAACCCCAAGGATGGGCGCATGGTCATCATCGAGATGAACCCGCGCGTCTCCCGCTCCTCAGCCCTTGCCTCAAAAGCCACCGGTTTCCCCATCGCCAAGATCGCCGCCAAACTCGCCGTCGGCTACACGCTCGACGAGATCCCGAACGATATCACCCGCGAGACCCCGGCCAGCTTCGAGCCCAGCATCGACTACGTGGTCACCAAGATCCCCCGCTTCGCCTTCGAGAAGTTCCCGGGCGCAGGGGACGTGCTCACCACCCAGATGAAGAGCGTCGGCGAGGCGATGGCCATCGGCCGCACCTTCAAGGAATCCCTCCAGAAGGCCCTCCGCTCCCTCGAGGTCGGCCGCTATGGTCTCGGCGGCGACGGCAAACCCTGGCGTATCGGCACCGAGGTCTACGGGGACCGCGACATCTTCCCCCGCGAACTCATCCGCCAGAAGCTGGTGACCCCCAACCCCGACCGCATCTTCTTCCTCCGCCACGCGATCCGCGCGGGTTTCACGCTCGACGAGATCCACCAGCTCACCGCGATCGACCCTTGGTTCCTCGCAAACCTCAAGGAGATCGTGGACTGCGAGGAAGAACTCGCCCGAGCAAAGTTGTAGGCGGAAGGCTGTCGGGGCAAGCCACGGATGGAACACAGATGGCGGATGTACCGATTCCGCCACACGGAATCGGCGTATCTCCACGAAAAGGTCATGGATCGCGCTGGTGGCTGAGACGTGACAAGTCCGTGTCAGCGGACTTGGCGCTCGTTTTCTGCTATCCGTGTTTCATCCGTGGCTACTCTCACTGAGCCGGATCAGTTGCTGCGCCGCCACGGTCGGCGGGAGGACCCCTTGCAGGACGTCCCTTTCGATCCCCGCGCGCGCCTTCGCCACGGACGGGTGACGCGCGAAGCGCGTGAGTAACTGCTCCTCGACCATCGAGCGCACCCAATCGAGCGTCTGCTCACGCCTCCGCCGCTCCAGCGCCCCGTTGGCCCGGGTGTGGGCGGCAAACCGCTCGACGACCGACCAGATCTCCCCGATCCCCTTCCCGGAAACCGCCGAACCCGCGAAGGCCTCCGTCTGCCATCCCTCCGTGGCGGGCGCAAGGTAGTGCAGGGCGCGCTGGGATTCCTCCCGCGCGTTCTCGGCGCGCACCCGGTTGTCCCCATCGGCCTTGTTCACGAAGAGCGCATCCGCCAACTCCATGATCCCCCGCTTGATCCCCTGCAACTCGTCCCCCGCCCCCGGCAGCATGAGCAGGAGGAAGAAATCCACCATCGCGCGGACCGCCGTCTCGCTCTGCCCGACCCCGACCGTCTCCACAAGGATCACATCGAATCCAGCGGCCTCACAGATCAGGATCGTCTCGCGGCTCTTGCGGGTTACCCCGCCAAGCGCTCCGCCTGAGGGCGAAGGGCGGATGAAACTCGCCGGGTCACGCGAGAGCCGTTCCATCCGGGTCTTGTCCCCGAGGATACTCCCGCGCGTCAGCGTACTGCTCGGATCCACGGCGAGCACCGCCACCTGGTGCCCCTCGGCACAGAGGCGGCAGCCCAACGCCTCGATGAGCGTGCTCTTCCCCACGCCGGGCACACCGGTCACGCCAACGCGGAGGGAGTTGCCCGTCCGGGGGAGCAACTCCCGCAGGACCTCCTGGGCCAGGTCGAGATGCGCGGGGGCGTTGCTCTCCACCAGCGTGATTGTCTGGGCGAGGACCACGCGGTCTCCTTCAAGAACCCCGCGCACGTAGTCGGCGACTCGCAGGGTCTTCCGCGGACCGCTTCGGGCCTTCACTACGGGGATCGGGGACTCGGTTCCCGCGACCACGCGCGTGGCGAACTCCTTCCCCGCGCCCGCAGGGTGCCAGTCCGGTCTTTCACTCTTCTTCACGGCGCGTCATCGTGCCCTGACCTCTCTCCGAAGTCGAGTGCACGCCAGCCAAAGGGCTTGAGTCATCCCCATCCTTGGACTACGGTCTCGCCGTCATCCCGGACGGGTGGCAGAGTGGTTGAACGCGCACGCTTGGAAAGCGTGTTTACCGAAAGGTAACGTGGGTTCGAATCCCACCCCGTCCGCCATTTTCTTTTTCAGAGGGGAAACGGGGTTTCGG
>CAZZBZ010000151.1:0-2140 GCA_964653025.1 uncultured Verrucomicrobiota bacterium
GAGGCGGGATCCGAGGACTTGTCGAGGCGGAGGGTGTTCTTCCGGTCCTTGATCCGCGCCTCGATCGCGTGCGGGCGCGCGCCGAAGGAGGCGCGAGCGCCGCCCTTCATGATCCGCACGTTGAGGCGGTAGAGCCCGTCCTTCGGGGCCTTGAACTCGAAGCGGAGGGTCGGGTCCTTCGGCACGGTGGGATTTTGCTCGGTGATGAACTCCTGGTCGCGTCCGTCGGCGCCGAGGCCCCAGAGCTGGAGGCGCCCGAGTTTCTCGGCTTCGGTCTCGGGGGCGGCGGCGTCCCGGGGGCCGGCAGCCTTTTCATCGGGCGCGGGGGCGCGGCTTGCGGCCCTACCCTGCGACGGGGCGGGAGCTTCCAGTTCGAAGTTTACTGTCACGCTTTCGCCGGCCTTCGCGCGGAAGAGGTAGCTGGCAGTGGTGAGGAACCCCTCTTCGCGCTCGCGCCCGGCGAGGGGCTTGAGGTTCTGGAAGTCGCGGAGGGGAACGAGATCCATCGAGGAGATCCCGCCACCGACATCCACGGAAGGGCCGCTTGCGGGGAGGAAGCGCTGGATCATGGAGGCGCGCAGGGCGGCGACCTCGGCGGGGGCGAAGCCGATCTTCGCGGGACGGTCCACGCTGAAGATCGAGGGCACGAACTGGACCATGAAGGCCTCGCGCCAGCGGTACTGGAGGAGGTCCCCCTCGAGGGCGACCTGGTTCTTTGCCTCGTCGTCCGCGGCCTCCTTGAAGGCGGTGCTCAGGAGGTGCCAGGAGAGGTAGATGCTCAGGTGGTCGATTCGCCGTCCGAGTTCGGGAGACTTTGCGAGGCGCGAGGCCTCCTCGAGGTCCTGGAAGGCGAGGCGGAGGACGCGCGGGGAGGCGCGCTGGCCGGATTCCCATCGCCCGTAGTAACGCTTGATCGGCGCGGCGGCCTCGCCCCAGCACCGGGTGAAGAAGTCGTCCATGACGGCGTCCGGCCCGAGCGCGGGGTTCCAGGCGAACTCGGCGAAGGCCCAGAAACGGTGGCCGCACGAGGCCCAGTCGTTCTCCATCTCGCCGTTGATGCCCTCGATCCCTTTGGCGTGCCAGCTTCGGATCATCTGGGAGATGAACTCCACGTTGGGCTGGTGGTTGTCGGGGGTGCGGGCGCCGGAGGCGCCGATCGCGTAGTACTCGTAAACGGTGGCGTGGCGCACGATCTTCGGCCACTCCTCGATGAGCCGGGCGACGCTGTTCTTCCAGTTGTAGCCGGCGGCGATGGAGGCCAGCACGTTGGGGTCGCCCTGCTTAACGCTCGTGGGCAGGGCGCTGGCCCGACCGTAGGCGAGGAAGCCGACGAGGGTCTCGGGATACGCCGCGCGGATCGTTTCGGCGACCTGGTTGGCGAGGAGCAGGGCGCAGTCCCCGTACGAGCCGAGCGCCATGCAGCGCTCGCAACGGCACATGTTAGGGGTCCCGTCGTTCGGGCTCACGGAGACGATCCGGGGCGTCTCCCCCGTGCTCTCCTTTTGCCGGGCGAGTTTGGCGACGACGCCCTCCTTGACCATCTTCACGACCTCGGGGTGGGTGGTGCAGGGCTGCTCGCCGTTCTGCTCCGTTCCCGGCGCCTCGCCGTCCTTGCTGACCTTCGCAAAGTACTCGGGGTGCTCCTTGAACAGGGACTTGGGGACGTAGCTCCCATAGGAGTGGCTCACGGCCTGCGGGCCGTACGCGGAGCCGAGGCGATTGCGGCGGCCCCACGTTTCAAAGATGCGGGCCGAGGCGCCGGCCCCCGCGCCGTTCGAGAGGATGCGCACCTTCAATGCGGGGCCCTCGACACGGTCGGTGTTCACCGCCACATCCCTGAGTTGCGGGACCACCTCCCAGTCCTTGCCGGGGAAGTACCAGCGGCAGCCGAGATCGCGCAGGAGGGTGGAGACGCCGTGGCTGGCGCCGTTGGAGTCCTTCCCGAGGACGAGCAGGCGCGTGGGCGTGCTGAGGAGAAGGAAGCTCTCGGGAGACGCGCCCTCGAGCCGCTTGAGGGGGGCGTCATCCTTCGTGAGTTTCGCCCAGTCCGCGGCGAGGCCCACGACGACGCAGGGCGATTTCTGCGGGTCGCTCCCGATCTCGAAGGCGGCCCCGGTCATGGTCTTCAGCGTGGCGGCGA
>CAZZBZ010000152.1:0-2093 GCA_964653025.1 uncultured Verrucomicrobiota bacterium
TCATCCCCCGCGGTTGCCTGCGGTCCCCCCGCCTGGGGCGGAGGGCGGACGGGAATCACGGCGGAACTTCCGATGACCGCGGTGAGCTCGACCGTTTGCCCGTCCGATTGGATGAGGACCTTGAACGCCGTCGCTCCCGCCGCGATCTGCTCGGCGAAGAACGCCGCGGGGATGTCCATGCCGAAGTCGTCCCCTCCGATGAGGCGGCGCGACTCCACCCAGCAGTCCTCGTCCTTCTCGGGATGGCATCCCTCGGCGTAGGCGACCAGGTGGTTGCCACCCTCGCGGGGAAGCTTCTCCGTGGAGGCGCTCATCAGGTACACCCCCTCGTCGTGAACGAGCCACAGAGTGGGCTCCAACACGGTCTCGAGGGTGTACGGGATCTTGAACGCCTTCCCCTTCATCGTGTGCTCCACGACGCGCTGCAGCTCGGTCCCGACCTTGAACGTCAGAGGTAGGTTCTTCATGGGTCAGCTCCACTTGCGGCACTCGTTGAAGAACTCGCAGGCGGAGCAGTGGATGCCGGGCGACGGGATGATGTCCTGGCGCTCCAGCCCCTCGACGTAGCTCTGCATGACGCGGAACAGCCGCGCCTCCTGATGCTGCGTCATCGGCCCCAGCGGGGTGACGACGAGCTTCGGGGTCTTCAACTTAACCAGATGATGCAATTCGATCCCGCCCTCCCGCTTCCCGGTGGCCTCGCGGTACAATACCGCGTAGCACGAGCACTGGGTCTCGTGGAGGTGGGCAACCTTCTCGGGGTTGGGCGTTTGCGCCGACGTTTTGAAGTCGACGATCCTGCCCCCGGCC
Source organism: uncultured Verrucomicrobiota bacterium (assembly GCA_964653025.1). Classification (GTDB taxonomy): domain Bacteria; phylum Verrucomicrobiota; class Verrucomicrobiia; order JABWAM01; family JABWAM01; genus JABWAM01. Next base: position 811 of record CAZZBZ010000152.1, read on the forward strand.
CTGACGAGGTCGATGAACCCGACCAGCGAGGGAAGACCGTGCTTCGAGAGGTCGGTCTCCACGCCAACCTCGACGGCCTCCGGACGCTCGTTCGGTGGGATGGGGCTTTCCCGGAAGTAGGTTTCGAGGAGCGACCACGCGGTCGCCCTCTGGGCCTCCTCCTCGCCCTTCCAGTCCACCGGCAGGAGCTTCTGCGGCTCCTCCCAGAGCTTCTGGAAGCATTCCTTGAGCCCGTCGGTCCCGATGGCCTCCTTGCGCCAGCGGGCCACGTTCCACGCGCGCAGGACGCCGTGGACGGTGCTGCCGACGTGCAGGGCCGCGGTGACGGGCTTGACGATCTGTTCCACGTAGCGGAACCAGAACTTCAATCGGCACTGGCTCCACAGGCTGAGTCGTGAGGCCGAGACGGTCCGGGTCAGGTCTTCGAGCGACCTCCCCGGGGCTTGCGTCTCGGTGGTGTAGGCGCTGGCGCTCATCGGGCACCTGCCTTCTCGGGCACGCGGCGGTTGCCATTGCGGTTCCCGTTGCGCTTGCCGTGCTTCTCCAACAGCTCGTCGATCAGCCCGGAGGCTTCGAGCTTGTTGAGCTTTGCGATGGGCGCGTTGAAGCGCTCCTGCGCGAGCTTGGTGACGGTCTCGGGGGTGATGCCATCCTCGTCGACGAGCTTGAGGATCAGGCCCTTTTGCTTGTCGGAGCAGGCCCACGGCTGGTTGCGGCCGAGGGGATCGGTCCCGTTGCCATTGTGCCCGTTTCCGTTGACCGGGGTCTCCGTGCGACCGGGCAGAAACCCGACCTCGCGGATCTCGCGGTCCACCGCATCCTGCAAGAGGCGGTAGAGCCGGCGGGACTCAGCCTCGACCTGCTTCAGGTCGGGGATCTCGGTCCGCAGGGTGACGGCGTACTGATGGCTGCTGAAGCCGGGCAGCCCGATCTTCTTCGCGTAAACGGCTTCGAGGGTGATGGCCATGGTGGCCTCCTTTGGTTGGTTGTTGAGTTGGCTGACGAAAATGAAACGGCCCCGCCCTCCGCGTGGAGAACGGGGCCGTGGTTGGGTGGATGGGTTCAGGAGGCCCGCTGGAAGGGCTCCGAATGGTACGCAGGCGCTTGTTCCCGCAGACCTTGATGCTCGGCCTCCTGCCAGCCTTGGCTGCCCCGGAGGGCTTCCGTGAGGATCTGGTCGGCGAGGCGGGTCATGGGGACCTTCTGCCGGCGCGCTTCATGAAAAAGCGCGCAGACGAGGAAGCGGCTCAGGGCGGGGCAGTAGTGGCTGGGTCGGGCCATGG
>CAZZBZ010000153.1:0-2024 GCA_964653025.1 uncultured Verrucomicrobiota bacterium
AACCGTTTCTTTGACATCAAAATTGAAAAGCCATGATCGCGCATGGAGTGGACGACGCGAGTTGTCCGGTCGGACCGAAGAGGACCCAGGCCGAAAACATGCGTGCCGCGGGGCTCGACGTGGACGCGCACTTCCTCGCGCGGGCCGCGTAGCGGATTCCCCAGAATTTCGAATCTTGATCGGATGTTGTTTCTGGCGCGGTGGCGGTGGCGGTGGTAATGGAGGGGGAGGCGCATGAACATGAGTTCTTCCCTTCAGGTACTCGGTGGCGCGATGCGCCGGATCGGGTTGCGGACATGGCTGGTTTCAGCCGTGCTCCTCTCCCTCGCGGTCCATGTCGGGGTCTGGTACTGGCTGCAAGGGATTTACCTGCCGTACCGTCCGCTGCCCTCGCGGGAGAAGTTGGCGCTGCGCAAGTTCGAGGTCAGGCGCGTTGAGGTCAACGCCCGATGGCTCCAACCGCCCCCGCCGCCCCCGGCGCGTCCCAGCCCGGCACCTTCTCCCGACCGCGCCTCGCTCCCTCCCTCCGCGGAACCGCGTACCTTCGCGCGCCTGCTTGCCGACACCCCGTCCTCCCCGACGCTGCCGGCGGGCTCCCCTCCGATTCCCGACGAGAAGCCTCGCGTCTCGCTGGGCGCGGACAGCCTCCAGACGCCGGAGCTTTTCTCTCGGAGCGATTTCGAGAAGGCTCTCTCCCCGTCGGCCTCCCAGGCCCCCAAGGGCCCGGCCCCCGGCGCGGGGGCGGGAAGGCCAACCGTGGATATTCCCGGGGCCGCGGTCGCCCCGAAGCCGAGCGACGGGGAGGCGGGCTTGCCGACCTCCACTCGCCTCGGCCCCAGCAAGGAGTCTGCGGTGGGCGACCCGGCGAGTTCCACCGGCTGGTCGCGCCTCGATGACTTCCTTTACGGGGCCCCGGGGGGGACGGGCCCGGTGGATGCCCCGCGACCGGCGCCGCGCGATCTGTCGAAGGTGGAGCCCCGAAGCCTGATCGAGGACAAGCCGGCGGCGGCCCCGAACTACGACTCGCTCAACGCGTTCCTGAACGTGGAGCTTTTCACGCAGGAGAAGCCCGGTCGCAATGGCGCGCACGAGGGCTACTTTCTCGTTCGCATCTCGGCGAAACCCGGCAAGCAACTAGAGGTCTTCCCGAGGGACGTGACCTATGTGGTGGACATCTCATCGAGCATCGGGGGGGCGCGGCTTGAGGCCTTTCGGCAGGGGCTTCTCGACTCCCTGGTGCAACTCAACCCCTCCGACCGCGTCCGCCTTTACGCATTCCGCGATCGCCTTGCCAGCTTCCGCGAGGACTGGGTTCCCGCGGCGGGTCTCCCGATCGACGAGATTCGCGGGTGGCTCATGGGCTTGAAGTCGGCGGGCACAACGGACTTCTACGATAGCCTGCGCCCGCTCGTCGGGCAGTCGCCCGGGAAGGGTCGCATGGCGATGGGGTTCATCCTCAGCGACGGGGTGCCCACAGTCGGGGTCGTGGACAGCACCCAGATCATCAACCGTCTCTCCGAGAAAAACGGCAACGCGGTTTCGGTCTTCTCGCTGAGCACCGGGCACGACGTCAACAGCTTCCTCCTCGATCTTCTTTCCTATCGGAACCAAGGGTGGCTCCGCCATGCGCCACGGGTACCCGACGCGGCAAGCGAGTTCATGCGGCTGTCGCAGCAGGTAAGGAACCCGCTCTTCCTGAACCTGCGCTTTCGTTTTGCCGGGGTGGAAGGGTCCCGTGTCTTTCCCCAGAACCTCCCGCACCTTTACCGGGACAGCCCGCTGCTGCTCTTTGGCCGCTACGTTCCCGGGCAGTCGGCGAAGATCAGCCTGCAGGTGCTGGGGGACAGCCTGCAGGGCACGAAAGAGTTGCTTGTCCAGATGCTGATTCCTGAGAAGCCGACCGGCCCTGATTCAATCGCAGCCACCTGGGCGCGCCAGAAGATCTACGACCTGCTCAGCCGGATGACCGATTCGCGGGACGGGCAGGGACGCATCCTTGATGAGGTGCGCACGCTGGCCGACGA
>CAZZBZ010000154.1:0-2019 GCA_964653025.1 uncultured Verrucomicrobiota bacterium
TCGAGGACGGCGGCGCAGATGATCTGCATTTGCTCGCAGTCGGCGTAGTGGTTCTCCCGCTTGGAGTGCCACTCGGTGTGGATCACGCCGCGGGGGTCGGTGCGCTCGCGCCGTTCGTAGGCCGTGACCTGCTGGGCGTACTCCGGGTCCACCCCCTTGTGGATCAGCCAGTTGCCCGCCAGGCCGTGCATGAACAGGGCGAGCCGATCGAGGGCGCTCGGCTTCGACCACAGGAACAGCGGGATGGGGCGCATGCGGTTCGCCAGGACGGTGCCGATCTCGGGGTCCACGTCGGACTTGGTCCAGATGGCGTGGCCGTCGCCCCTTCGGAAGAAGGGGCGGTCGTCGCCCTTGAGGGCCTTCCACTTGTAGCCCGACTCGACGATCATCTTGTAGACCTCGGCGGTCCAGGTGGCCGCGTCGAAGGCCAGGTTGTCCGGCTTCACGCTCCACTCGACGGCGAACTGCTTGACCTCCTCCCATGACCAGACCTTGGTGGCAAAGAGCAGGCGGCTGGCGCCGCCGAGCGCCCACGCGCGGACGACGATGTAGAAGTGACGGCCGCCCTTCCCCTGGACGTCGACCGTCATGAAGCGGCGGACCTCCTGGTCCCACACCGCCCGAGGATCGTAGTCGGCCTCGCGCTTCTGGAGGAACTTCTCGTCGTGGAGGTAGCGGAGGCGGTCCGTCCACGGCAGGCCGCGGGTTTCGTTGACGAAGCTCTTGAGGGGCTCGGGGTCGTTCCACTTGAGGGCGGCCTTGGCGGAGAGGAACTCGGTGACCTGGCTGAGCCACGAGGTCCACCAGGGGAGCAGGGCGTTCCATTGGAAGGAGCGGGTGTTGGAGGGGGCGTTGGGATTGCCCTTGCGCCACTCGCCGTTCGAGGAGAGGTGCTTCCGCACGGAGACCACGTCGCGGAACTCCTTGTGGCAGTTCTCGCAGACCCAGCGCACCGTCTCCTTGAGGGCGTCGAAGTTGTAGTGGCCGTCCGGCTTCGTCTTGTCGTCGGTGGTCCACTTGATGCCGCCGGGGCTGGTGTCGTCGCCCCAGTCCACGATCTGGCCGTGCTTGCACTCGGGGCAGAAGCTGAAGAACCGCCGCTGGTCGCCGGAGAGGTACGCGCGGTGCACGGCGTCGCCCTCCATGTCGGGGGTGCTGATGAAGACGCGCTTGTAGTTGTGGGGGTAGGTGCGCGTGCGCTTCGAGACCATGTCCACGGCCCCCTTCGGGTAGGACCGCACCTCGTCGAGGAAGACGTAGCGGAAGGGCGTGGATTGGAGCGACGCCTGGCTCTCGGCCCCCGTGATGATGAAGGGCGCGCCCGGGAAGTAGATCTCCAGCGTGGTCTTCTGGTGGCGATCGCGCGGGAACTTCGCCGCCACGGGGCCGCAGCGCTCGAGGAGCGGGACCAGCCGGCTCTTGGCGAACTTGCGGGCCTCCTGGATGCTCGACGTCACCCACAGGAGCGGCCCCGGGTCCTCGGCGATGGACCACGCGACCAGGCAGAGCATCGTGAGGGTTTTCGCGCTCTGCGCGCTGCACATGCACGCGATCTCGTTCACCCCCTCGTCCGAGAAGGCCTCCATCAGCTCGCGGAGGAAAACGCAGTCGGCGCTATCCCACCGCTGCCCCGCGGCGCTCAGGGGGACGACAATATTTCGCTCGGCCCATCGCCAAGGCTGTAACTCTTGTGCAGGTCGCGCAGATGAGCAAAGACCGCCGACCAAAAGACTTTTTTTTTAGCCCACTCGCCGAGGGAGAGCCGCGAGAGTTGCTCGTCGACCGCGAGGGCGATCCGCTTCGACGCTTCAGGCACCGACATCCCGACCACCTGGGGGGAGAGCGAGTGTTTCAGGCCGCGGATGCCCTGGACGAAGGCGCCCATCATGTCCGTCAGCACTTTGTTCACTTCCTCGACGCCCATCAGCTCGCCGCGGCGCTCCGCGAGGTCCAGCTCGAGCCGTTCGTTCCGCAGGATGATCGCCTGCATCTCGAGGGCCTCCTTGTCCGTGGAAACGC
>CAZZBZ010000155.1:0-1975 GCA_964653025.1 uncultured Verrucomicrobiota bacterium
ACTTCCCGCAAATCCGGCTGCTGACCATGCCGGTCGGGAAGGGCTTCGAGTCGGTGCACAGCTTCGAACGCCTCCGCGAGTGGAGTGACTGGTCCGGTGAGCACTTTCGCAAGGGCGACTGGGACATCTGTTCGCCCGAAACCGTCGGGGATTTTTCCGCGATCGGCTACATCTTCGGGCGGCGGGTGCAGCTGGCCGCCGGTGTGCCGATCGGGCTGATCGATGCGTCGGTCGGCGGGACCACCGTCGAGACGTGGACGCCCGAGGACGTGTTGCAGAAGATCGAGGGCGCCGAAACAAGGGCCCTGCTCAAGGACTGGGATGACCGCATCGCCGCGTTCGATCCGCAGGCCGACCTGAAGGCGCGAGTGTCTGCCTACGAGAATCGTCTGAAGAGCCTCCAGGCCAAGGGGCAACCAATCCCGGCCGACAGTCAGCCACCGACAGACGTCCGTGCGGGCCCCGTGGGCGACAGAAACCGCCCGGGCTATTGTTACGCCAGCGTGATCAAGCCGCTGCACGGCCTCGCGGTGGCGGGAACCCTCTTCCACCAGGGATTCAACAACGCCTTCAACGGCTCGGCCGGCGCTCGCATGTACTACCAGGTGTTTGGGAAGATGATTTCCGCATGGCGGGAGACGTTCGGTAATCCGCAGATGCCGTTCTGCATCATCTCGCTATGCACCGCCGGAGAGCCTCAGACGCGAGACAACTTCCTCGTGCCCATGTACGACGCCGGCGTCTATATTCGCGAGGCGCAGTACCGGACATTCCTCGATCTGCGTGGCGCCGGCGACAAGCACATCGGCTTCGTGAGCAGCTTCGACCTGCGCAAGTCCTGGTATCATCCGCAGATCAAGATTCCCGTTGGCGAGCGGGCTGCCAAGTGGGCTCTGGTGACGCGGTATGAGCTTCTCCAAGGTCGGGATGCCGACGCCTGGTGGCTCCCGCCCGCCATCCGCAAGGTGGAGACGGTCGGCGACTCGCTCCGGCTGACGATGAGCACGGAAATCAAGACCCGCGACGACAGCGATGGTCGGCTGCTCGGCTTCGCCATCGCCGGGCAGGACCGCCGGTTCTACCCGGCGGATGTGGAATACCTTGCCGGCAACTCCAAAGACAACCGCAACGGGCCGCAAGTTGACCGCAGCATCCTCGTCCTCCGCAACCGATTCGTTCCCCAACCCCTTCACTTTCGGTATGCTTGGGCGAGAAACCCGCTGGGGAACCTGGTCAACAATCGCGGGGTCCCGCTGGCCGCGCAGCGCAGCGACGACTGGATCCTCGAGGAGACTCCCGTGAAGATTGCGACGCCCAAGGACATGCCCGAGGACGCCGCAAGAAGGCAGGTGGATAATCAAATTCGCAAGGAACTGGAGCGGGATGATCTGGCCCGGCGAGTGCAGGAGGCCGAAGCGACCCTCGCGGACCTGAAACCCCTGCTCGAAGAGGCCCGGGCCGCCGGGCAGAATAAGAACGCAGCCAAGGCCGGCCAAGGCCGAGCTGGTGAATCATGACCTTGTGCCAAAACACAGGTTGAAGCTCCGCGACAAGAGATCTACCGACAGACAAACAACCATCGTCAACTGGAATCCTGCCATGCAGAAAAAGACATTCGCCACCCTGTTCGCATTCAGTCTGGGCATCCTGTTGGTCGCGCCCGCCTCACCCGCGGCGGGTGCCTCCGACCAGGTTCAAAAAGGCGAAATGGCCGGCTACCTCCTCGTCCCCAATGAGCGAGTTCCCGAAACCTACAACGCCGGGTTCTCCATGTATGTGGCCGCCTGGCCGTTGTTGGACCAATATCCGGGGCAACGTTTTCAAACCGGCCTGTTCGGCACCTGGATGTTCGCCCGGAAAGACCCTCCGCCTCCGATCAAACTCTATTCCGACATCGAGGGCGGCCTGGGCTGGTGGCGGGACACGGAGTATGCCACGGAGACGCCCAAGTTCATCATGGGCGGCGTGGCGCCGA
>CAZZBZ010000156.1:0-1964 GCA_964653025.1 uncultured Verrucomicrobiota bacterium
GATGGCGTCATCCGCCTCTCCAGTGGTATCCCCTGCGCCTCTGCGCCCCTGCGCGAGACTCCGACGGCTTTCGATGACGTCTCCAGTGACGAGTCCGTGGTGGACCTCTTCTACGAGGCGAACAACCTCCCCGACTTCGAGGCGGCCTGGAAGCGCTCCCGCCCGCTCGACGGCACCCTCCGCGTCCTCTGTCGCGAGGACCTCATCGCCTCCAAGCGCGGCACCGGCCGCAAACAGGACGAAGACGACATCCGCTTCCTCGAATCCCTTCCATGAAATCCATCCACCATCCATCTTTTGCTCGGCCCTCTACTTATACAGGAAAGCCACGGATGAAACACGGATGGCAGAAGCAGAATACCAGGTCCGCTACACGGGCCTGGCATGCTCCATGGGCAGAACTCCGATATCTTCCCGCGGAAGACGCGCCGATTCCGTGTAGCGGAATCGGCGCACGCGCCTGTCCGTGGACATCCGTGTTTCATCCGTGGCTTCTGGTTCGCCATCCCACTTTGAGTGGGATCAACGCGCCTGCCACGCAGCATCCGTCCGCCAGTCTTGTGGAGAGGTACGCGGTATCCTCCCGAGCGCCTTCGCATGGGCGTCAAGCTGAGACATTGGATTCGGATTTGCCCACGGAGGTCACGGAGGGCAGTCCGAGGTTCCGAGCGGAGAGGGAGGAAGGACGGAGGACGGAGGGACGGGAAGCAAAGAGTTCTCGCGCAAAGGTCGCAAAGAGCGCAAAGGGGAGCAGGATGAACAGGCCGAATACGCGCGCCAACCAGAGTTGCCGCTCGCCGTATTCGGCCTTTCTTCGCCGGGAGGCGGATCTGGAACTTCAAGCAAGGGACCCGAATACGGTGAGGCCCGATGCCCAACGGGCCGCGTATTCGGTCCTCGGTTCCCCCTTTGCGATCTTTGCGACCTTTGCGCGAGAATTCCGCTCTTCCTCTGTGCCCCCCGCGCCACGCGGGGCAAGCCTGCGCCCCAGCGGGAGAATTCCGCTTCCCGCTTCTCCGTGGGTAATTCCGGTTCGGTTCCTTGACTTGCCCCCCGCCGCGCAGGGCCTCCCAGCGCGGCGTACTTCAATCAAGGGCTTTACCTTGATTGAACTGATGACCGTCATGTCGATCATCATCATCCTCGCGGGCCTCGTCGTCGGCATCTCCTCCTACGCCAACCGCAGCGCCATCGAGTCCCGCACCAAGGCCGAGATCAAGGCCATGGAAACCGCCCTCGAAGCCTACAAGGCCGACTACGGCGCCTACCCGCCGCTGGATCAGGCTGTTTTTGATAATCAGAACGCTGGCACAATGGGGGGGGTTACCAATGTTTTTCCCTCCGCCGTCTCCGTCCCGACGGGCTACAACACGCCGAGCAACACCAACGGATGGCTCAACATTCACTACGTCTGGCGTGCCATCTCGGGCACGAATACCCCGAGGGCCTACATGAGCTTCACCGCCAAACAGCTCAAGGCGATCACCAACTCCGGCAATGCATTTGTCTACACCGTGATCCTCGACCCGAACGGTAACCCGTACGGCTTCAACCCCATCAACCCCTCCGGCAACCCCCAGACCTACGATCTCTGGTCCGCCGGCGTCGACGGCAAGAGCTCCTATCCCAACCTCAGTTCCACCAACGATGACCTCGGAAACTGGCAGAGATAAGCCCCGCAGGGGCGTCCCATGTTTCACGTTCCAAGTTCCAATACCCCCAACCCCTCGATTCCCATGAAACCCATAACCCAAAACCAGTCGGACGTTTCACGTTCCAAGTTTCAAGTTTCTACCAACCCGGAACCCGGAACACGAAACCAGAAACGCAGTTCAATCCGTGGTTTTACGCTGATTGAACTGCTCGTCGTCATCGCCATCATCGGCATTCTCGCCGGCCTTCTTCTTCCCGCCCTCGGCGGCGCCCGCGAGGCCGCCAAGAAGGCCAAGACCCAGACCCTCATC
>CAZZBZ010000157.1:0-1903 GCA_964653025.1 uncultured Verrucomicrobiota bacterium
CCACAAGCTGCGAGGGGTTTCGGGTTTCAAGGGACGGGGAACTCCGATCCCGCATGCGGGAGCGTGAGCGCGGGGCACGGGAGAACATGGGACGTGAAACGAGACCACGGGGAGCCGGGCGGCGAGCGGGGAGCGGCAAGCGGCGAGCGGGGGGCGGGAGGATGGGGGGACGGTGGCTCCAAGCCGCCCGCGATCAGCCACCCACTGCATGCGGAGCATGGCGGTCCGCTTTGTTGTTGACATGGTTATTTACGCCGATTATTTGCATGTTCATGTATTATTCACGCGAGCTGGAGAGGGCCTTGTTTTCGGTGGCTTCGCGCAACAAGGTGCGTCTCCTCTTCGGCGCCCGCCAGACGGGCAAGACTTCGCTCCTGCGGCACGCAGCCCGTGGCGAAGGCTGGGTCCACTTCAACCTGCAGGACAGCGCCCTGCGCCTGGCATGGGAGGCCAACCCCTCCGTCTTCACGCGGGAGGTCCGCGCCCTGCCGCGCTCCATTCGATGCGTGGTTGTGGATGAGATCCAGAAGGTGCCGGCGCTTCTCGACGAGGTGCAGGCGCTCCATGACGAGGCGCCCTACCGCTTTCAGTTTTATCTTACAGGAAGCTCGGCGCGGAAGCTTCGAGCCCGTTCCGCCAATCTGTTACCCGGGCGGAGCCATCTTTTTCGAATCCATCCCCTGGTTCGTGGGGAAGTTCGAGGCGTGGTGGAATCGTGGAGCCCTCCGGTCCGGGGCCGTCCCATCCGTGCCGGGACGGCGTCGATCCATTCCTTTCCCCCGTGGACGATCGAGGACGAGCTGCTCTTCGGCAGCCTTCCCGGCATTCGCCTGGAATCGCGTGATTCCCGCCGCAAGACGCTGGCCGCGTATGTGGAGACCTATCTTGAGGAGGAGATTCGCCACGAGGGACTTGTGCGCGAGATGGGGCCGTTCACCAATTTCCTCCGCCTGGCCGCGATTGAGTCGGGGCGGACGGTGAATTTGGCGAAGCTTTCGCAGGAGAGTGGCGTGGCCATCTCCACCCTCAAGAACTTTCTCGGGGTGCTGGTGGACACTTTTGTGGGGACGCTCCTGCCGCCCTATCGCCGGTCGGCCCGGCGACGACTTCTCACGACTCCGCGCTTCTATTTTTTCGACCTGGGCGTTCGGAATGCCGCGGCGCGTCTGCCGCTGGAACCCGGAATCCTTGGCACCGAGGGAGGGGCCATGCTGGAGCATTGGGTCGGGCTGGAGTTGCTTCGCCGCGCCGATTACGCCGGCCCCGGACATTCGGTCTCTTCATGGAGAACCGCTGATGGCGCGGAGGTGGATTTCGTGTGGGAAAGTCCGGGGGAGGATCTGCCCATCGAGGTCAAGTGGACGGCAAATCCTAGCGAGCGGGATGCGCGCCACCTGAGGACTTTTCTCGAGTTGCATCCAACCCGTGCCCGACGGGGGCTTCTCATCTGCCGTTGCCGGGCGCCCATGGAGTTGGGGCGCCACATCCTGGCCGTCCCGTGGGACCGGTGGTGAGGGGAGGAGGCGAGCAGGAAGCGGGAGGATGGGGGAAAGCGGCGAGCGGCGAGTAGGAAGCGGCCCCGACCGTATCTCATTGGCTAAGGGCTTGAGAGTTGAGATTACCCACGGAGGGCAAACCGAGGGCAGAACCGAGGGCCGAATACGCGGCCCGATGAGGCATCGGGTCTCACCGTATTCGGCTCCCTTGTTGGAGTTCTGAATCCGATGTCGGGTGGCGGTCGCGAAAAACGGAGTTTTCACGCAGAGCGCAGAGGGAGGACCGAACCGTGAACCGCTGAACCATGAACCGTTGAACCCGATTTGTTGCCTACAAGCTACTCGCTACAAGCCACAAGCTGCGAGGGGTTTCGGGTTTCAAGGGTCGAGGAACTCCGATCCCGCAT
>CAZZBZ010000158.1:0-1858 GCA_964653025.1 uncultured Verrucomicrobiota bacterium
CCCATCCAGTTCTCGAACGCCAGGCGCATCCCCCGCCGCTCCGCGAGTTCCGCGACGGGGCCAAACCGGTCGGCCCAAAGCTTCAGGTTCCCGTCGAGGTCGAGCGACGAGTCAAAGCCGCTCATGGCCGCGATCACGTTCACCCCGAGTGCCTCCGCCGCGTCAAACACGCGCGCGTGGGCCTTCTGGAACTGGTCGGGCGCCGGCGGGCTGAAGGCCACGTCGTAGTATGCGAGCGCGGTGATCGCCACGCCGGTCTGCCCGGCGAGCTTCTTCGCCTCCGCGATCTTACTTTTGTCGAGGTCCCCTTTCCCGGCCTCACCGAGGGCGCGGCAGTTCAGTTCGATTGCGGGAAACCCCAGGCGCTTCGCCTTCTCAAGGTCTTTGTGGTCGGCAGTCAGGAATCCAAGTTTCATTCGACAGGCAGAATAGGCGAACGCTCCCGTTGGGGTAAATGGCCCGGGTTGCTCTGGTGTTGTCGGGGATTGCGGTGGGGGCAAGTCGCGCGAGGGCAGGCATGCCGCACAGGCGGGACGAGGGCGTCCCGTCTCCAAGGAAAGCGAGGTTCCTCGTGATTTCCAGTGGAACTGAAGCGATCGAGGAGATTGCCGCCTCTCACGACCAATCCGGTGCCTGAATCCAGATCTTGAAATCCGAAGGGGCCGAACCGGAATTCCCCACGGGGCACGGAGGATGGAGAAAAGGAGAGGAGCGGAATTCTCGCGCAAAGGTCGCAAAGATCGCAAAGGGGTAACCGAGGGCCGAATACGCGGCCCGCTGGGTATCGGGCCTCACCGTATTCGGCTCCCTTGCTTGGAGTTCCAGATCCGTCTCCCGGCGAAGGCAGGCCGAATACGGCGAGCGACAACTCTGGTTGGTGCACGTATTCGGCCTTTTCATCCTGCTCTCCTTTGCGATCTTTGCGACCTTTGCGCGAGAACTCTTTGCTCCCCGGTCCTCCCTGTCTCCCTCTCCACTCCGCATCTCGGACTGCCCTCCGTGACCTCCGTGGGAAAATCCGAATCTGAGTGCTTTGCCCATGCGACCCACTGAAAGTCGTGAGGAACCGAAAACGAGTCGGAGACGGATGCAGTTTCCACAAAAGGCCGACTCAGTACGGGGAAACATCGGTCCCGTCGAAGCTGACCATGCTTCTCGGGAGGTCCGGCACCCCGGTGCTGGTCACGCTGCTCCCGTAGGAATGACGACTTACGTGGCCGTCAAAGAACAGCAGGTTGGGACCGTTATGCGTGGTCTTTCCCGACCACGAGTTGGCCGGGTAGACCACGTGCTGGCCGTAGATCCCCGTGTACCTCCAACTGTACGCCGTCGCAATGCCGGCCTGCACCCCACAGGCCACTTTGGGCGGTTCCGCGTCGATGAAAACCACGGCGTCGCCCGCCAGGATGCAGTTGCTCGGGTTCCGGATCTCGTCCATGCGCCGGGGCCCGCTGTACACGCCCCCCTGATAGCTCTGCCACTCACTGCCAATGTCGTCACCTTTGTACACGCCGACCAGGGCACTGATCGAGTAGTTGGCCTCCTGTCCTCGGGAACTTGCATTGTTCATGTTCTCGGGTTTGATTTTCCCTTTGTACATTTGCTGGAGCGACGGACACAAAAAGACCTGGGACCCCGAGACGTACTTGAAGTCCACTAGATGGTCGAAAGGGGTTTTGTTCTCGTTGATATTGACCAGGTCTCGGGAGTAGGGAGGAAGCGGGTAGCCGTTGTTGTCCGAGGCGTAGGTGGCGGCAGCGATGCCGATCTGCCTGAGATTGTTCATGCAGTGCATCGCCTTCGCCCGGTCCCGTGCGCCCTTCAGGCTCGGCATCAGGAGCGCGGCGAGGATCGCGAT
>CAZZBZ010000159.1:0-1827 GCA_964653025.1 uncultured Verrucomicrobiota bacterium
GGATCGTCCTTCGGCTGCGGGATGCCGGGCACGAGGCCTATTTTGCCGGGGGGTGCGTCCGTGACGCCCTGCTGAGGCGTCCCCCGAAAGATTTCGATGTGGCGACCTCGGCCCGTCCTGCAGAGGTCGAGAGACTTTTCGCACGCACGGTGGGCGTCGGCAAGGCCTTTGGCGTCGTGCGCGTGCGCGAGGGGGGTGTGGAGATCGAGGTGGCGACCTTTCGCGTGGACGGGCCCTACCGCGACGGGCGGCGCCCTTCCTCGGTGCGCTTCTGTGGGGCGGAGGAGGACGCGAAGCGGCGGGACTTTTCGGTGAACGGGCTCTTCTACGATCCCGCACGGAAGCGCGTGGTGGACTTTGTCGGGGGACGAACCGACCTGCGACGAAAGGTTTTGCGCGCGATCGGGGACCCCCGCGCCCGCTTCCGCGAAGATCATCTGCGGATGCTGCGCGCGGTGCGGTTCGCGGCGGCGCTCGGTTTTCGGATCGAGGCGGCGACGTGGCAGGCGGTGGTGGCGATGGCCCCGAAGATTCGAAGGGTGAGCGCGGAGCGGGTGCGCGACGAGTTGACGAAGCTCCTCGTCTCGCCGCGTCCGGGACTCGGGCTGAAGCTCCTTGCGCGGAGCGGCCTGCTCGCGCGCGTACTTCCCGAGGTGGAGCGGATGCGCGGGGTGGGGCAGCCGCGGGCGTTTCATCCGGAGGGAGATGTTTTCGTCCACACGGTGGCGGCGCTCGACGGTCTGCCCCGAAAACCCTCGGTGCGGCTCGCGTGGGCGACCCTGCTCCACGACGTGGGCAAGCCGCCGACCTTCGAGAGATCGACCAAGAAGGGGGTGCGACGAATCCGTTTTCCCGAGCACGCGCGGGTGGGGGAGGGGATAACCGACCGGATCCTGCGGCGGTTGCGGTTCTCGAATGCCGACCGCGAGGCGATCGTGGCGATCGTGGCCAACCACATGACCTTCAAGGATGTTCCGGAGATGCGGCTTTCGACCATCAAGCGGCTACTGGCACGCCCGACATTTGAAGAGGAACTCGCGATGCACCGGGCCGACTGCCTCGCCTGCCACGGGAAGCTAGGGAATGTGCGGATCCTGCGTAGCTGGCAGAAGCGGCTGGCGAAGGAAGAAATCCGCCCGGTGAGGCTCATCAACGGGCAGGACCTCATCGTCCTCGGCCTGAAGCCGGGGCCGCTGTTCGGGCGGATCTTCGCCGAGTTGGAGGAGGCCCAGCTCGATGGCCGCGTGAAGGATCGCGAGGAGGCACTCCGCCTGGCGCGAGCCCTGGCCAGCGCTTAATCAGAGTCGTTTCGTGACGGCCCGGGTTATCGAGACAAACCTCGGAAGGCAAAATCCCCAACGGCCTCCGTCCATCGGCAGTTAGAAACCGGCAGTTCCTAGTTGGCCTGGCGTCCGCCGATGCCCTTGGTCCCCTTGGTGATCACGCGAGCCGCCTCGTGCGAACGCAGGGCTCGCACCGCGATGCCGGCGCGCCACATCTCGGAGTTGCCAATCTCGCCCAGTTTTTTATCGAGGAACTTCCGATAGTTGGGCTTGCCGCAGTCGCGGATGACCTCGCGGGTCTCCGTGCCGGCCTTCACCGATCGGTAGAGCTTCTCGAAGAGCGGGACATTGAGCTTCTTGAACAACGGCCTCCACTTGAGTGCCCCGTGCTGGGCGGTCACCGAGCAGTTTCGGAACATCCAGTCCATGCCGTTCTCGTCCACGAGACGGATGAGGCTCTGGGTCAGTTCCTCGACTGTCTCATTGAACGCCTCGCTTGGGGAGTGCCCGTGACGGCGCAAAACGTCGTACTGCGCCTCGAGGA
>CAZZBZ010000160.1:0-1816 GCA_964653025.1 uncultured Verrucomicrobiota bacterium
CGAGGAGGGGATCAAGATGAGAGCCATGTACTCACAACCCACCCCTGGCCCCTCCGAGGAGGGGATCAATCATAAGAGGAGGGGATCAATCATGAGAGATTGAAAACCAACTAGTTCCCCTCCTTGGAGGGGTTAGGGGTGGGTTCTTCTTGCCGTGGGTGGGAAAGACCTTAAGAGTTCCCAGCGTCGCGACGGTCGGGAACGCCCGCCCTCCAGGATGACTTTCCCAACCGTTGAACCTCCCGACCTTCCACCCCTGAGCGGCCTGCTGAATTCTGCCTCCTGCCAATCAACAGCCGAAAACAATGAAATACCGTAAAATACGGGCTTGACGGATGGCTATCGGATTTGATTAGATCAAGTAGATCAAGAGGAAAACCTTCATGGGCACATTGGAACAAGGCAGCACCACGGTTGTCGAGCGGGTCGCGGAACATGTTCGGGCGCGCATTGCCCGTGAACGGTTGCCCCGCGGCGCGCCGCTGCCGACCTACCGAGACCTCATGGATGAAGTCGGCGTGGCTTTCATGACAGTCAAGCGCGGCATGGATCTCCTGGCGTCGCAGGGGATTATCGCGCGGGATGGAACACGGGGCAGTTTTGTGAACCGGGAATTGTCGCCCGTGGCCCGGCCGCTGAAGAAGATCGGCATCATCTACCCGGCGTCCAGTGGGTTGCTCTTTTCGAACGGTTACACCGGCCAGATCATGCAGGGGCTCACCGGCGCCCGCACCCATCACGATCTTCATATCTTCTCCGTCCTGCAGGAGGGTCTGGCCCCGGCTTCCCGGGTCGCGGAACACGGGGTGGATGGCGTGCTGTTCCTGGGTGTGGAGAATGACGACTACCTGCGCCAGTTCACATCCTGGGGCCTTCCCGGCGTGGTGGTGGACTACTGTTCCCCCGATCTGCCCCTGAACTGCATCGCCTGCGACAACGCGGACGGCGCACGGACGGCGGTGCGACATCTTGTGGATCTGGGCCACCGCCGGATCCTGTATCTTGAGTGGAAGGCGGACCGTATCATCCATCTTGAGTCGAAGGCAGAGAAGCCGGCAAAAGCGGGTGAGGATACAAACCGGCGGATTCCCATGCGATCGTCCGACGCCATCGAACGGAGGGAGGCCGCCCTTGGCGCGTTGGCTGAAGTCCCGGGCTGCCTGTGGCGGACGCTGGACTTCGATATCGTGTCCGATTCAGCCGTCCCGTCACTCGTGCGCGAACTGGCGGCCCGGTGGCGCGCGGAGCCGGACCGCCCGACGGCGGTGATCGCCTCCGACGAGTCCCTGGCGGACCTCATGATTCTGGCGCTGACCGAACTGGGCGTGGAGGTTCCGCGCGAAGTCTCCGTCTGCGCTGTGTCGGGTGCGGGCGTGGTGTTGCGCGCGGGGGTGCCGATCGCGCAGAGCCGGTTCGATTTCACCGGCATGGGCCGCAAGGCGTTGGAACTCCTGCGGCAACGCTGCGAGCATCCCGACGAGGCGCCGGCGCCGAAGGTGCACCGGATCGGGTTCGAGTGGATGGAGGGGAGCACGTGTAGAAAACGTGAGACGTGAGACGTGAGGCGTGAAGACGTGAGGCGGGAAACGTGAAGACGTGAGGCTGGAAGGGTGACAGAGATGTCGTCCGCCACTCGACAGGAACCGATAGGAATCGAGAGGAGTCGGCAGGAATTATCTGATAGCTGATGAAGGAATAGGGCAGAAGCACACATGAAAACACAGACATCGAAGGTAGACGCGGCGTCCCCGCCGCGTTGTTCGGATCTTGTCACGCGACGAGGACGTCGCGTCTACCGAGTTTCACGCGACGAGGA
>CAZZBZ010000161.1:0-1654 GCA_964653025.1 uncultured Verrucomicrobiota bacterium
GGGCCTCCCCGTTCGCTTTCGGCCTGGTCATCGACAACAGCGGCTCGATGCAAGGTCCCCCCCTCGAGTTTGCCAAGAAGGCTGCCGAGATGGCGGTCACCCATCTGCGCCCCGACGACCAGTGCGCCGTGGTGGTCTTCTCCGAAAGCGCGCGCACGGTGGTTCCCTTCCAGAAGGCCGCCTCCAAGGCCGCCCTTGTTGCGAGGATTCAGGCGATTCAATCGGAAGGCTCCACGAACCTCACTGCCGGATGGATGCTGGGCCGCGACGAGCTGCGCAAGGCCCCGGCAGGCATGCCGCGCAAGCTCCTCCTCCTGAGCGACGGCCACCTCAACGCCGGGATCGTCGAGCCCCCGCGCGTCCGCGGCATTGTCGGGGATGGGCTCGAGAAGGACGCCATCCGCACGAGCTGCCTCGGGTTCGGCGACGGTTACAACGAGGACCTTCTCGCCGACCTGGCCAAAGCCAGCAGCGGGGCGCTCCACGATGCCGATTCCCCGGAGAAGTTCCCGGGCATCTTCGGCCAGGAACTCGAGTCTCTGCTCAAGCTCAGCACCCAGAACCTTCGCGTTCGGGTGAAAAAGCTCCACTACTGCAGCGGGGTCGCCCTCCTCGGGGGATACCCCGTGATCCCGCTCCCTGAGGGCGGCGCTGAGATCGCGGTGGGAGACCTCGTCAGCGATGAGGTCCGCGGCCTCGTCCTGGCCTTGGAGGTGCTGCCTCTGCCGGAGGGCGAAGGGCTCACCCTGGAGGGGGAACCCCTTCTCGACGTGGAGATCCAGTACGACGAGATGGACGGCGACGCGGTCGTTTCGCGGACCGAGACGCGGACCGTGCGAATCCTGGCTGCGCAGCGCCCCGAGGACGTCCAGATCAACGAGACGGTGGTCCGGCTTGTGGCCGAGCAACTCGCGGCGCGGGCACTGGAGGAGATGATCCCCGACCGCGACCAGGGCAACCTCGATGCGGTAAAGGCCAAGCTGGAGAAGCTCCGCGAGCGTCTGGGCCGCTACCACGCCCCCGAGGCCGTGAAGCCGGCGGAGGAGCAGATCCGCCGCTTCATGGAGTTCATGGAGGACTGGAGCGCCCGCTCCCGAAAGATGTACCGCTTCTCCGCCACGCGCATGTCCAAATCGAGCGACTTCTACACGACGGAATCGGATCCCAACGCCGGCAAACCACCGCGGAGGCGGCCTTCCGCGGGGTCCACGCCGGGGGGAACCCCCCAAGGTAAGGCCTGACCTGTGCACCTTTCCCCGTCCGCGATGGCGCGGGCGGGGGAGGGACCCAACGCCATGTGCCCGCCCAATATTCTGTTTTGTTATGACGACGAGGTGAGGGTTACCTCGGAACGGATCGAGTTCTTCGGTAACGCCCTGCCCGTGCGCGGGATCACGGCGGCGAAGGTCGTGGAATGCCGCACCTCCCTGCCCGTGCGGGGGCTCCTCCTGGCCCTGCCGCCGCTGCTGTTGGCCCTCGGCCTGACGCTGGTGACGCAGGTGCCGCCCCCGGGGGGCGCCTTCGGCTGGGGGTTCGCCGTCCTGGGCCTGGCCCTCGGAGCCGTCGTGATGGTGGGGCGACACCGGGAACCGCGGTTCGAGCTCCGCGCGACCGCGCGTGGGCTGGAGATCCCCGTCTTCAGCCATCTCTCCCG
>CAZZBZ010000162.1:0-1587 GCA_964653025.1 uncultured Verrucomicrobiota bacterium
GGGTCGCTCCCGATCTCGAAGGCGGCCCCGGTCATGGTCTTCAGCGTGGCGGCGAGGTCGCCGGCGGCCTGCTCAGCCATCTTTCCGGAACCGGGAAGGAGCACGAGGGAGGCCACAGCCTGGCCGCCCTTGGCGATCACGAACGGCTCGGCCGCACGCGCCGGGGTGGGCCCGAGGGAGAGAAGGACGGATAGAAGGGGAACCGCCAGCCCCGAGACCCTTCGCATGCGTGTCAGGCGAAGGAACCGAACCAGAATTACCCACGGAGAACACGGAGAACACGGAGAGAAAAGAAGACGCAGAGGAGAGAGAAGAGGGCCGAATACGCGCCCCGACCAGAGTCGCATAGGCGTCAAGCTAACGTTCAGATTCTCCATGGCAAACAGAGGTTTCGCGCAAAGGTCGCAAAGTACGCAAAGGGGGAACCGAGGGCTGAATACGCGGCCCGATCCGCATCGTGCCTCTCCGTATTCAGCTTCCTTGCTTGGAGTTCCAGATCCGCCTCTCGGCGAAGGCAGGCCGAATACGGCGAGCGACAACTCTGGTTGGCGCGCGTATTCGGCCTGTTCATCCCACTCCCCTTTGCGATCTTTGCGACCTTTGCGCGAGAAATCTTTGCTCCACGGTCCTCCCCCCTGCGCCCCCGCGGGAGAATTCCGCTTCCCGCTCGCTCGCGACGAATGTCGGAGTTCCTCCCTCTCCGCTCGACATCTCGGACTGCCCTCCGTGACCTCCGTGGGCAAATCCGAATCCGATGCCTTGGCTTGATGCCCATGCGAATCGGGTCGAGATCGCGGAAGGGATGGACGGCCCCAAAAACTTCCCAACCGTTGAACCGCTGAACCGCTGAACCGTGAACCTTTGTCGTCGTTTTTCATTTCTTGGGGGCGACACACTCCTTCGGGACGAGGAGATGACGCGGGTGGGTGGCGAGGTAGGGCGGGACTCCGCAGAGGCGGAGCCGCGAGATTACTCCGGCGAAGCTCACGCTCCAGGCGCGGTCGTCCTGGCCGGGCCGGACGCGCACCAGGATTCCCTCCGGCGCGTCGTTGGGGACGTCCATGCGCGTGACGAGCGTACCGTCGGGGGCGCGGACAGCGACCTCGGCGATGTAGCCGCCGTTGCAGTAGGCGCCGATTCCGAAGGCCGTGGTGCCTTTCGGCACAAAGAAATAGAAGGTTCCGTGCCCGGCGCCGGAGACGGCGTCCTTCGCCTTCGCCTCGACGGCGAGGACGTGGGGGACCTCCGCGGACCAGTAGCCTTGGGGGGCGCGCACCTCGTAGAGTCCCGCTTCCGCACCGGGGGTGCGAATCACGGAGACGAGCGAGCCGGCGTCGTACGAGAGGTCCTGATCCTTGACGAGGGGCTCGACCTTGTCCCGTCCGGTGGCGAGCGCCCCGTGGAAGGAGAGGGAATACTTCGGCGTCCTTGGCTGGTTGAGGGTGAGCTCGAGTTCGGTCTTCTCCTTGCCCGGGGCCATGAAAAGGACGGGCCCACCGAGGATGAGGGGACGGGACTCGGGGCGGTCCTCGTCGGCGGAAAGGTCGCGGGAGTCGCGCAGGGGCACGAGCGGCCCGTACTCCCCCT
>CAZZBZ010000163.1:0-1561 GCA_964653025.1 uncultured Verrucomicrobiota bacterium
GGCGGTTGATGGGGGGGAAAGGGGTGGGGGTTTCCATCCGCCTGCGCCATGGATGGGGGCGGGGAAAAAATGAGGGACCTGCATGGATGAACCTGACTCTCCACGCTTGAGATTCGGTTTTTTTCACCTCTATAGTGTCGGGGTGATAAGAACTCTTCATGGATGGCTGGGCCTGTCATGGAGACGGACGAAGAGGGATGGGGTCGCGGCCCTTGGGGATCCCACGGAAGGGGGGACGGATTTCAGTTCGTTCAGGCCCAGGTGGGCGGGCACCGCAGTCGTGGCGATTCTCGGGGGAATCCTGACCCTCGTGGTTTTCTTTTGGTTCCAACGGGGGAACGACGCGCGCTTCGCCGAGATTTTTCGCCAAGAGTTAATCGCTCGCGTGGAACTCGTAAAACACGCTTCGGAGCAATCCCTCGAGGATCTGGGCCGTCTGCGCAGATTCATGGAGAGCGAGTCTTCCGTGGATCGCCGTGAGTTTTCCCGTTTTGGCCGCCTTCTGATTTCCGGGGCCTACGCGGTCCAGGCTTTCGAGTGGATTCCCTGCGTGCCGCGATCCGAGCGTGCGGAATGGGAAGCCCGTGGACGACAGGCGGGTTTCGAGGGCTTTCGGTTTACGGAGAAAGGTCCTGCGGGGAAGGTGGTGGTGGCCGGGGAGCGGGACGCATACTTTCCCGTCTGGTTTATGGAGCCGCTTGCGGGGAATGAGAGGGCGTTCGGGTTCGACCTGGGATCGGAGCCAATGCGCCGCGCCGCGCTGGAGAAGGCGCGCGACACGGGGGAACACACGGGCACGGAGCCGATCCGCCTGATCCAGGAGACGGGGAATCAGCGGGGTTTCCTGGTCTTCGAGCCGGTGTACTCACAAGGGGTGTCGCCGCGGACGGTGGAGGAGCGGCGCGCGCGCCTTCGGGGATTCGTTCTCGGGGTTTTTCGCTCGGACGATCTCCTGCGAAGCGCGGTTGCGCACCGCTCCACGGTGAACCTTCCCATGGTGGTGGAGGATGCCTCGGCCACCGCCCACCCCTTGCATTACCTTTCCCACTACGGCTCGGAGTTCGTTCCCAACGGGAAGGAGGACGGTGTGGCGCTCGGGTGGAAAAGCCTGCCGATCGAGATGGCGGGGCGTGACTGGCGGCTCCATTCCGCGCCGACGCCCGCCTTTACCCTGGCCTATCGTTCGCGGAACCACTGGTTCGTGCTGCCGGTGGGCCTGCTCCTGACGGGGCTGGTCGCCTTTTCGCTGGAACTCCTGGTGATGGGGCGCGTCCGCGCCGAGGCGTTGGTGGCGCTGCGGACCCTGAATCTGCGCAAGGAGGTCGAGGAGCGCACGCGGGTGGAAGCCCAGTTTCGAGAGAAGAATGCGCTGCTGACGGGCTTGTTGAATTCGGCCTCCGACATAGTGTTTTTTAAGGACACCCAGGGGGCTTATCTTGGCTGCAACCCGTCAGCCGAAGAGCTGATTGGCCGCCCGCTTGAGGAAATCATCGGGCGCACGGACCACGACCTGTTTCCACGCGAGGTGGCCGACGCGTTCCGCGAGGATGATCGCCTGACG